>NZ_NPFV01000025.1:0-166514 GCF_002259365.1 Rhodococcus sp. 14-2496-1d | reverse complement strand
CCGCTCGTGTACCCCGAAAGGCCTTACCGCTCGACTTGCATGTGTTAAGCACGCCGCCAGCGTTCGTCCTGAGCCAGGATCAAACTCTCCGTAAAAGACCTGCGAAACAACAATCCCCACAAGGGACCGTGAATCAGTCAAAGACATCAAGTCAAATCACTAGCAAAAAAACTCAACTAGCATTTCAAACAACACCCGACAACAACCACCACAAGCGGATGGCTGATACATCGAATGCTTTCACCAAAATAATTTCGGCACTGACATTCATCGACACACTGTTGAGTTCTCAAAGAACACGCACACACCGTCGCTGCCGTTTGCACGGTAACTTCGGGGCTTACACGCTCGAACCCCAGGCATGGCTGATACCATCTCGCCTTGCCTGGGTTGTTCAGTGCACACTCCGTACAACCTCGTTGTCCCAGTCCGTGAAGACCGGGTCGATGTCCGTGTCGCTCTGACTCGACAAAAGTTACGCGAAGACCAACGCTTACGCAAATCGCCTGGTCAGATGTAATTTTCGTGTGAACATCTGCCGCCGGACTCGGTCAGACGATCGCGACGGCGTCGATTTCGACCAACATCTCTTCTCGTGGCAGGCCCGTGAACACTGTCGTGCGGCTCGGTAGGACGTCGCCCGAGGTATGCGCCGACACGAACTGTCCGTAGGCGTCGTTCATGGTGGAGAAGTCTTCGCGCTTGGTCAGATAGACCCTCAGCATGACGACGTCGTCGAATGTCGCACCGCTGGCCTCGACGATGGCCTTGACGTTCTCGAGAGTGCGGGTCGTCTGTGCGGCAACATCGTCTGGGTACAGGTACTCGCTGGTGACCGGGTCGACCGGTCCCTGCCCCGAGACCTGAACGAACGGTCCCTTCCGGACTCCTTGAGAAAAGGTGTGAGCCGGTGCGGGCGCGTCTGTGGTGCGGATTTCGATCTTTTCACTCATTGTGTTCCTTCCGTCGAGCTCTCGTCCTGTGTCTTGCAGTCCTGGGTTTTTCACGGTCGCCAGCCCAATCCCTCGGAGATCGCGGCCGCGGCGCGCTGTACTTCGGGGAGTGTTGCGAGGACTTGTTGGTGATCGAGCACCATGTCGGGAACAGACATCGACACCGCTGCCACGACCTCGCCGGTTCCGTCGCGCACTGCGCAGCCGATGCAGTTGACGAACGACTCGTGCTCCTCGCGGTCCTCGGCGAACCCCTGCTCGCGCACGAGGTCGAGCTCGCGCAGATAGCGCTCGGCCGTCGTGATCGTTCGTTCGGTGAACGGTGTGTATGTGATGCCGTGTGCAATCTGCGCTCGTTCTGCCTCGGGACGGGCCGAGACCAGAACCTTCCCCACAGCTGTGCAGTGGAGTGGTGCGGGCTTTCCGATTCGCGAATACATCCGCACACTCTGTTGGGCGTCGAACTTGTCGATATAGATCACGACGCCTGCCTCGTAGGTGGCGAGATGGACGGTCTGACCGGTGATCGAGTTCAGTTCGGCCAGATGCGGCCGCGCGATGCTCCGAACGTCGCGCTGTTCGAGCGCTCGGTTGGCGAGCTCGAACAGCCTGGATCCGAGCTGATAGCGGTGATCCACGTCGTGCTGGACGAATCTGTCGGCTTCCAACGTGCGCAGCAGGCGCAGCACGGTCGTCTTGTGAACCTCGAGGACCGACGCCAACTCGTCGAGTGACCGCGGGCCGTCGCCGAGCAAGCCGAGGAGTGTCATCGCTCGCGCGAGACTTTGACTCACTGCGATACCCCCGAGTGACGCGCGGTGGTGACTGCGTAGTCCAGCCTCGCCCAGTCGGCGTCGTGCAGTTCGGCCAGTTCGATCAGCACCGCCAGGGGCAGCACCGAGGCGATGTCACCGTGCCCGGTCAAGGCACCCGCCGCGCAGAGATGCCCGAACCGAACGCGCTCGACGGAACTCCTACCCAACATCAGTCCGGTCAGATACCCGCCCGCGAACGCGTCTCCGGCACCGATCTTTTCGACTACGTCGAGCTTCAGCGCCGGTACGTCGACCCGAGAGGTTCCCTCGAACGCCGTCACGGTGTGCGCGTCGTTCTTGATCACCAGATGGCGTGGCTGCGGGAACATCTCGCGCAGCTCGGCGGGATCGGATGTGCCGAACACCAGCGCAGCTTCGTCGGCCCCCATGGACACCACATCGCTTCCCCGAACATGTTCCCCGAGCACATCTGCAGCTGCGTCCGGCCGAGACTTCCACAGCGCCGGCCGATAGTTCAGATCGAAGCTGACGACGGTGGGTAGATCCATCAGGGACCTCGTCAGGTCGGCCGCGGTATCGGAGATCGCCACGGTGATCCCGGTGAAGTGGATCAAGTCGGCACGATCGACCAAGGTCGCCGCACGCCCGTCGATGTCTCCCGGCGACAGGGCGCTCGCAGCCGAGCCGGTACGGAAGTACGTCATGGCACTGTCTCCGCACGCGAGGTCGTGTCGATCATCGGAACCCGAGCCGCGTTGCTTCACATACATGCCCGTGGGTCGCGCGTCGTCGACCGTCACACCGGAGGTGTCGACACCTGCCGCGTCCAATTGGCCGACGAGGTACCGGCCGAATCCGTCGTCGCCCACTCTCGAGATCCACGATGCATCGACGCCCAGTTGACCGAACACCCTTGCCACGTTGGCTTCAGCGCCACCGGCCGTGCGATGGAAGGTGTCCGAATTCTCCAGTGGGCCAGGCTCGGCGACCAGAACGACGAGGCCTTCGCCTACGCACACCGCTCGTGGTGCTTTCACGTCGATCTCCTCGAACTCTTGCGGGAACGCTGGCTTTCGTTGCAGACTACAAATCATAAACACATTGCGCAACTAGCGTTGCACAATACGCAACGCTTTCGATTTCGAGACCCAGGAGACGACCGTGATCGACACCGATGCCGTCGAGGCACTCAGCCGGCGAGTGCTCGGACCCGAGCACAAGGCGCTGCCACCCAGGTCGTGGGGGCACACCATCGAGAGCTTTCTCGCCACGTCGCCACGACTCTCCGAGTTCACGACGCCCGTACTCACTCTCGACAGCGCACGCATCGCGTCGAACATCTCGGTCATGGCCGAGTGGTCGGCGCGCGCGGGAGTGCTGCTCGCGCCCCACGGCAAGACGTCGATGGCCCCTCAACTGTGGAAACAGCAACTCGATGCGGGAAGCTGGGCGATCACCCTCGCAACCGGATGGCAGGTTCAGGCAGCGCGTGCGTTCGGGGTCGAACGGGTCGTTCTCGCGAATGCCGAGATCGATCCTGTCGCACTGACATGGATTGCGGCCGAACTGGATTCGCATCCGACATTCGAGTTCTATTGCTGGGCGGACAGCGTCGCGACGGTGCACGAGATGGACCGCATCCTGGCGGCGCAGGGAACACGCTCGATCCCGGTCATCGTCGAACTCGGTGGCCCGCACGGTCGCACCGGAGCGCGGACGACCGACGAGGCGATCGCGGTCGCTCGTGCCATCGCGTCGTCGCCGCGGCTGATCCTGGCCGGGGTCGGCGGCTACGAGGGCGCACTCAGCCACGACCGGACCGACAGCGGCCTCGCGGCGGTTCGGACCTACCTCGACAACGTCGCCACCCTTCATCGCGCGCTCGATGCCGAAGGGTTGTACGGCGACCATGCGATCGTGACTGCCGGCGGTAGCGCCTACCAGGACCTGGTTGTCGAGCGGTTGCACTCCCTCACCACCGGCGAGGGTGTACCTACCGACGTGGTGCTGCGCTCGGGTGCCTATGTGGTGCACGACGACGGCTTCTACTCGCAGATCTCACCACTGACTCCCGCCCGCACCGACGCGCCGCTGATGTCTGCGATGCACGGATGGGCTCGGACGGTATCCCGGCCGGAACCCGGTCTCGCGCTGCTCGATGCAGGCAAGCGGGACTTTCCGTTCGACGAAGGTCTACCGGTCCCCCAGCTGGTTCGAGGAACCGAAACCCTCGATTCCGGTGCCGCGGTCACAGCGCTGAACGATCAACACGCGTTCCTTCGCCTACCGGCCGAGGACGCCGCGGCGCTGCCGGTCGGATCGGTGGTGCGGTTGGGCCTGTCTCACCCGTGCACCGCCTTCGACAAATGGCGTCTGGTTCCCGTCGTCGACGACGCCGATGGCGACGATCCCCGCGTCGTCGATCTCGTGCACACATTCTTCTAGAAAGCCGAAACCCTTGTCCGATATCCTCATTCGAGGTGCCGACGTCATCGACGGCACCGGGTCACCACGGCAGCGTCGTGACGTTCTCGTACGCGACGGTCTCATCGCCTCGGTCGCCGAACCCGGCACCGTTCACGGTGCCGACAGAATCGTCGACGCCACCGAGGGGCACGTCCTGTCCCCCGGGTTCATCGACATGCACGCCCATTCCGATCTGCGTCTGCTGACCGACCCCGACCACTTCCCGAAGATCAGTCAGGGCGTCACCACCGAAGTCATCGGACAGGACGGAATCGCCTACGCTCCGATCGACGACGCGACGCTCGATGTGGTGCGGCGTCAGATCGCCGGATGGAACGGCAATCCCGTCGACCTCGACTTCTCGTGGCGTTCGGTCTCGGAGTACCTCGCTCGCCTCGACCAGGGCATCACTCCGAACGCTGCCTATCTCGTTCCCCAGGGAACACTGCGATACCTCGCGGTCGGCCCTGATCAGCGACCCGCGTCGCCGTCCGAGATCGCCCACATGCAGCAGTTGTTGGCACAGGGGCTGCAGGAAGGTGCCGTCGGGATGTCGAGCGGCTTGACGTACACGCCCGGAATGTACGCGGACACAAGCGAATTACGAGCGTTGTGCGAGGTCGTCGCCGACTTCGGTGGGTTCTATGCGCCGCACACTCGGTCCTACGGCGCGGGCGCGCTCGACGCGTATCAGGAGATGCTCGATCTCTCCGAGCAGACGGGATGTGCGCTGCATCTGACTCACGCGACGATGAACTTCGGCGTCAATCGGGGCCGGGCACGCGAGTTCTTGGACCGCGTCGATTCGGCGATCGCGAACGGCTGCGACGTCACCCTCGACACGTATCCCTATCTGCCCGGAGCCACCACCTTGTCTGCGCTGCTTCCGAGTTGGGCGATGTCGGGTGGCCCGGACCGCGCGCTGGAACGACTCGACGATCCGGACATGCGTCGACGCATCGCACGAGATGTCGATGTCAACGGGTCCGACGGCTGCCATGGCGTCACCGTCGAGTGGGAGACCATCCAGCTCAGCGGGGTCGCGAACCACGACCTCGATCGGTACGTCGGACGCACGATGTCCGACATCGCGTCCGAGGCGGGTAGGTCCCCGGTGGACGTGTTCTTCGACTTTCTTCGACGAGACGCGCTGGCCACCACCATCCTGCAGCACGTCGGACACGAGGAGAACGTGCGCGAGATCATGGCGCATCCACGCCATATGGGCGGCAGCGACGCGATCCTGGTCGGCGAGAAGCCGCACCCGCGCGCCTGGGGAACGTTCCCCCGCTACCTGGGTCACTACGCGCGAGACGAGCAGTTGCTGTCACTGGAGGACTGCGTCAATCACCTGACCGGCCGTCCCGCTGAGCGACTCCGCCTGCGCGCCCGCGGCACGATCGCCGAAGGGTACGCAGCCGATCTCGTCCTGTTCGACCCGGCCACCGTCCGCGACACCGCCACGTTCGAGAACCCGAAACAACAGGCCCAAGGCATCAGCCACGTCATGGTCAACGGCGCGTTCGCCATCGACGAGCATCGCCCCACTCATTCTCTGGCAGGCCACGCCCTGCGGATGAACCCCGCCGGAAGGCAAACATCGTGAACGCCATGACGACCATTCTCGAGGATCGCACACTGTCGGTGGTGCGCGCCCCGCACATCTCGGATTCTGCTGCGTTGGCAGATGCGCTCGCGCGCGGAGGAATTCGCGCGCTCGAGCTGACCTTCACCACGCCCGGCGTCCTCGCGCTGATCCGCGCGGCATCGGACGCAGGTGCAGTCGTCGGGGCGGGCACGGTCCTGACCGCCGACCAAGCCCGGTCCGCGATCGACGCCGGGGCGCACTTCGTCGTGACACCCGGGCTGCGTCCCGACGTTGCCGCGATCGTCACCGACGCCGGAGTCCCGCTGATGATGGGCGCACTCACCCCGTCCGAGGTGATGACCGCCCTCGATCTCGGAGCCGATGCCGTGAAGATATTTCCGGCTCGGACCGTCGGGCCCGCGTATTTCAAGGATCTGCTCGGCCCCTTCCCCGACGCACAACTCGTTCCGTCCGGCGGAATCAACGCGGGCAACGCTGCTCAGTTCCTGACATCAGGTGCCGTCGCAGTGACTGCAGGTACCGATGTGGTCCCACCGGCGTCGGTCGCGGCCGCCCAGTGGGACGACATCACCGTGCGAGCGCAGGCGTTCGTGGCGGCTATCAGTGCACACATCAAGGAAGGCTCGTCATGAATTCTGTCGTCGACTGGCTCAGGACCTCGACTCCTGGTCTACTCGTACTGTGCGGCATCGCAATTGCCGTACTGCTCGTAGTCATCATCAAGGTCAAGCTCGAACCGTTCATCGCACTTCTCATCGTCGGCCTCGGATTGGCTCTGGCTGCCGGTTTGCCCGTCAACGAGATAGTCGGCACCGCGATCAAGAGCAACGAGTCGCTTCTCGAAACCGGGTTCGGCGGCATCCTCGGGCACATCGCAGTCATCATCGGACTGGGAACGGTTCTGGGGGCGATTCTCGAAAAGTCGGGTGGTGCACAGGCTTTGACCGCCAAACTACTCGGGGTCTTCGGCGAACGCGGTGCACCCATCGCAATGGGACTGCTGGGGCTGATCTTCGGCATCCCCGTCTTCTTCGACATCGGCATCTTCGTGCTGGCACCGCTGGTGTACGTGGCGGCGCGTCAAGGCGGAAAGTCGTTGGTGCTCTATGCGCTGCCGATGCTGGCCGGGTTGTCCATGACGCACGCCTTCCTGCCGCCACACCCAGGTCCGGTCGCCCTCGGCGGGTTGCTCGAGGTGAACCTGGGCTGGCTCATCCTGTTCGGATTCATTTGCGGGATACCAGGATTCATCGCCGCCGGCCTGGTCTGGGGTAACTGGATCGGTAAACGCGTCATCGTCGACGTCCCCGAGGACTTCATCAACGACGGCGACGACGCAAGCACCACCGAGAGTGGAGGCGCAGGCACGGTCGCAACCAAGCGCCCGGTCGTCACGACGCCGCCGTCGGTGGGCACGATCGGAGCGATCATTGCCGTTCCACTGGTCCTGATCCTCGGGGCCACGTTCGGCAGCATTCTGCTCGATCCCGGAAATCTCCTCGAAGTACTCACGTTCTTCGGTACACCGGCCGTCGCGCTGCTCATCGCAGTTCTGATCGCGTTCTACGTTCTGGGAATTCGACGCGGATCCACAGTCCAGGAACTCAGCAAGCTGACCGGAGAGTCACTTCGTCCGGTGGGCATGCTGTTGCTGGTCGTCGGAGCTGGTGCGTTCTTCGGGAAGGTCATCTCGGCCACGGGTATCGGCACGGCGTTGGCCGACACCATGGCAGCCGCGGGCCTACCGATCATCGTCTTGGCCTACATCATCAGCTGCGCCCTGCGCGTGGCGCAGGGCTCGGCCACAGTGGCCATCGTGACGACCGGCGGAATCGTCGGACCCCTGGTAGCGGCGCAGGACTACTCGGCTCCGGCCGTGGCGCTCATAGCCATGTCCATCGCGGCGGGCTCGATCATCGCCAGCCACGTCAACGACGGCGGATTCTGGATCATCGCGAAGTTCTTCAACCTCACCGTCAAGCAGACACTGCAGACGTGGACGGTCCTCGAGACCATTCTGTCCGTGGTCAGCTTCGCCGTCGCGGGGATTCTGTTCGCAATCATCGCCTAGAGCCGGTGGCGCGATTCAGTGGCCCGAACAGCAGTGAATCGCGCCTCTGCGCCTATGGTGTCATTCAGTCGCGCCACTGTGTCCGCACTTGATCGCCGACGAAGTGCGTGTTCTCGGCAGACATCTCCCGGCTCCCCGACCGCCCGACGAGGTCGTCGATCCGATCGTCCAGGCTGTGCGCGCGGGCCATCGCGTCGGAGGTGCGTGCCTCGGTCTCCGAGGACTCGACCACGTTCGCGAGCCGAACCAGCGCAGCCACCCGTCCGGTCAACTGTTTCCACACCACTTCCAGTGCGACACGGCGGGATTCGACCTGCGCTGCTGTCTCCTCGTCGACCATCGTTTCACCGATCCGATTCAACTCGGTCGCTACCGTATGCAACGAGGTGGCATCGACCGAGATCTCGGTGAGTTCGACGAACAGGTCCAGCTGTTTGCGTTGGATCTCGAAGTACGTCGACTGCCATGCCGGCGACCGACGCACCCGATCGAACGCCGTGCCGGCAAAGAACAGCAGGGTGTCGTAACGATCGACGAAGCGGTCGTCCTTTCGATCCACGAACTGATCCACCACTCCTGTCGCCCACTCGACCCTGTCGGCCACCGGAGTTCTGCGCGCCAGCGTGCTCACCCGATCCGTGGCCGCGTCCACCAGCGAGAGGCCACGCTCGGCGATCGGGCCGAACTTCTGTGGTGCAGGCGTTTTCGTCAACGCATCGAAGATCGTGTCCCGCTGGTCCAGGTCCAGATGCACACCTTCCCTGCGCTCTTTGCGCGCCGCGCGTACCCCGGTGGCGTAGTGGCGATTCGACATCACCACGGTGGTGCGGTGGTGATTGACTCGTTTGGTCAACTCGGCAGCACGGAGTTTGTACACGAGCGCCGATCCGGGCTTGTTCGTCGTGTCCTTGCCGAGCCAGCGATCGCGCTCGTCCACCAGATTGCGCAGTGCGCCGAATCCTCCGATCGACGGCAGCGAGCGTCCGGCATGCCATCGGCCGACGAGGACTGCTCGAGTGGCCTCGTCCACTCGTCCGGCCGCGATGGCGACAGCCGCCGCGTCGGACAGCTGCTCGGAGCGACCGGGCAGCCGGCAGTCGGCACAGCGGCGATGGACCTCGTCGTCGAACCGGGCACGCTGATCGGCCGACTCACTGCGATCGAACTCGGACATCGTCTCTCCTAGGTCGCGCCGAATCGCCGGCGTCGTCGACGGATCGCTTGCCATCGAGTGTTCCAGAAGGTCAGATAAGTCCGCGCAACGATTGTTCGGTCTGCGGCTTCTTCTCCGCCAACAGGCTGCGCGCCACGTCGAGCCCCTCCCAGACGTTCCACATGAGCACGCCCCGGACGACGGCATCGTCGTCGAGGTAGTAGACGACGCCTTCCTTCCCCACCGATTTCCAGTCCTCGACGACGGTCAGCGTCGTGGACACCGTGCCGATCGCTTGATAGCCGTCGTCGTACACGTCGGAGTAGAAGTACGGGGTGTACGTGTAGGGATCTGCGGCACCGGCCATGTTGCGTCCGGCAGCCTTACCCATCTCGGTCGCATTGTCGACATGCTCTATGCGTCGGCGTCCGAGAATGGCGTCGGGGTAGTTCGCCACGTCACCGGCGGCGTAGACGCGTTCGTCCTCGGTGCGAAGAAACTCGTCGACGATCACGCCGTCGTCGACTGCCAGCCCCGCAGCCTCGGCCAGTTCCGTGTCGGGTCGCACGCCGAGTCCGAACACGACTCCGTCCGCCTCCACGGTCGAACCGTCGTCGAGTTGCAGTTGTACGCGCGCCGACGCCTCGGCTCCGGAAACGACCCTCGTTCCTCGGCGCACGGTCACACCGTGGCCGGCGAAACCCTTGTCGAAGCCGGCAGCCAGGCTCTGCGGAAACATGTGTCCGCCGAGCACGGAGTCCGACGTGACCAGTGTGACCTTCACATCCTGGACAGACAGCGCAGCTGCGATCTCGGTGCCGATGTATCCGCCGCCGACCACGGCGATGTGGTCGGCGGTCTTCGTCAGTTCACGCAGCGCCCGGTAGTCGGCGAAGGTGCGGAAGTACACCACGCGCGGGCTGGGGGCCAGTTCGATGCGAGTCGGCGTCGCCCCCGTTGCCAGGAGCAGCTTTCCGTACTCGTGGGTGTCTCCGGATTCCATGGTGACCGACGAGTTCGAGCGGTCGACCGATATCACTCGAGTTCCGGTGTGCACCGATGCGTCGGTGTCGGACGCCGTGTCGAGCGAGACCTGATCGCGGCCGAATTCCGGGTCGGTCCACAGCTTCTTCGACAGCGCCGGCCGGGTGTACGGCGCGTCGGGGTCCGCGCCGAGTATTCCGATGGAGCCCGTCGCGTCCTGCTCGCGGATTCCGCGAGCTGCACTGTCCGCAACCATTCCCCCACCGATGATCAGGTAGTCGTAACGCATCGTTCACTCCTCGAAAGTCGACGTATCCGCTCCGCGGCTACCCGGAACATCGCGAGAAGAATCCTTCGAGCCGTTCCGTCCGAAGAACCCGCAGGTAGCGGAACCGACCGGACTGTATGCAGCATCACACCCCGAAGAGGTTGGCCCAGGCCCGTCGAGTGGGCATGTTGGTTTGGGCGACGAAACATCGTTTTTACTCGGATGGAGCTGTAACGGTTCCGGCCGACCGAACGACTCACACCTCAGGACGCGAACAAAAGGAGACGATGTGACTGTTCAGATCGATTCGCTCGCAATTGGCACCGACAGTGCCGACATCGCGACAGCTGACGTCGACCAGCTCTTCGACGAAGTTTCAACGCTGGACGCCACCATCCTCGACGCCATCGAGCGTCGCACCCGGCTGGCGCGCACGCTTGCTGCGGCAACGCCCGGCACCACCGAGTCGGACGAGGCATCCGGCCCCTACGCAGATCTCGGCAACGACGGCCACGTCTTCTCGCGCATGCTGTCGCGCCTCGCGCAGATCACGCGATAGCCAGCAGATCACGCGATAGCTACACGCCCCCTTCAGCTTCGCAGTCCGCGACCCCGTCGAGCACCCGCTCGGCGGGGTCGCGTCGTGTCGGCACATCTTCACCCGATGACTTTTCGGATCGACAGCTGTCAGTACGAGCAAGACCGTTGTTCGACGGTTCGACGCAGCAGGTTCTTCACGGAAAAGGTGTGTACCCATGTCACGTTTGTTGTTCGCCAACATGCCCGTTCGCGACGTCGTCGCCACCCGCGCATTCTTCGAGGGTCTCGGCTTCGAGTTCAACGACATGTTCAGCGACGAGAACACCGCTTCCATGATCGTCAGCGATCAGGCGACGGTGATGTTCCTGGCCACCGCGCGATTCGAGGACTTCATCTCGGACTCGATCTGCGACACCGGCTCGGCCCGAGAGGTGCTGATGTGCATCTCTGCCGACAGCCGCCAAGAGGTCGATTCGCTCACCGACGCGGCGATCGCCGCGGGTGGATCGAAGTGGATGGAACCACAGGACCACGGGTTCATGTACGGAAGGGCGTTCCGAGATCTCGACAATCATGTGTGGGAAGTGATGTGGATGGACCCGTCCGCCGTCTCGGAGAGCTGACCGACCTTTGTTCTAGAGGCGGTCGGGCAATCCGAATCGATCGAACAGAGTCAGATCGAAGAAGCAGGCCACGTGTCCGACCCCTCTGGCATCGACATCGAGCACGTGCAGCTGGAACGGCCGGTGCACACCGTCCTCACCCAGCATGTACAACCCGTACGCCGGTTGTCCGTTGGCAGATGTCGACACCATCCGCATATCGCCTGCGCCGTTTGCCGGGCAGTTGTTGCGGATGAGCGATCCGATCGTCTCGCCGCCCTGGTACCACCCGACGAACGGCGGCATCTCCCACACCGCGTCAGTGGTGAACAACGTGACCAGCCGGTCGATGTCGTAGGCCTCGAAACAGTCCACGTACTGGGCGAGCAGTTGCTGCAGTTCTGCCGATTCGATCGGCTCGATGTCGTCCAAATCGGGCGCGATCTCGTCGAGGCGCTCCCTGGCTCGCTGCAGGAGGCTGTTGACCGCGGTCGTCGTCGTGGCGAGAACCTCGGCAACTTCCGACGCTTTCCACTGCAACACTTCGCGCATCAGCAGCACCGCGCGTTGTCGCGACGACAGGTGTTGCAAGGAGGCGACGAAGGCGAGCCGCACGGATTCCTTCGCCACCACGATCGATGCGGGATCACTCGCATCCGCCAGATCGGAATCTGCAATCGGCTCCAACCACGGAATCTCGTTGTTCTGCACGAGTTCGTCGGTGGGGCCTGAACTCGGTGCACCCAAGCCCGTCGGCAGGGGACGCTTCGCCCGGCCGTCCAGAGCGGTGAGGCAGGTGTTGGTTGCGATTCGGTACAGCCATGTGCGCAGGGACGAACGGCCCTCGTACTTTGCGTACCCCCGCCAGGCGCGAATGTACGTCTCCTGCAACAGGTCCTCGGCATCGTGGATCGACCCGGTCATGCGATAGCAGTGCGCGAGCAACTCACGACGGAAGGGATCGAACTGCTCGACGAAGTCGTCCTTCTGTTCCGAAGCCACGGTCATGCGGTAGAGCGTAAACCGCACACAGTCACGCCACAGCTCGAATGCGCGCCGCCGACAGGATCGGCGGTACTTCTGCGTTAACCTCGGCATCGTGACATCGGCAACGAGTATCGACGACTTGGTCGAAGAGCTGTACCTGCAGCGTCGTCGAGCGTGGGAAGCCGCTCTCGTCACCGCGCAGAATTTCCTCGAGACCATCGCCGACGAGATTCTCGAGGACGTCGATCGAGACCGACTGAATGCACAGACGGCACGCATCAAGGACCCGGGCAGATCGGCCGACAAGCTGCGCCGCTATCTGTCCGAGGGACGCATCACCGAGCCGACCGACGCCGATGCCGTCGCCGAGGCTCTGCCCGATCTCGTCGGCGTCAAGGTGCTCTGCAAGACCCCGCGCGATCAGCTGACGTTCGTCGCTGCTCTCGAGCGTGCGTGCAACGACCCGGAATGCTCTGTTCGGTTCGCGCAACCACCGACCGATTACGTCGCCTTTCCCAAGCCAAGTGGCTATCGCGCATACCACGCGGTGCTGGTCGTCCGAGTCGCAACGCATCAGGGTGATCTCGATGTGAAAGTGGAAGTTCAGGTCAAGACGCGCCTGCAGGACGCCTGGGGCGAGCTGACCCACGAAGACATGTACAAGCCCGGTGAGGCGCTCAAGCCGACCAAGAAGCACACCGACTACGCCGCACACATGGCCCACCTGCTCGATCAGGTCGATGCGATGGCCGACGATCTGGCCGCGCAGCTCGACTCGTTGACGGCCGCGTCGAAGGACGGGGGCGTGCTCGCGGCCGACCCGATACCGAAGGACCCGGACTTCATCAGCGCCAGGGTCACCCGTACCGGTCCACGCTATGCACTCGCCGTCGGACCGGACGGCCGTAGGGGCCTCGTTCCCGCTCGATCGGTGAAAGCAGTCATCGGCTCGACCGACCGGATCGCCGTCGACGATTACCTCGAAGTCGGCGACTTCATCGATGTGGTGGTCGAGGACTCCGAGGATGCGCTCTACTACCACCTCACCTCGCAGCCGCCGCGACGCAAACCAGCGAAGAAGCGCAAGCGCTGACCGGCGGTTCTCAGGAACATCTCACGTCGGTCCGGTAGACATGCCTTCTCGTGACCACTACCGAGAAATCCACGGTCGTCACCGATGCCGACAGTGTCGACACAGCGACCGACGAAACAGCCACCACAGACCGGCGCTCGGCGTTACGTTCCGCCGAGACGCTGGTGCCGGTCGTCTCCTTCGCCGTGCTGGCGACCCTGTATTCGGTGATGTCCGTCCTCGGCCATCGCCAGCTCCGTACGTCCGGATTCGACCTGGGGATATTCGTCCAACAGATCGCGTCGTACTCGCAGTTTCGCGCGCCGACATCCGACCTGCTCGGCACCGGCTACAACACGCTCGGCGATCACTTCTCGCCCATCACCGCGTTGCTGGGGCCCCTCTACCGACTGTTCCCGCACGCCGAGACACTGCTGATCGCACAAGCGGTGCTGTTCGCGCTCGCAGTGATTCCGATCAGCCGACTGGCGGTACAGAAATTCGGCACGGTCGTGGGCATCGTGACGGCCGCGGCGTTCGGACTGTCGTGGGGCGTGCAGGCCGCGCTGAACTTCGATTTCCACGAGGTGGCGTTCGCGATGCCCCTGCTGGCCATGTCGATGGTCGCGCTGGTCCGACAGCATTGGCTGCCGGCCCTGGCCTGGGCTCTACCGTTGGTGTTCGTCAAAGAGGACATGGGCCTTACGGTGATCGTCATCGGGGCGTTGGTGGCGCTGTGGACGACCGGCCGAACGCGCCTTGCGGGGGCGCTGACTGCTGTGTGGGGACTGACCTGGGTAGTGCTCGCGGTCAAGGTGATCATCCCGGCCCTCAGCTCGGACAACTCGTACGATCAGGGCTCGAAGCTGCCTCCGCTCGGCGAGGGCATAGCCGACACCGCGCACGGTCTGGTTGCCGGCGATTCACGGGCGGCCACCGCCTTTCTGCTTCTCGCGGTCACCGGCTTCTTCGCCCTGAGATCGCCACTGCTCCTGGTCGCGGTCCCGACGGTCGCGTGGCGCTTTCTCAGCGACAACACCAACTTCTGGAAGCCGATCTACCACTACAACGCGATCCTGATGGTCATCGTGTTCGTCGCCCTGCTCGACGCGTTGGCGCGTAGCCACCGCCACGGTCAGCTCACCGAACGTGGCCGGAAGCTGATCGTCGCGTTCGTGGCAGCCTTCGCGGTCATCGCGCTGCCGTTCCTGCCCATGTCACGTGTGGTGCACGCGCAGGAATGGACGATCGATCCGCAGGCCGCGACCGCACGAGAGATCTCCGAGTGGATTCCCGCCGGTGATCGGGTTGCGGCGTCGAACAATCTCGTGGCTCAACTCGTCGCCGACCACGAGGTCTCGGTCTTTCCGCAGCGTACGACCGATTCGACCGTCCCGGATTGGATCGTCGTCAACCGGCAACGACCTGCGGGGTGGCCGACGGACGAGACCGGCGACCGTCAGGCGATCGACCGGGCGCTGGCGAGCGGATACGACGTCGTGTTCTCCGTCGACGGAATCGAGGTCCTGCACCGCGAGTGAGTGGCCCCGATTAGTGTTCGAACGAGTCGACCTCCCAGTCGGCTCACAAGACGACTACCGCAAGGCAGGTACAGGACATCGACGCTCGAACCGGCGATCTCGGCGCCACCAGGACCGCATCGAAGCGCTCACCGTGGAATCGGAAGAATCCCTATCGCGCGCAGATTCTGGGCAACCGACGTCTCTCCGGCCCCACGTCGGCCAAGGAAGTTCGACACTTCTCGATCGCGCTCGGCGAGAGCGGCATCGCCTACGAGGCCGGCGACGGATTCGGCGTCAAACCCGTCAACGACGCGGCGCTGGTCTCGGCCGTGATCGAGCGTCTCGGAGTGCCTGCCGACACCGCTGTCCACACCAAATCCGGTGAGATCACCCTGGCGGATGCCTTGACCACGGACTACGAGATCGGCATCCCGTCCATGGATCTGATCGAGGCCGTGGCCGAACGCGCCGGTGACGCCGAGCTCGATCACGTTCTGCAGAACGGCGACCGCGCGTCGTTCGACGCCTGGACGTGGGGTCGGGACGTCGTGGACGTTCTCGACCTCGATCGGTCGGGAGCGTTCGATCCAGCCGAGTTCCTCGGACTGCTGCGACCACTGCAACACCGGGTGTACTCGATTTCCTCGTCTCCGCTCGCGCACGAGGGCACCGTGCATCTGACCGTGTCCACGGTCCGATATCGGTCCGCCGAGCGTGATCGCGGCGGCGTCTGCTCGACGTATCTGGCCGACCGCGTCGGGGAGCAACAGCAAGCCGGGGTGTTCCTGTCGGCCAACAAATCGTTCCGCCTTCCATCCGACGACACCCCGATCATCATGATCGGGCCGGGAACCGGAGTGGCACCGTTCCGAGCTTTTCTGCACGAGCGTCGAGCCCGGGGCGCAACAGGCGAGAATTGGCTGTTCTTCGGCGATCAGCATCGAGCGAGCGACTTCCTGTACGAGGACGAACTGGTCGATTTCGAGCGCGACGGTCTGCTGACTCGACTCGATCTGGCCTTCTCCCGCGACCAGCCCCAGAAGATCTACGTTCAGCACCGCATGCGTGCGGCAGGCAAGGAGCTGTACGGGTGGCTCGAAGCGGGTGCGCTGATCTACGTGTGCGGCGATGCGGCTCGGATGGCCAAGAGTGTCGACGAGGCACTGCACGAGATCGTCGCAGAGCACGGTGGCCGCTCCCCCGACGCCGCCGAGGACTACGTCAACGACCTCAAGCGATCCAAGCGCTACCTTCGCGACGTTTACTGACCCAGGTTCTTGTCGGACCCTCTCGCTACGGTCTCGGATACAGGCATCAGTTCTCGTCCGACAAGAGGGTTCGCATCGTGACCGCATTGCAGAACGGCCATTTCGACTCCGCCACCGCGCTTGCGTGGGCCACGTTCACCGAAAACCTGCACGCCCGTCTTCGGACCCTGCCGAGACGTGACTACATCACGGTTTCCGCTGCCCAGGCGAGCCCCGGTGAGCGCGGATTGCGGCCGTACATCGACGTGGCAGCGACCGACGGCGGCGTGCTGGTGTCGGTGGCAGCGCTGCCGTCACTGCTGTACCCGGATGCCCCGGACGCAACGGCCATGGATGTGCAGCTCCTCGACTTCGGTTGGCTGGATCGAGGCAAGCCGGTCGCAGACGGGTCGATCATCGATCTCACGCGCACCGACACCCGAGCAGATGCAGCGCTCGTCGCGGAGATGATCACTTGCGCATTCCGGGAGCTCTGGAACGTCCCACATCCGTCGTTCCTGAGCGTGTGGAGCGTCGCGGCCGACGCTGCGTCGTCGGGACCGGTCGACCTGCAGCGCGGGTTCGTCGGTAGCACAACCGTCGCAACGACCGAAAGCCCGTCGGAGACATCCGAGGACGTGCCTGCCGAGCTGAGGTCACTGCAAGCGTTGTGCCAGTTGGTCGGTCGACGCGTCGATGCGCACACCGTTCGATCGGTGTGCGCCGACGGCGATATCGACGCGTTGAAAGCGCAAGCACTGTCGCTGCATCGATCGGCCGCCGTCCGGGCTCGCCCCTCCGCCGACGCGACTGGCAACAACTCGATCGGGGTATGGAAGAACCTGGCCCGCACGTGGCTTCTGGTCGCACACAGCATGGACGTCGTGACGAGGGCAGACCGGCATGCGTGCCGGTGACGAACACGATCGGACGAGCTACAGGATCTTTCGGCGCAGCCCGCTCGCCCGCAGCACCTGACGTTCGACGCCCGCGCGGATGGCCTCCTCGGTACCGATCACTCGAACGTGCGATCGTGCGCGGGTGATGGCGGTGTACAGCAGTTCTCGCGTCAGCAGTGTCGATGCCTCGGCCGGCAGCAGAACCGAGACCGTGTCGTACTGACTGCCTTGGCTGCGGTGGATCGTCATTGCGTACACGGTGTGTACCGAGGAGAGCACATTCGGGTGAATCAACACGTGGCCACGACCTCGAGCAAACGCCGCCATCGGAGTCCCGTTGTCTCCCAACACCACAACGCCGGTGTCTCCGTTGTAGATCCTCGCCTCGTGGTCGTTGGCCGTGACCAACAACGGCTGACCGGGATACCACAGCGAAGGGTCGAGAAATGTTCCGGTGCCTTCTCCTACCCACTCCATCGCTTGCCGATCCCACCGCGAGACTCCCCATCGCCCCTCGCGGTGCGCACACAGGAGGCGATGTTTCTCGAGCCCGAGCAGTGCTTCGGTGGCATCCCCGCGTACGGCGGCGGCGGTGACCTCGGCTGCGGTGTCGATCACGTCCGAACGTAGAGCGTCGACGTCGTCGGGGCTCTGAAACGAAATCTCCTCCGCGCCGGATTCGAGCAACGCCATCACGTCGTCGGCCCGGCCGTCCCTGACGGCCACGGCCAAGCGAGCGATGGCTCCGCCGAAGCGTCGGCCACGACTGAGCCGAACGACGCCGCCGCGCAATCGGTCTCGCTCGAACGCGCTCAGCGCCGCTTCTTCGGGATCCTCGGCGGCGGCGAAGTCCGCGTCGACGAGCTGAGCCAGAACCGGGTTCTCCCTGCCGGTGACGGGCCTGGCCACCAGATCGGCCAGCACCGCGCCTGCATCGACCGACGTCAGCTGGTCCGGGTCGCCGACGAGAATCAACCGAGACTCGGGACGTACGGCTTCGAGCAGCCGACACATCATCGTCAGAGACACCATCGAGGTTTCGTCGACGACGACGACGTCGTACGGCAGCCGATTCTCCGCATCGTGCCGAAACCGCGTCTTGCTTCCGGGCTTCCATCCCAGAAGTCGGTGCAGCGTCATTGCTTTCAGGTCCGCAGGAAGTCCGAGTAGCCCGGCTTGTTCGGACACGGATTCCTGCAGTCGGGCTGCGGCCTTACCGGTGGGTGCGGCCAGTCCGATGCGCAGATCGCTGCCGTGTTCGCGTACGAGGAGCGCCAGAATTCTCGCTACGGTGTGAGTCTTTCCGGTTCCGGGTCCGCCGGCGATGACCGTGGTCCATTGCGTCGCTGCCAGAGCCGCCGCTATTCGCTGCCGATCGGGGGCGGCCGTGGGTGCACCCGATCCATCCACGAACAGCGCGGCCAAGGCCCCGCCGATCTCGACGGCATCGGCGGGCGGGTGGGATTGCGAACGCACGTCGAGGAGATCCCGAACGGTGCTCTCCTGCAGATGGTATCGGTCCAGATACAGCAGCTCACCCTGATCGGTGTCGACCAGTTTCAGCGGCCTCAACGGCCCATTCGAGCTGCCGACCACCAGTGGACTCACCCTCAGCGCTCGGAGCACGTCGTCGAGCTCGGGCCACGGGAGTGCGCTCGGATCGACGTCCGAATCCTCGTCGACGGTGACGTCTTGCAGTCGTCGCAGATCCAGGCACACCGAGCCGGATCGCACCGAGCGCACCGTCAGAGCGGTGGCGAGCAGCACGTACTCCGACGATTCCCCGGCCAGGGCACCGAGGCGCAACGCAACGTGTACGTCGGATGCCGACAGCACACCCACGTCGTTGAACGTACGTAGAATTCCACTGCCGCGCAGCGCAATCGAGACACCGGTCATCGGCTCGCCCTGCCCGCGAGCAGATCCGACAGCTCGACCACCAGAGCTGCGGGCGGATCCCAGTCGAACACTCCGCATCCGGCGGGAGTCTGCGGTCCGACCATGCCCCGCACGAACAGGTATCGGATGCCGCCGAGATGTAGTTGCGGGTCGTAGTTCGATTGACGCCATCGTAGATATCGATGCAGCGCAACGGCATACAGGATTGCCTGCAGCGGATAATGCGAGCGGATCATTTCCTGGGCCATCTTCTCGCGGGTGAAGTTGCCGGTGGTCAGATCGCCTCTCGCGATTCGATTCGTCTTGTAGTCCACCACGACGTATCGAGGTCCGGCCACGCGCAGAACCGAATCGATGCTCCCGGTGAGGAAGCCGCGAAGCGGTGTTGCCTCGAGATCGTCGAGCAGATCTGCGTAGGACGCGAGCACGTCCGTCGGTTCGAGATGGCGACGCAACAGGCGCGCCACGGACTTCAGCGTGACCGTGTCCGCCACCGGATCGTCTCCGCCGGCCAAGGGCAGCTCGAAGTCGAGCTCTGCCAGATGGTCGCACGGCGCTACGTCGGCCAGCGTCCCGAAACCCAACGGTGTTTGCATCACCGGTAACAGAGCCTGGGCCAACGCCATCGGATCGACCTCCGCCATTCGCGACGCGACCGCCGCAGCGCAGCGACCTTCGAGTTCCGCGAGCAGGTCCGGTGCGGACGTGTCGACGTGTTCGAGAGCCTCGTGGACGAGCGTTCCGAACGCCGCACCGGCAGGCATGCCGTTCATCGGTGACGCGATTCCGTCCAGCTGTTCGTCGATGTACTCGCTTCCTGTGTAGTCGCCGCCGACCGACGTCTCGGCGGGCTCGTCCGTCTTCTCGGGATGCTCGGCCTCGCTGGTTACTCCTACTTCGAGCCGGCCGGGCGCGGCGTCGTGAGCATGAGCTGTCAACGCGGAGTATGACGTCCGACGCCACAGTAGGTCGAGGGTTCGATCGAAGCGTGCGGCGGCAACGTCGAGGTGCGGTTGCTCGGGACGAATCCAGTGTGCAGTGGACGGCTCACCGGGCCCCACCGGTTCGACCGAGATGAGCCCGGCTGCCGACCCGACCCAGGATTGGAGCCGGTTCGCAGTCGTCGCGTCGTCGAGAACCTTGTACGACGGCTCGGGCAGAGCGATTCCGGGGATGCGTCCGAACAGCATGCGGTGCAGCGAGGAGGTCGCGGTGTTTCGGCCCGGTGCCCACCACAGCACGATCCGGCACTCGGCGCGGGTGAGACCGACGTAGAGCAATCGCAGTTCCTCGCCTGCCTCCTCCTGATCGTTGAGGATCTTCCTGGCCGCGTACCCCGCCCCGGACGGTCCGCCGACGTCTCGGATTCGCTTGCCGTTCTCGTGCAGCAACAGCGTCGACGGCTTGCTGAAGAACAACGTGTCCCAGGCGTAGGGCAGGTAGACGACAGGGAATTCGAGCCCTTTGCTTCCGTGTGTCGTCATGATCTGCACTGCTGCGGAATCACTGTCCAGTCGACGGCTCCGGTCGGTCGACCCGCCCGCTGCCGGTTCCTTGATGCGGTCGGTCAGCCAGCGAGTGAGGGCGGTGATTCCGTAGGACTCGGATACCGCTGCGCGATTGAGCAATTGGGCGATGTGTCGCAGATCGGTCATCGTCCGCTCACCGGATTCGACCGCGAGCAGCCTCGCATCGAGTCCGGACTGGGCCGACACCCGCTCGAAGACTGCTGCGAACCCGGCCTCGTCGAACAGCACCGAATACTCGCGCAGACGACTGCTGACCTGGGACAGCGCGTCCTCGGCTCCGGAGTCGAGTTGCGCGGCGGTCCACCCGAGCAGCGGAGTCAAAGCGGCCAGACGTACGCGATCGGTGCGATGAGGTTGCTCGATCGCCTGCAGCAACCACAGCCAGTGTCGGGCACTCTCGGTGCCGAACACGCTGGTGCTGCTCGATACGACGGACGGCACCCCGACCGCGTCGAGTGCGTCCCGAATCAACGCCACCTGCTTGGTCGTTCGTGTCAACACGGCAATGTCCCGCGGTTCGATCACCCGAGGGCCGTCGGGACGCTCGATCACGGAATGTCCGGACAGCAGCTCGACGATGTCCGCCGCAACGTCCGCCGCAACCCGGGATCGGAGGCGGTCGACCGCGGGAAAACCCTGCCGCAGTGGACCAGCGCCGGTTCGGGGAAGATAGCGCAGCCGCAGGGGAGGATGTCCGACCATGCGCGAGGGAGGGTTTCGAGCCTCGACTCGGTGCACCACGATGTCGTCGTGACCGAGGGCCGCGCCCCCGTACAGATGATGCAGGGCGTCGAGCAGCCCCGAATCACTACGCCAGTTGGCAGTGAGCTCGTAGAGGTGGTCCGCGGTCTGCACCGCGTCGAGGTAACTCAGTACCTCGGCTCCACGGAACGCGTAGATGGCCTGCTTCGGATCGCCGACGAGGATGAGCGTGGTGAATCCGTGAAACGCCCGCCGCAGAATGTCCCATTGCATGGGGTCGGTGTCCTGGAATTCGTCGATGAGCACGACGCGGAATCGGTCTCTCACTCGGGCGCAAGCGGCCTCGCCGTGGACGGGGTCGGACAACACCGAATGCAGAAGTCCCAGCAGATCATTGTAGTCACGCACCCCGAGCAGGCGTTTGCGACGTTCGATTTCCCGGCGCGCTTCCCTGGCGAACCGCACACGTAGTCCAGGCTCGCGGTTGCTGTCGTCCAGGTCCTCGATATCGGGGTACAGAATCGACTGCGGGTCACCCACGGCCGCCAACGCCAACTGCTGAGCGTCCCGCCTACCGAATGCCGGCGCCTCGTCGTCACCGCTGAACATCTGCAGATACAGGTCGTCCACGACCTGTTCGAGCAGGTCCGAGACCGATTCGACGAAGGCCGATTCCGGTTCGCGCTCGCCCGCGATGCCGAGCCCGTCGAGCATGCGCTGGCAGAAACTGTGAGTGGTGACGATGGTTCCGGCGTCGAAGTCCGACAGTGCCCGTCGCAACCGTCGACGCCGCCGGTCCACTTCGGCGTCGTCGACTTCTGCCAGAAACGCCACGAGTGGATCCCGAGATGCGCGAGCGGTGTCCGGATCTGCCAGGTCCCGGGCGATCGAGGCGAACCTGCTGCGGGTGCGGTCTCGGAGTTCCTGGGTCGCGGCCCGACTGAACGTCACCAGGAGCAGGTCCGAGATCTCGGCGATCCCTTCGGCGATGTAGCGCGCGGCCAATCCCACGATCGCGTACGTCTTGCCGGTCCCGGCGCTGGCTTCGAGGACGGTAGTTCCGGTCGGCATCGGACCGAGCAGGTCGAATCCGCGGGCGGCAGTCATGCGTTCCCTATGTTCTCGGCGGTCAGCAACGGGTCCCACAGCTTTCGAGCGAGAATTCCGAAACGGCTCTTCTCGTTCGACGGCTCGGTCTCGTCGGCATGCGGGGTCGCGGCGAGCAACGTCTGGAACGACAGTGTCGACCCATGGACGTAGCGCAGCGACCGGTCGGTCGCGTCGCCGAAGTCGCCCCGCCACGCCCACGTGGCCGATTCGTAGCCGTCCTCGATGGTTCCGCCACCGAAGCGCTTCTCCGCGTAGGCCGACGCGGTACCGGTCGATATCGGCAGCGGCGAGGTCATTCCGCGATCACGCAGGTCCACCAGGTCACGCAGCACGGCTGCGGGGTCCCGCGGGGCGCTCAACCGAGAGCGACGAGGCGGGCGCATCCCGCTCGCTCGGCCGATGGTGACGGCGCTCCACTCCCCTGGCTGGGATGCGGCCACCGCCAGCAACCGCACCCACGCGGCCAGTCGATGTTTGGCGGCCAGGCGCGAGTAGGACGATCGCGCCAGCGTACGGCCGTGAATTCCGGTGACGGTGCCGGTCAGGCGGCGTCCGTCACCGAGATCGACCGCGACGTCGACGGTCTCGGCCGGACCCTCGTGGAAGGGAGCGGCCGCGTCGGCGATGATTCCGACGATCTGCCGGATGTCGGACATCTCTCTGCGGCCCTGATGGAACGGAGGAAGGGTGCCGCGCCGCCACTCGGCGTCCGCGAATTCCCCGATGTCCCCACCGGCGAGCACTGCCGCGAGCATTCGATCACCGATGTTCCACCGGGACAACGGGTCCAGCTCGATGTCCAGACTGTCCGCCAGGTCGTCCTCGAGCTCCGGAACTCGGAATCCGAGCCGTTGCCGCAGAAAGGCCTGCACCGGGTTCTCGACGAAGGCGATCAGTTCGGCGAGCTCGACGTCCCCGCGATCGGTCGGAGGTAGTGCGTGGAGCAGAAACGGTGCCACCGGATCGGGCGTCCGCTGCTGGGAGACCGCTCCGGCCAGTGCAACGGTGTCGAAGCTGAACGGGTGCTCGGCCTCGAAGTTGTGCGGATCGAACGGCTGCAGCGGATGCCGGTGTTCGACGCTTGCGCCCGCCGTCACCTCGAGCACGTCCATCAACTCTCGCAGCGGTATCGCGGGCGGCTTGGCGGACCCGTCGACGGGGTCTGCTCCGGTGTAGAACAAGAGCAGCTTCTCCTCGGCGGACATCACCGCGTCGAGGAGGAGTTGTCGGTCCTCACTGCGGATATCTCGTTCGCCGACGGCCGGATCACGGGCGAGGATGTCGTCTCCGTCGGTACTGCCCACTCGGGGGAACACCTCGTCGTCGAGCCCGAGCAACACCACCACTCGGTGCGGCACCGAGCGCATCGGCACCATGGTGCACACGGTCAGTTCGCCGGTGCGAAAGTTCGCACGGGTGGGTCGACCGGCCAGTCTGCCGGCCAACATGGCGCGCACGTCCGCGAGCCGTAGCTCGGCGGTGCCGCCGTGTTCGGTGGCGTCGGAGATCTCTCGATGTGCCTGTGCCAGTTGCCGCTCGTCGGCGGTGGGCACGTCTGCGAGGAGATCGAGGGCGCGTCCCAGCTGCCGCGTCCATTCGGTCACCGATGCCGGACCGGCAAGTGCGCGGAGCACCGAGGCAAGCCGATCGACGAGCTCGGCGAAGCGGCCGGCGAGGGTGATGTCGTTGCTGTCGACGTCGTCGAGAGGCAGCGCGAGGTCGAGGTATTCGTTACGAGTCTCGTCCGCGGCCACTCCCAGCAGGATGCGGTCGAGCGCAGATTTGAATGTGTTCTGGCGAAAACCGTTCAAGCCGTATGCTTCTCGTTGCCGAACCGTCAGTCCCCAGCGAGCACCGGAGCTCGCCACCCACTCGCGCAGGCGCTCGAGATCGTCGTCGGTGAACGAGAACTTCTCCCGCACCGGGCCGCTCGCAGCGAAGTCCAACAGCTCGCTCGCCGTCACCCGCCCCTCCGAGAAATCCAGCACCGTGGCGATGACATCGAGGACGGGGTTGGTGCGGCGCAGGCCTCGATCGGCCAGGCGCACCCGCAACCGGTGTCCAGGATGCACCAGCGCCGCCTGCCCGAAGTTCGCACGGATCAGCGGCGCATAGGTCTCGACATCCGGACACATGACCAGCACGTCCCGTGGTTCGAGCGTCGGGTCGCCGGTGAACAGATGCAACAACGACTCGCGCAGCACTTCGACCTGTCGAGCAGGTCCGTGACAGGCGTGAATCTGCACCGATCCGTCGACGAACGTTGTGCCGTCGTCGAATTCGGGAGACGGAGGCGAATCGGCGGTGATGTCGTCTTGAATTCGACCGAGCAGGGTGTTCGCCGTTTCCGGGCCCTGGTGATGCACGGTGTTCGTCGCCACCGACGCGATGGTGGCCTGGAGTTCTCGCACGTCTCGCGAGAGGCCGGCCAGCAGTGGGTGCTCGACGGCCAGAGCCGTCGTATCGTCTCGTCGGCGCGTCACCGCCGGAATCTCGGCGAGGGTGCGCCACATCGACGGGCTGGGATGCGGAACCCAGACGTGCACATCCCGAGCCTGCGACAGTGCACTCAGTATCTCGAGCTGATCGGTGGCCAGCCGGGTCGGACCGAACACCGACAACCGGCTCGGTAGGTCCACAGACTCCGGTGCATCCCTGAGTCGCGCGCAGGTCTGCGGCAGTCGTTCGGCTGGGCTCGGGCTGCCGATCCGCTCGCGCATCGCGGCCCACACTCGCGGTTGCCACAGCAGGTCCTCGTCGAGATCGCCGCCGTGGCCGTCGGTGAAACGCCCGTCGAACCAGTCGCGCAGCATCTGGGGACGTTGTGATCCGTAAGTGCGAAACAGTTCTGCCACATGCGAAGCCGTCGACCAGCGGCGTCCCACCCGGTGATCCTCGGAACCGGCACCGAGGTGCTTGAACAGAACGGCCGCCCAGGGTTCGGTTCGGCACTCGTCGATCACCTCCAGCGCCGTCCAGAGAACCCGGCCAGGGGCCCACGGATCTTCGTCGGGGTCGATGTCGTCGACCGCCGCGATGGCGCGCGATACCAATCGCGTCGGGCTCGGGAAGTCGATGTTCGCGGCGATGCCGTCGCCGTGCGAACCGCCCAGGGTGCTCGACAGTCGCTGGGTGAGCCAACGCTCGACGCCCTTGGCCGGGACCGACACGATCTCGGGTACGAACGGATCGTCCAACGGAACGGACAGGATCTCGGCGAGTGCAGCCGCGAGTGTTCCGGCGCGTTCGGCGCGGTGGAGCGTCAACACCGTTGCGGTCCCCTGCCTGCTCGTATCGGTGCCCGATTTCGGACTCGTGACGACCCTACTCGAGCCACCGACAGATTCTGCGCGATGAGTCGGGCCGCCGGATCCGGTCCATATCTGCGAACCCGAACGATTGTGAGGAGAACGCAATGATCGAACATGTGCTTGCCGTGGTGGCGGTGCGCGATATCGACTCGGCACGACAGTGGTACGAGCAGCTGTTCGACCGCCGCCCCGACAACAATCCGATGCCGAGTCTGGTGGAGTGGCGGCTTGCTTCGGCTGCGTGGCTGCAGGTGACCGTCGATCCCGAGCGGGCAGGCTCGTCGTTGTTCAACGTTGCCGTCGGAGACATCGAGGTGTTCGTCGATGCCGCTCGTTCCCGCGGTATCGACTTCGGCACCATCGTCGACGCGAACAAAGGAGTCAGACTGTCGACCGTCTCCGATCCCGACGGCAATTCCATCACTGCGATCGGCGGCTTTCGCGAGCACTACTGATCGGGCGGTCCTCGACAGTCAACCCACCAACCGCCGCGTCAGGTCCGCGGCTTCATGGGAGTAGGCGACCAGCATGACGAGGTCGACCGACGGTCGGGCAGCTTTGACTGCCAGGACTTGTTGGGTGACTGCATCCTGCATCGGCCATCCATAGGAGCCGCCGGAAACCAGTGGAAATGCGATGGACTTCATGTTCATCGACGCTGCCAGCGCCAGACTCCGGGCGTAGCACAGTCGCAGCAGCTCCGATCTGTCCTCGTGCGGGGAGTAGCGCGGGCCGACGGTGTGGATGACACAGCCGGCTCGAAGTCGGCCCGCGGTGGTAGCGACGGCTGCCCCGATGTCGAGGCCGTGGGGCAGGGTGGTGGCCCGCAGCGCCTTGCATTCTGCGAGGATCTCGGGTCCACCGGCTCGATGGATGGCACCGTCCACTCCCCCGCCGCCGAGCAATCGAGTGTTGGCAGCGTTGACGATCGCGTCTGCCGCCACGTCCGTGATGTCGCCCTGGACGACGTCGATGACTGTCATGAAAGCTCCTTCTTTGCAATGATGTTCGAGGTGATTCGGTCGAGGTCGTCGGCGCGCAATCCCGGGTAGCCGTGGACGATGTCGCGCCATTCGCTCGGCACCGCCGATGCGCCCCAACGCGCTCCGAGGAGTCCTCCGGCTATGGCCGCCGTGGTGTCGGTGTCGCCGCCGGCGCGGACGCACAGTTCGAGAGCGGCGGGCAGGGGCTGCTCCGCGTCGGCAGATCGGTGGATTGCCCACCACGCCGTTTGCAGAGCGTGGACCACCCAGCCGTTGTTCGGGAAGTCGGACGGCTGCCCCTCCTGTGCCTGACGAAGCAGGGGCTGCCAGAACTCGCGGACGTCGGCTTCGGCCTCGTTCAAGAACTCGGTCACGCCGTCGTAGGTGGAGTTCACAATCGCGTATCGAATTGCGTGACTCCACAATTGGCACGCTTGACCGGCACGGGGATCGGAGTGGGTGAGGGCACTGATCCGCGCCGCAGCATCTCGACAACCGGCCGGGTCGTCGAGGTAGGCCAGGGCAATCGGTGCCGTTCGCATGAGTGATCCGTTGCCTCCGGTTCTACCGGCCAACGACGCTGCCGCCGCAGTCATATCGGCACCGTCGAGTGTCGGCTGCGACAGCACCAGCCGAGTCTGGTTCCCCACGTCCGGAGGGTTCTGGTCGAACCAGTCGCGAAAGTACCCGGCGATCTCGTCGACGTCGCCGCCCTGCTCGAGTGCGCGCGCGATGCAAAGCGCCATCGAGGTGTCGTCGGTCCATTCGCCCGGAGCCCAGTCGAATGATCCGCCGCCGATCATGGCGATGGTCTCCTCGGACGTGGGATACCCGAATTCGTATCCTGCGCCCAAAGCATCGCCCACCGCGGTTCCGAGCAGAACCCCTCGCGCCCGATCGTGCTGAATGTCGGTCAACCGCATCTCTACCCCTTAGATTGATATTGCGCTAACCATAGATCACATCGGCGCTAAGATGCAAGACATGACGTGGCGAGACAAAGACGGCAAGGCTCTGACCGACTATCCGCGCCCCTCGGTGGCCGTCGACGTCGCAGTACTGACCATCCGCGAACGGCGACTGCACGTCGTCGTCGTTCGGTCGGACCGCGGCCTCGCGTTACCGGGCACTTTCCTGCGGCCGTCGGAGACTCTCGCCGACGCGGCCGACCGCGCGTTGAGGACGAAGGCAGGCCTGATCGATCTCTCCTTTCATCAGCTGAGGATGTTCGACGGTCCTGATCGCGACGACCGTGGATGGGTACTGTCGATGGCGCACAGCGCAGCGATATCGGCTCGATCACTTGCTCCCACAACAGAATCGATGCCGATCGACGGCTCGGAACCGGTCTCGTCGCTGGCCTTCGATCACGGCGACATGGTGACCGAGGCGGTGCTCGACCTCCGTCATCGCTACGCGC
Source organism: Rhodococcus sp. 14-2496-1d (assembly GCF_002259365.1). Classification (NCBI taxonomy): domain Bacteria; kingdom Bacillati; phylum Actinomycetota; class Actinomycetes; order Mycobacteriales; family Nocardiaceae; genus Rhodococcus; species Rhodococcus sp. 14-2496-1d. Next base: position 138,410 of record NZ_NPFV01000025.1, on the reverse strand, counting down.
GTGAGGTCGATCCCGCGCTGTTGACGGACGCTCGATTCACCCTTCTCGAACTCCGTGAGCTGTACGAGATCGTGTTCGATCGCCCGCTGCCGAAAGACACTTTCCGACGCCACGTCATCGGCTCGTTGCAAGGGACGGGCGCAACCTCGACCGCAGGTGGCGGCCGCCCCGCAGAGCTGTATCGCCGTGCCGCGGATCCAGCTCTTCCCGCGGCTGCGGGATCGTTCCTTCTTCGCTGAGGGCACGGATCGGCGAAACCGGACATGCCAACAGATAAGCTGGGAGTCATGGGATCGAAGCGGCCTGCCAACCGCGGACAGAAACGCGCAGAAAAGACCAAGGCCCGGCAACGGCGTCACCAGCAATCCCGACCGGCCCCGACCGGTGCCGTCACCGAACGCATCGCCGACCTGATCGACGGTTTCGTCGAATGGCTCGACGAGAGCGAGATGTCGGAACAGTCGGAGGCCATCTCTCGGCTCGTGTCGTCGACACTGACCCAACTGGCCGGTGCGCGTCAGGGATTCTCGCCCAGCGCATGGCTTCCCGCAGATGCGCACCTGCTGGTGGATGCGGCCGAACGGATCCTGCAGGAAGAGTCCGACACTGCGGAGGACACCGCGGTCAATCTCGTTCTCACCTCGCTGCAATACCTGACATTCCTCGACGAGACCGATCTCTGGGACGGCAGCCCCGAGGACTACGCGCACTGCATGGAAGACCTCTCGGACTTCCTCGAGGGCGACGAGCCCGACATGCTCGATGCCGACGACATCGACCTGCCCGACGTTTCCCTGGCCCAGGAACTCGCCGCGATCTCGGCGCTTCCGCTGCTGCCCGCCCTCGACGACATCGTCGCGCGTGTGGCCGACGGATTGGCGGTGGCCGACAACGCCGACCTACAGGAGGCCGTCGGCTCGGCCCTGGTCGATCCCGCCCGGCTCGATGTGGGTGCCGCGGTCGATTACTGGTCGACGGCCATCGCCACCGAATTGATTCGCATCGACGGAGACACCGCCCGGCCGGGAGACAACGCCCATTCGCTGGCCGGCCGTGGAGCCGAGACCGTGCACGAGCTGGTTGCCGAACACGTTCGCGTGCAGCTGTCGGGAGACGCCGACGACCCCGACGTGTCACGGTCGCTGGCCAACACGTTCGCGGTGCAGACGCTGCTGGCTGCCATGACCGACGAGCTGCCGATCAACAACGAGGGCGAGGACTACGCCGAGCTCGAAGGTGAGGATCTGCGTACGGCACAGCTGATCGATCACCGCGTTCGATCCCTCATCGAGCAGGGCATCCTCGTCAGGATCGAGGAAGTACTCGCCGTTCCGCACGCGTTGCGTCCGGCAGTGCTGGACGGTGTGGCCGAGGCGCAGCCGTTCGGTGTGATCGACGAGGAGTCGCAGGACGACCCGCTCTACGGCTCGGTCGAGGATTCGGCATCGTCGTGACAACCCACGCGAGCGCCGAGACCCTGTCGGTGGTCGCCGCTAGCGTCACCGACTGCGCGTTACGTCGACGCGATCTGGGTAAGGAGCCGACATGAGCGATTCACTCGAGTTCGACTTCGACGTCGACGCTGCCTGGATGCACTTCCAGCGCAAGCTCGGCGATTACGTCAGCGCGATGCGCGACGGCGATGCGCTGGTGATCGAGTCGCGTTACGACACCACCGACGGCGTGCCCGACACCGCCGCCTGTGTGCAGTTCTATGCCTGGGATCTGGATATGGTCCGCTGCGAAATTCCCGCGAACGAGCACCTGCACAGTAGCCGCGCCATCACCGTCGAGCAGCGAGATGCGCTCAGCCATATCGGATTTCGCACGTCGGTCGATTCGGAGCCCACGGCACCACACGTCGACCGAAATCGCTCGTGGTCCGATGATCTGGCGAAGAAGACCGTCGCGGTGTTTCGCGACATCTGGGGTCTGCCCCACCCGTCCTTCCTGGGCTCACGCGCCACCGGTCGCTACGACGTCCCGAGTTTCGACGCCACCACCGCCGAGACCGACACGGCCGTCGTCCCACTGTGCGTGCAACCGAAGGGCAAGGAGCACCTACAGCAACTCGTCGACCGCGCCCTCGAGCCATGGTTCGGCTTCCCGCCGGATCACGACCCCGACGGCGACATCCCCCTGCGGTTCGCGGGCGGTACCGCCTACGTGTCGGTCAAGCCCACCGAACCGGTGGTCGAGATCAATTCGACGCTGGTGCACGCCGTATCCGGACGAACCCGCGCAGCCGAGTTGCTGGTCGATCTCAATCTGCAACTCCCCGACGTGATGCTGCACCTGGTGCAGGACTGCATCGTCGCGCAGGTGCGAGTGAGCGGGTCCCCCTTCGTTGCCGATCACCTGCTGTGGGCGGTGCGAATGCTCAGCCACGTGTGGGAGCAGGTCGACGAGAAGTTCGCCGAGGATTTCGGCGGCGCACTCGGGGAACCGACTCCGCCGCCGATCGACGCGGACGACTTTCCGGACGGGCTGCTCGAACTGGTCGAGCTTCTCGCCCGGTCCGACGAATCCCTCGACCTCGACACCGTCCTCGGTCGTTGCTCCTCCGATCGCGATGTCGTCGTCTCCTACCTGCGCATCAGCGCCGAGCAGGAGGCGTCGTGGCGGGGTATGGCCGTCGCTGCAGATCTCGGTGACGAACACTGCGACGTCGACGAGGCAGACCGAGAAGCGGGCAAGTGGGGCCGCGCGGTTACCGCTCTGCGCGAGGTACTGCGCAGCACACCCGAGCAGGTCACGCCGGTGGTCGATCCGTCGGCGATCCAGTTGCAGCTGTTCGAGACCGACGAGGTGGCAGAGATCTCCGACGAGCGTTCGGACGAACAGTAGGCAGCGACCCAACAGGATTTCTTCTACGCGCTTCCCTTTCGTGTTAACTGGGGTTACATTAACCCTATGTTCGCACCTCGTTTGGAGAAGCCATGACACTGACGACAGGCACCACGTCCGTTTCGGTCGATACCGACACCACGGACGAACAGCAGTACAACGAGACGCTCACTTTGCTGTCCGAGGGTTCTGTGCACAAGCACTTCGATCCGTACGTCGACATCGACTGGGAGTCCGAGAAGTTCGCGGTACCTGCGAACGATCCCCGCTGGGTACTCCCCGCCAAGACCGACCCGATCGGCGGCCACGACTGGTACCGCGCACTGCCGCTCGAGAAGCAGATCGAGATCGGCATGTGGCGCCAGGCCAACGTCGCCAAGGTCGGTCTACAATTCGAGAACATCCTGATCCGCGGCATGATGCAGTACGTGTTCTCCCTGCCCAACGGCTCGGCCGAAGCACGGTACTGCACTCACGAATCCATCGAAGAGTGCAACCACACCCTGATGTTCCAGGAGATGGTCAACCGCGTCGATTCCGACGCCCCCGGCATGAGTCGGCCCATGAAGATGCTCTCGCCGTTCATTCCCCTGTTCGCCACGCTGCTGCCCGAACTGTTCTTCGTCGGCGTTCTCGCAGGCGAGGAACCCATCGACCACATTCAGAAGTCGGTCCTGCGGTCCGGTGAAGACATCCATCCGATCATGCAGAGCGTCATGGCAATTCACGTCGCCGAGGAGGCACGACACATCTCGTTCGCGCACCAATTGCTGCGACGTCGCGTTCCCAAGATGTCCAAGGCCGGGCGGTTCCTGCTCTCGCTGGCCTTCCCGGTCACGATGCGCATCCTGTGCGACGTCATCGTCATTCCGCCGAAGAAGTTCTGGACCAAGTTCGACATTCCCAAGCAGGTGAAGAAGGACCTGTTCTGGGGCACCGAGGAATCACAGCACGCGCTCCAGGACTACTTCGGAGATGTGCGCATGCTGGCCACCGACACCGGCATGATGAACCGCGCTGCTCGCCTGGTGTGGAAGCTGTGCGGAATCGACGGCAAAGCGTCGCGTTTCCGTAGCGAACCCGACCGCAGCTCGAGCCAGTTCGCCGCATAGCCCTCTCGCCGCTCAGCCATTCTTGCCCCTGCCGTCAGGAACCCCTCATGCCCCACGTCGTCACCCAGTCATGTTGCAGCGACGCGTCATGCGTCTACGCGTGTCCCGTCAACTGCATTCATCCCACTCCAGACGAGCCGGACTTCCTGACGGCAGAAATGTTGCACATCGACCCGCAATCGTGTGTCGATTGTGGCGCATGTGTCTCGGCCTGCCCGGTCGACGCCATTGTGCCGCAGGCGAAACTGACCGAGGCACAACTGCCGTTCCTGACGATCAATGCAGATTTCTACAAGCAGGAGCGCCCGCCGCGGCCCATCCTGGCACCGGTCACACCTGCAGCCTCGGTATCGAGGGATCGTCAGCCGCTACGAGTCGCAATCGTCGGATCGGGACCGTCGGCCATGTACGCAGCGGACGAGCTGCTCACCCAACCCGGCGTTCGCGTCGATGTCTACGATCGACTTCCGCGGCCTCACGGCCTCGCCCGACTCGGCGTCGCACCCGATCATCAGAAGACACGTCAGGTGTCCCGGTTGTTCGAAACCATCTCCGCGCAAGAGGGATTCACCTACCACCTCGGTGTGGAGGTCGGCAAGGACGTCACCCACGACGAGTTGATGGACACCCACCATGCCGTGATCTACGCCGTCGGGGCATCATCGGATCGTGAGCTCCGCATTCCAGGAGCCGAATTGCCCGGGCGCAGTTCGGCGACCGACTTCGTCGCCTGGTACAACGGCCACCCCGATCACGCGCACCGCACCTTCGACCTTTCGCACGAACGTGCCGTCGTCATCGGTAATGGCAACGTTGCACTCGACGTCGCGCGCATTCTGACGATGAATCCGGATGCGCTCGCCCAGACCGACATCGCACCGTATGCCTTGGACGCCCTGCGCCACAGCGCAGTTCGTGAAGTTGTCGTCGTCGGCAGACGCGGAGTTGCTCAGTCCGCCTTCACGGTGCCCGAGTTCGCCGGATTGTTGACCGTCCCCGATATCGACCTGGCCATCGATCGCAGCGAACTCGCACTCGATCCCGTCACCGTCCGACTCGCCGAGACCGACGACCTACCCCACGCCGTGGCACAGAAGCTGCAACTGCTTCGCCACGTCGACGAATCCCCCGAGCACAGCGACGGCCGCAAGCGAATCACTCTGCGCTACCTTCTCTCTCCCACCAGAATCCTGGGCACCGACCGCGTGACGGGAATCGAGTTCGACCGAATGGGCCTCTCCGCGGACGGCGACGACGTGGTTCGCAGCACTCCGACCGGCGACGTGGAGAGCATCGAGGCCGGACTCGTCCTCACCTCCATCGGCTACCGCGGTGTCGCGCTTCCCGGAGTTCCGTTCGACGACCGGGCGGGCATCATTCCCAACACCGGCGGCCGTGTGCTGGAGGAATCCGGCGGGCAGACTTCGGTCGGCAGCTACGTCACCGGGTGGATCAAGCGGGGTCCCTCGGGATTCATCGGCACCAACAAATCCTGCGCTCAGGAAACCGTCGGCCATTTGGTCGACGACTTCAACGCCGGTCGCCTGACGGATCCGATCGAGCTGCCCGACACCTGGCCGACCGGGGCGAACCGGGGCACGCTACGACGCTCGAAAGACAGGCTGCTGGCCCTGCGCCGCTCCTGATTGCTCACCTCGGTTGGGATCAATGCGCCTTTCGGTCACTCCAACTGCAAGAAAGCCACATTCATCCGGGTGACGAAGGCCGCAGAACCAGGGAAGCGGTGTCGAGGTTGAAGCGTCGACCATCGGGGTAAACCAAGGCATCGGCCACCGATTCGCGGCGAGCCAACACCTCGAGGAGTACGAGATGACGGCCCTGCGACGCATCTTCACCAGGACTGCTGTCCCAATTGTCGGTATTGCCGTGGCGTTGGTGTGCGCGGTACCGGCCCAGGCTCTGCCGACGCCCGGTGACCTCGCAAATGTCCCGGCCCGGACCTCGCTGTCGTACGAACACATTCCGACGGGGACCTACGTGGGCAGCGCGGAGGACAACTCGGCGCGCCCGGGACTGTCCACGGTCAAGCTCTACATGGCCGACTACGTCGTCCGCTTCGGCGACGGTTCGCCCAGAGACCTCGACCTGGCAGCCAGGATGGTCCAAGTCAGCGACGACGGTGCCGCTTCGACGCTCGACAACAAGTACCCACAGGCGATTTCGGCAACCGCCGCGGAATTCGGACTCACCTCTACCTCGCGGGGCGGTTTCTGGGGCAACTCGTCCACGAGCACAGCCGACACGGTGCGATTCCTGGCGGCGAAGAAGCGCACCGATCCCGCCAGCCCCGTCCTCGCATGGATGAACACCGCGGCTCCTGTGGCACGCGATGGAATGGTTCAGGACTGGGGCACCGAGCAGTTGCCCGGCGTGACCGGGACCAAGTGGGGATGGGCCGACGACCGATCGAGTGTGGTGGCGTCCGCGTCGATCGGCGATGACTTCGTCATTGCATCCAATACATACGGACCGACCCGATCCAACACCGACGACGTCATGGCGGGCCTCGGCGGCATCGAATTGACGGCACCGCCCGCCGCCGCTCCTCTTCCGAACCTTCCCGTGATACCCGGCCTGCCGTCGGTCGAGGAACTACTGCAGATGCTCGCTCCTCGCTGACACGTTCGAATAGTTTGTCGGACCCCTCCCTTACTCTGCGTCTCACCGAACAGTTCGGGGACCACACCGGGGGACGTGGAGGGGACGACGATGAGTCGTATCGATCTGGACAATTTTTTCAAGTACACGCGCGCGACGAACGCGTGGGAGGATGCCGACCCGAGCGAATTGCTCGACAGCGGAATCGGTTTCGCCCAACTCGGATCAGCCGGGAGAGACAGGGTCCGGCTGGTTGCAGAACGCTTGGCCGCTGTGGGCGAGCAACAGAGTCGTCCGGTGCACGACCGCGCAGCGCGAACACTCGACGAGGCTCTCGACGCTGCTTTCGAGAGTGGTTGGCAGCCGGCCGAACTGGTGCACGTAACCCGCCAGTGCGCCGGAGGCGACGCCACTGTGGTCATGGTCGAGGCTATCGGCGCACACGCGGCGCGAAGCTCAGCGGAGCGCCTCGCTCCGGGTTCCTGGCGTGATCAATTGTCCGAGCTGCACATCGACTACGCAGGGGGCACGACGGCCGAGCGCCTTCGGCGGTGGCGGTCGTACAACCGACGATCGTCGACGCAGTCCTGGTACACGCTGTTGCTCGTACTCGGTTGTGCGACGTGGTTGTTGCCCCTCGAGAAGCTCCTGCCCCCTCCGGGTCGATGGACCTCACAGTCGGCAGCGAGCGGCCCCGGACAAGCCACGGACTCGAAGATGCTCGGCAGAATACGAGGGCTGCTGGCCAAAGCCGAGTCGACGCAATTCCCCGCTGAGGCCGAGGCATTATCGGCCAAGGCCCAGGATCTGATGACCCGCTACGCGATCGACAGTGCGCTTCTCGACGCGGGGAACCATCGCAGCCTGATCGACGATGTCGTCACCCGTCGCATCATGGTGAGCAATCCGTACTCCAAAGCCAAACTGCTTCTGCTGCACTGCGTATGTCATGCAAATGGCACCAGGACGCTATGGAAGAAGAAGTACTTGCTCGCCAGCGTCATCGGCATGCCCGTCGATCTCGATCTGTGCGAGCTGCTGTACACCTCGCTGCTGGTCCAGTCGGCACGTGCACTCGACGAGGTCGCCGAATCTCCGACTACGCGCACACGCAGCTTCCGCAACGCATTCTTGATCGCATACGCCCATCGAGTCGGCGAACGACTTCAGGACGCACGCAAGCGAGCCACGGCGGCGGCAACACAGCAACACGGTTCTGCACTGGTGCCCATCCTGGCGAAGCGATCCGATGCCGTGGATCGTGTGTACGCCGCCCGGTACCCGGCGACGAAAACGATCAGGTTCAGCAGCAACAATGCGGCGGGATCGTATGCCGGCCGCGCTGCCGCCGAACGCGCCGACCTGACCGGTGGGCGCGAACGTATCGACAAATCCGATCTGGCCTCGTAGTGCGGGCTACATTGGCTGACATGACCGGTCTGGATACTCCGCTGACGCCACTTCGCTTCCTCGAACGCGCTGCCGAGGTTCATCCCCACAAGACCGCCGTGGAGGACGGACCGCGCACCTTCACCTACGAGCAGTTCGCCGCCGCCGTCACCCGGCTCGCGCGTGCACTGCGCGCGTCGGGGGTCGGCCACGGCGATCGGGTGGCCTACATCGCGTCGAACTCGGCGGAGCTACTGTTCGCGCACTACGCGGTGCCGCTGGCCGGTGCCGTTCTGGTCGCGATCAACACCAGGCTCTCACCGGACGAAGTTCGCTACATCTGCGATCATTCCGGTTCGGTTCTTTTGGTGGGTGATTCGGCACTGCTGGCCGGCCTTGGAACAGATCCCATCGCAGATTCGGTCACCGAGATCGTCGAGACTCCCTCGGTGGACGGCACGTACGAGAAGCTGCCGCACACCACTCGATACGACGCATTCCTCGAACGGGGCACGGACGAACCGATAGAGTGGGAGGTCGACGACGAGACGTCGACCATCACGATCAACTACACCTCGGGCACCACCGGTCGACCCAAGGGCGTGATGTACACCCACCGCGGTGCTTACCTCAATTCCCTGGGCGAACTGCACCACCAGGGATTCGGTGTCGACACCCGCTATCTATGGACGCTGCCGATGTTCCACTGCAACGGGTGGTGCACCACGTGGGCGGTCACAGCCGCGTCCAGCACACACGTATGCCTTCGCGGAGTGCGCGGCGACGCCATCTGGTCGGCCATCGACAACGGCGTCGATCACCTTGCCGGTGCGCCGACCGTGTTGACCACTCTCGCCACTGCTGCAGAGGCACATTCACTCGATCGACCGCTGACCATCGTCACAGCGGGAGCTCCTCCGAGCCCGACGATCATCGCCAAGATCCGAGCATTGGGAGCAACGCTCGTACACGTCTACGGCCTCACCGAAACCTACGGTCCCTATTCGGTGTGCGAGGCAAAGCAGGAGTGGCTCGAACTGGACGCCGACGAACAGGCTCGTCGTTTGGCCAGACAGGGAGTCGGCATGCTCACTGCGGACCGTCTGCGCGTGGTACGCGACAAGCCCGGTCCCGGTGGAGTGTTGATCGACGTCGAACCCGACGGCGGCGAAATGGGCGAGATCGTCATGCGCGGCAACAACGTCATGAAGGGGTATTACAACGACACCGCCGGAACGACAAAGGCTTTCGCGGGCGGCTGGTTCCATTCCGGTGACCTCGGGGTGATGCATCCCGACGGCTACGTTCAGCTACTCGATCGCGCCAAGGACGTCGTCATTTCCGGCGGCGAGAACATCTCGACCATCGAGGTGGAGCAGGCGCTGGCGAGCCATCCTGCCGTCGCCGATGTTGCGGTCATCGGGGTTCCCGACGACAAGTGGGGAGAGCGACCGAAGGCGTTCGTGGTGCTGGTGCCCGGCGCGGACGCCTCGGAAGCCGAGCTCGTGGCGCACGTGAAATCGGCCATCGCGTCGTACAAGGCCCCGCGCAACGTCGAATTCATCGTCGAGCTGCCGAAGACATCGACCGGCAAGATCAGGAAGAAGGAGCTGCGCGACGCCGAGTGGGGCACGTCCGCGTCGAAGATCAACGGGTAGCCCGCTCTGGTCACGCCATCTGCACACCGGCGATTTCGGTGACGCCGCCCTTGCCGTCGAACGACAACTGCCGAAATGCCACCTTCTCGACGAAGAACCTGTCGTGGCTCACCAGGATCACCGCGCCGGGAAACGCCATCAGTGCGCGTTCGAGCACCTGGGTGCTCTGCAGGTCGAGGTGGTTGGTGGGCTCGTCGAGCACGATGACGCCTGCGCCGAACAACAGGCACTGCGCCAATGCAACTCGTGCCTTCTGCCCTCCGGACAGCACGCCGATCTTCGACTTGAGATCCATCTCGGAGAACTGCAACAACGTGAGAAAGCGGTGCACTTCCTTCTTCGTCGCCGTCAGAGCGAGACTGCCCGGCATCGCGTTCACCGAATGCGACACCGTGTCGTCGAGATCGAGATCGGCCAGCACCTGGTTGTAGTAGATGAACGACGGCGCTTTGGTCTTCCATTTGATCTTGCCGCTGTCCGGCTGCTCGGCACCGACGAGAATGTCGACGAGAGTGGTCTTTCCACATCCATTGGGTCCGGTGATGGCGATGCGGTCACCGCGGTGCACGGTGAAGGAGATGTTGTCGAAGAGTCGTTGCTCCCCATAGCTCTTGGCGATCCCGTTGATCTCCGCCAGGTTGTCGTGCACATGCAGACCGCCGTAGATAGCGGTGACCACCGTGTCGACCGGCCGTGGACTCTTGCTCTTCTTGATGTTCGCCAGTCGACGTTTGAGCACCCCGCTGGGGTTCTTCACTGCTTCCTTGCGATCACTGATCGCTTCTTGCTCGTAGGCCAGCAGCTGTTGTTCGTTGCTGAACTCACGTTCGAGGTTCTTGAGTCGAAACTGTTTCTGCTGAACGTATTCCGAATAACTACCGTCGTACGTCTGCAGGTGATGGTTCTCGATTTCGACGATGCTGGTGACGACCTGCTCGAGGAATGCGCGGTCGTGCGAGACAACGAGAAGCGCGCCGCGGAAATCTCGTAGCCAACGTTCGAGCCACGCGATTCCGGCAACATCGAGGAAGTTCGTCGGCTCGTCGAGGAGCAGGACGTCCGGGGCCTCGATGAGGATCTTGGCCAACGCTGCGCGGTTGCGCCAACCACCGGACAGTCGATCGACAGGAAGCTCACGTCGTTCGGCGTTGAATCCGAGCATCGACAGCACCGTGTCGATCTGCTGGTGGTAGGTCCAACCGCCGCTGTTCTCCATGGCGTCGAGCAGTTCGGCTTGGCGGTCGACGAGCTTGTACATCTGCTTCTCGTCGAGGTCACCTCCGAGTGCGGCCTCGACCTCGGCCAACTCGACCTCGATAGCGTGGACAGCGACGAAAAGAGATTCGAGCTCCGCCTGGATGCTGCGATCGCCGTCGAGTTCCGAGAACTGCGAGAAGTACCCGATCCGGGCGCCCTCGGTGACATCGACCGTTCCCGTATCGGGCGTCTCACGTCCAAGAAGCAGCTGCAGCAGGGTGGTTTTGCCCGTTCCGTTGCGCCCGATCAGACCGATGCGATCGCCGTCGGCGAGACGAAAGAACACCTCGCGCAGCATCACCTTCTGGTCGTATCCCTTGGCAACGTCGTTCAAGCGAATCCAGCTCAAGCGTCCACTTCTCCTGAATACACGGGTCCGCTGAGTAGTCGAACCGGGCTCGCTCACTCTAGCCGCGCGCGGCTCCGTTCGATTCTGCTGCTCACGTGGACTCCCACAACCACAGGTAGTAAGCGAGGCGCTCACTGTCGAGGTCGATGCCGTACGCGTCCAAGAAGGCCGCGCAGTAGTCGCGTCCGAAGTTGTACTCGGTGCTCCAGATTGCCGGTGCCAGGTCTGCCCATCGATCGGCGACGCCCATGGTGCCCATGTCGACGTGTGCTGCCCAGGATCCGTCGTCGGCGATCAGGGTGTTGGGCATGCAAGCGTCGCCGTGGCACACGACGAGTCGATCGATCGGCGGCGGTTCGACCGGCAGGTCGCGATCGCCGATGCGAGAGATCACCGACCAATCGAACGGGCATTGTGCGACGGGGACAGCATCATGAAACGCCCGAAGGCCGGTCGCCGCCCCTCGAACTGCGACAGCCGGGTCGGTCTTCCACCGATCGGCTACCGCGTTCCCCCACGGCAAGGCCTCGGTCACCATCCAGGAGCCCGAGTCATCGGAACCGGTGTCGAGGACCTCGGGCACCGGGCTGTATCGAATCACCCACTGCAGACGACGCCTCTCCTCCTCCAAGTCGATCGAGGCCGCGACCGGCGTCCACTTGACGTAGCGTCCTGTGCCGAGACGAAAAGTCAACCCGCCCAGTTCATTCGACCACACCGGCTCGATATCGTCAGGTCCCGCCAAGTCTCGCACCACGGTCGGCACTGTGATGTCGCCGTCGGGCACACTCATCGATCGGTGATGTTCGCAAGAGAATCGACGGGCGGAGACACCACCACGGGGTCGCGACCCGACCACAGATCCAGTACCGCTTTGGGGCGCGCCAGCAACTCTCGCGCGTAGTTACGCACCACTGCAAGGGTATTGCAGTCGATGCACTCGGCCGTGACTCCGTCGACGTCGAGGTCCATGTCCTCACACAACGCTACTGCTCGCGACACGTGGAGGGGTTGGCTGATGATCAGTCCCCGTTCGACGCCGAACGTCTCCTTTGCGCGGGCGCAGGTGTCGTAGGTGTCGATGCCGTGATCGTCTCCGATGATCACACTGGGGTCGATTCCGTGCTCGATCAGGTAGTCGGTCATGGCTTGAATCTCGTTGCCGGAGTTGCCGTCCGCGTCACCGGAGACCAGGATTGCCTTGATCTTCCCCGCTGCCATCAAGGCAATCGCCGTGTCGAGCCGTCCGGCCAGAAATCGCATCGGCTTGCCGTCGCGCACCTGTGCACCGAGGACGATGGCCACCGGCGCGTCCGGCGCATCGTCGACGTCGTAGACCTTCCCCGCCGTCGCATACGCCACCCAACCGGCCGATGCCAGAACGACGGCAACCAGGGCGGCGACGACCGCACAGAAGGCACCGACGAGTCGCCGGCCCAATCCTCGGGGCTTCGATTCGGTACTCATGATCTCGTTTCGTCGTCGTCAGGAAACCTCAAGCTAACCCACGAATACGGCGACCGAGGGTCGCCGCAGCGCACCCATACCGATTCCACAGTGATCCCTCAGAGCCCGCCCCTGCTTGATTGCGCAGTTCGGAGGCGGAGTACCGTTCGATCAGTGAATCCGCTGCTGACCTCTCGACGGTATGTCGACTTGCGTCTGCAAGCCAGCGCAACCTGTTGACGGTCCTCCAGACCGCAACCCCCTGAAGTTCGGCCCATCGGCCGACCAGCACTTCTGTCGCCCATCCCTGGCGACACCTCTCCTTTTCGAAAGGCATATCCATGTCTGCCCCCAGCGCTACCCGAACGCGCCGTGTCCGTACCTGGGCAACCGCATTCGGTCCACAGATCATTGCCGGACTCATTCTCGGAGTCGTATTCGGACTCATCGCCCGATCGATGCCCGACGCCGCCGACGGGAACGAGAACTGGTTGGTCGGCACCCTGTCGACCATCGGTTCGAGCTACGTCAAACTTCTCACCGTCGCGGTGATCCCGCTGGTGTTCACGGCGATCGTCAGTTCCATCGCCAACCTGCGCGAGGTCACCAATGCTGCCCGTCTGGCGATCCAGACGCTGTGGTGGTTCGCCATCACGGCATTCATCGCCGTCATCATCGGCATCGTGATCGGGTTGGTCGCGCAGCCCGGCTCGCGTACCAGCGCGGGCGCCGATTCGGCGGGCGATCCGTCGAGCGTCGGGTCGTGGTGGTCGTTCCTCACGGGGCTGGTGCCGAACAACTTCCTCGCGCTCGGTGCGAGAACTACGGTCGCCGACAGCGGCACCGCAACCACATCGCTGAGCTTCAACATCTTGCAGTTGCTCGTCATTGCCGCTGCCATCGGTATCGCGGCACTCAAGGTAGGCAAGAAAGCCGAGCCGTTCCTCGAGTTCAACGCGTCACTGTTGGCCATCGTGCAGAAGGTGCTGTGGTGGATCATCCGCTTGGCACCGATCGGCACCGCCGCCCTCATCGGCAACGCAGTGGCGACCTACGGCTGGGATGCAATCGGCTCACTCGGAGTCTTCACCGTGTCGATCTACGTCGGCCTCGCCGTGGTGTTCTTCGTGGTGTACCCGTTGATCGTTCGCGCGCACGGCCTTTCGGTGCGCAACTTCTATTCGGGAGTGTGGCCGGCCACCCAGCTGGGCTTCGTCTCGCGTTCGTCGATCGGAACCCTGCCACTCACCGAGCGCGTCACCGAACGCAACCTCGGAGTTCCGCGCGAGTACGCGTCGTTCGCGGTACCTCTCGGGGCGACGACCAAGATGGACGGTTGCGCGGCAATCTATCCCGCGATTGCAGCGCTCTTCGTCGCTCAGTTCTACGGCATCGATCTCACCATCACCGATTACCTGCTGATCATTGTGGTGTCCGTGATCGGTTCCGCCGCAACGGCAGGAACAACGGGTGCGACGGTCATGCTCACCCTCACGCTGTCGACACTCGGATTGCCGTTGGCCGGTGTCGGTCTGTTGCTTGCGGTGGAACCGATCGTCGACATGGGACGCACCGCAGTCAACGTGACCGGTCAGGCATTGGTGCCGACCATCGTCGCCAAGCGTGAGGGAATTCTCGACCTCGAGCGCTACAACGCTCCGCGAAACGGTGACCCCTTCTTCGACGAGGAAGCGGACGTGGAACTCGCTCGCTGACAGAGCCATTCGATCTGCGATTCCCGACGACCGAGCACCTGGGTCGTCGGGAATCGGCGTCTATAGCGGTGGTGACAGAGCTTCGACCGCGGACGCGGTGTCTGTATCGGTCGCCTCGACACTGGCGAAATAGTGTCGAAAGAACTCCCGCATCGTCTTGATTATCTCGATCTGTCGCGTAATTGCGAACCGAGCTGAGCCGTCCTCCCCAACCGCCAAACGGTGAAACTTTGCCCCGAGCATCTGTGCTGAGGGCAGCTCTCCGAACGCTTCGGGTTTCGACAGCCTGAGCGTCATTTCGAGCATTCTGTACAATCGTCCAGGTAGTTTGCACATACGTTGTCACACGCGCGCGCCATGTCCGCTTCGATATGAAGTGTGCCGTCCGATGCTTGCTGTCGTAGAGACCGCCAGTGGGTCAAGTTCTGGGCGAGTCGTTCGGATTCGTTGATCATTGCGTCCCCTGTTCAGGCCGGCAAAAAGCTTTGGAGCTCGGTGGCATGTCTTTGGACCTCGGCGCAAGGGTCCCCCAAAACGTCTTCCAATCCGATCCTGTCCAAGGCGAAGATGATCAGGTTCCCCCTACGTCGAGCACGATGTCGCAGCCAGTTGGCGGATCTCCCTGGTAATCGGTGTTGTACCTCACCGCGTCGCGTGAGCCGACCTGCAACGGCGATTGGCGTTGATTCTGTGGGCTCCGCAAGTATTCGTCGATCGAGTTGATCGATGACATGACGGATAGGTAATACCAAGGGCTGGTTCCGGAGGCGTCCCAGGTGCAGTTTTTCCAACCTGGGTAGGTGGTGAGACCTGCGAAATCCGGTCGCTCAGTGCTGACGTCCAATCCACTTGCCGTCACTGCAGATTTCGGAATGGTGCATGGATCGAATGGCTCCGGACCGGCCGCCACCGTCGTCGATTCCGTCGAGGCGTCCCGACTCGCGACCGGGCTGCCCTGCGTCGAGCCCCCACACCCCGTCAGCACCAGCGCCGAAGCACAGACCACCGCGAGCAAACGCCCGCCCACCAGCCGCATTCGTTCAACCTCTCGACACAGACGTCACTGAACGGTTGGACGCGACGCGTGCTCGATCGGTTCCCTCAGACAGGCTGAGAGGCTCGCAGCTCCCGAGTCGCCTTCGAGGTGCGGCTCCTTCGTTCTGCCGCCCACACCCACAGCGCCAGCGATATCAATGCGATCACTTCGGCGACGACGAGCACCCGCTCCACGTAGCCGAGTGTGACTACGCGGTACCAAGGCCGCGAGCCGGTTGCTCCCACTGCCAGCGCGTAGACGATGGGCATCAGTGTCACGACGGAGAGCGCGCTGAGTCCCATGGTCACGCGGGCGCGCACTGCCCACACGGTGTCACGAAGCCAGGGCCGAGAGAACGTAAAGACTGCGACCGGGATGCTGACGAACGCCACGGCAGCCCCCAGTCGATGGATCGTCCCGCCGAGACTCAGTGAGGCGTCGTTCGACCAATCCTGTTTCGGCACAGCGACGACGGCAATAAGTCCCAGGGTCCACAGTGTGAGGAAGATCGAGGCTATTGCGCCAGGCCGAGTGAGGCGATGCCGAATCGCGGACACGAGGGTGAGCGCCGAACCGAGAGCGAGTAGGACGACCCCGATCGAGAACACCCACTGCTGCGCGCCGAGTCCGTATTCACTGATCGTGCGACGCAGATGCGAGGGCGTCTGCCACGCGGTGTGCAGATCGAGAACCAGCACTACCAGGGCTCCCAACACAATCAGCAGCGCGCCGATCATGGCCGATCGAATCCGCACCTTGGCACTCCTCTCGGCCGACGAGGGTCGCCGTCCACACTCCATGTTGCCCGACAAATCGATGTGCCCCCTTGACGGAGGACCGAGGCACGAATAACGTACAACCACATGGTTGTAGATCAGTTGAGTGATGCGGAGGTCGATCGCCTCTTCCAGGCGTTCGCGGACACGACACGACGTGACATCGTCGCCAAGGTCACCGTGGGCGAACAGTCGGTCTCGGACTTGGCATCTCACTACGCCATGAGTTTTGCCGCAGTACAAAAACACGTCGCGGTCCTCGAACGTGCTGCCGTGATCACGAAGCACAAGCGTGGCAGGGAGCAGATCGTGAGAGTTCGATTGGACACCATCGCGAAAGCTCGTGAATTACTCGATACCTACGAGGAGATCTGGCGACACCGGGTCGACCGGATCGACGACCTTCTGTCCACAGATGAGAAAGGCTGAATCATGCCGTTCATCAGCTCACACAAGGATGCGGAGAACTTGACCATGACCTTGGTCGCCGAGTTCGACGCGAACGTCGAACGGGTCTGGCAGATTTGGGAGGACCCACGCCAGCTCGAAAAATGGTGGGGCCCACCGACGTGGCCCGCGACATTCGACAGCCACGACTTCGTTCCGGGCGGAAGGGCGTCGTACTACATGACCGGCCCTGAGGGCGAAAAAGCCGCCGGCTGGTGGCTTTTCACCGAGATCTTCGCGCCGACCACACTGTCCTTCGATGACGGTTTCGCCGACGACTCCGGCAACCCGTCGTCGACGATGCCCGTCACCCATGCCACCGCGACCCTCGAAAACGTCGACGGCAGAACGCGTATGACCATACGTTCGCGATTCGACAGCCTCAGCCAGCTCGAAGAACTCGTCGAGATGGGCATGGACGAGGGTATGGCCCTGGCACTCGGTCAGATCGACGCCATCGTCGCTGACTGATCGTTGTGCACGGAAACTCGGTCTCTGCTACGAACTTTCGTGCACGTGCGGCGAAGCCGCTCTATTCCGGAACCGAGCTGACGGTGAACGGCTCGACGGGCTCTCCCCCACGCTTGTCGAACTGACTGTTCACCACGTACAGCCGATCGTCCATCGCTGCAACGGTTGTCGGATACGCGAACGATGCGTCGGTGATCTCGCCGGTGACCGCGCCGGTTCTGCCGTCGTCATCGAGGTCGACCTTCGCGATAACACCGTCGCGATTACGGACGACGTACAGCGTGTCGTCGTCCATCTCCATCCCGTCGCCGTTCATGAGTGTCGCTCCCCCGAGATCGACCTGTGTGACCTCCTTGGAAGTCTTGTCGATCCGATACAGGTTGCCGGTGCTCGACTGCACGACGATCAACGCAGATTCGTCGTCGTTCTCCACGATGCCGTTGGCGTTGAACCCCTCGCCGTACGCGAACGGAGTGCCGTCGAAGCTCACGAACGTTTCCAACGGTCCGTCCTGCGTTCCGGCGGTCATCTGTTCGGCGGGAATGCGGTACAACGCCGGGCTGCGCGAGTCCGTGACGTAGGCATCGCCGTTGTCGGCAATGGCGACGTCGTTGAGGAATGTCGCGTCTGCACCGAGACCGTTGGTGAACGTGGCCACCAGGTCACCGGATTCGG
The DNA here is from genome assembly GCF_002259365.1 of Rhodococcus sp. 14-2496-1d. NCBI lineage: Bacteria > Bacillati > Actinomycetota > Actinomycetes > Mycobacteriales > Nocardiaceae > Rhodococcus > Rhodococcus sp. 14-2496-1d. The sequence continues at coordinate 120,613 of NZ_NPFV01000025.1, read as the reverse complement.
CGTCGTACACCCACACCTTGCCGGTGGCTCCACCGGCGATCACCAGGTAGTCGGCGCGATCGTCGTCATCGGTCACATCGATACCCGCAGCACCGGTGCGTCCGTCCGCGCCGCCGGGTAGGAACACCGACACATCGGGAGATCCGACGGTTCCGCGGAACACCGCTCCGTCGGACGTCGACGTCACGTAGAACGTGTCGTCCGCGGCGGTGATGCCCTCGGGGAACACTCCGCTACCGGGTAGGTCGTAGACCGTTGCGGTGCTCGAACTCGATGACGTTGTCGCCGACGAGGAGGAACCGCTCGGGGTGCTCGGTGCCGGCTCGGCCGAATCCGAGGACCCGCAGGCACTCAGCAGGAGTGTGGCAACGGCAACAGCGGGGACTACTCGGGAGACTCGGTTCACACCGTCGAGTGTTCCATATGTCTCAATTCTCGGGCATTTGTCCTGGTGAGCAGATTTTCCTGGCGTCGGTTTCGTACAGTCGTTGCCATGAGTGCCCTTTCCTCCCTTGCCGCAGCCGACAGCGACCTCGGAGGGATTGCCGGATGGGCAGTGAGTTTGATGGAGGCCATCGGCGGCCCTGGGGCCGGAATCGCCGTCGCCGCGGAGAACTTCTTCCCGCCCCTTCCCAGCGAGATCATCCTCCCTCTCGCCGGGTTCACCGCGTCGCAGGGCGGCATGACGCTGCTGAGTGCGTTGTTCTGGACGACGGCAGGCTCGGTGATCGGCGCACTCGTCCTGTACTGGCTCGGCATCAAGCTCGGCCGCGATCGGATGTATGCCATCGTCGAGAAGATGCCGTTCGTCGGCACCGAGGATCTGACCAAGGCAGAGGACTGGTTCACCCGTCACGGTCGGTCGGCAGTGTTCTTCGGCCGCATGATCCCGGTCGTCCGTTCGGGCATATCCATCCCGGCCGGCGTGTCCCGGATGCCGATTCTCCAATTCACCCTGTACACCACTCTCGGCAGCCTGATCTGGAACTCGATCTTCGTACTCTCCGGCTACTTCCTCGGCGAGAACTGGCATTACGTGGAGAACTACGCCTCGGTGTTCCAGTACGTCGTCATCGGCATAGTCGTCGCGCTGATCGCCTGGTTCGTGGTGAAGAAGATCAAGTCCAGACGCGTCGAGGTGCAATAGCCGCTCACAGATCGTCGATGTCGATGAACCCGTCCTGCAGCGCACGCACCAGCAACGTCGCCTTGGTCGGTGCCGTTCGCCCCACCGCCGTGTATTTCGCTCTGATGCGAGTCAGATGTGTATTGACGGTTCCCATCGACAGATAGAGCGAACGGGACGCCTCCGCTTTGGAATCCGAGATGAGCCAGGCGGTGAGTACTTCGATTTCACGAGCGCTGAGCCGGGGGTCGGGTGCGTCGCCGACGCGGATATCGAGCACTGTCATGGAGGTCCTTGGTGTCGGGCACCGCCGCTGTCCCGGTGGCGCGAACACGGCCAATGACACCGCAACCGCTCCGCTGGGTCACTCCGAGGAATGACCGAGGTCGCTCTCACCTGAGAGTGAATACTGTCGCCCGCGACCTCGATCTTGGCCCCACCTGGGTAAAGTCCGGCTCTATGACCGAGCTCGACGCGACCGCCGCCCACTTCGTCGAGGCGGGTGTGTCATTGCTCATCGCACATCCGCGCAAGATCCTCGAACGCGGACTGCGCATCGAGGACGTCGTCCACGAGACCGAGTCGTCGACGGCGACGTTCTTCCGCAAGTTCAAGACCAAATCCGACTTCCTCGCCGCGGTCGTCGAACATTTGTCCCGTACTCCTCCACCGGTCGCCATCCACGACATCGTTCGCGCGCAGATGACGAACAGCGGCGCGTCGATTCGCGCATCGGTGTCGGCGCTCGTCGCGGACCACTTCCCGGCAATCGTCGACCGGAAGAGCACCACCGCGTCTCTTCTCGACCATGTTTTCCGCGGACCCGCTTCCGCGGCACTCGCCGCTGAGTACCGCCTGCGTGACGACGCCGTGCTCGACGCATTCGAGGTGCTGTTCGCTCCCGACGGTGGAGCCTTTCGCCGTCCCTTCACGGCCCGATCGTTCGCCGTGACGGTCAATGCCGTCGTGGACGGCTTTCGCATCCGCAGTCAGGTCGACGCCGCTTCCGTATCGGCCGATGTGTTGTCCGATGCGCTGCTCGCCTTCCTCGGGGCCGTCGTCGACACGTCGGGGCATCATCAGCACCTCGATGACGTCGTGGGGGAAGTCGGTGTCTCGGGCGAGGAGCGGCCGCTGCCCCGCGATCCGCGTGCTGCGATCGTCACCGCTGCGCGCGACGAGTTCGGAAAGCGTGGCTACTTCATGACGCGAATGGACGACGTCGCCGATATCGCGGGAGTGCCGAGGGCGGCGTGCAAGACACTGTTTCCGACCAAACCGTCCGTCATCGTTGCAGCACTGCAGAGTCGAGTCGATCGTCTTCGCGAGTCGGTGGCCGACGACCAGTTGCTGGGCCTCGACGAGCTCACGATTCTGCGGAATCACATGCTGCGGTGCGCGCAACTCGCCGCCGACGAACTCGAGTTCATGGACGCTCTCCTCGTCGCCGTCGCACACGACACCTACGGCGAGCCGGAGGGGCTGATCTCGATCAAGGAGAAGCTCAACCTGCCGGCGATCATTGCACCGGTCATCGCGCGAGGACAGGACACCGGCGTCTTCCGAACGAGCTCGAGCCCAGTGGATCTCGCTGCCGGAATCACCAACACTCTGCTGATGCGATGCTTCACCCGACGACAGAACAGCCCACAGGACAACGCGACGTTCGTCGGTGAACTTCTCCTCGACGGACTCGGTACGCACTGAACATCGACCGGCCGTGTGTCATCGAACCCGAAATTGGCGATGCTGCAACCACTCCCCTGATTCAGTTCTTCGATACGCGGTACCGGCCGCCTTTGACGACGAACACCACGTATCCCAGAACGGCCAGCAGGTACAGCGCCGTCGGGACGGCGAGAACCCAGACGCCGACCGAGTCGCCCGTCGTTGCACCCGCAACGCCGGTGATCCAGGCGAACAGCAATGCCGTTGCCGCACCGATCCACTCGAGGTCCTCGGCCATCTTTCGGTTCAGCTCGGGTCGGTTCTCGGCGGCAGTCCAATACTCGTGCATCGTCCGGCTCGGCAGATTCACCATGGACCCCGGAACCTTGGGGAACCACCACCCGATGCTCGCGAACAACCCGATGATCGCGAATCCGATGCCGCCCATCGTGAGCAGGAAGGACAGCTTCGACTCCATGCGATCGACCTGACCGGACCCGTCGAAGTGCGCGGGCACTTGATCCCCCGCAGTGACGGCGACCCAGATCAGAGCGACGATGAACGCCAGAGTTGACAGCAGTAGGGCCGCACGCGAGAGCTTCATCCCAGTCGACTTTAATGCCTTCGGCAGTGGTGTGGTTGAGTGCCGTAGAAGGAACTTGTTCGCACCACCGCCGGAGGCATCGATGCCCAACAACGAGTTCGGGGACTTCCAGACCCCGATCGAGTTGGCACGTGCGTTGGTGAACACCCTGCCTCGACGGCAGTGGACTCGTGTCCTGGAACCCACGTGTGGTGTCGGGAACTTCTTGTCGGTCATCGGTGAGCGTCACCCCGACACAGAACGGGTCGGAATCGAAGTGCAGCCCGAGTACGCCGCGGCAGCATCGATATTCGGCAGGGTGATCACAGCATCGATCTTCGATTTCGACCTGGCGCGCGACATCGCATGGACGTCGGAGTCGGGCCCGACCCTCGTCGTCGGCAACCCACCGTGGGTGACCAACTCACAGCTGTCGGTTCTGGGTTCCAACAACAGACCGGCTCGTGCGAACACCGGGAACGTGCGCGGCATCGATGCGATCACCGGAAGCTCGAATTTCGATGTTGCGGAGTTCATTTGGATCAAGTTGCTCACCGAGTTCGCAGATCGCCCGGTCACCGTTGCGATGATCTGCAAAACCCAGGTAGCTCGAAACGTCCTGTTGCACTGCGCTCGGCACGGCCTTCCGATCACCGGTTCGAGTCTGCGCCCCATCGACGCCAAGAAGTGGTTCGACGCCGGAGTCGATGCCTGCTGGTTCGTGGTCGAACTCGGAACCGGTGCCACCGACCACACCGCGCAGATGTATTCGAGCATGGACGCACTGCACCCCAGCAGCAGGATCGGAGTGGTCGACGGACAACTCGTCGCGGACGTCGACGCCTACGAGCGAAGCAAGCAGTTCGATGGCATCAGTCCATTGATGTGGCGTCAGGGCATCAAACACGATGCGTCTGCCGTCATGGAACTGGCCGAGAACGACGGCCCACGAACCAAACTCGGAGCTACGGTCGACGTCGAGACAGACTTCCTGTTTCCCCTGTTCAAATGCACCGACGTCTATCGCGACAAGTTGAGCGTGGTCTCGCGATGGATGATCGTGCCGCAATCCCACACCGGTGACGACACCGCACAGTTGGCGGACAGCGCACCGAAGTTGTGGAAGTACCTGACCGACAACGCGACAGCTCTCGATGGCCGGAAGTCGTCGATCTACCGAAATCGCGCCCGGTTCTGCATCTTCGGTGTCGGGCCGTACACGTTTGCGCCCTACAAGATCGCGATCTCCGGATTCCACAAGATTCCGCAGTTCAGGATGGTCGGCCCCTACGACGGAAAACCTGCGGTGTTCGACGACGCCACCTATCTACTGCCATTCGAGGACCCAGCGGCATGCGCCGTCGCCCATGCACTGTTGACCGGACCGGAAGCGACTGATCTCATCGCGGCCCTCGCATTCTGGGACAGCAAGCGACCGGTGACGAAGAAGCTGTTGCAGCGCATCGACCTACGGGCCATCGCCTGCGCGACGGACACCGTCGCGCTGAGAGAACGTGCTGCCGATGGTGCGGCCGTACACGGTCTACTGTTGGGGGCAGCATCGCTCACTCGCGCGGTGGATCTCGCGAGGGGACTGCCACAATGAGTGTCGATACTCCTCAGCGACAGCCTGTTCCGGAACTGGTGCTGCTGTTCATCGGCGGATTTATGTACGTCGCTGCCACTGTGGTGAAGTCGGATGCGTTGTTCATCGCGTCGATCTTCCTCTGCGTGTTCGCAGGTTTCGCAGCCTTGATCTCGACGCGGTTGTCCCGTCAGAGCCGGCGAACCATCGCGCTTGCCACCGTTGTGGGAGTGGTTCTCACCGGCGTCGGCGCGGTGTACATGGTGAAGGACGCCTCGGAACCCGTCATCTTTTCACTCGGTCTTCTTCTCTACCCTGGCGGCAGTCTCGCGCTGTCCGGGTTCATCAACCTGGTGTCGAACCGAAGAAGAAAGCCCCGGTCGAACCCACCGCTTACAGACGTCACAGATCGGACTTGATCGTCTCGGCCAGTCGGTCGAGGAATTCGTCGTTGCGTTTGTAATGCACCCAGGGGCCGATCTTGGTGCTTGTCACCAGCTGCGCGCGTTGCAGCACGGCCATGTACTGCGAGGCTGTGGACTGCGAAACACCCGCCCGCGATCGAATGTGCTTGAGGCACACTCCTACGTCCTCGGCGGGCTCGAGCTGGGGCGGAAAGTCATTGGGATCCTTGAGCCACCGCATGATCGCCAATCGCGCGGGATTGCTCAGCGCACCGAACACCGCCGCGAGCTCTGCGGGGTCCAGTTCGTCAGCCACCCTCGAAGCCTACTCCAATATCGCAATATCCCGATATGTGGTCTACTAATGACATCGCAATATCGCGATATCCAGATAGGAGAAGTTCATGTCACACGTAGCAGTGATAGTGGGAGCCAACGGAGTGATCGGCGGTAACTTGGTCGATCACCTGCAGCGAACAGGTGATTGGGACATCGTCGGGCTCTCACGCCGCGGCGGTATCGACGACGGACGCGTCCGGCACATCGCGGTGGATCTGCTCGACGCCGACGAGACGCACCGCAGACTGGCCGAGCTCACCGACGTCACGCACATCTTCTACGCCGCGTATCAGGAGAGACTGAGCTGGGCCGAACTCGTCGCCCCCAATCTCTCGATGCTCGTCAACGTGGTCACGGCCATCGAGGACAGTTCACCGGACCTCGAGCACGTGAGTCTGATGCAGGGATACAAGGTGTACGGCGCACACCTGGGGCCCTTCAAAACCCCGGCGCGAGAATCCGATCCGCCCCACATGCCGCCCGAGTTCAACGTCGATCAGCAGCAGTTTCTCGAGGCGCGGCAATTCGGCAAGCGATGGACCTGGTCGGCCATCCGGCCATCGGTGGTGTGCGGTGTCGCTCTGGGGAACCCGATGAACCTGGCCACCGTCATCGCCGTGTACGCCACCATGTGCGCGAAACTGGGCGTCCCCATGCGGTTTCCGGGAAAGCCCGGTGCCTTCGGCGCGCTGCTCGAGATGACCGACGCATCGTTGCTCGCAGAGGCGACGGTATGGGCGGCCACCACGCCGACCTGCGCCAATCAGGCGTTCAACATCACCAACGGCGACCTGTTTCGCTGGAGCGAGATGTGGCCGCGCATCGCGGGTCTGTTCGACCTCGACACCGCAACTCCGTTACCGATGTCCCTGGCGGACGTCATGGCAGACAAGGAGCCGCTGTGGGATTCCATCGTCGCCGAGCACGGACTGCAGTCGACTCCGTATTCCGACGTCTCTTCCTGGGCATTCGGTGATTTCGTGTTCTCCTGGGATTACGACGTCATCGCCGACGGTTCCAAGGCCCGTCGCATGGGATTTCACCGCTTCGTCGACACCGAGGCCATGTTCGCCGGGATCTTCGCCGAGCTACGCAGCCGGCAAATCATTCCGTGAGGAGCCACCCTGCGTGGCGTGTAGGTGAGCCGGATAGTTTGAATCGGCACCAACGCCGATCGAGACCTACGGGAGAACAATGCATCCGTTCGACACAGCAGTGGCACTCGAGACCGTTTCCGACGGCATTTACCGCGGTAGGACGTCGGCACCGTACAACAACATGGTCGGCCCGTTCGGTGGTCTCACCGCCGCAACGTTCGTCCGTGCCATCGAGCTGCATCCCGAATGTCTGGGTTCACCGGTCTCGCTGACGGTGAACTTCGCCGGCCCCGTCGCCGAGGGTGAGTTCGATATCTCGGCGCGTGCCGTGCGCACCAACCGAAGCAATCAACACTGGTATCTCGAACTGACTCAGGGTGGCGACGTCGCCACCACCGCAACAGCAGTGTTCGGTACGAGGCGCGAGACGTGGGACACCATCGAGGCAGTGGCACCGACCGTTCCCTCCCCCGCCGAGACGCCCCGAGGCACATTTCCCGATGCAATCGCCTGGGCACAGAACTACGAGATGCGCTTCGTGGCAGGCGCTCTGAGCGACCAGGAATCCGCGGACTCGACCGAAACCCTGTGGATTCGAGACACACCGCCGCGTCCGTTGGACTTCCCGGCACTGACATCGCTCAGCGATGTGTTCTATCCCAGGATCTTTCAGCGTCTCGGTCGCTACGTTCCGGCGGGCACCATCTCACTGACGACCCACTTCTTCGCGACGCCCGAGGATCTCGTCAGCCACTCCGACGGGTACATCCTCGGCACTGCCCGAGCGCGCCGCTTCCACCGAGGTTACTTCGACCAGACGGCCGAACTGTGGACCGGGGGCGGGACATTGCTGGCGACGAGTCACCAGGTGGTCTATTACAAGGCCTGACCGACCGACTGTTCCAGCACGCGCCGTACGGCTCCGCGCGCTCCGCTGTCCTGAAGCGACCGTTTGGCCCTCTGGTACGCGCCTCGCAGCCGAGGACTGGTCGAGAGACCCCCGAACACAGCAGGATTCGCCAGGAAGGCACCGGGGTTGTCGTGGTCTTCCCAGGACAGCCGCTGAAGATGTTCGGCATCCGCGTCGAGCATCGGCACGTCTCCGCGCTCGTAGACACCGCACCACGCTGCGAGTATCAACGCGCAGTGGTCGACGCATCGATCCCGGGCCAGCAGGTCGCGGATCACCGGCAGTACGAACTTCGGAATGCGGGCGGACGCGTCGACGATCTGCCGTTCGAGCGTGTCGCGAACGGCAAGGCTGGAAAAGCGTTGCAGCAGTTGGTCTATGTAGCCCTCGATGTCGATTCCCGGTACAGGGGCGAGGGTGGGTGCGGCCTCGTTCCGCATGTACGACGCGACGAATTCGTGCAGGTCTGGGCTGGCCATCACCTCGTGCACGTGGGTGTACTCGGCGAGTATGCCGAGGTAGCTCATCGCCTGATGGGAGCCGTTGAGCAGCCGCAGTTTCATGTGTTCGTACGGCGCGACGTCGGCGACGAGTTGCACTCCGACCTCGCCGAAGGGAGGTCGCCCGAACGAGAAGGTGTCTTCGACCACCCACTGCGAGAACGATTCCGACCGCACCGGCCAGCCATCGTCGATTCCGAAGTCGCTGCGCACGTCCTCGATGACGGCGGCCGTCGTAGCAGGGGTGATGCGGTCGACCATCGAGTTGGGAAACGCCACCGTTGCGTCGATCCAGTCGGCGAGATCGGCGTCGTGATGACGGGCGAACGAGGTCAACGCCGTTCGGGTCACCGACCCGTTGTGAACGATGTTGTCGCACGACATCACGGTGAAGGGCGGAATCCCGTGGTACCGGCGGGTGGCGAGGGCAACGGTGAGGAAGCCGAAGACACTCGACGGTACCGAGATGTCCCCCAGGTCGTGCAGCACTGCGGGATCGGTGGGCGCGAACGCTCCGGTGGCGTCGTCGACGCCGTAACCGGACTCGGTGATGGTCAAGGACACGATCATCGTGGCGGGTGAGCTGAGCACATCGAGTACGCCCTGCGGATCGTCGGGCGCGTAGACGAAGTCGGCGACCGAACCGATCACCCGGGCGTCCCGTCGACCGTCCGGATCCACTGTGACGAGGGTGTAGAGGTGGTCCTGCGAGTCGAGGACGTCCCCGATCTTCCTGTCTCCCGGCAACACTCCCACTCCGCACAGAGCCCAGTCGAGATGTCCGGCCGCGAGCAGCCGATCGAAGTACACCGCCTGATGTGCGCGATGAAACGCGCCGACGCCGAAATGCACCACACCGCAGTGCAATTCGTCCAAGTCGTAGGCCGGCTTCGTGACGGTCGCAGGCAGCGATTCCAACGTCGCGCGGCGAAGCATGGTCATGACAGGTTCCTCGGGTCGAACGATTCGGATGGAATTGGTGAGCGGTGGCGCTCCCGGGCATGTGCTGCCCCCAGGAGCACCACCGCAGTTCGAGGTGCTACAGGTCAGCAGGACGACTTGTAGACGTACTGCGCACCGTCGCCGTCGATGTTGTCGGCGGTGATGACGTGGAAGCCGGTGGAGATTTCGGACGTGACCGGCTTGTTGTCGATCGCAGCCATGGCCTGCTCGACGCCGTCGGTGCCGATCGTGTCGGGCTGCTGGGCGATCAGTGCCTGCACTGTTCCTTCACGCAGCTGCTTGACCTGTGCGGGACCGGCATCGAATCCGACGATCTTGACCTGGTCCTGCTTGCCTGCCTGCCGGACGCCCGTCGCGGTGCCCTCGGCTGCGAAGGTATTGGCGGCGAAGATGCCGACGATGTCGGGGTCCTTGGCCAGAGCGGCCGAGACCAAGCGGGCAGCTTCGGCCGGGTCGTTGTGGCTGTACTGCACTCCGAGGTAGTCGAATGCCGAATTGGCTCCTACGGCCTCTTCGAAGCCTTCGACACGCGCATCGGCGGTGGAGATACCGGGGTCGGTGGAGATGACCAGAACCTTGCCGCCGGAGGGGTTGAGCTCCTGGATGGCGTTGAATGCTTCCGCTCCACCGCCCTTGTTGTCCGAGGAGATCGACGACACCGCGATGGACGGATCTTCGAGGGTGGTGTCGACGAGGACGACCTTGATGCCCGCGTTCGCCGCAGCCGCCAACGGTGCCTGCATCGCCGCGACGTCGGTGGGCGCGATCAGGATGGCCGACGGCCGCGATGCGACGACGGAATCGACGATCGGCTTCTGCAGCGTGGGATCGAACTTGACCGGGCCCTGAGTGTCGACGGTGACGCCGGCGGCCTCGGCTGCAGCTTCGATTCCGCACTGCATGCTGATGTAGAACTCGTCGCCGCTCACGCCCTGGATGAAGGCGATCTTGCCGCTGCCGTCACCGCTTCCGGAGTCGGACGAGCAGCCCGCCAGAAACATGGCGGAGACCGAAGCGACACTCAGTGCAACGACGGCGGTGCGTGATGTGATCATGGTCGACTTTCTTGTAAGGGATTGTGCGGGAGGGAGTTGTGGGCCGGCCCGAGCTACGGACTTCGGGACCAGAGTTTCTTGAGCGAGCTGGGCGACTGACCTCGACTCGCTGCGTCACGACGACGCTGATCGAAGTACACGGCGGCGATGAGGACGGCGCCGACGGCGACCTGCTGCCAGAACGGCTGAACGCCGACGATGACGAATCCGTTCTGCAGCACTGCGGGAATGAAGAGTCCGACGACGGTGCCGAACATCGTGCCGATGCCACCGAACAGGCTCGTTCCGCCGATGACAACGGCCGCAATGACATTGAGGTTGGTCTGCGACTGACCCGCGATGGCGGTGGTGCCGTACTGCGAGAGCGACAGAATTCCTGCGAGTCCGGCGAGGGTGCCCGAGAGTGCGTAGATCTTGACCAGGTGCATGTCCACCTTGATGCCGACTCGACGAGCGGACTGTTCCTTCGAGCCGACGGCGAACGTGTAGAGACCGAACTTGGTGCGATGCAGCACGATTCCGAAGATGACCACCAGCACCAGGGCGATGCTCGAGATCAGCGGGATGGTGGTGGCCGGTAGATTTCCGTACCCGATCGTGTCGACCAGTACCGGTGGAACGTCTCGGATGTCGACGCCGCCGGTGATGACCTGCGAGAGCCCGAGTGCGCCGCCCAGGGTACCGAGCGTGACGATCAGTGGAGGCACATTGGCCTTGCCGATCAGAAATCCGTTGAGCAATCCCCAGCAGAGGCCGCATCCCAGGGCCACCACGATCCCGACGGCGGCGACTCCCCATCCGTCGCCACCGATGGCTGCCATGGTCTTGGCCGAGACGACACCGGAGAAGACGAGAACCGACCCGACGGAAAGGTCGATGCCGCTGGTGACGATCACGAACGTCATGCCGATCCCGAGGACGGCCAGGATGGAGACGTTCTGGATGATCTGCCGAATGTTGCCCCACTCGGGGAAACTCCCGGGAGCCATGATCGAGAACACGATGCAGATGGCTGCCAACACCAGGACGATCTGGAAGACCTGGACGCGAGCGAGGTTACGGAGCGATTCGACGAGGTCGAACGTGTGCTTCGACGGCTTCTCGCTCGGCGGCAACGGTTCGATGGATGGGGTGATGATCTGATTGCTCATCGTGTGGCTCCGGTGGTCGCGCCGGTCATCGCACCGACGAGTTCTTCCATGGTCGTGTTCTTGGCGTCGAGAGTGGCGACGCGTCTGCCCATCCGCAGCACTTGCACGCGGTCCGCGACCTCGATGACGTGTGGCATCGAGTGACTGATGAAGACCACTGCCACTCCCCGATCTGCCACCCGACGAATGGTGTCGAGTACGTTCCGGGTCTGCACCACGCCGAGCGCAGCGGTCGGTTCGTCGAGGAACACCACGCCCTTGGCCCATGCGACGGCACGTGCGATGGCGATGGCCTGCTGCTGTCCACCGGACATCGAGCCGACCGGGACGGTCAGACTGCGAACGGTGGCTCCCAGTTCGTCGAGAGCGGCCTGCGATTGCTTGCGCATCGTGGACACGTCGAGGAAACCGAGTCGGCCGAGCGGGCCTCTCGCCGGCAGCTCCCGGCCGAGGAACATGTTCTGCTGGGCGTTGAGGTGCGGCGCGAGCGCGAGATCCTGGAACACCGTCTCGATGCCGAGTTCCGCTGCCACCGTTGGGCTGTCGAGATCGACGGAGTTGCCGTCGAACAGGATCTCTCCGGTGTCGACGGCAAGGCTTCCCGAGAGCGCCTTGACCAACGTCGACTTGCCGGCACCGTTGTCGCCGATGAGGGCGACGACCTCGCCGGGGTAGATGTCGAAATCGGCATCGTCGAGGGCGCGCACGTTTCCGAAGCTCCTCGACAATCCCCTCGCTTCGAGGATCGGTGTCGCAACAGGTGCAACGCTGGCCATGGATACTCCTAGGTCGGATCGAAAACCTTCGGGTGCGGGATGGACACCCCCACCGGTGCCCGTGCAGCTCGGTCGGTGAACGTGATCTGCGAGGCGGGTCGAGCTCCCCGCGGGGCTCGTTGTGTAAACGAGTGTGACCCACGCAACCCGCGTTGTCACGTGTTTCGCGAAAATTCATGTCACCGGTGACATGACACAAACGATGCACATGGAAGGTGGCGCACTGTCGAACCACTATCGGACCGGACGGTACCGTCTCTCAGCTGCAGAAATAACCGATCTGTTCGATTTTCGAGCCGTCGGAGGCGGGCTGAGGTACCGTCCATGACACCGATGACATCGTGCGCGCTCGGCGAGCCGATGACATCGATGACATATCCATTCGGAACAGCAGAGGTAGACCCCATGGCGAAGTTCGACGGCCGGACGATCTTGGTGACCGGTGCCAGCGGAGGCATCGGCTCGGCGACGGTGCGACGGCTCGTGGCCGACGGTGCCGATGTCGTTGCCGCGGGCCAGTCGGTGGATGCATTGGACAAGCTCGCCGACGAGACCGGCGCACAACCCCTGGCCTTCGATCTGACGTCGGAAGACAGCGTGCGTGACGCCGTCTCCGGCTTGGAGCTGTACGGGGTGGTGAACTGCGCGGGCTTCGGCGGCGAGATCGCGACGCCTCAGGACACCGACATCTCGGTCTTCGACAAGGTCATCGCCATCAACGCGCGCGGGGCTCTGCTCGTCATCAAGTACACCGTCCCCGCGATGATCGCCGCCGGTGTCGGATCGATCGTCAACGTCTCGAGCCAGGCCAGTCTCGTCGCGCTGACAGGACACGTCTCATACGGTTCCTCGAAAGCAGCCCTGGACAACATCACTCGCGTCTCGGCCCTCGAACTCGGCCTCCACGGAATCCGGGTCAACGGAGTCAATCCGACCGTCGTGATGACGGAGATGTCCGCGTTCTACTGGGGTCGTCCGGAGATCGAGGAGCCGTTCCTGGCACAGATGCCGTTGGGTCGCTGGGCCACGGAGGACGAGATTGCCGCGCCGATTGCCTTCTTGTTGAGCGATGATGCTTCCATGGTGACGGGAGTGTCGTTGCCGGTGGACGGCGGTTACACCAGTCGATGACGAGCGGACGACGAGCAGACGGGGGTAGATCATGACCACGATGCAGGATGTCGCGGCGCTGGCCAGAGTCAGCGCCAAGACCGTCTCACGGGTGTACAACAACGACCCGCACGTCGACCCCGACACGCGCGCTCGCGTCACCGATGCCCTGAACTCGCTCAATTACGTTCCGAACACGATGGCGACGTCGTTTCGCAACGGTCAAGCCGCGGCAATCGGTGTGGCCGTGCCCGACATCGACGATCCGTTCTTCTCCTCCATCGCACGCGCGGTGGAGGAGCGCGCCCGTGAGGACGACATGGCCGTGCTGGTCACCAGCCTGGGCCACGACGGTGATCAGGAGCAGGCGCTGGTCGAGTCACTGTTGCGGAGGCAGTTGAGCGGCTTGATCATTGCACCCACGGGTGCCGACCACGGCTATCTGGAGCGGTGGATCGACAAGACTCCCACGGTCTTCGTCGATCGCGGACCCGATGGCCTCAAGGCCGACAGCTTCGTCGACGACGATCACGGTGGGGCGGTGCTGGCCACCGATCATCTGCTACGACTCGGCCACACTCGGATCGCGGTCATCGGGGACAGTGCCAACATTCCTACCAGCCGAAATCGGCTGAAGGGGTATCGAGAGTCGTTGCAGTCCCGAGGAATCGAGTTCGACGAATCCCTCGTTGCGCTCGGCGTCATGGGCCGCGACGATGCACGCAGCGCCCTGACCGCACTGACCGCGCTCGACAATCCACCGACAGCGCTGTTTCTCTCCAACGCACGCGTGGCCATGGCATGTGTCCCCGTTCTGCAGCAGATGAACTTGCTGTATCTGGCGTTCGTCGGATTCGGCGACTTTCCCCTTGCCGATGCCGTGATGCCACCGGTGACGGTGATCGACCAGAATCCTGCTCGGCTGGGCCGGTTGGCCATCGAGCGGCTACTGGGCCGAATCGAGAATCCCGGCAAGCGCTTCAAGCGGCGCAACATACTCGGGGTCGAGCTGATCGAACGTCGATCGTGCACGCCCGGAAGCGATCACCGCTGCACGTAGCCCTCGAGAGTTCCCGCGACCAGCTCTACCTGCTTCTCGGTGGACAGCTCGGCATCGACCCGTAGATGAGGAACACGCGGCTTCTCCGCCGGAGTATCCGACGGCCGATGTGCGTCGCGCTCTGCCCCACGGGCGGCCCGTCGACGCGCCAGCAGTTCCGGCGAGCCGTCCACGTGCACGACCGACGTTGCGGCCGGTGCCAATTGCGCGATCAGCTGCTCCCATTCCGCGCCACCGGTCAGCTCACGGGTGAACGGAGCCACGAGGACCGGCCGCTGACCGATGTCAACGAGATCGGTGGCAGCGGCCAGCAATACTGCATATCGGCCGGCTCGAATCTGCTCCGAGTGCGGCCCTGGACTGTTCCAGTGCGGGCCGACCGACACCGAATCCAGCTGATCGAGAAGCGGATTCGTCAGGGTGTCGAGGTCGAGCAAGGGGATGCGGAAACGGCGCGCCAGCTCGCGTCCCAGGGTGGTCTTTCCACTCCCGGCAGCACCCGCGACGAGCAGGACCGGCAGTCGATCCCGATCGATCACGGAAACGTCTTGACAGACATGAGGCATAGCGGCAATCATACAAGACAACGTTGTCTCGCACCTTGCTACAGCGAAACGCAATCCTTCCGATCGAGAGTTCACGTGACCGAGCGCGCAAGCATCAAAGACGTCGCCGCATTGGCAGGCGTCAGCTTCAAGACCGTCTCCCGCGTCGTCAACGGCGTGGACACCGTCTTGCCCGAGTTGCGCGAACGCGTCGAGGCCGCGGTGCAGACGCTGAACTACGTCCCCAATTCGGCCGCGCGCTCGTTGAAATCGGGATCGGGCAACACCATCGGCATCGTCGTCGACTCCATCGACGACGTGTTCTTCGCTTCCCTGGTCAGTGCGGTCGAGGATCGGGCACTCGAACACGGACTCGCCGTCATCGTCGGCAGCACCGGGTTCGACGCCCAGCGCGAACGTGACCAGCTGGCCCTGCTGGCCGGTCAACACGTGCGCGGCATCATTCTCGCGCCGGTCGGCGATCACAGCGACTTCCTCGTGCCTCGGCGTCGAACATTGCCCACGGTGACCATCGACCGTTCCATCCCGGGATTCGATTCGGTCATCGTCGACGATTACGGCGCTGCCAAACGAGCCGTCGAGAAACTGGTCGAGGGCGGGCACACCCGAATTGCGTTGCTCGGCTTCGACGATCGACTGCAGACCGCGCAGTTGCGCCGTGAGGCGTATTTCGATGTTCTCGCGAACCTCGGCCAGAAGCCGGACGTGGCACTTGCTCCCCCGGTGTCGCACGCCGCCGATTCGGTACGGCCCGTGGTGAAGAAGCTACTGGCACTACGCAATCCGCCGACCGCCTTCTTCGTCGCCAACGCACGTCATGCGACGGCCGTGGTATCGGTGCTGCACGAGATGGATCGCACCGACGTGGCGATGGTCTCGTTCGGTAATTTCTCGCTCGCCGATGCCGTCAGTCCATCGGTGACGTGCATCGACCAAGACCCGTATCGCATCGGCACACTCGCGTTCGATCGGCTGGTGCAGCGTTTCGACGATCCCTACCTCGAACCGGAGCAACAGATCGCGCCCACCACGTTGGTGGAAAGACTCTCGCACGCACTCCCCCTACCCGTACAGAAATGAGACCAACTCCGTGAACCCCAGACTTGTTGCGGGACTGGACCTCGGGAGCACCGGCGTCAAAGTACTCGTCACCGACGATGCCGGCACCGAAATGCTCATCGAACAGAGTCCGACACCGTGGCGTCACGGCCCGGGCGGTACCACCGATCTCGCGGCCGAGGACTTGCTCGCCACCATCGCGAATCTGCTCGAGGCCGTCGCGCGCCGACTGCCCGAGGTGACCGGCGATCCCGCGTCGCGCATCGATGCGATCGCAGTGTCCGGAATGGGTGAGACGGGCTTCCTTCTGGATCAAGACAACGTTGTCCGAGCGCCGGCCTTCGCGTGGTTCGATCCCCGAGGGCAACAGCAGGTCGACGCACTACCCCAGGATCTACGTGACCGGTTCGCCGGGAAGACAGGCCTTCCCGTCGGTGTCCAGGTGTCGGTGGTCAAGATCGCGCACCTGCGCGACAACGGACTGAAGCTGGCCGGACTGCGATGGTTCAACCTTCCCGAGTTCGTCGTGCTGTCCCTCGGTGGCCGCGCGGTGGCCGATTACTCACTCGGTTCCCGAACCGGCCTGCTCGATCAGGACACCGGCGAGCCGTGGTCGGAAATGTTGACGCACTTGGGCGTCGGGGCCGAATTCATCCCGCCTCTCGTCGATGCGGGCACGGATCTGGGAACGGCAACCGGACCCGCCCTCCCCGACGCCATCGCGGGGGCACGGTTGACCGTGGCCGGCCATGACCACCTCGTCTCCGCCGTATCGGGTGGGGCAATCCCCAACGACCGCTATCACGTGTCGATGGGAACCGCCGAGGTGCTGCTGCGAGTGCTCGACGCTCCGCTGACGCCCGATGCACGAAGCCGTCTGGCCGATCATCTGATCAATTCGGTGCGGCATGTGGTTCCGGGCCAACACGTACTCGTCGCCGGAGTCAAGACCGGGCTGTTGATGCGACGGGCGTTGCAGTTGTGCGACATCACCGACCGCGCCGGGCGTGACCTGCTCGATCAGCGGGTGTGCGCATTGCCTGCCGGTGGACCGTCCACCGACGGCGGTATCGACATCGCCGGAGCCCGCAACGACGACGGGGTTCTGTCGATCACCGTGCGGACGGACGGGGTGAACGCGGCGGAGTTGTTCCGTTCGATTCTGTTGCACGGCAACGACGAGATCGCGCGGCTCATCGCCGCCCTCGACGCGGAGGTTGCCCCGGCCCGTTCCACGCTGCTCACCGGCGGCTGGGCGAGCATGGCCAGCGTTCGAGATGCCCGCGCGCAGGTGCTCCCCGATGTCTCGGTCTCCACCCGCGCCCAGGACACCGCCTACGGCGCAGCGTTGTTCGCGGCGCGACTACTGACGCTCATAGAAATCTGAGCCCACATTTCTGCAGTGAGACAACGTTGTCTCGCTCGCTCTCGACCCCAACCCAGCACCAGGAGAGAACAATGAACGAACTGACCACACTCGAACGTCGCGGAATGGCCGCAATCTCCACCGCCGACGGCAACATGCTCATCGTCGCAGGAGATCAACGCAACGGCATGAAGGCGGTCATGACGGACGCTCCCGACGGGCCCGGTTCGGTCACGTTCGAGCAGCTCGCCGACGCCAAGGCCGATCTGGTTCGCTACCTCGGCAATCACGCCCCGGCGATCCTGCTCGACCCGGAGGTCGCACTGCCCAAGATCGTCGACGAGGGTGTGCTCTCGCGGGGCACCGCGCTGGTGGTCGGCATGGACGCCTCGGGCTTCGAGGAGACCGACGGCCTGCGCTACACCCGGTACGTCGACGGCGTCACCCCGCGCGTCGTACGCGACCTGGGTGGCGATGTCGCCAAGATGCTCTTCTACATGCGTCCCGAACGGCAGGGCGTCGATTCCCGTGTCGCCGAGGAGATTCGCGACCTCGTCAAGGCGTGCTCCGCCGAAGGCCTGCTGCTCATCGTCGAAATCCTGACCTACAAGCTCGAGGGCGAATCGGACGAGGACTACAAGGCAGGCTTCGGCAAGATCATCGCCGACTCCACCCGCATCTCGGTCGAATGCGGTGCCAAGGTCCTCAAGCTCCCCTACCCCGGCTCCGCCGAGGCCTGCGCCGCCGTTACCGAAGCGGCACAGGGTGTTCCGTGGGCAGTGCTCTCGGCAGGCGTCGACCACGAGACGTTCATCGAGCAGGTACGCGTCGCTGTAGCGAACGGCGCGCGCGGCGCGATGGCCGGCCGGTCACTGTGGAAGGACAGCATGGCCGTCTCCGCCGCGACCCGCGAGGACCTGCTCACCAACCGCGCACTCCCCCGCCTGCGCGAACTGAACGAGGCCGTCGACAACTGATCCGCATTCTTCGACTGCACGTTCTTCGACCGAGTCCGGACGCACCGTCCCGGGCTCGGTCGACGCCGTTCTGGGTAGCGTGAACCCATGACCGACGTTTCGAGACACATCCATATCGTTGCCGCTCCCGGAGTCTTCGCCGATCTCGCGACGGCGGAGGAACTGGCGAACCGGGCTCTCGCTGCTCGTGGCCTGACCGGTGACATCGTCGATGCCGCAACCAGTTCCGACGAGGCGATCGTCGTTCCAGGTGACGGAATCCCGATCGATACGTCGCCGTACAGCAGTGCAGTTCGGGTCGATCTGGGTCAGTGCACTCCGGACAGATCACCGGGCATACGCACTCATATTCGCGGCCGTGGACTCGACGGTCTGCGATTCGCGATCGACAGCGTGTATTTCCACCGCTTCCACCCCGGAACGATCCTGTCCTACGGGGATCACCCGGAACAACGCGTCGAGCTGCGGGTGCCCGAGAGCGACGGTCCGTTCCCTGTCGCCGTGCTGATCCACGGTGGGTATTGGCGTTCGCGATGGGAATTCGATCTGATGGACGCGATGGCCGTCGATCTGACGGCACGTGGCTATGCCACCTGGAACATCGAATATCGTCGACCCGACGAACACGGCTGGGACACGATGACCGGGGACGTGGCCGCGGCCCTCGCTGCGCTGAACACTGCGCCCGGTGATCTGGACCTGTCTCGAACAGTTCTCTTCGGCCACTCGGCCGGCGGCCAACTCGCGCTGCAGCTTGCGGCCGATTCCGCAGGAAAGCCTGGGACACCCGCTCTCGCAGTGAGTCTGGCCGGGGTACTCGATCTGCGGGTCGGGGACGAGCGGTGGCTCGGCGAAGGGGCAGTGTCGAACGCGATCGGCGCACGATTCGCCGGTGCGCAGGAGACGTACGAGAAATCGTCGCCCATCTCGAGGCTTCCGCTCGGCGTCCCGCAGCTTGTGGTGAGTGCACTCGACGACGACCCCAACCTGCTCGAGATCAGCCGGGCGTACTACGCCGCCGCGTCGGCCGGCCCGGATTCGGTCGCCTCGATCGAAGGACCTGGGGGCCATTTCGCCGTCATCGACCCTGCGTCGGAGATCTTTCAGGACATCGTTCGCGAGGTCGACGCACGAATCCGAGGTACCCGAGACCACGCGTCCGAGTAAGTCCGTATCGTGCATGGTGTGACGCGCAGCACAACGATGTGTATGCCGAGACTTCAGGAGCGAGATCGATGAAGAGCACCATGCAGGACACCCCATTGTCCATCGGCCAGCTGGTTCGATTCGGGACGTCCATTCACTCCTCGGCCGAGATCACCACCTGGACCGACACCGGTCCGACCACGGTGACCTTCGGGGAATTGGGCAGGCGGGCAGCGCAACTGGCGCACGGTCTGCGGTCGATCGGCATCGACGACGATCAGCGCGTCGGAACGTTCATGTGGAACAACGCCCCGCACATGGAGGCCTACATGGCGATTCCCGCGATGGGCGCTGTGCTGCACACACTGAACATTCGGCTCTTTCCCGAGCAGCTCACCTACATCGTCAACCATGCCGAGGACCAGGTCATCATCGCCGACGCAAGTCTGCTCCCCCTGTTGACGCCGTTGCTGCCGACGTTCGAGACCGTGCGGCACCTCATCGTCGTCGGCGTCGACCCGGCACAGGTCACCGCACCCGACGGCATCGAGGTGCTCGGCTACGAGGACCTGCTCGGAGGCAAGCCGGAGGAGTTCGACTGGCCGGAGCTCGACGAACGATCAGCTGCCGCAATGTGTTACACCTCGGGCACCACCGGTGATCCCAAGGGCGTGGTGTACTCGCACCGCTCCATCTACCTGCACTCGATGCAAGCGTGTATGACCGACGCGATGGCGATTGCGCAGTCCGACAAGGTGTTGGCCATCGTGCCGATGTTCCACGCGATGTCCTGGGGCTTGCCGTATGCGGCGCTGATGGTCGGTGCGTCGCTGATCATGCCCGACAGGTTTCTGCAGCCGGCACCGCTGGCGGAGATGATGTCGACGCTGCGTCCAACGGCCGCAGCAGCGGTTCCGACCATCTGGCAGGCCCTGCTCGCTCATCTCGACGAGCACCCGGCGGATCTGTCGAGCCTGCGTGACGTGGTGGTCGGCGGTGCCGCGTGCCCCCCGAGCCTGATGCGGGCGTTCCACGAGAAGTACGGAGTGCACATCTCTCAGGCGTGGGGCATGACCGAAACCTCCCCGCTGGGCACCTCGGGCAAGCCCGATGCGGGCCTGTCGCCGGAGGACGAATTCGACTTGCGCTGTACGCAAGGCAGATTCGTCGCCGGAGTCCGGGCGCGACTCGTCGACGATGCAGGCACGGTGTTGCCATGGGACGGTGCGACCGTCGGGGAACTCGAAGTGCGTGGCCCGTGGATCACCGGCAGCTACTACCGCGCCGACGCCGACGACAAGTTCGACGACGGTTGGCTGCGCACCGGTGACGTGGGAACGATCTCCGAGGGCGGGTACCTGCGCCTGACCGATCGCTCCAAGGACATCATCAAGTCCGGTGGTGAATGGATCTCCTCGGTCGAGCTCGAGAACCAGGTGATGGGACATCCGGCCGTGCGGGAGGCCGCGGTCATCGGCGTGCCCGACCCGAAGTGGGACGAGCGGCCCTTGGTAGCCGTCGTCGTTCGCGAGGGGGCATCGGTCACTGCCGAGGAACTCAAGGAATTCCTCGACAGCCGGGTGGCGCACTGGCAGCTGCCGGAGCGGTGGACATTCATCGACGAGGTCCCGAAAACCAGTGTCGGCAAATACGACAAGAAGAGGCTGCGGAGCTCCCATGCCGACGGTGCATTGGAGGTCATCGAGCTGGTCTGATCCGTTCGGTGAGTTACACGTTCCTCACGCGAACTGCGAATACCAGTAATGGTCTACCCCTAGCGTCGTAACGGACAGCGACGGCGGGAAGTGGCGAACTGTGTTGATCAACCGTTGTGCATCGGCACTCGCGGTGATATCGGCCGTTCTGCATCTGAGAATGGGCGTCGGCGGCGCGTCGGGCATGTTGGTGACCGCCATGGCGGTGGTGTGCGTTGTGTGCGCCGCCGATCTGTGGCGGTCGACGAACAATCGCGCGTGGGTAGTGATGGCGGCATCGAGTGCCGTCATGCTACTTGCACATGCCTCCAGTCCATCAGGGCACCATCAGCCTGTCGTGACCGACGCTGTCAGCGGTGCCTCCGCGGCCTCGATTCTCGCGGCGGTCGAACTCACGCTCGCCGCCGTCGTGGTTTTCGTTCGCACGCGCGGCATTCCGCCGGAACTTCTTCATCACCGACTGCAGGAGCCTCGATGACCGATACCTTTGCGCCCGTTGTTGTTCATCCCCTCGAACCGCTGAGCCCGCAGGAGATTTCGAGGACGTCGGCGATAGTCGTCCGCGAGCGGAACCTGACCTCCGCTGCACGCTTCGTCTACATCGAACTGCTGGAGCCGACGAAAACTGATCTTCAGCATTCGGAGACGGACCGTCGAGCATTCGTCGTCCTGCGTGACCGTGACGCCCATGCCACTTTCGAGGCCGTTGTCTCGCTCACCCACGACGCCCTGATCAGCTACACCGAGATCGCCGACGCCCAGCCGCCCATCACGCTGGAGGAGTTCCTTCGCTGCGAGGAGGTCATCAAGGCGGACCCGCGGTGGCAGGAAGCGATGGTCAAGCGTGGTGTCACCGACTTCTCGCTGGCGATGGTGGACAAGTGGGCCAGCGGCCACACCATGGCGGGCGACAACCCCGGCGGTCGACGCCTCGCCCGGCCACTGACGTTCGTACGAAGCGAAGCGCAGGAGAACGGCTACGCGCGGCCCGTCGAGAACCTCGTCGTGACGGTCGATATGGACACGATGGAGGTCGTCGACGTCGCAGATACCGGCGTCGTCCCCATCCCACACACGCCAGGCAACTACCTACCCGGATTCTACGAACGTCCCGGCAACGTCCCGGAGTTCGCGCAGCAGCGGGCATCGATGAAGAAGATCGAGATCACTCAACCCGACGGTCCGTCGTTCACGGTGGACGGCCACTACGTCGAGTGGGCGAATTGGCGCTTGCGCGTTGGCTTCACGCCGCGGGAGGGTCTCGTGCTGCACGATGTCGGATACGTCGATCGCGGAACTCTACGCCCGGTCATCCATCGGGCGTCGCTGTCGGAAATGTACGTACCGTACGGCGATCCGGGTGACAGCCAGTGGAACAAGAACGTGTTCGACGAGGGCGAGTACGGGCTCGGCGTTCTCGCCAATTCGCTTCAGCTGGGCTGTGATTGCCTCGGCGAGATCCATTATTTCGACGCGTACGTCAACGATCAGGACGGTCAGCCGATCGAACTTCCGAACGCGATCTGCATGCACGAGGAGGACTACAGCATCGGCTGGAAGCACACCGACTTTCGCGACAACGTAGGCCAGGTCCGACGCAACCGTCGTCTCGTCGTCTCGTTCTTCGCCACCGTGGGCAATTACGACTACGGCTTCTACTGGCATCTGTATCTCGACGGGTCCATCGAGTTCGAGATCAAGCTGACCGGCATCATCTCCACCGGTGCGATCGAGCCGGGCACGGTCCCCGAGTTCGGCACTCTTGTCGCGCCCGGTCTCTATGGGCCGCATCATCAACACTTCTTCAGTGTTCGTCTGGACATGAACGTGGATGGGGCACGCAACAACCTCTACGAGCTCGAAGCCGAGGCCGTACCCGCCGGGCCGGACAATCCCCACGGCAACGCCTGGCGTCAGACCAAACGACAGCTCACCCGCGAATCAGAAGCGCAACGCGTCGCCGATCCACTCCGGGCTCGTTCCTGGTTGATTGCCAACGCGGACAAGAAGAACAAGCTCGGTGGGCACATCGGGTACAAGATCGAGCCGTCCGGTGCGGTCGCTCTGCCTCTGGCACAGCCAGGTTCGCAGCAGGCGCGCCGAGGCGGGTTCGCCACCAAGCACCTGTGGGCGACGCCGTACGCAGAACGGGAGCGCTATGCGGCCGGTGAGTACGTGGCCCAGAATCCGGGACCCGACGGGCTGGTGAAGTACACGAGCGGTGACCGTTCCCTCGAGAACGCCGACCTGGTCATCTGGCCCACGATCGCCGCACACCATGTGGTGCGCCCCGAGGATTGGCCGGTGATGCCGGTCAGTCATGTGAGTCTGCACCTCAAGCCCACGGGGTTCTTCGACGGCAATCCGATGCTGGATCTGGCACCGGAGACGCCGAAGCCCGCCGCGCATTGCTGCAAGGAGTAATTGTCCGCGTCCAGGCCCGGGGACCGCGGTCTCCGGGCCTACGCGTCTAGGTCGCAGTCTCGGTGACCGAGGCACTCACCAGCGACGAGGTGCGCACACTCAATCGCGTTCGATCGGCTCGGAACAGGTCGACGGAATATTCGACGGGTCGTTCGGACTGGTCGTATCCGATGCGTTCGAGTTTCAGGATGGGTGTTCCCTCGGGTTGGCGGAGCAGCGAGCCCGCGGGCGCACTGATCGTCGCCAGTTCGATGGATTCGTCTGCCATACACACCGATACGCCGAGCCGGGTACGCAGAGCCTCGTACACCGAGTCCAACGGAGTCTCCAGAACTCGGCCACAGATGCTGTCGCTGAGATACATCTGCTCCAGCGACAGCGTGTCGCCGTCGGCGAAGCGCAGCCGCAGCAACGACACCACCGGTCCGTCTCCCAGGACCTGCGCCGCCTCCGGGCTCGGCTCGGCGATGCGCGCCGAGATGACTTTGGTCCCGTCTCGAAATCCCTGCTCGTGCAGCATCTGTGGGACGCCCTTGACGGTGTTGAGGCTTCGGAGCAGTCGCCGGCTCTGACAGAGGGACTGCGCACTTTCCGGCGAGGACGAACCCGGTGTCACCGAGGTCAGAAAGGCACCGCCTGCCCTACCCTTCGTCCGTCGGATGACACCGTCGCGTTCGAGGAGATCCAGCGCTTTGCGCAGTGTCGTCCGCGACGTGCCGAGCCGCTCGGCCAGTTCGCGTTCGGGAGGCAACCGGGCAACGGAGCGCGATTCGAGCTCGGCCGCCAGCCGAAGAAGCGCCGCGTGCGTCTGTTCCATCAACAGCACCGGACCACCTCGATTTCTCCTGGAATGACTGCAGTGTCCATTCAATCTTCAATCAGGCCCGCGCAACACCCCTCGACCTGGGCATTAACGCACGATTAACACGGCGGGTGTCCTATGACCCGCAACCAGGTCATGCGTTACACGACGTTCACGTATCGACGAGAAAACCAGAAATGGTCTACGCCCATCGTTGCACCTACCCGAGAACGCAACATCTACCGAAGGGTGCAACACCGTGGAGGATTCCAGGTCGGCACGCGCCGCTCTCGGCGTGGAGCTCGCCCGCTCGGCGGGCGAGATCGCTCGTCGCTGGTTCGACACCTCAGGCCTCACCGTCGAACAGAAACAGGACGGTTCCCCTGTTACACAGGCGGATCGCGATATCGAGACGCACATCAGAGCCGGCGTCGCCGAGCACTTCCCCACCGACGGCTTTCTCGGAGAGGAGTTCGGTGAAACCGGCGGCACCTCCGACTACCGCTGGATCGTCGACCCGATCGACGGCACCAAATCGTTCGTGCACGGAGTTCCTCTGTACGCCAACCTGATTGCGATCGAGGAAGGCGACGAGATCGTCTTCGGTGCCATCAACCTACCCAGCGTCGACGTCCTCATGCACGCCGAGCGCGGCAAAGGGTGCTGGAAAAATGGTGAGCAGGTGCATGTTTCGAGCAGGACCGATCTCGACGGTGCCTACGTGATGGCAACCTGGCTCGAGGACTGGCACCCGGATACCATCGTCGACCTCCACGCCACGGGTGCCGTACTACGCACCTGGGGCGACGCCTACGGCTACATGATGGTCGCGAGCGGCCAGGCCGATGCCGTGGTCGACTACACGACGCAGATCTACGATCTTGCCCCCATGCCGGTGATCATCGAGGAAGCCGGCGGCACCTTCACCTCGCTCGACGGAGCGCGAGACTTCGACAAAGGCAACGGGATTGCGACCAACGGCGTAATTCACGACTCGGTTCTCAAAATAGTCAACCAAGGATGACGCACATGAAAGAGTACATTCGCGGCCTGAGCCGAAAGAGCATCATGACGTTCTTCGGCGGTACCTACGCTCTCGCTCTGCTCTTCGCACTGTTCCCACCGCTCTACATGTGGGGCAGCGGAATTCGCTACGAAATCCTCGGTATCCCGTTCGCCATCATGTACTGGCTGATCAACGGGGTCGTGCTCGGACTGACCCTGTGGGGCCTCTACATCGTCGAGGACATCCGAGGCGAACTCGACGAGGACCTCCTTCCCGCTACCGCACCGCTGACTGGAGAATGACATGTTGATCATGCTGGGAATGCTCGGCGTCTTCTACGCCGTCGTCATCTTCATTCTGTACACCACTCAACAGAAAACCTCCCCGACGTTCGACGAGTACTCGGTGGGCGGTCGCAGCTACGGCCCCTGGTATGTCGCGATGAGCTACGTCAACTCGTGGTGGCCGGGTTCTGTGTTCATCGCGTTCTTCGGACTCGCCAGCGGCGCAGGCGTATTCGGCATGTACGGCCTCGCCTACTCCAGCCTCGGTGTCGCCATGATGTACTTCATGGCCACCCGCGCCTGGCGATGGGGCGCGAAGTACAACCTCCGCTCACAGCCCGACCTGCTCGGCCTGCGCTTCAACTCCCGCGGCACCAAGATCGTCGCCAGCGTCATCGGTATCGTCTCGCTCTTCCCCTGGGTGGTACTCGGTATGCAGGCACTCGGCGAGGTCTTCCAGATCGCCAGTGCCGGAGCATGGTCGGTCACCACGTGCCTGTTCGTCGGCCTGGCCGTCATCGTCATCCGTCAGTACTGGACCGTCAAGATGGGCATGCGCGGGTTGATCATGACCGACATGTTCCAAGGCATCGTCGCGTATGTCTTCTCCGCAGCACTCTGCCTGATCCTGCTCTCCGGTGTCGCCGGCGGCCCGATCAGCTTCTCGACTCTGGGAGACGTCGCCGACCAGTATCTCCGCGTCCCCGGCGACGGCGACTCCTACGGCCCGTTCTACCTCTTCGCCCTCATCTTCACCGGTGTCGTCGGATCCCTCTGCGGGCCGACGAGTTTTCAGCGGATCTACACCGCATCCAGTGTCCGGGCAGTCAAGTCCGGCACCATCCGCACCGTGCTGATCTCCGGCGTCTTCTACTCACTGCTCATGCTCGTCGGAATCGCAGGCACGGTCATTCCCGCCGTCGCCGATTCACCGCAGACCGGCTGGTTCACCATTGCCGAGAGCTACGGTGGGACGTGGCTTCTGGGACTCGCCGCCACCATGGTGTTCGCCGCATCCATGGGCCACATCGACGGCAGCGTGCAGGTCTGCGGACTGCAGATCGCCAACGACATCGTCAACTCCGACAAGCGCAAACTCTCCGACAGCCAGCTCACCAAGGTGGCCAAGACGAGCATGCTCGCGTTCATGGCAGCGGCGGCCATCGTCGCCTACGCCACCTTCAACATGACGCGCCTGCAACTCCTCGCGCAGATCTCGTACCAAGGCGTTGTGCAGCTTGCCATTCCACTGTTCCTCGGCATCTTCTGGCGAGGCGGCAACGGTAAGGGCGCAGTCGCCGGAATGATCTCCGGCTTCACCGTCGCCCTGGTGCTCACCGCGATCTTCCCCGACGACATCGTCGGACTGGGCAGCCTCACCGGTGGAGTCGTCGGCATGGCCGTCAACCTGGCCGTCTTCCTCATCGTCTCCAAGGTCACCGGAATCACGGCCGAGGAGAAGGCACGCGTCGACGAGATGTTCGCGGTCGGCAAGCGTCCTACCCGCACAGCACCGGTCGACCTGTCCTTCGAGGACCGGATCGAAGAACTGGCCGCCAACCCCGCACCGGAGAAGATCTAGTGACCTTTCTCGACGATTTCGCCGCGATGTCGCAGTTCGGTGCCACCGCCGCCGGCGGCGTGCACCGCGAGGCAGCGACCGCGGACGACGGTCGAACCAGGCGGTTCCTTGCCGACTGGTTCGACCGGCACGGCTTCACCACCACCGTCGACGCGGTGGGAAACATGTACGGCACCGTCGAGTTGGTTCCCGGCGCACCGTACGTCCTCGTCGGCTCGCATCTCGACAGTCAGCCCACGGCCGGAAAGTACGACGGGGCCTACGGGGTCCTCGCCGCGGCACACGCCGCGTACGAGGTCTCGGAATGCGTCGAACGGGGCTCGGTCGCTCCACAATTCAACCTCGCGGTGGTGAACTGGTTCAACGAGGAAGGTTCCCGTTTCTCGCCCAGCCTCATGGGAAGCGGGGTCTTCATCGGCAAGTTCGACGCCGAGAACATCCTGAAGGTCACCGATCGCAATGGCGTCAGCGTGCGGGATGCTCTGTCCGATATCGGGTTTCACGGCAACGACGATGCACCCGAGGCCGCGTCCTACGCCGAAATCCACATCGAACAGGGCCCCATTCTCGCGGACACGGGCACGACGATCGGAATCGTCACCGCCAACTGGGCCGCACGGAAGTACTCGATCACCGTGCACGGCGAGCAGTCGCACACCGGCGCAACTCATATGGCCCTGCGTCACGACGCGTTGGTCGGCGCATCGCGCATCGTGCTCGCCACCCGCGAACTCACCACGCAGTTCCCGCAGGAGGCGCTGCTGGCCTCGGTCGGCGAGTTCGATGTCGAACCCAACTCCCCCATCGTCGTGCCGTCGAAGGTCACCATGGCCATCGACATCCGGTCCTCCGATCCCGAGGTTCTCGAGCAGGCCCACGAGAAGCTCCTTGCAGCAATCGATTCCGTCAACACCGACGGGGAGGTGCGGGTCAGCGTCGACACCTCGGCGCTACGGCCGTCCACGAGCTACCAGATCGACGGCGTCGAACTGGCGGAGGAGGCAGCCGAGGCACTCGGATTGTCGTCCCGACGGATGCTCACGATGGCCGGCCACGACTCGGTGAACCTCAAGGACGTCGTCCCGACGGTGATGCTGTTCGTCCCCAGCGTCGACGGAATCTCGCACAGCGAGAAAGAACTGACCCACGACAGCGACCTGCTCGACGGCGTGAAAATGCTCGCCGAGACGGTCGCGCGCATGGTCCGCGGCGATATCGGAGTCGGCCGATCTTCCGAACTCGCCGCCACCAGCCGCACTCGAGCATAGAAAGCAGAGCCAGATGATCGATTTGAGCGGCAAGACTGCACTGGTCACAGGCGGGTCCCGCGGCATCGGACGCGCAGTCGCGACCACTTTGGCGGCGGCCGGCGCGCACGTGGTGATCGCCGACCGCAGCGACGCACTCCGCACCGACGGCGCATCGACATCGAATCTGATCCGCGCTGCGGGAGGCACCGCCGAGTCCGTCCTGCTGGACATCTCCGATTCCCGGCAGGTCGACGCGGTCTTCGCGGACGTCGCGGGCCGATCGGGCATCGACATCCTCGTCAACAACGCCGGAGTGCTCAGTGCCGGAACGGTCCTCGACACGACCGACGATGCGTGGCGGTCACTTTTCGCAGTGAACGTGGACGGGACGTTCTTCTGCACCCGAGCGGCGATACGGCACATGGTCGACGCCGGGCGGGGCGGCAAGGTCGTCAACGTCGCGTCGATCAGCGGCCTGCGGGCCAATCCAGGATTTGCCGGGTACTGCGCGGCGAAGGGAGCGATGGTCAACTTCACTCGGCAGGTCGGCATCGACTATGCACCGATGGGAATCAACGTCAACGGCGTTGCGCCCGGCTTCGTCGAGACCGACATGACCGCGATCTACGACGCGTCCATCCGCGCTGCTCTGGAGGGGCAGACGCCCAACGGCAAGTGGGCAGATCCGCAGCACATCGCCGACACCGTGCTGTTCCTGGCCTCGTCGCTCTCGGACCACATCTGCGGAGAGATCGTGGCCGTGGACGGCGGCTGGCTCGTCGGCACTCCGGTCGTACCGGCGGTAACCGCGGTATCGGCATGAAAGGCACGCGATGAATCCCATGTTGACCAAAACCGTCGCCGAGATACGTGCGGCATTCGGCACCGGTGAGCTCACTCCCGTGCAGTTGCTCGACGCCACGCTGGAGCATCTGTCGGCGACCGACCCCGTGATCAATGCGATGGCGTACGTGGACGAGTCGGGTGCCCGTGCAGCCGCGGCGGCCGCGACCGACCGACTCGTATCCGGCCGTGCCCGAGGAGGCCTGGACGGGATTCCGGTGACGATCAAGGACAGCGTCCATGCGATCGGGATGCCGTGGCGGCACGGCGTCGCCGCGAATGCGGACCTGCCGATGTCCACGGTCGACGCGCCGCCGGCCGCCCGGCTGAAGGAAGCGGGTGCTGTCATCGTCGGCAAGACCACGATGCCGGACATGGGGATGATGGCAGCCGGCGTCAGCTCGCTGTACGGAATCACCCGCAATCCTTGGGACCCTTCGCGCAACACCGGTGGATCCAGTGCCGGTGCAGGTGCGTCGCTGGCGTCGGGCATCGGGTTCGGTTCTGTCGGTTCCGATATCGCCGGGTCGGTGCGGTTGCCTGCGGGACACTGCGGGCTCGTTGCATTGAAGCCGACGCAGGGCCGCATTCCGCACACTGCTCCGTCGACCATGCGATCGGCCGGTCCGATGGCGCGCACCGTCGACGATCTCATCGACCTCTACGGCGTTGTCTCGAGGCCCGATCCACGCGACGCGTGGAGTCTGCCGGACGAGGACACCTCCGACATACACGCGGTTCTCGCTCCTGCCGGGCTTCGCATCGGCGTCATGCTCGACATGGGCTACGGTCCCACCGTTTCCGACGACGTACAGGCCGTGGTGCGTTCTGCCGCAACGCAACTGAGTGCAGCGGGTGCCGTGGTCACCGACATGCCGCCGATCTTCGGCGTGGATCCGTACCCGGCGTTGGATCGCCTGTTCCAGGTTCGTGCGCGCACGGAGTGGGAGGCCATTCCCGAGAGTCGTCGATCGCAGGTACTGCCCGCGGTCGCGGAGTGGGCCTCGGCGGCGGCGGAGTATTCGGCGGCTCAGTTCACGCGAGATACCGATGCGGTGATGCGCTCGCAGGAGTCTGTTCGGGCGCAGACGTCCGAATTCGACTTCGTCATTTCTCCGGTCGTTCCCACAGTGGGCTTCGGTGCCGAGGAAGTCGGGCTCGACCCGGCACAACCGTTGGGCCACTGCAGTTTCACCGCATGGTTCAACCAGACCGCGCAACCGGCCTCGGCGCTCTGTTTCGGCTTCGCCGGACACATGCCTGTCGGGATACAGGTCGTCGGACCTCGGTTCGCCGACCAGGCGGTGCTGAGGCTGACGAAATGGCTCGAAGGTGCACGCGGATTCGAGATGAACTGGCCGACGGCTGTGGCCGCTGACAAGATCGGAGTGCTGGGATGACTGTGCGGCAGACACTGAGCGAGTTGGGTATCTGGGCAACGGGCGACTTGACGTTGGACCCAGGTACCACCATGGCGAGCCCCAGTTGGTGGGGCGCGGACTCCGAGCGGTATTCGGCGCGGGCCGAGGTTGCGGACTCCGGCACGGGCTCGGCCGCATACGTGAAAGTGACGGAACCGCACGCTCGCGACTACATCGATGTCGCAGCGACGTTCTCGGCGGCGACCGCGGCCGGCGACACGGGCATCGGACCGAAAGTCTTCTTCTCCGACGCAGCCTCCGGTGTGCTGGTCATGGAGGACTTCACCGGACGGTGTTCGACCGCAACGCTCGATCTGTTCGACGAGGACGCGAATGTGGAGAAGCTGGTGGCGCTGCGGACATCCGTTCACCGGCTCAGCGGAATCACCAGACGTGCGTCGGTGTTCGAGGACCTGGCGCACATGATCGGCTTGGTCGAGAAGGTCGGGGGGTTGTTCCCGGCCGACTTCGATTGGATGCTGCGGACTCTCGCGCCTGCTCGAGTCCGCATCGACGGTGCCGGGTTCGACGCGGTCCCCTGCCACGGCGACGGCAACGTCTCCAATGTCCTGATGCTCGACGACGGCGGTATGCGGCTCGTGGACTGGGACGTTGCGGCGCTGATGGATCCGTTGCAGGACATCGGTGCCTTGCTCGCGGAGATCCGTCCGTTCGACACCGACGCACGCGAGGTGTTCGAGATGATGTGGGGATCGTTCGACAGTGCGCTGTTCGATCGCGCCCGTGTATACGGCATCGCCGACTCCCTGCGGTGGGCCCTCATCGGCTCGTATGCCGACGCGATGAGGCCAGGTACGCAGGAGTATTCGAAGTTCTCCGACTGGCAGTTCCTGAGAGCGCGGGCTGGATTGCGCGACCCCCATTTCGACGACCGAGTACGGAATATCTGAGGTGGCCATGAACGAGATCGCACTGGGATCTGCCCGAACCGAGCCCGAACGGCAGGTGGAGAAGGCTCTGGCCGCTGTTGCGGAGTGGGAGGGCCTGAACATCACCTACGCTCCGGTACCCGGAGGGTTGATGAACAGCAATTGGCGCATCACCGTCGAAGGGAAACCCAAGCGCTATTTCATGAAACTCCCCGGCGCCGGGACGGATTCGTTCATCGACCGGTCACTGGCCAACGAAGCCGCTCGCCGGGCAGGCGCTTTGGACATCGGGCCGGAGGTGGTGCTGTTCGATCCGGTGACCGGGGTGGAGGTGATCGAATTCCTGGAAGGCTACCGGGCGTGCACCAACGGCGACCTCAAGCGTCCCGAGATCCCGATGGGCATGATCGA
Organism: Rhodococcus sp. 14-2496-1d; assembly: GCF_002259365.1. NCBI lineage: Bacteria > Bacillati > Actinomycetota > Actinomycetes > Mycobacteriales > Nocardiaceae > Rhodococcus > Rhodococcus sp. 14-2496-1d. Next base: position 88,544 of record NZ_NPFV01000025.1, on the reverse strand, counting down.
TGTGTATCGCGTGCTTCATTCGGGAAGCAAGCTCAGCATCACGAAGACGATCTTCGACATGATCGACGAACACCTCGATCAGGTTGCCGAACTCGGTGTGCGGTTGCCGCGCGACGCAGAGCTGATCCTCGCCGAGTACGGGCAGGCGAAGAACGCGATGCTGGCGTCCGGCCTGGATCTGGTTGCATGTCACAACGACCCGATGCCAGGAAACATCCTCATCGGCGACGGCCTGCCGATGAAACTGGTGGACTACGAGTTCGCATCCAACAACGACCGCGCCTACGAGCTCGCCGTCATGATCACCGAGATGTTCTACGGCGAGCAGCAGACGATGGAATTGATCGAGGAGTTCTACGGCAAAGCCGAGTGGTCGATGATCTCTCGCGTGCAGGTGTGCAGCGCCCTCGCGGACGTCAAGTGGGGCCTGTGGGGCTGCATGAACCACAAGCTCAGCACCGCATGGGATTTCGACTACCACAAGTACGGAACCTGGAAGCTTGCCCGCGCGAGGATGAAGATGGCGGATCCGCGTTGGGCGTTCTGGCTGCAGGGGTTGTGAGGTGACCACACTCGATCGCGTCGGAGCCCTGAGCGTCAACGGATTCGATGCATCCTCGGCCGTGGGGCTCAGCACTCGCACGCTCGATCTGGTCGAGCGCCGGAGGCGCGTACTCGGGCCGGCCTACCACCTGATGTACGAGTCTCCGCTCGAATTGGTACGGGGCGAGGGTGTGTACGTCTACGACGCCGACGGCAGTCGGTACCTCGACATGTACAACAACGTCGCCAGCGTGGGGCATTGCCATCCCCGGGTTGTCGACGCCGTCACCCGGCAGATGTCGAGGATCAACACGCACACGCGGTACCTGCACGAGGCCGTGATCGGCTACGCAGAAGATCTTGTCGGCACTTTCCCGGAAAACCTGAGCACGGCGATGTTCACGTGTACCGGGTCCGAGGCGAACGACCTCGCTCTCCGGATCGCACGGCACGCGACCGGCCGTCAGGGCATCATCGTCACCGAAAGCGCATATCACGGTGGAACCGTGGATGTGGCGGCGTGTTCGCCGTCGATGGGTCCGGCGTCCGTCCGCGACGCGGAGTGGGTGCGGACGGTTCCGGCACCGGATGCGTACCGGGTGGACGGCGATCCGGGCACGTGGTTCGCCGAGAAGGTGCAGGCACAGATCGACGACTTGGTCTGCAGCGGTGTCGGTTTCGCTGCACTGATGGTCGATTCGATCTTCGCCTCCGACGGGATCTTGCCGGAGCCGACACCGTTCCTGAAGCCTGCAGCGGACGTCGTTCACGCCGCAGGTGGGCTGTTGATCGCCGACGAGGTGCAGCCGGGATTCGGGCGCCTTGGCGCCTCGATGTGGGGCTTCGAGCGGCACGGCTTGCTGCCCGACATCGTGACGATGGGCAAACCGATGGGCAACGGTATGCCCATTGCCGGACTGGTCATGCAGAGTTCGTTTGCCGAGTCGTTCGGACGAGACCTGCGCTACTTCAACACCTTCGGTGGCAATCCGGTGACCGTTGCTGCGGCCCGTGCGGTTCTCGACGTGATCCGCGACGAGGACTTGGTCGCCAACTCCGCCTCGATGGGTTCGCGCATGCTGACGGGCCTGCGAGGACTTGCCCCTGGTATCGATTCCATCGGTGACATCCGTGGTGCGGGGTTGTTCGTCGGAGTCGAATTCATCGACCCGGCGGGTGAACCGGACCCGGCCGAGGCATTGCGCGTGGTCAACGCCATGAAGGAACGCGGGGTGTTGATCTCGGCCACCGGTTCGTACGGAAACACATTGAAGATCAGACCGCCGTTGACCATCGAATCGGCAGACGTCGACCTGTTCCTCGACATGTTCGCGGCGGTCGTGGCCTGATACGAATGTCTGTCAGGCGTCGGTCGGGCCCAGCGACGCCAAGGTTCTGTCGGCCACTCGTTCGAGTTGACCCCGCGTTGCGCCGTCCCGGGCGCGCTGGGACATGCCCTGAATGATCACACCGATCAATTCCGCTACATCGACGGGCTCCCATGACGGGGGCAGGATGCCGTCGGCGATGTTCTCCGAAATGCGCTCCGACAGCAGCGCGACGTTGGCATTGCGCATGTCCCGCAACCGATCTGCGATGCCTCGGTTGGCGTCGGTGACGCCGACGGCCGAGCTGATGATCAGACAGCCCCCCGGACACGAATCGTCGGTGTAGTGCACAGCCGCGTCGTACAGCAGCCGTGAGATGAGCTTGGCGGCCTGCGGCTCCTCGGCGAACGCCCGGGCCATGAAGTCACCGCGCGTAGCGAGGTAGCGGTCCACCGCTGCGAAGAACAGCCCCTCCTTGCCGCCGAATGCACTGTAGAGACTGGGCGGGTTGATGCCCATGGCACCGGTCAGCATCGACACCGAGGTGCCCTCGTACCCGTGCTCCCAGAAGGCGAACATCGCCTTGTCCAGCGCAGAGTCGACATCGAACTTGCGCCCCTGCCCTCGCACGCCGGCCATAGGCCCTCCTGTGTCACATCGCAACAGTTCTGTTCAGCTGTGATCTACTCTACTCCTGTAGCGATCACTAAGCGAATCCCTTACGCTTCTGCAAGAACTTCGGTTCGGCGCCGCACGGAAGAGAGCGAATACAGCCCGAGAGTGCATATCACCGTCCAGGGGGATCGAAATGCGTAGTGCCGCTTCATTCAAACTCGGACTCAGTCACAGCGCAGACACCGACTCGGCGTGGAAGGTCGAGGCGGTGAAGCAAGTCGAGTACCACGTCATCGCCGCACGGAACCTTTTCGAGACGGAAAACGCCCAGCTGTTGACCGGCTGCAGCGCAGCACCGCTGACCCGGGGAGACAGACGTCTCGTCGTGATCGACTCCAATGTCGATCGCATCCACGGCGACCGCATCAGGAGATACTTCGAGCACCACGGGGTGGCCGCATCGTTCGTGCCGATGCGCGCCGACGAAACGGTGAAGGAATGGAGCTCGGTCATCCGCGTCGTCGACGCGATGAACGGATTCGGTATCGACCGACGACGCGAGCCGGTCATCGCCGTCGGCGGTGGCGTGCTGCTCGACGTCGTCGGATTCGCCGCGAGTGTCTATCGGCGCGGCACTCCGTACATCAGGATTCCCACCACCTTGATCGGTCTCGTCGACGCCGGAGTGGGCGTCAAGACGGGTGTCAACTACGGCATGGGCAAGAACCGTCTCGGAACGTACGCCCCCGCCATCGCCACCTACGTGGACCGCTCATTCCTGCGCACCCTCGACGACCGACACCTGTCCAACGGTCTCGCCGAGATCCTGAAGATGGCGTTGATCAAGTCGGTCGACCTGTTCGAGCTGCTCGAAACCTACGGTCAACGCCTGATCGCCGACAATTTTCAAGGTACGTGCAGCGAACTCGACACTGCTGCAACGCAGGTCATTGCCGAATCGATCCACCTCATGCTCGAGGAGCTTCAACCCAACCTGTGGGAGTCCTGCCTCGAACGGTGCGTGGACTACGGCCACACGTTCTCGCCCACACTCGAGATGGAGGCTCTGCCCGCTCTGCTGCACGGCGAGGCCGTCAGCATCGACATGGCGCTCACCTCCGCGCTGGGTTTCCTGCGCGGAAGCCTCAGCAGAGAGGATCTGGACCGGATTCTCACGGTGATGAAACGGCTCGGCCTCCCCGTCTGGAACGACGTGTTGTCCACCGCAGGCGTGCTCGACGCCGCACTCGCAGACACCGTCCGCCATCGAGACGGACGTCAGCGACTGCCGCTGCCCGTCGGTATCGGCGGACACCATTTCGCCAACGATGTGACCAACGAGGAGATCGTGTCCGCGCTGACTCTTCTCGCGCGCAAGAACACCGGGCTGGCCAACGGTGAAGTCTCGGTGACGAAGGTCGCGTCATGAAGTGGGACAGCCTGTACATCGAGGGCTTCGGGTCCTATCTACCCGAAAGCCGAGTGCAGGCGGCCGATATGGTCGCGGCGGGGCGATTCGACTCGGTCGAGCACCAGAAGACCGGGCAGACGTCGGTCGCGGTCTCGAATCCCGACCTCGGCGAGTCCGCGCCGGACATGGCCGTCCTCGCGGGCCGAGCCGCGGTGCAGGACAGCGGAATCAACAGTGACGAGATCGATCTTCTGGTACACGCTGTCGTTCTGCACAACGGTCTGGAGGCCTGGAACTGCGGTGCGTACATCCAGAACGAACTCGGCATCGACGACTGTCTGCCCATCGAGATCCGCACCGCATGTGCCGGCGCGATCGTCGGCATAGAGATGATCGGTCGTTGGTTCGACGGAAGCGGCAAGGGATTGGTGACCGCGTCCGACGCATGGCGAATGCCACTGTTCGACCGGTGGAAGTCCGACAGCGGACTCGTCTACGGCGACGGTGCGGCCGCCGCCGTCGTCGGCCCCGATCTCGGCCCGTTCCGCATCCTGTCGACATCCGTGGTCAGCGATGCGCACCTCGAACAGATGCACCGCGGCTTCGACAGCCTGGACATGCCGGTCTACGACACCGACGGGCCCATCGACCTGAGAGCACGCGTCGCGGGCTTCACCGCGACACACTCCATCGACGAGTTCTGGTCCCGCAACGCAGCGGCTCTGTCCCGTTGTGCCGAAACGGCACTGGGTGACTCGGCGACCCATCACGGCGAGATCGGCAGGTGGATCGTCCCGAACTTCGGCAACGTTCTGCTGCGCAAGCAGTGTTTCGAGCCTCTCAAGATCAAGCCCGACCAGACGCTGGTCGAACTCGGGCGCGAGATCGGCCACACCGGTGCTGCCGACCCGTTGCTCGGCCTCGACCTGCTCCGGCACACCGAAACCCTGCAGCCCGGTGACCGAATCATGCTCACCGGCATCGGCGTCGGGTTCACCTGGGGATGCGCAGTCGTCGAGTACACAGGCCACGACAACACCACGAAGGGATAGACCAATGGTCACCGAGACACGTCACGAAGCGCCCGCGGTCAACGCGAACGCGGCCATCATCTGGATGCTGCTCGCAGTGTTCGGGGTGGGAACCGTCGAATACCTCGTCGCCGGAGTTCTACAGGACATCTCCTCCGATGTCGGTGTGAGTAATTCGACTGCGGGCCTGCTGATCACGATCTACGCCGTCACGGTGGTCATCGGCGGCCCCCTTCTCACCATCGCCACCACCAAAGTCCATCGCACCCCGCTCATCGCCGCTTTGATGGCCTTGTTCGTCATCGGCAACATCGGCACCGCACTGGCCCCGAACTTCGCGACCCTCGTGGTCTTCCGAATCATCACCGCACTCCCCCACGCGACGTTCTTCGCACTGTGCCTGGTGTTGGCAACATCGTTGGTGGAACCGGAATTTCAGGGCCGCGTCATCGCACGCGTGACACTGGGGCTCAACCTCGCCACCGTCCTCGGAGTTCCGTTGGGGACGCTGATCGGCTCGCAGCTCGGTTGGCGTTGGTCGTTCGCCATCGTCGCGCTCTTCCAATTGTTGGTCACCGCCGCCTTGATCGCCTCGACCCGACGAGCAGCACCGTCACATCAGACCGGCAGTGTCACTTCGGAACTGAGCGTGTTCACCCGCGGACCGGTGTTGTGGGCAATCGGTCTCACGGCGCTGAGCCAGGCCGCGCTGTTCGTGGTGTTCACCTACATCGCGCCCTACCTGACCGATCACGCCGGCATCTCCGCATCGACCGTCACCATCGTGCTGTTCGTCTTCGGCGTCGGCTCGGTGGTCGGCAACCAGCTCGGCGGATACTTCGCAGACAAAGCACTGGACACGACGCTGTACACGGCGCTGACGGCACTCGCGGGCGCACTCGTCGTCCTGTTCCTCTTCGGCGGCACAGCATGGTTCGCGTTCGCGTGGATGTTCGTTCTCGGTGCCGCGGGCTTCTCGATCATCCCGCCACTGGCCTCGAAGTTGATCGGCGCGGCCAGTGAAGCGCCCCACCTCGCGGCCACCGTCAACATCGCCGGGTTCCAACTCGCCAACGCAGCGGGTGCCTGGATCGGTTCCATCGCCCTGTCGGGAGGCAGCAGCGTCTCGGTCCTGCCTGCCATCGGAGCGGTCCTCGCCGTCGGCGCGGTGGCGCTGCTGTTCGTCAGTCGTCGCGCGTCACAGGTGGCCGCATGAGAGCCGCGGTGATCGACGCGCCGCATTCCGTTTCGATCGTCGAGCTCGACGCACCGGTCTGCGGCCCGGACGACGTCGTGGTCGCTGTCTCGTATGTCGGGCTGTGCGGTACGGATCTGGAACTGTTGCACGGCACGTCCTCGTACCTGACCGACGGGAAGACGTCCTTTCCGCACCACTTCGGCCACGAGTGGGTCGGCGTGGTCGAACGGACGGGCAGCGGCGCCCGCGATCTCGATGCCGGCGACGCGGTCACCGGAAGCACCATGCTCTTCTGTCAGTCCTGCACGGCCTGCGGATCGGGTAAACGAAACCAGTGTTCGGATCTTCGCGAGGTCGGCCTCTACGAACACGGCGGTGCTGCAGCACAATTCCTCGTCATGCCGCGGCGCGCCGTGGTCTCGCTGGGACGGGTGACAGCCGAACCCGAACATGTCCTCATCGAACCGCTGGTGACCGTACTCGAAGCTGTCGACGCGGCATCGGTGTCGCCGGGCGATCGGGTCCTCGTCGTCGGGGCGGGAACCATCGGCAGTCTCGCGGTGGCCATGCTCTCCCGCTACCCCGTCACCGTCGACATTCTCGAACCACGATGCATCGAGCACCTCGACCCAAGCGCGGTGGCTCGGACCTTCACCGAGGCCGACGCTCTGACCGGGCCCTACGACATCGTCGTGGAGGCATCGGGCGGCGTCGGCGCACTGAGCACCGCAATCGGGGTTCTGCGCCCCGGTGGAAAGTGCATTCTCGTCGGCGTGGCTGCGCACTGCGAGTCCATCGACCCCGGAGCGGTTGCGCTGGCGGGTATCTCGATCATCGGGATTCGTCACGGTGTCGATCACTATCGCCGTGCTGCGGCGCTCTTCCCGCTCATTCGTCCCGCCCTGGCGGCGCTCATCGACAGCGTGGTCCCGTTGTCCGACGCCAAGACGGCCTTCGATCGTCTCGAAAGCCACAGGACACGCCCGAAGGTGGTGATCGCAGTTGAGTAGACCCGGCTACACCGTCGTCACCGGTGCCAGTAGCGGAATCGGACGCGCGATCGCCGTGGCCCTCGCACGCGAGGGACACAACCTGATCCTCGGATACGGCAACGGCACCGACCGAGTCAGTCGACTGATCGACGATATTCGAGCGTCGTATCCCGTCGACGCGACTGCGCTCCAGCTCGATCTGCGCGACGCGCGGGCCACGGTCGCCGCAGTCGAGGGCGCGATCGGCACGTTCGGCAAGATCCGATGCCTTGTCAACAACGCCGGCGTCAACGACCGGTCCTCGGCCGACGGTCTCGATGTCCAACGGATCGAGGATGTCCTGGCGATCAACACCGTCACGCCACTTACGTTGGCATCGGCTGTCGGTCGTCGCATGATCTCGGACGGCATCGCGGGCTCGATCGTCAACATCACCTCGGTTCACGATTCGGTGCCCATCACCGGCGGCGCGATCTACTGCGCCAGCAAGGCAGCGTTGGCTGCGTCGGGGAAGGTACTCGCGCTCGAGTTCGCGCGGCACGGTGTTCGGGTCAATTCGGTGGCTCCCGGAGAGACAGCAACCGCAATGAACGGAGTTGTCGACGAATCCGCCTACGCGGAGATTTCGAGGCCGGCCATTCCCCTCGGCAGGCCCGCCGGGGTGAACGAGGTTGCCGCAGCCGCAGTCTTTCTCGCCGGACCGGCATCGAGTTACCTCACCGGTACCACCATCACCGTCGACGGCGGCCTCGTGCTGACCGCAGCGGAGGAAAACGCACGGTACGCGGGCGAGTTGGTGCCCGCAGCCGAACGAGAGGAGATCGCATGAAGGCCGTTGTCATCACCGCCAAGGGTGAACCCGAAGTACTGACTGTCGCCGACGTGGACGAACCCGTCGCCGGACCGGGAGACATCACGGTGTCGGTGGCTGCGGCCGCCGTCAATCCGGTCGACCTCAAGACCCGCTCGGGATTTCTACCGATCGAACTGACGTACCCCGCGGTCCTCGGTTGGGATGTGTCGGGCACCGTCGTCGCCGTCGGACAGTCGGTGACTCGATTTGCACCGGGCGACAACGTGATCGGGATGATTGCGCAGCCGGCACATCGTTTCGGTACCTATGCCGAGCGTGTGGTCGCCGACGAATCTCTGTTCGCACACGCGCCCACCGGCGTCGGCCTGGCCCATGCGGCAGCGATCCCGCTCGCATCTCTCACCGCCGTGCAGCAACTCGACAAGATCGCCCTCGCAGCGCACTCGACAGTCTTGGTGACCGGGGCTGCGGGCGCGGTGGGACGCATCGCGTCGGCGATTCTGATCGGCCGCGGCCACCGAGTGGACGCCCTCGCGCGTGAGTCCGACACCGAGGATCTGCTCGCGCTCGGCGCGCGCCGAGTGTTCGCCAAACCCGTCGACCTGCAGGCCGGTGAGTACGACGCCGTCGTCGACACCGCAGGCGTGGTGGAGACCATCGACTCCGTGCGCGACGGCGGCGCGTACGTCTCGATCGAGGACGGCGACCAACCACAACCACAACGCGGGATCACCCCGGGCAAGAGCTATGTGAACGAGGACGGACCGGGACTGGCGGAGATCTCCGCGCTCGTCTCGGCGGGCACGCTCACTGTCCCCGTTGCCCGCGAATTCGGATTCGACGAGGCCTCGCAGGCGCATGCGCTCCTTGCGGCCGGTGGAACCCGAGGAAAGGTACTGCTGATCCCATGACCACGACCGAAGGAATCCAAACATCGCTCACCACAATAGGTATCACCGTCCCGGACGCCCACCAGGCCGCTGACTTCGTCGCATCGCTCGTCGGCGCGACTGCCACCGACGATGCCTCGGTGCCGGTCTCGGGCAGCGTCACCGTCGAGTTCACGTCCTCGGCTTCGGCCGAACAGACCCCGCCGCGAATAGTCGATGTGGGAACCAATCACCTGTGCTTCACCGTCGGAGACATCGACGCGGCAGCGGGTTACCTCGATGAACAGCAGGATGTTTCGTTGCTCGGCGATGTGATCACCGTCCCCGAGGGTCCGATTGCCGGCAACAAGTGGATCTACTTCAGATCGCCGTGGGGCACGTTGTTCGAGCTGCAGCAGTGGCCCGAGACCCCGGGCTACTTCGTCCACACCGACGCCCGGCTGCATCATCGACGTGACGATATCCCCTCGGCGCTGCTGCCGACCTGCCGAGGGCTCGACCATTCCGGGTACAGCGTGGCGGATCTCGATGCGACCATCGTGCAGCTGGTGGCCTCGCACTCCGCAACCGAGGTACTGCGCACCGAGATCGAAGCAGACCGCGGCTTCATGCGCGCGCAATTCGATCTCGATGTGGAAGGTACGTCCAGGATGGCAATGGTCTCGGTCGGTGAGCTCAATGTGGAACTGTTCGAGCATCACATCGGACGCAAGCACGGTGCCCGGCCGCTGACGGCCAACGGTGGCAATTTCCTCACCCTGCCCACCAGTGATCGGAACACCGGCGCACGTCGACTGTTTCCGGGTGCGCTGTGAAGTACGGACTCAATCTGCCGAACTTCGGGCCACAGATCGATCCGGACGGGCTCCTCGGATGGGCACGCACTGCCGAATCGGCCGGATTCGACAACATCCTGCTCTCGGATCACGTGGTACTGACCGACGATGCGAATCGCCGCTCCCCCGCGCCGTTCTACGAATGCCTGACGACGCTGTCGTGGCTTGCCGGGCAGACCGACTCGATCCGTCTCGGTAGCGGAGTGCTGATCGGGAGCCATCGCCATCCGGCATACCTCGCGCATGCCACCGCAACGATCGACCGGCTCAGCGCCGGACGACTCATCGTCGGAGTCGGCGTGGGTTGGACGGCGCAGGCGTTCGACGTTCTGGGTGTTCCGTTCCACCGCCGGGGCAGGCTGACCGACACCACACTCGACACCCTGGCAGCCGCCTGGGCGTCGGAGACCTACGAATCCCCCGGTGCCAGTGGCACATCCCGCCGTATCCACGGTGGGCCGATGCCGGTGCAGTCGCCACATCCGCCGCTGTGGATCGGTGGCAACGGCCCTGCGGCGATCGACCGGACCAATACCCGCGGCACCGGTTGGCATCCACTGCACCCGTCGAGACAATTGTGCATCGCAGGATCGCGAGCCCTGCACGAGGACAAGGAGTTCGTCCCGAGAATCTACTTTCTCCCCACCGACACTCCGGTGCAGTCGCCCAATCGTCCGCTCGGGTACGGGACCGTGGATCAGATCCGTACCGACATCGAATTTCTCAGCGAATTGGGTGCCGGCACCGTGGTTCTCGATACCGACCCGGGCGACCAACAACTACGCCGCTCCACCGCAGACGATCTCGAGCTCGTCCGCTACGCAGGCGACGCCTTGGGGATACGAGCGGAGGCTACGGTATGAGTCTGCAGCCCGGCCCGCTTCGCGGATCCATCACGGCAGCTGCATTCCTGTTCGACATGGACGGCACACTCGTCGATTCCCACGAGTCGATCGAGGCGGTGTGGTTCGAGTTCGCCGAACGCCACGGCGTCGACAAGGCCGTGATGGCCAAGGCCTTGCCGGGGCGACTGGCCGCCGACATCGTTCTGCGCGTACTCGGCCCCACTGCAGACCTCCGTGCCGCGCTCCGATGGATTCGAGAACGCGAACACCAGAACCTGGTGCCGGTTCGGCCCATCGCCGGTGCGCAGAAGCTTCTCGACGCGGTGCCACCGGACCGATGGGCGGTGGTGACGTCGGCGTCGCGTTCGATGATGGTGCGACGCCTCACCGCGGCCGGACTTCCGACGCCGCGTGTTGCCGTGTGCGCCGAGGACGTCGCCGTCGGCAAGCCTGATCCCGAGGGATTTCAGTATGCCGCAGAGCAATTGGGTGTGGCGATCGAGTCGTGCATCGTTTTCGAGGATGCCGACGCCGGGATTGCCGCAGCTCATGCCGCCGGCGCGCGGTGCATCGCGATCGGCAACGAGTCCGGTCCACAGGTTGCCCGCGTCGACGACTTCGAGTCGATGCGGGTGGCGGTAAGCGACGGCGGTCTGGTGATCGATGTGGATGGGGTGACGTGAACACCACCGTCTCGGTCGATCTCGGCGGGACGTGGTTGCGCATCCGACACGGCGGTGCCACCGAGCGGCTACCGTCTCCAAGCTCGATCAGGCAGCCCGGCACACCGTCCGACGAGCTGTTGGAGCAACTGGTGGATACCCTGGATCTCCATGTTCCACAGGGTGCCGCGGCCAACATTTCGTGTGGCGCTGCGCTCGACGAGCAGAACGGTGTTGCCCTCGGTTCCGGGCCCCTGTGGGGAGGCGCGCCGACCGGTGAGATTCCTCTGCTCGACGTCCTGACCTCTCGACGCCCCGATGTGCGATGGCGGCTCGTCAACGACGTGACGGCTGGGCTGGCGTCGTTCGCACTCGGATTTGCTCGACCTACCGACCGTCACATCGCCTACCTCACGATCAGCAGCGGAATCGCTGCGCGCACTGCAGTTCTCACCGACAGAACCATCCCGGTCGACCACCGAGGTCTACAGGGTGAGATCGGCCATCTGCGGGCAACGAGTTCAGCCCCCGAGGCAGTGCGGACGTTGCCCTGCGCATGCGGCGGCATCGGGCACGTGTCGTCCATCTCGTCCGGCCCCGGAGTAGAGGCGGTGGCGGAGGTACTCGGCATTGGTTACGACGTCGATACCTTCGCGGCGTCGCTTACGGCCGGACACGCAGACGCGGCCAGGTTGCTACGGATTATGGTGGAACCGATCGCCGAACTGATCAGGACCATGATCACCCTCGACCCGCGCTTGGACCGAATCGGCATCGGCGGTGGCGTCGCGGAGGGACTGTGCGAGTTCTACGGACGTGAGCTCGAGGAACAACTCGCGGAGACACGCTCGTACGCCGACTCCCTCACCTCGGAGCGTGTCGCCGAGATCATCCACCTCTGCAAGCCCGGCGACATCGACACTCTGGCCGGAGCCGATGCCATCGCCGACGGCTATCTGCGCGCCACCAAGATCTGAAAGAGGCTCCATGACAACACAATCGACTCATCGCGCCATCGTTCGACAGGGTAGCCACTCGACCGTCGAAGTGCGTCGGACGCCGACGCCTGGGCCGGGAGAGCTGCTGATTGCCCCGGAGTCGGTGTCGTTGTGCGGGACGGACATTCAGATCGTGCGCGGTGATCGAGACGATCCGTCCCCGATCGTCGGGCACGAGGGAGCGGCTCGTGTTGCGGAGGTCGGTACCGGGGTGTCGGGGTTCGCCGTCGGCGATCGTGTTGTCGTCAATCCGACGCACCCACACGACTCGTCGTTCCTCCTCGGCCACAACGTCGAGGGGTTGTTCCAGCAGCGTGTCGTCATCGGCTCGTCCGCTGTCGGCGGCGGATTGGTGTCGCTACTTCCGACCGGTCTGTCCAGTGCTCGGGCGACTCTCGTCGAACCGTACGCCGTCGTGCGCTACGCGCTCTCGTGCCTGGCGCGGGAGACCCCAGAGACACTGCTGATCTTCGGGGACGGCTTGATCGGCAATCTCGCAGCCACACTCGCTCGGTCCGTCCTGTTCCCCACCGTGGACGTCGCGATGGTGCACCGTACCGAACTGGGTACGAAGTGGACTGCGAACCATCTCCCGTACGTGAAGAACTTCGCCGTCGATGACGAGTGGGAGCGACACCTCACCGGATCGGTCGCAGTACTCGTTGCCACCCATCGCGCCGGGACGGTGGCGTCCATCGACGCGGCTCTGCGACGTCTCGGCGATCGAGTGGTGGCGGTACACCCGATCGGCGGGGTGCCTGCCAAGGCCACCTCCGATCTGCTCCCCGGCGTGGATATTGCCGGCGTGCGGCAGGCCAATACCGGCGGCCCGACTCCGCCTGCGGTGACCACGTTCACGCGCGGCTCTCAGCGCGTGGCGCTGACGGGCAATCGGGGCGTCACGAACGGTCAACTCACCGCAGCAGCAACGGCACTGACATTCGCCGAGGACTCGATCGATGGACTTCTCACCCACCGACGCGGAATAGACGAGGGCACGGCATTGATGAACACCATCTGCGAGCGACGAACGCGAATCGTCGACGGCGAACTCGTGATCCGATTGGTCGTGGACCTCAACAGCCACGACTGACCGCCGCTCGCTTCGGACTATTCGTCGACCTCCGCCCCTCAACGCGCGGCTGCTGCTTGCAGGCCCAAGTCCGTACCGCGTCCCTTGCTCATCCGTAAGATCATGCTTACGCATGAGAAAGCATGCATAAGCTCGGTAAAACGTGTCAGCAAGCTCGTCCAGCTGTTATATGCCTATGTTGACAAGCATAAAGACTGTTCACCGCGTGGTTCGCGATGTAAGCTCCGATATGCATGCTTTCGCAAGCACAAGGAGAGATGATGGCCGAACCACGACGACGAGTCAGGAAGCATCCCAGCGAGCTGGCCGAAGCCTTCGTCGCGCGTCGGCATCAGTTGAGCATGACTCAGGCCGAGTTGGCGTTGCTCGCCGGCGTCGGGCGCTCGACAGTCCAGGCACTCGAAGCTGGAAAAGACACGGTGCAGCTCGACGGCGCGGTTGCTGTCGCGCAAGCGCTGGGCTGTGAGATCACGTTGCTCACGCGCGCCGGATCGCCCGTGCCGCCACTGGACGCGACATGATCCCGGTATCCGAGCTGCGGGATGTCGATGCAGCCGATGTCTACAAGGGCGACCTTCTCGCCGGCTCACTGACGCGTGTGGGCAACGACGTCGAGTTTCTGTACGACAGCGATTACCTCGACAGCGCTTCCGCGCCGAATCTCGCGTGGTCGATTCCGAAGTCGTCCGCTGAGACGCGGGCATCGGGCGGTAGCGTCCCTGCCTTTTTCGCGGGCCTACTGCCCGAGGGCGTCCGTCTCAGCGGAGTGGTGACGGCTACCAAGACATCCGAGGACGATCACTTCACTCTGCTGCTGGCGGTCGGATCGGACACAATCGGAGACGTTCGTGTGCTGCCACGCGGTCAAGAGATGTCTTTGGTGGGCACTGCATTCGATTCGAGACATCGTGTTCCCGATCTTCGTCGACTGTTCGATTCCTTGGCCACGGGTGAGTCGGTGAGTCAGGATCCGTCCGCTCTGCCGGGCGTTCAGGGCAAAGTGTCCGCGCAGATGTACTCGACCCCGGTGTCGACTACGGCCGGGCCTGCCATCTTGAAACTCGCCCCGCCCGCGCGACTGCCGCGACTGGTGGATAACGAGAGCTTCTTCATGAATCTGGCACGTGGATGCGGGCTTTCGGTGCCGAATCACCGGGTGATCGAGGACGACAAGGGGATCAGCGGTCTGCTGGTGGCGCGATTCGATCGGATCGGTGGACAACGGCTACCGCAAGAGGATGCGTGCCAAGTAGCCGGGCTCTATCCCGCGTCCAAGTACCGAATGAAGACCGAAGCGGTGATTGCGCTGCTCGCCGACACTGTCGAGCGCGGCGGCGGTTCCGCGCGTCAGGCCACTGCCGAACTTCTTCGCTTGACGGCCTATTCGTATGCGATCGGGAACGGCGATCTGCACGGAAAGAACTATTCGATACACAACAACACTCGCGGAATTTGGTCGATCACACCTGCCTACGACCTCCTGTGCACGCAGCCCTACGCGTCGTGGAGCGATCCGATGGCGTTGAGCTTCTACGGGCGCGCGAACCGTTGGACACGTGGGCATTTCGTCGAGTCCGCCGGCCGGTTGGGCATGCCCGAGCGAGCGACTCGACGAATCCTCGACGACGTCTGCGCAGGTGTTCGAAGCGGAATCGATGAAGTGGACACGATCGGATTCGATGACAAGCAAACGCGGCAGTTGAAACGACTGCTCGATGAACGCTGCACAGAGCTGTCCTGACCTCGAGCACCATTCATGTTCGTCAGTGCGGCAACGGACTCGGCTACTCGGCAGCACTGATGGCGAGTATGACGCGCGGCTTGTGACGGCGGGCGATGACTCGCTCGATCAACATCACCAGTCGGTACTGAAACCCGTACTTCTTCTTCAGTATCGCAGTGGCGCGATCCGCAGCCGAGCCCGTGACGATTCGTGCCTCTGCAGCCACTGCTGTTGCGCCGTCGGGCACCTTCCCGCCCCTGTTGCACGGCCGTAGCTCGACACGCCCCGAGTTCTTGATGCGTTTGACCTTGCCACTCTCGGCGGGGGTGATGACGACCAGGTCATTTCCGTCACGAGCAATCCACACGGCCGTGGACACGGGTTCACCGGACCGGCGAAACGTGGTGAGCGAGACGAACGCCTCGTCGCCCAGCGAGTGCATCGGTTTGTCCGAAGAAGTCATGGCCACCACGCTACTCACCCGCTTGGCAATCTGTTCGATACCTGGTCGACTGAAAGGATCACTCTCACAATTCATCAACGCCGAGGAGGACCCCATGACCGATCATGCACGCACCGACGAGTTTTTCCTCGGACTTGCAATCGAACAGGCCCAGATCGGCTGGGCTGAGGGCGGCGTTCCGATCGGCGCGGCACTCGTGCACAACGGTGAAGTACTGGCGGTCGGCCGCAACCGTCGCGTCCAGATGGACAGCGCAATCCGTCATGGTGAAACCGACTGCATCGAACGAGCAGGTCGTCTCCCCGCGTCGGTGTACCGAAAGTCGATGCTGTACACGACCTTGTCTCCGTGCTTCATGTGCGCGGGAACCGCTCTGCTGTACGAGATTCCTCGGATCGTCGTCGGTGAGAACCGCTCGTTCGAGACATCGGAAAGCCTGCTGCGCGAGCACGGCGTGCAGGTCGACGTCGTCGACAACGCGGAATGCGTTCGACTGATGGAACGCATGCTCGCCGAGCGACCGAGCCTGTGGTTCGAGGACATCGGGGAGGA
Source organism: Rhodococcus sp. 14-2496-1d (assembly GCF_002259365.1). Lineage (NCBI taxonomy): Bacteria > Bacillati > Actinomycetota > Actinomycetes > Mycobacteriales > Nocardiaceae > Rhodococcus > Rhodococcus sp. 14-2496-1d. Next base: position 72,550 of record NZ_NPFV01000025.1, on the reverse strand, counting down.
CGCATAGGCGGCACCGACGAACCGGTCCTGTCCGAGCTCGAGTGAGTCATCGAGCCAACGCCTGCCAGGTCGCCTCTCCCGCGCGATACCCCGCCTCGAACAGCCATGGCCATTCGGAGAAGTCCTCGGGATCTACCACCACCGTCTCGACACCGCCGTTACCGCGCCGCTTCGGCATGTTCTCGGGATGGGACGGGAACCGATCCTTCAGATACGCGGGCTCGAGACTCTGCCGAAAGATCAACCACGTCTGCGGCGTGAAACCCACTGCCTCAGCACGTTTCGCAAGGTCGATCCAGGCTTCCGCATTGGCGTATCCGCCTTCGAGCACCCGCCTCCGAGTCTCGATCATCGGGAACACGCCGTACCAGATCGGTGGGTAACTCAGTAGGGTTTGGCACCAAGTACGACGGCGTTCCGGCGGAATGGGTTCCCACTTCGCCTGCGCTGCTTCGAGTTCGTCACTGCCGGACACTGTTCGCCTCATTCTGGAGGTGCAACCCTCCATCGACTTGCGCGCCTGCGATTGCGGGACGCGCCGGTTCTTCCCCTGGGGCACCCTGTCGATGGAGACGGGGTTGCCGGACAGCCGGCCAGGTACCGACAACTGCCACTCATGAACCTTCTTCGACAATAGCCGAGGGGTACGGGTTGGACAATCCTATGAATCGGCGGACTAACTCGACGAATTGCCAACGGAATCAGGAACCAACAGGTGAACCAGCAACACTCCGACCGAAGTTCTCTACGCAGATCGGACATCCGCCATCATTGATACGTGATCAAACAGGGAAGTGGTTTTGCTTTGCTCGGCGCAGTGATTGCGGTTCTGGGTTACTCGGCGACCGGAACTGCGGGGTACTCGGCGTACGTCTCCGGCGAGTCCTTCTATGGTCCGGACACCACGCTGGGGCCGTGGGTGCAGCCCATTGTCGCTGCCACAGTCGGAGCAGTGGTCGGCATGCTCGCAGGCCTGGTGCTGCACCTGTGTGGGTTTCGATTCGCCGTCGCCCCCTCTCGGCGCGTTGGGCTCGTCGCCGTTGCCGGTCTGATCGGAGTGACGCTGGGAATGACGCCCGTACTGGTTTTGGTCGGAACGAGCTTTTCCGGTCTGAATTCGAGCGTCTCGACCGACTACCTGCTGCCGATATACGCAGGTACCGGAGCGTTGGCCTACGTGCTCGGAGTCGCCTCGGTTCGGCTGCTGCTCAAAGTAAGTCACGATCCGTTGTCGTCCCGGACGACCAAGGTGGTGGCTGCCTTTCTCCCGATCGGGGGTGTCCTCGCCACCCTCGTCGGAACGGGGACTGCCTGGATTCTCGGATTCTCCACGACGGCATCCACTTTCGTCGCCGTGATCGTGGCGGTGCTGTGCGTACTCGTGGCAACCTTTGCGCTCGCGCGAGCGTGGGCGCTGCGTACGACAGCGTAGGAGCTCGAGGGTCGACCGCCGCGCCGCCTGGAGTGGTGCGCTCGACTTCCTCGGTCGACGCGGTGAGCAAAGTCCCTTTTAATCAGACCAATTCATGAACGAGAGAGGAAGCAGATGATCATCACCGGGTTGTTCTTCGCCGAGTATGCGCGAGCCTCCAACGACATGCTCGACATTCTTGGCGGCGTCTGGGATACCTGCACGGTCCCTCGTGAGACCCGTATGCTCGAATGCCGTCTGGTCGCACTGTTGCAGACGGGACCCGATGACATCGGTAAGGACTTTCCCGCGACACTCGAAGTCCTCGATGCGAATGGCGAACACATAGTGAATCAGCGGGGCCTGCAGATCCCCGGTGCCGGCTTCACCGGGGAGAATCGATTCTGGTTCCTGCCGATGCAGATGGTGTTCCGCGACGAAGGACGACACAACTTCATCCTCAGCGCCGGCGGGGCCACAGCGAGCGTCGGGCTTCGCATCGCCTTCGGCTGACGTCAGCTGCCGATCGCGAACCGCGCAGCAGCACGCTCGACCACTCGTCGAGCGGTTCGGGCGACGGCCTCGTCGATGAGGAATCCCTTGCTGTCCACAGCCACACCCGAGGTGGCACGTTCCAAATCTGCCAACAGTTCCTCGGCCTCACGCACCTCGTTTTCCGAGGGCACGAAGACTGTTCGCACCGGTGCGAGTTGGGCCGGATGGATACACGCACGACCGACGAAACCGAGACCGGCCAAGGCACAAGTATCGGCCTCGAATGCATCGGCGTCTCTGAAGTTTCGAGACACCGCTGCGGGAGGCGGATCGATTCCGGCCGCCACGCTGGCTGCCACCACCTGAGCGCGCACGAACGACAGTGACTCCGCCGAGCCGTCGACGCCCAGATCGGCGGCGAGGTCCACCTCCCCGATCTGAAGAAACCGCACCCGCGGTGCCCGGGCGATCTCCAGAGCGGCGAACACTCCGGCGGCCGTCTCGATGAGGGGCGAGACCACCGCGCTACTGTCGCCCAGAAGAGCGTCGGCCTGCTCGATCCCGCGAGCAGACGACACCTTCGGCAGCCAGATGCCGGTCAGGTTCGGGTGCAGCACCGCACGAATATCGTCTTCCTGCAACGCCCCTGGGTTCACCCGCACCCAGATCTGCACGTCACCCGGTTCGCAGGCCGCAACCCACTCGGCCACCGTCGCACGCGCATGATCCTTGTTCGCCGCGGTGACGGCGTCCTCGAGATCCAACACCACCGCGTCCGTACCCGAGGCCAATGCTTTGTCGAAGCGCTCCGGCACGTCCCCGGGAACATAGAGGTACGTCAGAGCCGACCTCATCCGATGACTCCCGTACCCGCGACGAGGGACTTCGCGATGACGGTCCGCATGATGTCGTTGGTGCCCTCACCGATGGCCATGAGCGGGGCGTCACGGTAGAGGCGCTCGACGACGAACTCGGTTGAGTAGCCGTAGCCACCGTGAATACGCATGGCTTCGAGGCTGGCGGTGATGGCGGCTTCGGAGGCGAAGTACTTCGCCATGCCGGCTTCCATGTCGACGCGCTTACCCGAATCTGCCTGCGATGCAGCCCAGTACGTCATCAAACGGGCGGCCTGCAGCTGGGTCGCGATGTCGGCGATCTTGAGCTGAATGGCCTGGAACTCGGCAATCGGCTGACCGAATGCGGTGCGCTGCTTCGCGTATTCGAGGGCAGCGTCGTAGGCGGCCTGCGCGATACCGACACTGCGTCCGGCAATGTTCAGCCGACCGATCTCGAGACCGGACAGTGCTTGCTGCAGACCACGCCCCTCCACACCACCGAGCACTGCGTCGACGGGAACACGCACGTCGGTGAACGTGATCTCACACGACTCGGTGCCCTTGTAACCGAGCTTGCCCATGTCGCGCTGCACCTCGAAACCGTCGGTCGTGGTGTCGATCAGCAGCAGCGACATGCCCTTGTGAGCCGGCGTGGTCGTGGTGTCGGTCTTCACCAGCACCGGAAGCACATTCGCGTGGCGTGCGTTGGTGATCCACGTCTTGGCACCGTTGACGACGTAGTGGTCGCCGTCGCGCTTGGCGGTGGTCTTGATGCCCTGCAGGTCGGTGCCGGCACCGGGCTCGGTCAGACCGACGCCCGTTCGCCACTCACCGGACGCGAGCTTGGGCAGCAGAGTCTTCTTCTGCTCCTCGGTGCCGTGCTTGCCGATCATCCAGCACGACAGGTTGTGGCTGCCGAGAATGCCGGCGACGCCCATCCAGCCGCGGGCCAGCTCCTCGTACACCAGGGTGAACGAGACCTTGTCGAGGTCGAGGCCGCCGTACTCCTCAGGCGTCGTGATCCCGAACAGGCCCATGGCCTTCATGTGCTCGACGATCTCCGTGGGGTACCGGCCCGTCTTCTCCCACTCGTTCGCGACGGGGATGATCTCCTTGTCGACGAAGGTGCGCAATGCTTTCCGGAAGGCCGACTGTTGTTCGTCGTACGTGAAGTCCATGATGATGTCCTGTCGGTTGAAGTGTCAGGGTGCCGGCGCGATGGCTGCGGCGAGATCGAGAATGGCGGTCAAGTCGGCTTCGTCGACCAGTCCGAGGATGCGGTCGGAGAGCTCGACGGCGAGAGAGTCGTTGCCGCAGTTGCCGAGGAACTTCTCCAGCAGACGGTCGTCGCTCAACGGGAACCCGGCGCTTCCTTGACTGCCACCGACGGAGGCGTCGAGCACCCGTCCGTCGGTGAGCGTGAGAACCGCCCTGCCCGACGCGGCTGCCGCGGGAACCTCGGACGGGAGGTTCGTCACCCGCACCTTGCGGGCAGTGACGAGGACGTCCTCGCGCGCAATGGAATCCTCGGTGTAGGTCGAGACGGTGATGGCCCCGTCGTGCAGCAGGGCGGCCACGCTCCACGGTAGGTCGAACTTGCCGTCGTAGGTACTGCGCGGTGAGGCGACCCCGGTGTTCGGTCCGCAGACGAACGGGCTCGAATCGGGGTGAACGAACACCTCGATGTCGGCGACATCGCTCGCGTGAACGTCTGTGTCGCCGAGGGCTTCCGACACTGCATCGAGTGTGACGTGCATCAGCTGGCAACTCGGGTACGGCTTGATGCCGATTCGAGTCGCTTCCCATCGCGAGCCGAGCCCCTCGGTCAGTGCCGCGAAATTCGTCGGCCGGTCGGTCAACGCAGCGTAGATTCCGCGTCGACCTTCCAGAACCGACGAGGGCCCGGTTGCACCGGCGGCGGCGAGTCGCGCGGCCAGAACACCGTTCATGCTCGCCGATCCCGGATGCAGAGCCTTGGTGTCGGCATCGGTATCGAGAAACTCGAGCAGTCCCGAACTCGACGACCCGGCGATCCCCAGGGCATTGACCAACGTCTCGGTGTCGAACTTCGAGAGGTGACCGGCAACGAGTGCGGCCGTCAACGGACCCACCGCTGCCGTGGCGTGCACTCCCCGGGCATGAAATCCGTGTGGACTGACTTCACCGAGACGACAGGCGGTTTCCAGGCCCAGCGCGGCGGCAGTCAGCACGTCGGCTCCCGAGGCCGACACCTGCTGCCCCACGGCGAAGGCCGCGGGAAGAGAGACGGCCGTCGCATGGACCAGAGCGCCCGCGTGCGTGTCGTCGAAGTCCAGGGCGTGCACCATCACTCCGGTCGCGAACGCTGCCGCCGGTGCCGACAACCCGCGTGCACCGGTGAGCGGACGGGCTTCCGGCGGCCCGCCGAGAGCATCGGCCACCGTCCAACCGGCCCGGCCGTAGCCCAACCGTTGCGCTGCAATGGCATTGCCGACGCCGTCGAGCAGGTGACGCGCGGCGGCGTGCCGGACGTCCTCGGACAGGTCGGCAACGGTGACAGCCGACGCCCACTCCGCCAGAACGGTCGAGCTCACGCCCGCACCTCGTCTTTCGCCGTTCCGAAGGCTCCCTCCGCCTTCAGTTTCGCGACGCGTTCGTCGTCGTAGCCCAACTGATCGCGCACGATGTCGTCGAAATGCTCGTTGCGCTGCGGCGCTCGGCGGTACTGCTTGGCCTCGGAACCGAAGTTCACCGGGGACGCGACCTGACGCACCGTGTCGTACACCGGATGCTCGGTCTCGACGACGAGATTGCGTGCGAGCGTGTGGGGTTCGGTCAGTGCGTGCTCGACGTCGTTGATCGGCCCGGTAGGCACCCCGGCCGGGCCGAGCTTCGAGAGCCAGTGCTCGACGGTGTTCGTGGCGAACACCTCCTCCAGGATCGGAAGGAGAATGTGCTGGTTCTTGCCACGCAACGAGAAATTGGTGAATCGCGGGTCGGCACCGAGATCCGGTCGATCGATGGCCACGACGAGGCGGTCCCAGAACTTCTCTTTGGCGCAGCCGACGATGAGCCAACCGTCCGTTGCCTCGAAGGCCTGGAACGGAACCAGGGAGGGGTGCGCAGAGTTCTTCGTGCGGATCGGCTCGAAGCCGGCATTGAGATGCCACGTCGCGGGGTACGTGAGCAGCGACATCGCAGTGTCGTACAGCGAGACGTCGCAGTCACCACCGATGCCGTCGCGTCGGGCAGCATGCAATCCCGATAGCAGTGAAATGGCGGCGACGAAACCACCGGAGTAGTCGACCAGCGACAGGCCGGATTTGGTGGGCGGGCCGTCGGGGTCGCCGGTGACGCTCATCCAACCGGCGAGTCCTTGCAGGATGTAGTCGTAGCCAGGCTCTTTCGCGCGCGGGCCGGTCATGCCGAAGCCGGTGAGGCTGCAGCACACGATCGCGGGGTTGAGATGCTTGAGCTGGTCGTAGGTGATGCCGATCTTCTCGGGCACATCACCGCGCAAGTTGGAGTACACAGCGTCGCTGGTGCGGACGAGGTCTTCGAACACCGCTCGCCCGCTCGGGGTCGAAAGATCGAGCGAGAGAGATCGTTTGTTGCGATTGAAGCTCTCGAAGAACAGCGAGTCCTCGCCCTCGTTGTACGGAGGGACGTAGCGGCCGACGTCGCCGCCCACACTGGGGTCCTCGATCTTGATGACATCCGCGCCGAGGTCGGCCAGATGCAGGCTGCCGAACGGGCCGGCACCGTACTGCTCGAGGGAGATGATGCGGACGTCTTCCAGTGGCCTCATGCGTCTGAATCCTTCGCCTGTAGTTCGATGTCCGCCGGGAGTTCGAGCGGGCCGTTCTGTGCTTCGGGGAAGTAGTTCTGCCCGATGCCACTGTCGCGGGTGGCGACCATGACCGAGCGCTTCCACGAAATGACCTCGGCACCATCTTGATTGAGGCCTCGGGTGATCATCGAGACGATGCCGGCGTAGGGCCGAGACTTGGACTTGCGCAGCCCCGTGCAGATGCTCTCGGCGTACAGGGTGTCGCCGGCGTAGACCGGGTGGGACATCTTGATGTCGGTGAAGGCGAGGTTCGAGATCGCGTTCTGACTCATGTCGATCACCGAAAGACCCAGTACCACAGACACGGTCAGGCCCGAGTTGACGATGACCTTCCCATCGGTGATCGGGTTCTGTGATGCCAGATGCGCGTTGAAGTGGTTCTGGTTCGTGTTGAGCGACAGCAGCGTCACCCAGGTGTTGTCGGTCTCCGAGATCGTCCGTCCGAAGGGGTGTTGGTAGACGTCCCCCACGGTGTAGTCGTCGAAGAAGCGCCCCAGAACGGCCGGATGGATTGCCACCGTGTCTCCTTGTGTCGGTTTGGCGAGTGCCTTACCTAGACCATAAACATCAGATGTTTACGGCGTCAAGGGTTCGGCGAAACCGACAATCGACGGGCTTCAGGCAGACCGGCTCGATAAAGAGCAGATGTTTACGGGTTACGGAGTCGATCCATCTGCCGGTACGAGTCGCCGAGGTGGTCGAGATGCTTACGCATCAAGTCCATCGCGGCCATCGAATCACCGGCGGCCACCACGTCGAGCAGTCCCCGATGGTCACTGTCGACGCATTGCCAGAAGCCCTCCGGCGCGTGATCGCGACCGAATCGGCCGGACAGGACACGGAAGACGGGTGCGGTAATGAGCTCGAGCAGCGGATTGTGGGCGGCACGGAGCAAGACGAGGTGGAATTCCTGGTTCTTGGCGAAGGTCTCGGGTCCCTGCACGTCGTTGGGGTCGAAGATCGTCGCGTTGAGCTGTTCGAGATGCTCGTCGGTGCGGCGGAATGCAGCGATACCGGCGGCCGGCACCTCCATCAGATTGCGGACTTCCATCAACTGGTCGACGGTGACGGTTTCCGCGGCCGCCATCAGGGCGACACCGGTTTCCAGGTGCTCGCTGATGTGTCCGACGCTGGGGACGGCGACGAAGCTTCCCCCGGTCACTCCCCTGGTCGTCTCGATCAGGTTCTGACTGGCCAGGGAGCGAAGGGCCTCACGAATGGTGCTGCGGCCCACGCCGAATTCTGCGGTCAGCTCCGCTTCGCCGGGGAGGCGCTCACCGGGCTGCAATTCACCCGACAGGATGCGAGTGCGCAGATGTCCGGCGAGGACCGCATACGCGGGGACGCTCTTGGCTGTGCCCTTGAGCGATGCCGATTCGGCCACTTCTCCCCCTGCTTCTCGACGACGGCTGACGATCGGCTCGAGCCTAGCGTGGCCGAACTTCCGACATGCACCGATCGCGTGCACAGCGCTCATTGCGTCAATGCCACCGTGATACATCTGATGTTTTCGACCAAAACTGTCCGAATCGACGCATCGAGACGCACATACACGCCCCTTGACGGTCTATATATCTTATGTTTAGGTAGATCGCAGCTGTTACTTAGGTCTCACCACACCTGAGGTTGTGGCAGCCGACATTCCAGACCTCGGCAATGCGCGGACTACTTCGATCCGTGCGACGCCGATCATCCAGCGAGGACGCAGATGCATTTACGCCGAGCCACGTCCATCATGGCAGCACTGACGCTGTCCGCCGCATTGGTGGCCTGCGGATCAGATCCCGGTCCCGACGCGGACCCTGCCAATCCGGTCACGATCGATGTCACCGTCTCGGCAGCGGCCGAAATCTACAGCATCCCTTGGCTTGTCGCGCAGCAGCAGGGACTGTTCGAGAAGCATGGTGTCATCGTGGAGAACATCGTTCCGGGTAAGGGCGGCAGCGCGACGATGCGCACTCTGCTCGACGGCAACATTCCCATCGGCGAGGTCAGTTACCCGTCGATCGTGCAGGCCGACGCGGCCGGCTCCGAGCTGCGCATCGTCGGCGGTGGCACGCAGGGGCCGTATCCGATGAACTTCTACGCGCTCGCCTCGAACCCCAATATCAACTCCATCGAGGACGTGCGCCGGTGGGCCTACACCCGACCCAACTCGGCGTCCGACGCCCTGACCCGCCTCATTCCCTCTCTCGCGGGCGTCGACGCCGGCCAGATCGAACGGGTCGCGTCCGGCGGAATCGGCGAGGGCTTCGCGCTTCTCGAAGCCGGCAACGTCGATATCGCCCTCGTCCCCTCCATCGTCGCCGAGCAGCGACCGGAGGACTTCAAGCTGATCGTCAGCAGCCCCGACTACATGTCTCGGTTCCTGCAGTCGACGATCACCACGACCAAGGACTACGCCGCCAGCAACCCCGGCGTCGTGCGGGCCATCAACGCTGGCTACACCGAGGCGGTCGCGTCGATCAAAGCCGATCCTGTTGCGGCAGCAGAGATTTACGCGAACTACACCGGTTTCGACGTGGAGTCGGCCACCGCGGTGGTCGAGCGGGCGTCGTCGGTCGACACGTGGGGCGGCGGGTTCGATACGGCGTCCGTCATGTCCGCGCAGGACGGAGTCGAGGCGTCGGGCAGCGATCGTGAACCCGATTTCTGCACTCTGTTCGACCCGGACTTCCTCGCCGAGGGAGTCACGAACGACATGCCCGACGACTGCGAAGCCTGACCACAATTTCCCACCACCAGAAGGTAGCGACGTGACGCAAACATCGGTTCGACCTCACCAAGACACCACCGCGGCCATCGCCGTCGCATCCTCGGTGTCGAGACACTTCGGCGACGTGACGGCCCTCCACGAGATCGACTTGTCTATCGGCAGAGGTGAATTCGTCTCCGTAGTCGGCCCCAGTGGCTGCGGCAAGTCGACTCTGCTCGAGGTGTTCGCCGGACTGCAGGATCACGACGGCGGCACCGTGCAGATCGACGGTCGGCCGTTGACCGGACCCCGCTCCAAAACTGCGGTGATCTTCCAGGAATCGGCGACGCTGCCCTGGCGGACCGTCCGCGACAACGTCGCATTCGCCCTCGAAGTCCGCGGGGTCGGCAAGAAGGAGCGTCGAGCCCGCGCCGACGAGCTGCTGAACACTGTGGGGCTGAGCAAGTTCGGCGACCACTACCCCACCCAGTTGTCCGGTGGTATGCGCCAGCGTGTGGCCATCGCGCGGTGCCTGTCCATGGAGCCCGACCTCATTCTCGCGGACGAGCCGTTCGGTGCACTCGACGAGCAGACGCGATTGGTGATGTCGTACGAGCTTCTCAAGATCGTCGAAAAGCTCACGTGCGGAGTCCTGTTCATCACCCACAGCATTCAGGAGGCGGTACTGCTGTCCGATCGCGTGCTGGTGATGAGTGCGCGGCCCGGTCGATTCATCGACGAGGTGGACATCGACCTGCCGCGCCCACGATCCGAAGACGTGCTGGCCAGTCCTGAGGCTGTCGCTCTGCACGAACGTATCTGGTCGCGGCTGCGGGACGAGGCCAAGAAGACTATGAGCATCGAACCATGAGTGCGCCCACGCGCGAGAGCACGCGCGCCTCCGTGGTTCCCGGATACATCCGGCCTGCCCCCTCCACCCAACTCGGCCTACCCGCATGGGGATGGACCGTGCTCATCCTCGTCGCGGCACTGGTAGCCATCGACATCTCGGCACGGTTCTTCGCCTCACCGCTCGACATCGTTCCGGTGACCGACATGATCTCGACGTCACTGGGCCTACTGACCGACCCGGACTTCCTCATCGACGAGTTGGGCCGGACGCTGGGCATCATCGTCCTCGCCTTCGTGCTCAGTTCCGTCCTCGGCGTAGCCGCCGCGTACGTTCTGTGGCGGTATGAGTTGTGGGACAGAGCGTTTCAGCCGTACCTCAACGTCTACTACGCCGTCCCGACGTTCGCGCTCTACCCCATCATGGTGGTGCTGTTCGGTGCCGGCGTGGCCCCGATCGCCATCCTGTCCACCATCTTCGCCTTCGGTGTGGTGGCGTTGAACGCACGTACCGGTTTCAACGCGGTATCGCCGATCGTCACCAAGCTCGGCACCACGCTGATGCTCACACGGTGGCAGTACTTCCGATCGGTGCTTCTTCCGTATGCGTTGCCGAGCATCGTGACCGGACTCAAGCTGGGTCTCTCGTACGCGGTCATCTCGGTGTTGGCCAGTGAGTTCATCCTCTCGACTCAAGGCCTGGGGCACTTCATCTCCATTGCCTACGACGGGTTCGACATCGCCGACATGTACGCCGGGATCCTCATCGTGGCGCTGATCGCGCTGCTCTCGACCTCGCTGATCTCTCTCGCGCTCAACCGATTCGATTGGAGGCGCCGCTGATGAGCAGCACCTTGGACAGAGTAGTTACCGCACGGACAATTCCCCCGAAGGTCACCTCGTCTGCGGGCCGCACCAACGCGCGACGGTTCCTCCCACCACTGGTCGTCGCCGTCGTCGCGGTAATCATCTGGTGGGTCTCGGCCGTGCTCGTCGACAGTCTCATCTTCCCGACGCCCGCCGAGGCCATGGCCTCACTCGTCGAAGACCTGGGCAAGGCAGACTTCCGCGCCAATGTCGGTGACTCGCTGCGCATCCTCGTGCTCGCGTTTCTGGCCAGCACGGTAGTGGGTTCCCTGCTGGGTCTCACACTGGGACTGAGTCCGTTCTGGACCAGAACGATCGCCCCGATCGTCTACTCGATCAACAGCATCCCGAAGATCGTGCTGTACCCGATCTTCCTGTCGTTCCTCGGGATCGGCGCACTGAGCCGATTCGGGTTCTCGTTCTACGCCGCATTCATCCCCATGTTCCTCGTCGCGGTCGAGGCCACGGCATCGGTCCAGAGGATCCACCTGAAGATGGCGGCGTCACTGCAAGTGAGCTGGCCCAGGTTGATCCGTCAAATTGTCATTCCCGCAGTGCTTCCGGCACTGGCGACGGGTATGCGGATGACCTTCGGCTTGGCGTTCCTAGGTCTGCTTCTTGCCGAGATGTTCTCGTCGTCCAGCGGCATCGGATACGAACTGCTCCGCAACGTCAGCCTGGTGCGCATGGAAAACATCATGGGTACGGTTGTACTGATCCTCGTGATGGCACTGCCGCCCACCATCGCCCTGCAGTGGTTGGAAAGCCGCATCACCTCGAAGTACGGCGGCCGCTGACGAGGACGGTTCGGCGGCCATCGTCGATCAAGCACCGGATACCATTCTGCCCTCTGCCACTTTACATTCACGGATATGCGGCGAAGGAAAGTCTTCAGTGTCATGGCAACGTCCGTTCTACTCTTGGTTGCGGCGTGCGGTGAAGACGGCGTCGAGCCAACCACAGGGCCCAATGCGGTGGCATCCTCGCCGGCCGTCGACGAGGACACAGCTTCGAGTCCACAGCGAGCACCAGCAGGCAACCCGTGCGACGGCACCCGTGGTCCGTGTGAGGTAGTCGCGTCCGTCGACGTGGACGGTGACGGCAACACTGACAATGTGGCCATCGAATTGGTCGACGGTCTGGTCAGCGTCCGAGTCGACACGGGCGGCACTGTGTCAACTGCAAGTATCGAGGATAAGCACATTCTGCGCAGCGACATCACGCCGTCGAACGTGTTCGTCGGTGCGTACTACATCACGCGCGGACAGGGCGCGGATATCGTCGTCGACGGAAAATTCGGGCTCGGCGGTTCAGAACTGTTCGGCGTGATCGGGTGGGACGACGGACCCGTAGTCGTTCCCGCTCCCCCCGTCCTTGCTTCCGAATTCGAAGACCCGACTGCATGGACGGTGCCTACTGAGGGTTTGCGAGTCCTGGTGCGGTGCCCGCGGCCAGGGTCGGTCGGGGCGGTCACGACGGAGGGTGACAGCAGCTACGGAACACCGACCCCGGGTGGTGCGTACACGGAGACTGTCACTTCCGATTGGGCAAACGGCGCATGGTCTGAGAGCGACACGACAAGGGTGCCCGGTGAGTACACCAGTCCGAACAAGCTCGCCAAGACTGGGACGTTCGAATGCGAACCGGTGCATTCCGCTCCCCCAGCGTTTGCGCCGACGGTCTCCGAACTGGATCCGAACATTGTCCTCGGCGGCCGACCGCCCTCCTATTCCGAGGGTTACGGCGAAACAACCCCCGCCAGGATATATTTCGGCGGGTCGCCCAGTGGTTTGGTCAGCGACATCGTGTGGGATTCATGGGGTGGCGAACGTGCAACCGGTCACGGAAACGCGCTGTACGTAGTCGACTCCGTCGCGGACGCCGAGATGATGCCGGCGGAGGTCATTGCCTACGACATCTCGACCTGCAACACGCGCCGCGCCTACTCGAAGGTGCAATGGTATTTCCCGTCCATGGGTGGCCATTTCGATCCGACACTCGGCAACGAGGTGTGTTGAGCCCGAACGTCAATTCTGCCGGTAACACCGATCAGGTTCCTGGACAGGCCGAGACCCGGGGCCCATTCGATCTGCCGAGTTTTCCGGCAGATCGGCAGGCACGAAGTGGCCGTCGAGTAGGCCCGGCTATTTCGATGCCCTCGGGGGTTCGGTAAAGGTCGTGTAAGCAAACCCGACCCAGGAGACTTCGATGACGTATCGCACTCGTACCGCCATGTTGGCCCTAGTTGCTTCCAGTATTGCCCTAACCTCGCTGAGCATGCTGAACGCGCCCCTGGCCGACGCCGGCATAAAGACCGGCAAAGTAATCCAACAAGTCAACGTCCGCAACGCGCCCAACACCGGCGGCCCTGTCGTCCGGACAATTCCCGCCGGAACCAGCGTAGGAATCAATTGCTGGGTCCCAGGACAGGCAGTGACCGGCCCGTACCGCACTACGTCGACAATCTGGTACACGATCGATGGTGGCGGTTACGTCACCGACTCGTATCTGGAAACGGGCTCGAATTCGGCCGTCACCCCGCGGTGTGGCACCCCGGCACCGTCGGCCAACACCGGACGCACCATGGGCCGGACAATGGCGAGCAACGACGCGCCTGCGGGACAATGCACGTGGGGAGCAAAGAACTATTGGAAAGTTGCGACCGGTTATTACCCGAATATTCATGGTAACGCGAAAGATTGGGGCAATGACGCGCGAGCCAATGGCTGGACCGTCGTAGCCGATGCGCAGGCGCGCAGCATCGTGGTGTTTCAGCCGGGAGTTCACGGTGCCGACCGCAACTACGGACACGTTGGGTGGGTCGACTCGGTGGAAGACCGAGCCGATGGCCGCTACATCCGCGGCAGGGACATGAACGGCTACGGTAATTTCGTTCTCAAGGACGTAGCTGGGATGAGCTACATCCTCGCACCATGAGCCATCCCGTGTGCGGGCGAGTTAATCGCTCGCACACGGGACCTCCTGAGCGCGTCCAGAATTCGTTCTGCGTCTCACACAACGCTTACAGCCGAGGGCCGCGCTTGCTTACCGTATCGGCTGTCTGCGGCACGGAAGTACGCCCCCAGGGCAATGCGACCATCAGGCATCACCAGCATGGGCGGAGGTTGCATCGGTAGAACCGCACCGGCGATGAGAGAACCTGCTCTCCCTCCGATATCAAGCGTCGGTAGCTGTTTGGCACCGAAGTCGATGTCGTGTCCAGATGACGCGAGGTCCATCGACACAACCGTCAGGTCGGCGGGCGAATCGGATACGTGTGTCCCAGAGTTGGTCGCGGATTCGATGAGCTCGGCCATCAGCGCCTCGTCGTCCAAGCGATGAGCCCAGTCGAATAGGTTCGATGTCCACAAAGCGACAGTTTTCGACCATGCTTCGCGCGTACCGGCGGAACTGAACTGGAACCGCTGAGCATCGAGGTATTGCAGCGCCGGGAGAGCCAGGTCGATCCCTTCGCGCAGCCGGTCGTCTCCAGTGTCGGATACGTCCCACAACGCCGCGATGTAGTCACATTTTGCCACATCCAGCATTGTGCCGAGCTCGAGCGCGAGGGTCCGCGCAGCACCGAGATGCACCAGTCCGCGGTTCTTGTTGCCGAGCAACAATTCTGCGCATGCCCGATTTCGCTCAGCCCAGGCCACTGTACGTCGGTGAGCTGGGTCCGACCTCAGCTCATGCAACGCCTCCCCGATAATGTGGGCGGCCCTGCCGAACTGTGATTTCAAAAGCGCAACCGCCCCCAGATTACATCGACAGAGGGCACTCCTCGGTTTCTGATCCAGGGCGGCGAAGACCGCGGCGGCGCGGCGGAAGGCTTCCTCCGCTCCATCGAGATCGCCGCGGGACATATGCAGGCCGGCCAAATTCTGATCGAGCATGGCGATACGGTCGGTGGCGCCCATCGACTCGAAGGTACGTCGAGCGCGTGCGAAAGCGCTCTCGGAATCCTCCAGCCTGCCTGTCTCGAGATACAGCTGACTGAGATGTGCGTCGGATACCGCTGCCGCCGAATAGACTCCGCTTTTCTCGAGTGCGTTCCGCGATTCGATTAAAGCACGTTCTGCATCTGCATAACGGCCCAAAGAGGAGTATGCAGCACCAATGTTTTGAAGGCACAGGTCGGCCTTCGCACTGACTCCCAAGCTAACGTACTCCGCACGGATCACAGCGAGTTCGTCGATCGCGCCTCTGAAATCTGTCGACAGGTATAGCAGTAGCGCTAGGTCCTGCTTACAGTCGTTCTCCAACTCGGCGGCGTCGTCGAAACCCTGCACCAGACGCAGCGCTTCGTGCAGCAGTGCTTCTGCCTCGGCTAGCTCCGCCAGCTCTCTTTTGACCGCCGCACGGTAGCGGAGGCTCCGTGCGTGATCGACGTGCTCCCCTGCCGCCGAGAACACTGCTGAGGCCCGGACCAAACATCTCTCGGCCGAGGCGTGGTCTCCCATATGCAAACGTACCGTACCGATGTTCATGTCGCACAACGCGGCTGCGACCTCGTTGTCGAGCGCGACACATATCGATTTGGCCCTCGTGTAAACAACGAGTGATTCGTCCATCCTTCCCAGATCTTCGAGTATTCCGCCAAGAATTATGTCGATGTCTGCCGCCTCTGCGGGCTCCACATCGACATAGAGGTTCCGGGCCGCAGTGAACGACGAGATAGCGGGTTCGATCGACTGTCGATGTGCATGCAGCCGACCCAATTGCCGGTGACAGTACGCGCTCTGTATACCCCCCCGTGGTCTCCTCCCGACGGGAAAGCGCATTATTGAAGGCAGTGAACGAATCATCCACACGCTCCGCCAGCAAATAGAGCTCGCCGAGTTGCTCCCAGCAATCGCCCTCCATTTCCGTGTGCGACGTCGAGCCGAGATAGTCAATAGCGGAAAGTAACTCGCTCTCGGCTTCAACAATGTTGTCCAAGCTCGAGCACAGACCGAACAAGAACTGGCAACGCGCGACGTCGAGTTCGTCGCCGTCATGCTCGTACAGATCCCGAGCAGCACGAAATGCGTCCCGCGCCCCGGCGGAGTCATCCACCTCGATCGAGCACGTCCCAGCGCTCTCGCTGCTGTCGGCCGCTTCGGCCCAGTGCTCGGCGATCTGGAAACAATCTGCGGCGCGTACGTAAGCGCGACGCGCCGGGCCGAAAGTTTCGAGTTTCTCGTACGCCTCCCCCAGCGCGTTCGAATACAACCCCTCCGACTCGACATCGCCCCAATTGCTGCAGACCGCACATGTCGCTTCGAGAAGTTCCACCGCTTCCCGCAGGTCACCCTGATCAACTAGCGCCATTCCCAGGATTCCCGTGCAATCGGCGATCAACTCGGTGTCGTCCACATCGACGAGAAGTCGTAATGCGTAACGCAGCGAATCCACAGCCGGCTCCAGCTCACCAAGTTCTAATTGCATTGCACCGATCCACCTCAAAGAATGCGCGATGCGGTACGCATTTCCCGCTGACTGGCAATCAGCCAAAACTTGGCACATGACGCCGAGGGATTCGTTTGTTCGACCTTGGTCCAACAGGTCGAGCCCTACCAGGAAAGCCGCACTGGGCCAGGCATTTTCGGCCATAGTCTACTCGACCCGATTCTTGAACAGTTTGCCGACTACCAGTCGGAGAACACAGAACACCAGCCCATAGGCGACGAACGCCGAGACGGATCCGACCGAGTCCGCATCCTGGCAATCCAGAGTCGATCCGTATGCCGAGGTCAACATAACGATCAGGGCGAGTCCAACACCGACGGTCATCAGCCCTAGCTCAGGGGCGACCCCGATGATCGCACCGAGTACGACGGCTGCGCTCAGCCCCAGCACCATCGGTCCGGGTCCTCCCGCTACCCCAACTGGCGACGTGAGGAACAGGACCACGTCGACTGCTCCGAACCACCCCAGGCCGACGCTGCTCACCACCGAACTGCGCAGGCCTCCAATGAAAAATCCGGCCACCCCACTGACCACGGCGACCAGAACGAACAAGGCGATTGCTGAAATACGCAACGGGACGTTGGTCTCGACACCACAGATCTGGGGTTCGGTCACACCGGCCAGAGCGGGTAAGAGCGCGATCAGTCCGAGCAGCGAGTACAGCAGGTTCCCGGCCGGCTCGACGCCGGGAACGCGTCGAAGCTTGCTGAGAACGAACGCGACGGCAGCGAAAAAGGTCCCGATCACGAGGGACGACCCGATGTCGATGCGGCCGGCAGCACTGAGCTGAACGAGGGCAGCGACCGCCACGAAGCCGCCCAGAAACGCGACACCGTCGGGGTTGACGCCGGACAGCCCACCGCCGCCGGATGGTCGGTCATCACGTGCGAACGCTCGTCGTCCGAGCAGGAAGTGGGCGATGATCATCGAGAAAGCCAGCACGATGACGGTCGCAGTCACGCAGTAACCCCGGCGCACACGGCGATGTGACCCTCTTTCGTATCGAACCGAAGGGCGCCAGCTGTCGAGTCCCGTCGCCGTGACCAATGATCACCGATCTTGCCTGGCTGTAAAAGTCATTCAGTGAGGCGAATCCAACTCGACTCGCATGGGGGTTCGGTCCAGGCCTTGCCGAGCGCAACACGATGTCGAGCGCCAGTGTCGTTCGAGCGAATGACATTGCTGGGCTTGCCGACTAGACATTGACACCATGATCGTCGTGACGGAAGAACACGGTCACAGGCGAGACAGAGCAAGAGGAGTCAGCGCATGCCCTATCGACCACCCGACAGTTCCTGGGTGACCAGTGGGTGGTGGGCCGACGACACATCGCAGACCGGACGCGCCGCCGACGAGTCGATCTCCCGCACCCAGCTGATCCACCTCTGGGTCAAGGCAACTCCGGAGCCCAAACCGAACATCAAGCATCTTGCCGAGGACCTGGCGAGATGGATGAGCGAGCTGGGGTCCGCTACCTGGGTTGTGCAGGCGTCTTCACCCGAAGCAGCCCGACGAATGCGGCAAGGGATCAATCAGATACTCGGCGGACGCGATATCTGGGACGACGTCTGTACCGTCACGGCGCGGTACGCAGACCCCTTCGCTCGTTGCTCGGCAGGCATCGTCAGCGAGGTGAAACGTGAACGTCCCAGGGACCTGCCGAACGCCATATCGACGGTGCTCCGCAAGTACGAGGACGGCCCACCGCGAACATCTGCCCGAAACTCGATGATCGGTTTAGTCGAGTGCGGGACCGTCACCGCCTCCCGTGCCCACGCCGACACATTCGTCGAGAACCCGGAGATCTACCGAGGTGCGATCATCGCGGCGGCGATGCGGGCATACAGCGGCAAGCTGACCGAATATTTGGAACGCACGGATGATCACATCGACGAGAACACACGCTCGGCGCTGATTGCCGCGCTGGAAGCTCTCACCGAGAGATACGGTGAGCCCGACGCCGCGGACCGCTTGCCGACGCCGGCCGAATCGCGGTTTGTGGACGGCACGCTGTCGAAGTTTCTGACTGCGCGTGCGGCCGATCAGCCGGCCGCGGATACACCTCTGATTCAGGGCAGCACTCTCTACACGACCGCAGACGTGGCCGGAGAAGCGTGGCGTCGTGCCAACCGGAATCTATTGAGGCTTCACATCAACGGAGTGCCATTCGACGACGAACTGGTCGCTCGGGTCTACGGATCCAATCTCAAACGCGCCACCCAGGACCTGCAGCGCAAGTTACTGCGCGAGGATCACCATAGTTCGGTGAGCGACCGGCCGGCGGACATCGTCGCGGTTCCGACTCTGTCGCAGCTCCGTTCGGTTCCCGACGACGATGTCGAACACCGCCGCACTGTGCTCCGCGCCCTGTTCCGCCAGGCGTGGCAGCACGTGTCCACCAGCGAGGTGGAGTCGACGAATCCTTGGGGGTGGACGGCGGGCGGCACGTCCCCCTGCTGGGAACGTGCGACAGTCCTGGAGATATTGGGCGCGTACGCGAACCTCGAAGCAGGTCACTTCTCCGAACTCGAGGACAATATCCAATCAGGACAGATCGAACGGGCGATCGCTCACCGCTACGACACCGAACGGCCCGCCGACACCCTGGCGGCCAGCCGAAGGGCATCGATCTCGTTCGCTACTCGACTGCTGTGCGGAGCGCTGGCCATCTCGCTCAACGACGACGACATCGTCGGCGGCGACGGTTTCGAGGTCGTCGGCCAGAGAACCTCGGGTCAGACCTGGGCCCAGAAGACAGCAGAGGTCCTGCGTACTCTCCACGAGTATCGCGATACATGGAACCTACTGACGGAGAGCACATCATGAGCCGGCCGGTTCTGTCCGACGCAGCAGCATTCAGTTGGGACAGTGGGCTTGCACCGGCTGTAGCGGAAATCGCCGTCGAAATCGCACCGGGCGTCGACATCGTTCTCGACGCAGCCGACACATCGACATTGCTGAGCTGGCGAGTCCTCCGCGACAGCAACGTGCAGGCGTTCGCCGACGCGGTGGAAGAGCAGGGCGTCGTGCAGATCATCGAGACCGCACGTGCTGGATCCGAGACCGAATGCGATGCCTTGCACCTTGTTCCGACGTGGACACGCCGAGCCCGTACCTCCGCGATAGCGAGGTGGGAACCCTCCCCGATCGACGAGGGTGCGCTCATGTTGGACGAGGCGGGCGCGCGCTACCGCACCGGCGAGCACGACGGGGCCGCACAGTTGGTAGCCGCGGCTTCCCCGGCGTTGGAGATGCTCACCGAAGACTGCGAAGGCGGTGGGACCTGCAGTAGCGCAACGTCTGAACTCGCTCTCCTGGCCGCATCCGCGCGCGACGCCACGATTGGCGAGGACTGGGGATACGCCATTGCAGCCCTGTCGGGACGAATCGACACCATCGCCGCTATCGGTACCTTCGACGACGAGCTACTGATGCGGTGGCTCGAAGATCTGGTCGAGGCCGAAGCGTTCGATCTCGTCGGGAGCGACTTGGCCGGAGGTGAGTCGACCGCTCGCTCCGAAGTGGAGAGGGCGTTCGTCGATCCTCATCTCGTCCCGCCGAGAATCTTGGAGTGGAGAGGCGCCCGGGTTCCCGAACTACGAGCTGAGCTCGACACCGGCGTTCGACCACCCCGAGTGGTCCTGACTGTCCCGCTCGCCTATGGAGTGGATCCGCACTGCGCTGAAGCCTCCCGACTGATCGGGTTTGCTGCAGACCGCTCGGGAAAGCTGCTCGCGACCACGCCCATGGTGCCGAACGGAATCATCCTGGCGGGCGGTTTTTCGTTGGCGGAAGCGGAGTTCGAGACGGCGACGTTCGGGGTTTTCGACTCCACCGGAGATCCGCGAGACCTCCGTCTGGGACAACTCGCCCCGGCCCTGATCGACGCGGACAGAAATATGATCGAAGCGTGGAGACTGGGGCGCTCGGCGACGGCCGCACTTCATACCGTCGGAGCTGCGGCAAACGAGGAGACGACAGATGCTGCGCAGTCGGTCGCGGACGGTTTCACCGTCGATGCGCTCGATGCAGCCGACCGTGCGGTCGCCGCACTCGAGCGTGTCCGCACCTCGGTCGGCGTCGCATCGACGCCTCTGCTCGAATTGGTGACAGCCCGTATCGACGCCATTCGGGCATTCGTCGAGCGGATCGAGTCTCGTACGCCTGAACCTGCCGGCGCACAACCACTTTTGGCCGAACTTGTCCGGGCACCGCAGTTCGACGACTCCGACCTCGATGTGCGCCGGTGACGGACCACCCGGAGGCCGATCGATCGTCCTGGCCCGTCGTACTGCTGAGGGCAGCCGACGCAGGTCCCACCTATCTGTCGTGGACCTGGCTCGACGCTCCGGCCAAACCGAGCGCTGTCAAGCTCGACCCTGCACAGACGAGCGCTGCGCTCGATCTCCTCGGTCGCGCGCTCCTGGCACCTCGGCCTCTCGACGCCAGCGGTAGCAACGGCAGCAGCGACGACGTCGAGTACGAATCCAGGGAGGCCGCCGCCCATCGTGCGCTGGCGACCGGGTCCTTCACGAACCTCGCCGAGGAACGTCTCTTGTCCGCGCGGCTCACCGAAGCGGTGCTACCCGAGACCTTGCGGGCGGAAATAGTCGACCGCGCGGGCAGCCACGGCACTGTGCATATGAGGATTACACCCAGTCCGACGCTGGCGCGCGTGCCGTGGGAATTGCTGTTCGTGGATGCAGGCCGGCGACTGCTGGATGTCGCCGTCATCACCTTCGACCCGCCGTCCACCGTTCACGCTGAGCGCACTGTGCTTCCTCCGCAATGGGCGGAGGTGAGCCACTTCCCTGCACTTCATGTTCTCGATCCGTCGTTACCGGTCCGGGCCGTCGAGCATGGACTGGGAAGAACGTTGGGAGGCCTCGCCAAGAATGCACTGATCAAGGGAATTTCAGCCGAAGCCAATGTGGGTAACAATAGTTCGCACACGCGACTGAACACGTCCCAGATCATCAGCAGGCTCGACCTGTCGCATCAACTTCACGTTCCGCGATCCCGGCTCTTCTACTTCGGCCATGTGTCGTCGGCGGCCGACGAACCTGGATCGGCATCGATTCACCTACACGACACCGTCGGGGCGGCTGGTTCGGCATCGTGGGGCATGGCAGAGCCCCTCCGACCACAGACGAAGCGTGGAACTCTCGCCGCCGCGCGACCGGACGATCACCTTCCGTTGTCCGCCTTGGATCTTCTGTTGGGAACCCAGCAGTGTACGGACGAAAGAGTCTGGGCGCTGCACGGATCGGACGGCCCCCAGGCCGGCCACGAAATCTGGCCGATGCCGTCCCGGGTGGCACTCATCGCGTGTGAGGGGGGCGTCGATTTCCGGTCGGCGGAGACGTTCGGTTTGGTTGTCGCCATGGTGGACTCGGGTGCTTCACTCGTCACCACGACCCGATGGACATTACCGACCGACCACGCATTCCATTCCCTCGCCGGAGTGCGCAGATCGGTATTCCCTACGGTCGAACTGGCTTTGGCCGTCGACCGTGCACACTCTCGCGACGACCCGATCGGACTCGTGCATCAATGGCAACGCGAGCAACTGACGAAGTGGGAGTCGAGCCCTGCCGCCGTCGAACACTCCCCCATCGTCTGGGCAGCGTTGACGCACACCGTCGCCGAGGCCAGGGTCCCGAGAGGTGCACAGATCCGTTCACGCGGCGCCGAACGATCCCGAGTGCACGGCGGCGAACAGTTGCCGCGGTAAAAGCCGAGTCAGGTAGCCGCTCAGCTTGTCTTTTGCCGCGATACCGACCGCGCCTAGGGCGCTGAGGTACGCCGCCAACCGTCGATGGCCGAAATCGACCGAAGCTCGCAGGAGATGGAGGCTTCCCCGAGTTGCGCAGCGCCCGCGCCCGTTCGGACGCTACGCAACCCAGATCAGGCATCTGTTGAGGGCGTTGGGATGGGCCGATGGACGGATACCGACGACGGCCACGAATGCCTTCGCGCAGCTATTGCTGCGCCATCGACCTCACGAAAGCACTCTCGTCCAGCTCGTTCCACCGCGTTGCCAGCAATGCCGACTCACCGAGCAGAATGCGATCCAGATCGACTCGGTATCGACCGGATTGGATATCCGCACCCGACACGATGAGTCTCGCTGCCAAAGCAGCCGTCGAGCCGGCCGCGTTCGCGGCCGTTCCGAGCTGAGGCCATGACGGCAGTGTCCGTCCGACTTGGGTGAGCGAGTATCGAGTGCGCGGGGTCACGTCGCTCCCGACGATTGCGTTGGCCAATCGCGTTCGGTTCGCGGGTTCGTTGAGTTCGGACCCGCTGCACGCTGTCAGATCCCCGGCTCGACCATGGAACGGTGGGTAGTCTGCGTCGCGGTCATAGCGCTCGACGTCGAGAATGACGTTGTCGCCATTGTCAGTTGCCATCACAACGGGAATTTGCAATGCGCGGGCCTCGAGACGAATTGCCAACTTCATCGCGAGATCGTCCATCTCCTCCACCAGTACCGCCACCCGTTCTCCGCCCGACGACCGTAGAAACGTCCCGTCCGCACTCGTGTAACCGCCAGGAAACCCGGACACGTCCGAATACGGATCGATCTCCAAGATCCTTCTCTGTGCAAGAATCACCTTCGCCACGCCCAGGTCGCACACCGAACCCTGAAGCCGGTTCAGGTTGCTCGGGCCCAGGGTGTCGGGGTCCCCGATATGGAAGCGACGGGCGCCGGTCAGCGAACATACCGCCGCTACCGACGATCCGACGCTCAGCCCCACGATTCCGATCAGGGCCGAGCCCCACGTGGTTTGCTCGTCGTTGTCGAGTAGAAAACGGTTACGCGCGGTCCGCAGACGGTAGAAGGTCTCACTGTCCGGAAGACGAACCAGGGTCGATCGCCATGGGACGTGAATGAAGCGACTTGCACGATCTACGACACGCTCATCATTCCAGTCGAGCGGCAGGGAGCTGAACGCATCTATCGCGATGAGCTCCGACCGCGCGGTCGCCCAACCGTCGACGTATGTCAGTCCGAACTCGGCTCGGCGTAGTTTCTTGATCCTGGCCGCATCCTCGATGGGGTGAAGTACCTCGATCATTGTCCACTCACCTTCTGAATGTGACGTAGCTTGACGTCTACTTCGAAGCCATCACTGGCGAACATCCCGAAGGTGACCTTCGGCTCGGCCAGCGTTCCCAGAAGACCGTGTAACTCCTCGAATTCGCTGCTAGCCGCGACCAATGCATCCACGACTACGGTCTTGATGACGTGCGCGCACGCAGCATCTGGCCGCTCAGACGATCCGACGCCGGGCCGCAACTCCACGTGCAGAGACAATCCGTCACGCAAATCTTCTTGCGCAGTAGTTGTCATGAAAAACTTCCCCGTGACGGTGTTCGACAGCCTCGGGTCGGAGAGAGCCGTCCGAACAGGCTCGGGATATATATTGACCGCGTAGAACGACACTGCGATGTCGGCCCGACGCTTCAGCACGATGAAGCCCGAGAGCGCACTCGAGGTCGCAACGTCGACGGTGTGACCGGCTTCAAACAGCCTGCGCCGCATCTCTTCCGCGCTCAACACCTCGCCGATGTCGTTGATTCGGTATCGAATCAACGGAATGGTGTTGTCGACCGTGAACAGCAGGAATCCGTTGTCATCGGTCTCGACGAACCGCATCGACGCGTCGTATTCCACCAACGTCGCCGACGCTGCAGTGCCGCCGAATATCGATGCATCGAGCTCAGCGTCCCCGACGGCCAAGCGTCGAACAGCGATGGTCGTCGGTGTCTCGTGACCGATCATCCCCGCATCCGCAGTTCCGTAGACCAAGCAGATGTCCTCGGGAGTATCGGACTTACCGACCAAAGCGAGTATTCCGTCCCGCCAGGCCTCGCTGATGCTTTCGCCGGCCAGAAGAAACTTCAGATCCTGGTCGAGTACCTGATGACCTGCTCCATCGAGTACGTCCCGGACAAAGGGTGGGTACCCGGCGATCAGTACCTGTTCGTAATGACGACCGAGCGACGCAATGTTCTCCCGAACGGTATCCACATGAACACCGGGCGTCACCACTGACACCGGAAAACCCCGTTTGCGAAGTTCCTCCACTGCCCGCATCGTGTAGATGCCGCCGATCCAGTTGCCCATCGCCAAGCACACCACGAGCAATGTCGACTTTCGGTCGGCTCCCTGCTGCCGCAGGATGCGCTCGTGGAGATCGACGCTCTGTTGCAGCGACAGTTCCCCGCGTGGCCAGTTCGTCGGATTGCCCGAGGACCCCGAGCTCGACGACCACAGGCATGCGGATGCAACATCTCCACCCGGAATCAACTGCGGGAGAGAGTACATCGAGAGGTAGTTCTTCTTGGTCATGGGCGGAACGTGCAAGAAATCCGCTGATGTTCGCACGCCGTTCGGGTCGAATCCCAGGTTCATCAGCAAATCCGGATACGCGTCGGTGCTGCGGACCGCCTTCCAGAACGTGTCCAACGCCCCGTTCACTCCTGCAGCGCTCCGTGTCGACTGTGTCAACGACATGGCCGAGTTCCTTTCGTGGAACAAGACGTGGATCGTCTTGCTGCACGGGATACCGAACCCCCGAAACGTCTTTGGGCCGACTCACAGTCACGCCTGCTCTGTCAGACGATCGACGTACAGACAACACGGCAGGCAAATGGAATCCTGATCTCCTGCTGACACTCGCCCGGGGGTACGGCTCCAAAGATTCTGGCTCATCCAATGTTTCAGACAGAGGTGTATGTGCGAACGAATGCCAACTTGGCCTCCGTCATCCTTGCGGACGCCACTGTTGCTCATGCGCAACAGCTAGCCGTCCAGGCTCGGGCCGCGCAGGTTGCGCGAGAGCAGGCCGATATCGAAATTGCCCGCATCGACGCCGCACAACGAGCCGAAAATCGGAGAATGCAACGTTCGGCATTCCTTCGACGGGTGCGCGGGCAGGGTTTCAGCTTGATGTTCGTGTCGGTTCCGCTGTGGGTTCTGACTCCGGTCGTCGGGTCGATCCTGACGGTTTTCAGCGACAACATCACTCAGACGGTATTCCTGTCAGGTGACAGCGGTGCGACCTCTGGCAGCGGACCGGGCACGCTGTACGGGCTTCTTGCCAAGCTGCTGATTGCAATGATCGTGTGCCTGGTCGGGTTGGCTTTCGTCTTTCCTTATCCGGATGGCGAAGAGGTAATTTCTTCAGCGGGTATCGGCGGGTTCGCACTCGGCGCTCTACTCCTCTTTTATCAAGCACTGGCAGGCTCGGGGTCGGCAGCGAGTTGGTGGTGGCCTCCCCTGTTCGCGGTGGCAGGCCACCTCGTGTTCGGCGGCATCAGAATGTCTGCCGCAACAGGAGCCGAAGCCGAGCCGTTCGCCAGGATGCGGATATGAGCGGCCCCAAAGGAATTCAGTACGAGATTGCACTGGAACGGCGTCGCGCCGAAGACGCAATGCAGAAGTGGCGCGCGCTGAACGGACGCGTACAGGCTTTTTCGTTGAGATGCGCCGCCGTCAACATGAGCGACGTTCGTGTCGTTGCCGGTGCGGCCCCGGCCGGGACGTCCGCTGCCATCGAGACAGCGTGCGCGGCGCTGGAGCGAACGCTGGCTTCGGCGCACACCAGGTTGGAGTCCCAACTGAGCGCGCAACGCTCGCAACGAATCACCCACAATCTGGGTGCGATTCTCGAAGAACTGGACCAGCGAGAATTGGCAGCCTCGGCGTTGGCAGAGGACCCTCGGTCCAAGTCTCCACACACCGTCATCGAAGTCGCGGAAAAGGTCGATATCGGGAACAAGGTCGATATCGCCGACCGTGTTCGACGAGTCCTGTCGTCGTTGGTCGAGCAGTCCGATGAGCTGGAGACGACGGCCGCAGGGGTCCTGCGTGCCTCGCCTGCTCGCGCTCGGTTACTTCTCTCGGACTTGAGCAGCCGGGTGAACGCAGCCAACCGCCGATCCCAGCAAAAGATTGACAACCGCGGGCAGATCGAAGAGATCAGGTGCGAAGCTGCCTTGTTGCTCGACCGCAGTCGAATCGACATGCTCCTGGACAGCGCGGACCATGCGCTCGAATCCGATCTGGACCCGACACCGTCGCTGACCTCTGCCCGGGCAACGCTCGCGACGCAGTCTGCTCTCGAACGGGAAGAGCGGGATCAGGCCTTCGTGCTGGGAGTAGTCACCGAATCCCTTGTTGAACTTGGCTATTCGGTGTCTCCTACTGATCTCGAAACGCCGACTTCAGTAATGTTCAAGCGCTCCGGTCCACGGACTCATGCTGTGACGGCGAATGTGAGCGACGGGGAGATCGGGCTGCGTACAGTCAGGACGACCGCCACAACCGACAGGGGTGGCGATCTCGCCGCCGAACAGCAGATGTGTTCGGATCTCGATCCGCTCATCGAAGCACTGCGAGCACGTGGGGTGACGCCAGGCAGAGTCCGGGCTGTACCGGCCGGCGTGACTACTCCGAAGCTAATCACCTCGACCATTGCAGCACCGGCAACAGTCAAGCCAGCGCAAGTCAGTACGCGTCGTATGCGGGAGAACGAACGGACACGACAATGACGCCGGACGCCGGCTCGATCGACGAGTTGCCGGCGTGGTTGCGCGAGATCGACGTGGCGCTGGCCGCGAACCCTCAGATTCTCGTCACCGGGAATCAGCGCGACCTGGTGTTGTTGCCGCGGCCGCAGTCTCCGCACCCTCGAGTGTCGTCGGTTGTCGATGCCGTCATCTCGCTTCTGTCGACGGCGGGTCACACGAGCGTGATCGTCGCCGACCCAGTCGACGGTGCGAGGTCGGCGATCGACTCCGACGGTGTCGCCGCGGACATCATCGCAGCGGCCGCACCGTCGGCCGAGGACGAACGTCTGCTGGACTGGCTGCCGCGTCTACTGCGGTCGGTGGTCATGTCCACACTCCCATGCTGCGTGGTAATCGACAGCGCGTCCCGTCTCACTCCGGACTCTGACTTCTCAGAGCCTGCCATGCACACGTTGCTCGTCACCGCCGAGAAGCTTCTCGTCACCGCGAAACGTGTCAAAGTCACCGGACCGCATCGCACTCCGCTCTACAACACAGTGGTATGGCTGCTCGACCGCGAGAGCGACCTTCCCCACTGGCTGATAGGCGGCGAGCTCGCCCGCGTCGTGTCCATTCCCGCGCCTGGGATGTCCCAGCGCACAATCATGGCGGCGAGCCACGTGGCGTCTCTGCCAGACGCACCGGAACCAGGGCCACTGTTCGACGACATCGTGACTCGATATGCATCTCAGACGAGCGGGCTGACGCTTCGCTCCATCCGCGAGATCAACCGTCTGGCGATCGACCGTCTCATCCCTGCAACCGCTATCGAGGACGCCATACGCACCTTCCGAGTGGGCGTCCCCGACAACCCATGGCAGGATCCGGCGCTACGTAAGCGAATCAAGGACGGGCCGAAGCATCTGGAAGGGAAAGTACTCGGTCAGCCTGCGGCTGTTCGTAAGTCGGTCGACATATTGATCCGGTCTGCCATGGGCCTGACGGGTGCGCACGCGTCGTCGGGCGGGTCTCGCCCTCAGGGCGTGCTGTTCTTCGCGGGCCCGACAGGCGTGGGCAAGACTGAACTGGCAAAGGCCATTGCGGCACTGGTATTCGGCCGGGAGGACGCGTTCGTTCGATTCGATATGAGCGAGTTCTCCTCCGAACACGCCGAAGCCCGCCTCATCGGGGCTCCGCCCGGGTACACCGGCTTCAACAGCGGCGGCGAATTGACCAACGCTGTGCGACAGCAGCCGTTTCGTCTTGTTCTCTTCGATGAGATCGAAAAGGCCCACCCCAGAATCCTCGACAAGTTTCTGCAGATCCTGGAGGACGGACGGCTCACGGATGGCACCGGTGCAACGGTGTTCTTCTCCGAGACCCTCCTCGTGTTCACCTCCAATCTGGGCGTCTACCGAACCGACGAGTTCGGCACCCGGGTGCCTGTGGTGCCGCGCGGTTCCGAGTTCCGCGAGGTCGAGAGCGCAATCAGAGAAGCGGTCGGAGATCACTTCACCAAGGAAATCGGTCGGCCCGAACTACTGAACCGGATCGGCGACAATATCGTCGTCTTCGATTTCATCTCGGAATCAACTGCGCGCCTGCTTGTTCCGAAGTTCGTGGATAACGTCGTCTCGCGAGTGGCTGACGCCACGGGAATCGACGTGGCAGTCTCTGACTCTGTCCATCAACGATTGATCAGCGAGGCTCTGACCAAGCTCGATTTCGGTGGGCGAGGCGTCGGAACGACGGTGGAGTCGCTTCTGGTCAACCCATTGGCGAGAGCGTTGTTCGACCTGCCCTACGGCACGGAGTCGGTGACCGTCTCGGAACTGGGAGCGGACGCCGGCGGGTGGTCGGTGGTTCTCCGATGACGTCGATGCTGCTCTCCCGTCTGCACTATCCAGTGCACAACCTGGGATTCGGTCGCCGGGCGGGCATCTGGTTTCAGGGCTGCACCATCTACTGCAAGGGGTGTGTCTCCCGGGATACCTGGCCGTTCGATCCGTCGAGCGGTGTGCGCATCGATGATGTTGCGCAGTGGCTGCGCAGCATTCCCTTCGACGCCATCGACGGAGTGACCATCTCAGGGGGCGAGCCGAACGACCAACCCGTAGCTCTCACAGAGTTAATAGCGGAAATCCATAGATGGCGCTCGTGCACAACACAACCGATCGACATCCTGCTGTACTCGGGACGGACGCCTCAAGAGCTCGGAGACAGGTTCGATTGGATGCGCGGCAATGTCGACGTGCTCGTCAGCGGTCCTTACGTTGCCGCCGGTGCGACGGACTGCGCACTGCGTGGATCGGCGAATCAAATTGTCCACACCTTCAGCGAACTGGCGCGTACCCGATACCCCGCCGACACGCTCGAGAGTGACTACTCCGGTCAGCGAAGAGACATATCGGTTCACGTCGACGCGGAATCGATCTGGATGGTGGGCATTCCCACCGACGGCGACATGCGCAAGCTCGAACAACAACTCGCTTCACGAGGCGTGGATCTCAGGAGAACCTCATGGCTGACCTAGCTCCCGATCTCGTCGTGTGCTGCGGTCGAACGTTCGACCGCAATACGTACTCACAGTGCACGATCGACGGATCGGACTTGTGCGATATCGAATCGGAGCCGCAGGCCGTCGTACCGCCTCCACCCGATCCAAGGAAAAATCCCGTCGTGCCGAGCCCGCGCACGACATTGGATCCATCAGGCTCTCGGGGAAAGTTGAGGTTGGTCACGTGTGGCACCATGCTGGTTCTCGATGCAGGACAGTCCCTTCCGGTCGGTCGTGACGACGACTATCCGACCGCAGATGTCTTCCGTAGTCG
The DNA here is from genome assembly GCF_002259365.1 of Rhodococcus sp. 14-2496-1d. Classification (NCBI taxonomy): domain Bacteria; kingdom Bacillati; phylum Actinomycetota; class Actinomycetes; order Mycobacteriales; family Nocardiaceae; genus Rhodococcus; species Rhodococcus sp. 14-2496-1d. Next base: position 42,768 of record NZ_NPFV01000025.1, on the reverse strand, counting down.
GACCAACGTGAGCAGATACCACGCAGTCATTCGGTTCGACGGGCAGCGACTCCTCGTCACCGATACGCAATCGAGCAACGGAACCTTCGTCAATGACAAGAAGATTCCACCTGATACCGAGTACGAAGTTCGGCCTGGGCAGAAGTTGAGGCTGGCAGCCGATGTCGACATCGACATTCACTGGGAGTCCTGATGCGCATTCGTGTTTCGGCAATCACCCACCGTGGCCTCGAACGATCCGGCAACGAGGACTGCATCGGCTGGAACGGATGGTCGATGCGAGGCCCCCAGCCCGGCCTGCTGGTATCCGAGTTCGAAATCACGGCGCCGACGGCGATCGTGGTCTGCGACGGAATGGGCGGGCACGAGGGCGGCGAAGAAGCGAGCCGTCTTGCGTGCGAGATAATCACCGATCCTGAGGCATTCACCGGTTTCGACGGGGTCGCTGTGTTGGACCGAGGCGCTGTGCTGGACCAACTGGGGACGATGCTTCAGAACGCGTCGGACGCCATCAATGACGTCGGTGACGCCCGTCCGGAGCTCGCGGGAATGGGGTGCACCGTAGTCGGTGTCGTCATCGACCCAGCTGGACACTCCGTGGTGTTCAACGTTGGCGACTCGAGGTGCTATCAGGTGGACGGAAGATATCTGACCCAACTCAGCGTGGACCACAGACAGGCAGGGTCCAACGTCCTGCAGCAGGCCCTCGGAGGAGGCAAGCGACTGATACTCGAACCCGATTTCTTCGAGTCACCCCTTCCCCAGTCCCCTGGACTACTGCTGTGCACGGACGGTCTCGACGACTATTCGGACCCCCACGATGTGGAACGACTTGCACTGGCCACCGGCACCGACCTCGTCACCGAACTGCGAAATCTCGCGTTGGCAGGCGGCGGTGGGGACAACGTGACCGTAGTTCAAATCGAGGCCGTCGCCCCTCTGGATCATCGAGCCGACACTGCCCCGACGTCAGACGCCAACGAAATCAACGCGAACAAGGTAGGAACAGCATGGCCGATGTGACACGTCTCGACCCGATCGACGGACCCCGAGCCCCGAAGATCAATTACACCAGGCCACCGTCTACTCGCACGCGACTGGACAACAGTTCAGCGCCGCCCACCAACCTCGATGGGGGCACGCCGACCGCCTATCTGCGCGAACGGCTGCCACCGGGCCTGGATGCTCGCTTCACCATGGTCAGGCCACTCGGTGACGGCGCCGAGGCATCTGTGTGGTTGTGCACGGATGAGAAGGGCAACGAGGTAGCCGTCAAGCTCTACCGCCACGAGCCCAAATATGCCCTTGAATTCGGTTCGGAAAAGTACCGCACTCACTTCCCGTCCGAGGTCGCGGTTCAGCTGCTCGAAGCACCGGGTGTCGACCATGGCGTGCACTACGAACTCATGGAACTGTGCCGCTTCGGGACCTTGGAGTCATACTTGGCCGACCGCGGCGGGTTCGGCACCAACAAGCATGCAGTGGAGATACTGACCCAGATTGCCGACGCGATCCACGGCATGCAAGGGGCTGGGGGTGCCAACCGACTTGTTCACGGAGACATCAAACCCAAAAACATCCTCGTACGCACCGATATCCCGCTCGACCTGGTGCTCGCTGATTTCGGATTGACGGTCGATCTCGGTGACCGGTCCAGGCTCACCAACCTCGGGCTCGGCACGATCGCCTTCAATGCACCTGAACTCATGAGGTACAAGACAACTGCCGCCGACTGGTGGAGCCTCGGCATGGTGATGTATCAGGTCTTGCTCGGGCGGGGGTACTTCCAGCTGGACAACGGATCCTGGATCGACAATCGCACCATCGAAAGCCACCTACTGTCCCGTGATGTTTCTCTCTCGGAGCTCGATGACAGCAAGGTTCGACCCGAGCATCTGAAGCGCTGGCGGATGTTGTTGGCGGGCCTGCTGACTCGTGACCCGGATGTTCGTTGGGGAATGAACGAGGTCAAGTCGTGGCTGGACAACAAGTCGCCGAAAGTCCACCGACCCCTCGACGACGCCGCACGTGGAGACGAACCAGCCGTCGGTCCGTCGGCCGTGCACCAGGCGTCCACCTCCTATGCACTGCCAGGGGTCGGAGAATTCTTCGATGCGGCAAAACTCGGCGCTGCGATGTCGTCGAATCCCGAAGTTGCCGCTCGCTCTCTGGCAGGCAAGGGACGTCAGCGGCTCATCGACTGGTTGACGGGCTCCGCGCGAACCGGCGAAACCTATTCCGAGGTGACCTCCCATGGCAGCAAGTGGGGGCCCGATGAGTTGGTTCCCTACTTCGTCGCGCGCCTCGCACCCGCTGCTGATGTCATCTACCAGAGCTGCAACATCAGCACGCCGAGCCGGCTACGAAAACTGGCCGACAGCAACGGAAACGACGATGCGATCGAGAAGCTCTACGATCACGACCTTCTGGGTTGCATCAACTCGGGCAAGTCCCGAACCTCGTACAAGATGATCGACGCGAATTGGCATGACATCGCCGAACAGGCCATCACACTTGCGCAGGCGAAGAACATCCCTATCGAAAGTTCGGCGCGCAGTCACATCATTCGCCAAAGTCTGCTTCTTGCCGCGTCCGACGAGACCGTTGTGGACGAGTTCGTACGCCAGGTACGGTCACGCATTGACGGGCCGCAGTTCGAGTTTGCGAGCGAAACTCCGTGGTTCGCTCGACTGCGAAGTGAGGCACAGTTGTGACTACGCGTTCCAACGACACTTTGGCTGCTGTCGTACTCGCGGACGCGACGGTCGAACTCGCCCAGCAGCAGGCTGCTTCCGCTCGCGCTCAGGTTGCCGCGAACGACCTGGCGGAAGTTCAACGGCTCCAAGAGATCGAACGAACTCGGCTTGCCGGGATCGAAGCGACCCAGCGGCTGCAGGCCAACCGAAGGCGGGGTACGGACTTTTCGGCGATTACGCTCGCAGGCGGTGCCGCCGTCACCGTTCTCGGCCCCTATCTGCTAGGTCACTATCTGCTGCGTAGTACCCCACTACTCGTGCCGGACCCTGCGGTATACGACGAGCGGGCGCGAGGTTTGGGGGATCACTTTCTGCCCGACTATCTCGGTGGTCTGGCGGTTGTCGTTGCCGTGCTTGCAGTGTTTTTGCTTGTGCGGCCGTGGGCGTTCCGGCAGCCCTCTGTGATTCTCGGGTGGGTTCTGGCGGTAGCACTGATCGTGATCCTGATTCCGACGGCCATGTCGCAATGGGCCGACGCGGAGGCCAAAACCGTCGCGTCGCTCCGGGAGACCTCGTATCCGTTCGCGGAAGAGTACATCGATTGCTACAGCTGGGATTTCGACTCCGAGAACGGTGCGTCGCAACGCGAATTGTGGCAGGTGCATCTCGGCCGTACCCGCGGCACCGACGTGGAAGGGTGCAATCGAATCAATGTCTATCGAGGTTGGATCTTCGTCGGCTCATTCGATCTCGGCAACGGCGACACTTTCACCGGCGATATCGTGGTGAACATGCCAGACTGGACCGAGCCCTTGATCACCAGCGGCTCCACCAACGTGTACCAGATCTCGCGCGAACCCATGAACCCTCTTGCTGTCGGTGTGGATCTGACCACCGAATTCGGCGGTCACATCCGATTCACACTCGACGGTGCGGCCAACAATCTGTTCACCGTCGCGTGATACGCCCACCCGACCGAGCCGAGACACTGTGCGGTAGAGCTTAATTGACAACCGAAAGCCCTCACCGAGCGTGGTGAGGGCTTCGTGATCGATCGTGTATTGCTCCGGCGCTACTTCCAGAACCCGCCGTGCTCGTTGCACTGCGAACCGGTGTTGTTGCATTTGCTGCATGTGAGCTTGCCGGCCAGGCCGCTTGCCCGTCCTCCATTGCACGAGCTGCAGTCATGGACCGGGCGAAAACACTTCTTGCACTGACTCATGTTGAATTCCTTCGCGTTGTGGCCTGAACGAATACAGAGCTTCGCATGCTTCACCGCAACCATCAATCGTTTGAACGCACTACAATTCCCTTTGCGCGGCAGCGCATTAAGGCGATTGAACGACTTTCGCACCTGCCACTTCTCGGTCATGATTTGCCGATCGAGAAGAGATCGACCAATCGAGAGGCAGCCGTTCATCATGGGGTATCTGTACGGATTTTTCATTTTCGCGATTGTGTATTTCATCAGCGCATGGATCCTGACGGGCATAGCCAAGCGTCAGATTCGTGCGACCTTCACCGGTATCACGCCTCGGGATATCGAGCAGGCGATGGCGAACGCGGGCGTCTTCAAAGGCTGGGTCAAAGTGAATGGAGAAGGGCAGATCAACCAGCGGCTCGGATTTCTCCGAGGTGGCCGGAAGGACCGCCCCGTGATGTCCTTCTCCATCGAACCCGAAGATGACGCGGTCGTTCTCCAGATCTGGCTGTCCGAATGGATCGCGGTATGGGGTGCGATCGAGGTCGCTCACACCGTGCAGTTCCTGATGAAACGACGCAAAGCATTCGACGCCGTTGCCGCCCTTGAGCTCGAACGCACAACGGCGTGACGGTCTGCTCGAGAACAGCACACAGGGGGCTTCTGCCCCCGACAAGCTGACCAATACGGGGTCAACCGGATTCGAGGCTGCGACGATGACACTTCCGAATACGACTATCGAGGGACAAAGGCACCCAAGATCGAATCGACGCAATAGTCTGGTCTGACGGACAATGTGCGGTCTTCGACTCCGACATTCGGTACGACTTCGACATCCGGGTACAAGTACGTTGGGCATTATCGCTCTGCCCTTCGTACCGAGCTCGTTGCGCGGTGGCGCCACCGCGCATCATCTGTGTCGACACGACTGTGCTCCGATAAGAACCTCAGTCGACGGTGATTCCGAAATCCTCCGCCACACCGCGTAAGCCGGCTGCGTACCCTTGGCCGACTGCGCGGAACTTCCACCCACCGTTGCGCTGGTACATCTCACCGACGATGAGGGCTGTCTCGGTGCTCAACCCTGTGATCGGGAACGAAATGATGTTCGCTCCCGAATCCGAGTCGACCACGACCGCACATAGTCCCTGTAGTGCGGAGAATGTTCCCCCGTCGAGAGAACCCACGACGACGATGGTGTCCGCGTAAGAAGTTGCCGTCGTCAGATCCATTGCTACACAGTCGTTCACTGTCGCAATGTCCGTCGACCTCTCGTGCCGGACCGAACACTTGTCATGGCATGGCTGGTTGTAGAAGACGAAATCCGAATCGGATCGCACTCGTCCGTTGTTCGCCAACAACAATGCCGATGTATCCAATGTGGCTCCGGCGGGGCCGGTGTCCCACCGCAGCTCCACGCGCACACGGTGCGCGGACATTGCACAATTCGCGCCACGGGTCAGCACCACTGCCCCGATCGGCTGGTGTTCGTACTCCGAAACGGGGCTTCTCTCGGCCGGTGGATCCGCCACGCCTCGAGATGCCGGGTTCACGCTCGCACCCGAAATGACGCTCAGCCCATCGGCCACGCGGTCAGCGGCCACTTTGATGTCAGCCAGCGACGGAAGGCCAGGACCGCGCAGCCTCTCGATCAGTACGATCTGCTCGTACGCCAGCGCGACCTCGCACGAGTGGAACGCGAAACGTGTCAGTTCTTGCGGTATTCGACCCGCCACAGGCTCACCGATAACAGCGAAGACCGTGTGCGAGCCTTCCCACGGCGCGAGATGGACGGTGAAACGGCCCCCCTGCCCGTCGGCGAACTCTCTCAAGAAGGCGTCCCCACTTATTTTCGTCCATCCGTCAGCGATCAACTGCGCTCGGTGATCCCACGACAGTTCGAGCGGATCGCAGCCGACGGGCGCGAGCTCGTGTAGCCCAGGAAGGTGCCAAACCCGCCGGATAACGGACCGACCGAATATTTCTGCGAACGTGGCGGGGACGACCGAGCCACGGGCGATCGCCGTCGACCACGGTTGCCCCACCCCCAAGACCGGGTAGATGATCTCTTGAAGAATACGATTTCCATCAACGTTCGGGGCGACGGGCACGACGATTGCAGAGCCGTCGACACCATCGATTCCGAACCAGTACGAATTCGGCAGATCTGGAAACGCACCGAGGAGACCGCTTTCGGTGGTCGTCTCCGAGAAGATCGGTGCGGCTCTAGACGTGGCAAGGAAGCAATCGAAAACGTTCCCGGGGCCGTACACGATTACACTGACGCCGACGCTACTGATCAAATTGAATGCCGTTCGAACCGGATCCAACTCGTCGCCGCCGGGGTCGGACAGAGCAACCGTTTCAGGGCTGTCCGGCGACATCATCGGCAGTCCGTCCGGCGCGGTTTCTCCGGTTGCGGCAACCTGCCCCTCGTCGATCATCGTATTGATGACGTTGCGGACTTTTTCGCTTGTCAGTAGCTCCCCGATATTGTTCGAAACCGCCACGCCTTTGGCTCCCGCGTGCGTGAAGTAGTCCCAGATCTCATCTCGTGCGGGTCCGGGCCTCTCAAGAATTGCCTCGATCGCCGCAACTCTGTCTGGAAAATTGTCGCAGGCAATGGATTTGCAGATGTTTGTCAGTGCGCCGACGACCTTGGCGGTGTCGATGCGCCTCGAGTCACGACCACTCTCCGAGATCAGGGCGTCAGCGAGGGCCGCAAAACTCGGCCGCGCAGTCTGGTGCGCCTGCCAATTCGGCAGTGGAACAATCTTTTCCGAAGTCCAGTCGATGACAGTGCGCTGCCGCGTGAATATTCCCATGATGGCGTCTTTCTTTCTGTCGACACCTTTTTCAAGGTGCCGATCTCAAGCGCTGATGTTGCTGTGCTTCTCCCAGTAGCCATCGCGTGTGTTGCATAAGACACCGACGTTGCTGCACCTAGGACGGGTGACACGTTCGCCGAAATCGCTGCCGCCTCCGGGATAACCGTGGACACGCTTGCTGCACGTCTTGCGTTCCAGGGCGTACTCCCATCTCGGCGGTTTCCATGCGAATCGCACAGTACAGAGATGTTCGACCCTCCGAAATAGTCTGTTCAGTCGAATTCTGGTACACGCTTGCTGGCACCGCATCGCTCTTGTCGGCCCGAGGATCCATAGCGACACACATCTCATAGGATGCCTAGCAACTCTTTGCAGGCCCGCAGGACCGCGACGAATATGTTTCAATCCCAGACTGTGAGCCCGCCGCCAGCCATACTGACAGCCTTGAGGCGCAGCGACCGTCCACGCTTCGAAATCAGGATCGAAAAGCACTGTCAGGCTAGCGCCATCCGCGAAATCGATCCGCAGGTCGCCGTTATCGGAAGCGTGCGCACGGACCCCCCCTGCCCTCGAGACGCCTGACGGAGAGGTGCTCGGAGAGCGTTGCGTCCGGCGCACCTCGGAATCCTTCGGACCCGGGCTCATGGAGCTCACAACTCGATTCGATTCGCAGCTCGTAACTTTGATTCGTTTGCAGCGCGAGGGAGAACCCGAACTCCATGGACACGACCTCTGGACCTGCCAGCGGAATGTACACCCGCTACCACCCTTTCGTAACTGAAGTCGCGCCCCGTCGAACGTCTCACCGTGTGTTGACCCGTCGAACACCTCCCTATTGGACGCAGCAGCGCCGCGCGCGGTTCCACTCGGCTGACATTGAAGAGCCCCGTTGCGTGACGCTGTCTGTCCGTCGCCCCTCTCAGCTACTCCCCTCGCGCACGTCTCCGGTCCACGTCCGAGAAAGCAGATAACGAGCACGCATCGACACCGGCCGATCGCTTTCGATGCTGATAGTCCGCCACCGAATCGAAGGCTGCCGTAACGCCGACCGAGGTCGAGACGTACGTCATCGACTTGCCGCGCTGGAAGCCCAGATCGGCACCCACCTCGACGGCGTCGATGTTCGATCCCAGGAACACGAAGTCCCAGCTGTACTCGGCCTCCTGCCGCTGGATCAACTCCCGCACAGCCGAATTCGTCCACTCTTGGCTCGCGTTCTCGTGACCGTCGGTCATCACGAGAACGGTCACCGAGCCGGGACGCTCGTCCTCCGGTATCGCTGCCAGACCCGCGCCGACCTCGCTGATGAACCGGCCGATCGCGTCGTACAACGCGGTGCCACCCCGCGGCTCGAGCACGAGCGGGTCGACGTCCTCGATCGGCACGTTGTCGTAGACCAGCTCGTACCGGTTGTCGAACTGTGCGAGCGTGACGACGGTCCGACCGTCGGCCTCACGCTCCTTGGTGATGAACGAATCGAACCCACCGCGGGTGTCGTCGGCGATGGAATGCATCGAGCCGGACCTGTCGAGCAGAGCAGCAACGAGAGAGAGTTTCGGGTCGGTCATTGTTTCCTTCCACAGGATGCAGCCTGAGCCGCGTCGGGTGAATTAGATTGAGAGAGAACGGAAGAGCGATCGGCGACGGCTACCGCAGCACAACCGTCGTACCGCCAGAGAACGCCGAATCATGCAGCTCGATCTCGGCAGGCACGGTTCCCACGGGGACGTCGAACACGACGGTCGTGTCCAGCGCGTTGCCGGGATTGATCTGTTCGTAGCCGATGCCCTTGTCGAGGTAAGCAGTCGCGAGGCTGTCGACGGAGTACTGCTTTCCGTCCGCGTCGAGCAACTTCTGCGAGGACGCGTCCAAGCTCTGCGCCCGGTCGCCGATGTTGCGGACGGTCATCGTCACCTGGACGTACTCGCCCTGTGCGGTCTGCGTCAGATACTCCGAGCCGACAGTCGCGACGGGTGGTGCCACCGCGGTGACGACGAACTCGAACTTGCCGTCACGCACTGGTACGCCGATTCCCGGCTGAGCCGGCTCGGCCGGGGCCGCAGGAGCCGCTTCCTCCGACGCCGAGGATCCGGCCGGCGCGGGAGCTGTCGGGCTCTCCGACGAACCACCACCGATGAGCCGAATGACGACACCCAGCAGGACGATAGCCAATACAACGGTCAGGATCTTGTGTCGGCCAAACCAACTCTTTTTCTGCTCGGGAGCGGGCGGGGCGTACGGCTGCTGCTGGGGGTACGGGTTGTGGTTGGTCATGTCGAAATTCCTCTCGTTCGGCGATGCATCAACCACACCGCAGTCGGGCCTGTCCGCGCCTCGGCTGACCGGTCGGTGCGCCTCCTCCTTTCGGTCGCATCCGATCCACCATGCGGGCCGTTCGGATGATTCGCGGTGTCGGTGCTCGGCCGTACGCTGCAGTTCGTGAGCACCCACCGAACAGGCACCCTGCGCCGCAAAGCCTGGACTACGGCGGCGGTGGCATTCAGCCTGTTCTGCTCATTGATGACCGCCGGGTTGGCGGGCTCGTCCGGGACGCCCGGGTGGAACCTGGGCATCGGCGTCACGCTCAACCTGATCGCCGGTGTCGCCTTGATCTGGCGGCACGAACGGCCATGGGTGGTTCTGGGATTGGCGTTGGCCGGGCCGCTGTTCTTTGCGACCGATGCGACAGCAGCGTTGATTGCCCTGTTTGCCGTCTGTGCGTTCGCACGAACCAAGCCGCTGGTGATAGCTGCCGTCGCGGTATACGTCGCGTGCGGGGTGTCGTTGACGTACGACGCGCATCGCAGTCGGTACTACTCCGTCCTGACCCTCGGCTCGACGAAGGCCGAGGACGGGTCCATGCCGGTGGAGTGGGACGTCCCAGCGTGGATTCCGTGGGTCGTCGCGGCAGTGCTTGTCGGGTTGGTCGTGGGTGGAGCACTGCTGCACCGCACGCGATCCGACCTGACGGAGGCTGTGGTCACCCGAGACAAGGTGACGGTGGAGTCCAACGCTCTTCGTGAGGAGATGCTGCTGAATGCGGAACGTGCCCGCATTGCCCGCGACATGCACGACACCCTCGCTGCCAGCCTGAGTCGCATCTCATTGTTCGCAGGCGGAATGCAGGTCAACAGCGCCGATGGACCTGAGAAGGTAGCCCAAACTGCGTCGATGATTCGGCAGACCGCCCACGATGCGCTCGACGAGCTCAAGCGCATCATCGGTGTGCTGCGCGGATCGGCCGATGCCTCCAGCGGTGGCCGGCAGAGTGTCGAGGGCATCTCCGATCTGGTGCACTCGGCGCGGGGCGCGGGCCTGCACACGTCGCTGATGCTCGACGTGACGCCCGGCGAGATCGGCGCTGCAAGCAGTCATGTGGCGTATCGGGTGGTGCAGGAATCGCTCACCAACGCGCAGAAGCACGCTGGCGGTTCCACCATTCGAGTGGCGGTGCACGGGTCCGATCAGGCCGGAGTTCGTGTCGAGGTGCGCAATCAGCTGATGGGGCAACCGGCCTTTGCGCGTGGCTCGGGTATGGGGTTGGCAGGATTGGCCGAACAGGTCCGCGGGGTGGGCGGCACGTTCAGTGCCGGTGCGCAGCCGGGTGAGTTCGTGGTGTCGTGTTGGTTGCCGTGGTACTCCTGACGGACGGTGTCGGATGCGCGTTCTAAGCTCAGCGAACCATGACAGCGCCAGCCGTGATCACCGTTCTGATCGTCGACGACGACCCCTTCGTTCGGCGTGGAGTTTCGGACATCTTCGCGAAGACCCCGGACATTTCGGTGGTGGCCGACGTGGAGGACGGCGATCAGGTGCCCGCTGCGGTTTCGGCGTTCCGGCCGCACGTGGTGCTGATGGATCTTCAGATGCGTAGGGTCGGCGGACTGGACTCCACCCGCGAGTTGATGACGCTGGCCCATCCCCCGAAGGTCATTGCGATGACGGCGATGGATGTGGACGATCTGGTGGTACGGGCGATCGAGGCGGGGGCACATAGCTTCCTCAGCAAGAGCGAGGCACCCGAGACGTTCCATCAGTCAGTTCGGGCGGTGGCATCCGGCAACACGTTGTTCAGTGAGGATTCGCTCCGGAAGATTGTGGCGAAGTCGATGTTGCCGGCGGTTCCAGCATCGGTGTCGATGGACGTGCTGAGTCCACGGGAGCGAGATGTGCTGCGCATCTTGGCTACTGGCTCGACGAATGCGGATATCTCCTCCGAGCTGTACCTCAGCGAGACGACGGTGAAGACCCATATCTCCGGGATCTTCGTGAAACTCGGTGTGCGCAATCGAGTCGAGGCGGCACTGGCCGCCTTCCGGGCCGGAATGGTCACGTGAGTGAGCCGTGCCAGCTTGCGCTGACAGGCGGCCTCAGGGCCACGACGGAGCAAAACACGACCGAACTCGCGCTGCGCAGCCTCGGCGATGGTTGGGGCCGTCCTCTCCCTGCAACTACCACTTTCTGAGTCGGTCAAGGCGGGTACTAGGGTCGTCCGAGGCGAGGTGGTTCACACCCTTCATTCGACTGCAAGTGGACCTCACCGCATTCGGACTCGAAGCCGTGCAGTCGGCAAGACCGCCGACTACACGGCGTTCCAGTCCGCACGCACTTTTCAAACGCTCAAGCAGGGTCGCTTGCACTACGCAGGAGGTGTTCGGGTCCTGAGCCGAGTGGCCCATACATTGCAATCGAGGCCCCTCAGCGTCTCAGCCGAGTACGTTCATTGAGGTGACGACTATATGGGGAATACACAATAACCGGCCGGAGATCAATCCCATCTCTGATGGCGCGGTCCGCATCGGCTGGGACGACATGGGTGATCTCTCAGCCCTTGACGCCAGTCGCGATGCCTTTAAAGCCGCAATGATCGAGCGCCTTCCCGATACCGAACCTGGCGCAGTACCCGTGAACGCCGGCACTTTGTATCGATTCGTCCACGAGATCGCTGTTGGAGACACCGTCGTGTCACCGAATCGATCCACTAAGACACTCAATATTGGAACAGTGACCGGAGGATACGAGTTTCGTCCCGAATTGGCCGCTCACAGACACTGGCGTCCAGTCGAGTGGGTTTCGACAGGGGTGCCGAGGACAGAGCTTTCAATTTCTGCTCAAAATGAAATAAGTTCTCTGATAACGCTTTTCACTATTACGACTGGCCACGAAGAGATCGAGCAACTACTTGCTACACCGCCGGTAAGCAACAGCCCAGACTTTTCGTGGACACCTTTCTACTCCGAGCTCGCGAGCGCGATTCTAGCGATGCACGGGGACCGGCAACGACTACTCGACCACCTGTGGTCGATAGCAAAAGTATCCGGACGTGAACACCTCTTCAAATATCTGAAAACGGACCACAGAACTGACGGCACGTTTGGTCCAATCCGCGATGTCGACCCATTCACCCTCTTCGGCCCGTTCAACCGTGGGATCAAAGAGTCCGCGCGAGTCGATATCGCTGCCGCATATCGGATACAGTTCGAGCTTACGTCACAAGCGCCAACGGGATTCGCAGGGATCCCGGTTGTGAACAACCTGAACTCCTGGTTCATAGGCTGGGAGGAAGCCCGAAAACCGGAGGACGTCGAAAACTTGTGGGCTCTGTGCCAGGCAGCGATTGAACTCGCCGACGCGCCGAGCGAGTCGGCGAAGGAAGCGCTGGTCGCCGCGTTCGACGCTTGCGCGGTTGGAAACACCCGCCAGCTCACGATGGGCATCTACTGGATTCGCCCTCTTGCGTTCGCTGCATACGACGGCGTAAACTCCGCGTACCTTACTAAGCATCGTCCGGATTTAACAAAGCGCCTCACACTGCGAGCGAAAATCAGTGGTGAAGAGTTCTTGGCGAACACCGAGGCCATAAGGGAATGGATTGCCGACCCCTCAACGCCCTTCAATTCCATTCCGGAATTGTCCTACGCTGCTTGGATCGACGGCCTGACGCCGAAAGCAATTAACCCTCAGCCAGCTCAAGGGGATGACACAACAACAGACGCGATTTCAAGCATCAACGATGATCTCACACTGATCGGAGATAGCTACAGCGCCCAGTCCATTCGCGAGGACGGTTGCTTTGTTCCGACCAATGAGCTCGAAGCCATTTTGGAGCGATTGACCAGTAAGAAAAATCTAGTCCTCCAAGGACCCCCAGGAACTGGAAAAACATGGCTTGCCCGCAGAATCGCTTGGGCGTTGTGCAACGAGCGCGAGACTGAGCGCGTAGTAGTCGTCCAATTTCATCCGTCGCTGGCTTACGAAGATTTTGTCCGCGGTTGGAGGCCGTCCAGTACTGGAAAATTGGCGCTTGAGGATGGCCCATTCTTGAAACTATGCGAAGACGCCCGAAACCATCCGAAAAAGGACTACGTTATCGTCATCGAGGAAGTAAATCGCGGTAATCCCGCGCAGATATTCGGCGAACTTTTAACACTCATAGAGGCCGACAAGAGATCAAATCAGAACGCGATGCGACTCGCATACCCTCGCTACGACGAAGAAAGGTTTTCAGTTCCCGGCAACGTTCACATAATTGGAACCATGAATGTGGCGGACCGCTCGCTGGCACTTGTCGACATGGCTTTGCGTAGGCGGTTTGCATTCATCGAACTGACACCGTCGTTTGGCGATGACTGGGCACAGCACGTAAGCGGGCTAGGATACGACCTTGAAGTTCTCGAAGCCTTCGGAAGTCGAATCACCCTAGTAAACCGTGATATCGCGAACGACCACGCTCTGGGCAAGCAGTATGCGATCGGCCATAGCTTTTTCACACCGAACTTTAAACTAGAACTGACAGGGCTCGGTACTGTCGAGTGGATCCAACGAGTCATTGATACCGAAATTGTGCCGCTACTGGACGAATACTGGTACGACCGTCCCGACCTCGCGCAAGCTGCTGCAAAAAATCTGCGCGGAGCTTGAGATGGTTCGAGTCCCGGTTCGCAATATTTGGCTCCTACAGCTTTTTGCATCCGATCTATACCGAGCGAAGGGCGAATCTTTCGCGGGCGCGGAATCCACACCCGAAGACCTGCCCCGAATGGTGGCCGACATACTTTCCGATGAGGTGACCAGGCGACTGCACACGGGTCTATCTGTCGGTTTTTCGAGAACAGATGCTAGTGTTCGTAGAGTACGAGGCCGAATTGATCTTCTCTCCACCGAACGCCGCCAGCTTTTGGACAGGGGACTAATCAATTGTCAATTTGATGAGACAGTCACCGACACACTTGGCAACAGACTGGTCAAATCTGCACTCGAACGCGCCGCAGTCCTAATCCCGACGATCGGCCGCTACCGAGCACTCGCCCTCCAGTTGGCCGCGGCTGGAGTGAGCGGGCCGAGGCCTAGGCTGGCTGATGTTCCAGGCCTACGACATCAGCGGCTACTAGCACGCGATCAGCTTATGCTTGCCGCGGCGGACCTCGTTCTGACTTTGTCCATACCCGACCCGAGCCAGAAGACGTTCAGCTTTCACGCGCCATACGAATCTGATGAATACCTGCGCGCGCTTTTCGAGAAGGCCGCATATGGTTTTTATCGGATGCGTTTGCAGCCGCAGGGTTGGCGCGTCGAACACTCGAAGAAACTTTACTGGTCGGTGGACAAGCAGTCCGAAGGCATGCAGGCAATATTCCCCGGAATGAAGACCGATATTGTACTGACGAAATCAACAGGCAACGAACCTGATTCGCCGAATCGCCGAATCATCATAGACACGAAGTTTACTTCGATAACTTCCGCAGGGTGGTATCGAGAAAACACCCTGAAAAGTGGTTACGTCTACCAGATTTATGCCTACTTGATGTCCCAAAGTCACAATGAAACGACAAATGAAAAATCCGAGGGTCTGATGCTCCACCCTGTAGTGCACGGTCACGTTGACGAAGAAATTACGATTCGTGGCCACAGAATCAGGTTCGTGACTGTAGACCTGCAGGCCGATGCAACGTCACTGGCCAGACAACTGATCGAAGCTATCGAGCCACCGAAGGATTACGACGCGCAAACGACCAAGCCAGGATCGAAGCTAGCCGAATGAAGTTCACTCCATTCACTAGGCCCGCTTTCAGGATGTAGACGACACCGGCAGACCGGACCGGACCGATATCAAAGCTGGTGATCGACGAATTCCGCCGCGGCAAGCCACGGTAGATCCGCTGCCAGATGCCCAAAACCCGGGTCCACATCGGTACGTCAAACACCAGATTTGTCCAATTCAGCGTTTCTCGGGCATGCCAAGCTAGCCGGGCAGTAGGGCATCAGTAACCATAATCACTTGACTTCATGGCAGATTCAACGTTCCAGACAACATCGAACACTTCGCGTTCGCTGCGCTTGGGGGCCGCGTCACTTCAGCTTTTGCTCTTTTCAAGAGATGGCAATCGAACGCCTACTCTGCACTTCGCCTGAGAACATGGGCACGATCCTGCCGAGCAAACACCAGCATCACCTGATTCACCGTCTCCCCCGTCGCCCGGCCAAGCAAATCCGCGTACACCGACAGCTGTGTCCAGTAGGCATCCAGCGTTCTTGCCGTAACCCCCACATCGGTCTTGTAGTCCACGATCACCAGCGACCCGTCGTCTTCGCGATACACCAGGTCCGCAATTCCCTCGACCACGATGGTCTCGTCAGGCGACATGCCCGCGAGCTGCATTTCCTGCCAATGCTCGCGCGAAGCAGCACGCTTTACAGGTTCTGATTCAAACACCGATTTCGCCAAAAGCACGAACCGATCGAGATCGACCAAATCCGCTAAAGTGCCCGCGTTCCGGGCCTTATCCTCGAACTCAATGTCGAGGGCCGCATCGAGCGGCACCGTCTCCAACAGCGCATGCAATGCGACACCCAGCGTCGTGCCGCTCTTGACAGACCCGACCAGTGGGGCAACCACCTCGATAGAGCTCGCAGGAAAGACAAGGTCTGCCGATCGGTACTCCTCCAACACTGCTTCGTGTACGAGCAGAACCGGATGCGCAATCTGCGTCGCCGACACCGTCGACGGCAGCGCAGAAATCTCAGCCACCCGCGCAGTCTCGGCCTGCCATTCGTCCCAGCTCTGTGAGGCAATGGAACTCGACTGTCCACTGTCTTCGACCCGCACTGGCTCGATCAAATCGGGAACCACGTTGGGAACGCCCTCGGTTCCTGCAGCGAGAGTCTTGCCCCAACTCCCCTTCGCACCGACATAGCCCGAAACAGCCAGAATGCTCTCCGCCCGGGTGCATGCCACGTACAGCAGACGAACGCGTTCCGCCTCAGTGTGCGCCTTCTCAAGCGTGGACACACTTGTGTAGTCGACGGATTGCACTGATGCACAGACATTCAGCTGCATCGTCCCGTCATCACCCCACACCACCGGGTCGGATGTCGTCCGGAAACCTCCACTCATCCCCGCGACGACTACCATCGGAAACTGCAATCCCTTGGCTGCGTGCATGGTCATGATCCGTACAGCATTGACCCCGACTTCAGGCAACACCGCTTCGGTGACGCGCGCGTTCTCGTCCTGCTGGGTTTGTGCCCACGCAAGATAGTCCCGCAGATCACCGCCGTCCTCGCCATACCACGCGTGCGCCTGATCGACGACGAATCGCAGTCGACGCCACACATCTCGGTGCCGTGGTGAATCCATCGACACCTCGAACACCCGACGGTCAGCAGCCAAGCGACTGAGCAGTGCACCAGGACTCAACAATCCCAGCTCGAACCAGACCGACTTCAGATATGCACGACCCGCCGCGACCGCCGAATCCCGCAGACCCGCGGGTGCGTCAGAGAAGAAGTCCCACCGTCCTCCCGCTGCCTTCCACCGCAGCAGATCATCGTCCCCGCAACCGAACAGCGGCGTCCGCAGTGCAGCAACAACCGCAGCTTCGTTCGCGGTATCCGCCAGGGCGCGGCAAGTGACGAGCAGATCATGGACCTCCTGCGTCGAATAGACCAACGACGATGCTTCGGAACGGAACTCGATACCGGCGTCATCCAGTGATCGCTCAAGAAACGGCAGAACCGAACGCGACGGGATGAGGATGCAGATGTCGCTCAACGTCACTGGTCGATGCGTGTACTCGCCGAATCCACCCGACTCCTTTTGCCAACCCTGGTCGAGCGCGGTCGCGATGATGCGCGCGACATCCCGTGATTCCCGGGCGCGCAGCACCTCTGACGCAGTTAACAAGTGCTCGTCTTTGACTGCCTCGCCGGAGTCTTGGAAGACGAAGGGAGCCGGGCCCCACCCTGTGCCGACGGACCATTCCGGTCTACCTGGTGCTGGATCGAGCGGCGTGTAATCGGGCTGAACATAGCCGTTGGGGACGACCAGGGATCCGAACACCGAGTTCACCCAATCCAGAACAGGTTTCGTGGATCGGAAGTTCGTGGTGAGTCGAACTATGTCAGCGGTATCCGTGGCATCACGCGCCGCCATGTAGGACGCGATGTCTGCGCGACGGAACCTGTAGATCGACTGCTTCGGATCCCCCACCGTGAACAACCGGCCCGACTCGTCCCGACCGTCGACGATCAACCGGGCAATCTCGAGCTGCAGAGGGTCGGTGTCCTGGAACTCGTCCAGCATGATCCGCCGATAGGAGTTGTGGACGATCCGACGAACGTCGTCATCACGCAACACGTTTCGGGCGTAGACGAGCAGATCGTGGAACTCAAGCTCGCCCCGTCGACGACGCTCGGCGGCCTCGTCGACAATGACGCGGGAAAGATGATGCACGACGATCGCCAACGCAGACGCAACGTACCTCGTCCGCTCGGCAGCGGCGGCAGCGTTCAACTCGTCGATCGAGCCCTTGATCTCCTTGACCTGCGGAGCGCCGCCCACCCAGTTGGATCCCCTGCCGCCGCTGCCTTTCGACGGGCACTCCGCTGCGACTGCGATCCAGGCGGCGGAAGACCGGGCGTCGGCCAGAGCGACTCGCCACTCGGCTATCAACGACAACCGAGTGGCCAGTATGTCGGACGGGTCGGTGCAGTCCCTCGCGGAATCGACGACCTCATCCGCAGCACGCAGGAGAGAATCGATATCCGCAAAGGCCACCGTCGGCGCAACGTGGTCGACGACCAATCGGTCCCAGCTTCGATCGAGTGCGTCGGCGAGAGTTCGTACCTGATCGAGCGATGCTCCTGCGCCCAGGATGATGCGCATCGCGTCGGTGAGTCCGCTGGGAACGGCGTGTTCATCCGCAAACAGTGCAGCACGCATACGCCTCCAACGGCGCTCGAACGAGAGCTGCGAACCCATCGCATCCACGACGGCCACACGCGGCGGTACCCCTGCCTCCAGCGGATGTTCGCTGACGATGCGTGCGGCAAACGAATGCAGCGTCCCGATCGCGGCAGTGTCGATCTGCTGCATTGCCTTCTCTGCAGCATCACCGGAGAAGGACGCGAGATGTGTTCGGACTCGTTCACGGAGTTCGGCCGCAGCCTTCTCGGTGAACGTGATGGCCGCGATACGGTCGAGTTCAATGCCA
The DNA here is from genome assembly GCF_002259365.1 of Rhodococcus sp. 14-2496-1d. Classification (NCBI taxonomy): domain Bacteria; kingdom Bacillati; phylum Actinomycetota; class Actinomycetes; order Mycobacteriales; family Nocardiaceae; genus Rhodococcus; species Rhodococcus sp. 14-2496-1d. The sequence continues at coordinate 24,551 of NZ_NPFV01000025.1, read as the reverse complement.
TCGACGAGTACGAGGTGACAGATGCGCTCGACGAGTGAGTGCGTCTTGCCGCTTCCTGCGCCGGCTTCGACGAACAGCGTTGCAGAGGTGTCGGTTGCGATGCGTGTCCGATCGAAGCGGTCGACCAAAAGAGTGTCTTCGTCTGCGATGTCAGTCTCCGTACTTCGCGCGGTAGTCGGCGAGCTCGGGCACATCTCGCAGACTCGACCACGCTCGTTCCAGTCCGGCTTTCCCGATGAGGTCGATCAGCGGGTTGGCCCAGAAGCTGTCCGGTGGACGCGGCGGAAAGTACCCGGCTCGAATCATTCTGTGCACCCGGAAGATATCTGCCTTCAGCACTTCGACTGCGGCATCGGTGAGCGGATAGCCGATGGTCTCGTACTTCGCTTTGTGGTTGACGAACCAGTACCGCGTCGTGACGTCGTCACCCATGGTCAGCGCCAGCAGTCCATACACGGGAAGCTGGAACTTGGTACCGCCGTCGGTCGGCTCGGATTCGGAGAGCTTCTTGTATGACGTCGCCTGACCGGACTTGTAGTCGGTGACCCGGATACGACCATCGGTATGCCGATCGATCCGGTCGATCTTCCCGGCGAACGCTACCTTCTCGCCGACTAGATCGAGCACCACCACATCGGGCTCAACGCCGAAGTTCCGTTCGACATGGAGTGGTGTCCATCCCCCTTCGCGGTCGGTTCGGTCGAGCTCGAACCACTCGACAAGTTCGCGACGGATGATGCTGCTGTCTTTCTCCCACAGCTGCGGCAGCCATCCGGGAGCGTCGACGCGGGCGTCGGCCAGGACCTCTTCGGAGACCTCGATGAGGTGCTCGAGAGTTGCGTCGGTGCCGTCGATCGTTCCTTGGACGTAGCGCTCGAGGGAAAGGTGAATCAGGTTGCCGCGGGTCAGCGGATCGAGCTGCGCGGCGTCGTCGGGGTCATCGAGTGTGTCGACGCCGAGGACTGTCTTGACGAAGAAGCGGTACGGACTCGCCACCCAGTCTTCGAGCCTGCTCGCCGACACCGGTTTATCGAAGAACGTGACGGCGTTCTCGATGTGGGAGACGTTGCCGTTGAAGCGGGTGAATTTGCCCTTCAGTCTGTCGCTGCGAAGTTCCATCCCCGCGTTGACAATCGAGTCGTCCAGGGCACCCCGGCGGTAATCTGCTGCGTGCTCTGCCAGTGCTCCCAGCCGCCATTCGGTCTCCGAGGCGGCACTGACGCCGATGCGAGGATCGACGGTCTGCGTCGAGACGTCGAACGACTCGACCGTGACGATGGACTCGACGTCGGCAGTCTGCTTCTGCCAGTCGACGACGCCGATCTTGTTTCCGGACAAGGCATCCAATGTGGGCATGAGCCAGCGCGACGGAACCTTCTCCGCTCCCCCACGCATACTCCCGCGAGGGAATGACACGATGCGGTGATGGTCTCCGGACTCAAGCGTGGCCAGGAACTGCGACTTCTCTCGTTGGATCTCGTCGGCGAGAGTGCGGCCGACGAGTGTGCTCGGCAGCAGCGGATCCTCGCGTCGTGTGGCGGGAAGAATGCCCTCGGCCGCGCCGACGACGATGCATACGTCGAAGTCTCGTCCTGCGCCGGCGGCCAGTGGGCCGACGGTGACGGCGGATGTCGTGGTTCCGACTGTCTTCGGTACCGCATCGATTCGCACGGAGATCGCGTTGACGATTCCCGACAGGGTGGGCGGCGGTGCCACGCCGTCCAGCTCGCCGAGCTCCTGGCAGATCGTCATCAAGTCGCGTATGTCCTTGGTGGCGGAACTATCTGGCTGTTTCGACCGGCTGTTGAAGTACCGCCCTAGAACATCGATCACGCATCGCGATGCCTCGGACCACGTCGCGGCGTGTGCAACCGCATTGAGATCGTCGCGGAGGGTGGTCACCAATGAATGCACTGCTGTGGCGACGTCGGCGTCACGGTCCTCGGGGTCTAGCTCCGCGAGTCTTTCCCAATCGGAGCCGCCGACAATCTGGATCCTTGCGCGAGTCAGTCGCTCTACGCGCCGAAGTGGAAGAGCTGCGATAGGAGTTCCGTAGTACCAGGTCACGACGCGTTCGGACAGGATCGACAGCAGTTCGCGTCGAGGCATGGTGTCTGTGTCGATACTGAGTAGTCGACGTAGTGATCGTGCGGCCGGCCGATGTCTCATGGTGTGGCACTGCTCGCCAGCGAATTTGATTCCTGCGCTGCCGAAGTGCTCGTGGATCAAACGTAGGTAAGGATCGGAGTTCGCAAAGAACAGACCGATCCGGTGTCCCGGAACTCCAGCTGAGAGATGCTGCCGGACCAGCCTGGTGATCGACCGAACCTCGTCGTCGGCGTCGGAAGCGTGAATCACCATGGTGCCCAGCGGTTCAACATTGCTTTCAATCAGCTGACCACGGTTCGAAAGAGCTTCGAGAAACTGCGCCGCTCCGGCGTCCGCTGCTGTCGGGAGAAACACCACCACCTCACCCAGCTCATCGATGCGAGATGTAGCGGCGGCGTATGCCTCGTGCGGAAGGTAGTGCGTCTCGGTGTGCGCGGCGGTGGCGGAAGTGTGGACACGGAGCATGTCTCGCACAAGAGGAGTCGCATCTACGTGCGACCGATCAGCTACCGTACCGAGTGTGCGCGAGGCAGCGGCCAGAGCTTCGGCGGTAATGGGCTGATCCGCAACATCGACGAAGACACCGGGCTCGTCGGCAAGCACCTTCTGCACTGACGCGGCGAGATACGGGAACGGCAGTGGCACTCGGGGTGCCAGTGCCGGTGCCGCGAGCTTGGTGACGGCCAGGTCCACAGTGAGGACTTGCACGTTGGCGACGCCGCCGTGCCGGGCGAGGTACTGCAGGACATCTCGGATCGCGCCGCGCGTGGGGACGACAACCGTAACGAGACACAGCGGCTTCTCGTGCTTGGCCAACGAAACCGCATGTGCAAGTCGATCGAGGACTGTGCGTGACGCCCCGGAATACTTCGCTGCAGGACTCAGAACCCACACGCCGCGGCGATTAGGGCGTCATCACGCGTGCAGGTAAAGCCCGCGCTCTCCATTTCGGCAACAACATCGGTCGCGTCGGCGGCGTCGATTTCGAGGGAATCCCCGTTCAACACGCTGCCACTCTTCCTACCGAAGCGGCTTGCGATCGGCTTCGGCACTAGGTCCAACATTAGTTGCGCGGGCCACTCAGGCCAGTCACCGTCTTCGTATCCGGGGATGTCAGCGAGTTCGAACGCCTGGTCGTCGGGAGGGACCTCAATCTCCGAGTTGTCAAGACTGTCGACTATTTCTTGCCATCGCGCTGGCTTTAGCTCTTCACGAGCGGTTCCCCACGTCGGGAAACCACCCCGCAGTAGCGCTAGCTCTTGAGCGAGAGTCTTAATTATGAAGATCAGACTGTCGCCTTGGTCGCCGTATACGAGATCGGTGTCAGTAATTTCAGGCTCCTTGAGGCTTGAGAAATAGTACGCATCTCTTCATCTCGTGCACGCTACAAAATGTTTCACAGCGACGAGAAGGTGGCTCGTGGACTCGTCAGTGGTCGATACAGAGCTCGTCGCAAACGAGATTTCTATCCGAAGCAGAGGAGCCCCAAGCCTGACCTCAGATACAGGCCTCCAGAGCAGCACTCCATGCTCCGAAGACACGCCGGGAGCGCCCCGGTTGAAGGATCCTAGGGGTAACTGAGAAGGTCACCAGTAGGGTTGGCAACGATTCAAACCTGACTAGGGTTGGCGGGGTGAGAGTGGGCACAGCAATGACCGTTCCGGATGTTCCGGAGGGACCGCTCCCGTTGGGCTCGATGCGTACGCTGGCGAGCCACACAATCGCCGTTCCGCACCTCATCGAGTTGCTTCGAGCGGTACCCGCAGACGCAGCTCACGAGTGTTACCGCGAGGCGGTTGTTGATGACAACATACTGGGCCGCCCCACTCACACTGGCAGGCAGCGATCGTTCCGTCATTTACGAGAACTCTATTTTTTGGATCCCGAACGACGCGGGTTCGTCGCTTTGCGACGGCTCTGGGACGTCGACGCAGCAGCACAACCACTGATGGCTGGCATCTTAGCCTTCACGAGGGACGGCATCCTTCGTGCGTCGTTCCCAGCGATTCAACGGGCGGCACCGACAATGATCGTCACTTCTGACGACCTCACCAAGGCTGTGACCACCGTCTACGGAGCAGACTTGTCCGAGTCGACTCTCGGCAAGACGGGGCGAAACACGGGCGCTTCTTGGACCCAAACTGGCCATCTCGCGGGACGAACGAAGAAGGTCCGCCAAACCATCAATCCGTTCCCGCCTGCTGTCGCGTTCGCTGCCTACCTCGGCCACCTGGCGGGTATGCGAGGTACCGGCGTTCTGGACACATCTTGGGCTGCTCTGCTCGATCTGCCAGGAGGAGCGTCTCTGGACGCGCTGCGCTCTGCGCACACACAGGGACTCATCGATCTCCTGGTCGCCGGAAACGTGGTCGATGTCAGTTTTCCGTTCATCGAAGGGACCCGCTGATGAGTCGCGTATCGGACCTCGTCGATGCATACACCGAGGAGTTACGCCTCCCGTGGCGCTCGGGGCTGTCTGGCGGAGAACGGGTGTGGATGCTCGTTTACCCGCCGGACATCGAGCGCGCAATGCGCGCGGCGCTCCCAAGGCTTGAGTTGGTCACGGGCGAAGGAGGTCACGGCTGGACACTCGTCGACATCACAGATGAGCTCGGAAGCTGGCTAGCTTCGCACCGGTACGCAGAATCGTTTTTCGAGGATCCGAGTGACCTCACTCCTTCGATCATTGACAAGTTCGAAGCTGAGCTTGTGAAGAAGGTTCGCGCGCACCTGGCCACCGCACCGGTCGACCAAGTGGTGGCGCTTGTAGGCATCGGGTCAATATTCCCCTTCCTTCGTGCGTCGAGCGTAATAAAAGCAATCGATGGTGAAGTACGTGGTCGGCTACTTGTCCTGTTTCCTGGTCTCCACAATCCTGAGACTCATTCCTTCCGTCTACTGGATGCTCGGGATGGCTTTGATTACCGCTCTCGCGTCATCGACCCGCAAAAGGACTTCGCGTGACCATCAATAACGAGCTCTTCACCCGTCGCCCGCTCGACTTCGAGATTCCGAACGACGGGGTGACGAACGTCGACCGACCGGGCGACTCGAATCAATGGAAAGTTCTGGAATACGAACTCACGAGCTTCGTGTGCGAAGGCGAGTACGAACACGGACTGGAGCGCATCCTCGACTCCTACGTTGGTCACCGAGGCAGCACGACGCAGCCGGCGGTTTGGGTTTCCGGCTTCTACGGGAGCGGAAAGTCACACCTTGTGCGGGTACTGCAACACCTGTGGGCGGACACAGCACTCCCCAGCGGCGCATCTGCCCGCGGTCTGGTTAACCTGCCGCAAGGCATCAGAGACCAGCTCGTCGAACTATCCACCGTCGGCAAGCGCGATGGTGTGGCCCCGTGGTCTGCCGCCGGTGCGCTCGATCGGAGCGGCGAAACACTCAATGCGGTCTTTCTCGCCATCGTGCTCGGGGCAGCCGGCCTCCCCACCCGCGTTGAGCCAGCCCAGGTTGCGCTCTGGCTCGCGAGCAGAGGCGAATTAGATGCCGTCCGCGCCCACGTCGAGTCGAACGGTGCGGATTTTGTCGAGGAACTGAGTGAGTACAACCTCAGCAGTCGGCTCGCAGACGCTATCCTATTCGCCGATCCGAGTTTCGCTTCCAACGGTGCCGATGTCCGCAAGGCATTGCGCAGTCAATTTCCACCCGATGCGCGGGCACTGTCTACGGACGAGACGATCGCACTACTCCGTAAGGTTTTACGACATGTCGGTGGCGAGGCGATTCCGCCGACCCTTGTCATCCTCGACGAGGTTCAACAGTATGTCAGTGGCGACGGTGGACGAGCAATGGAAGTCCAAAACCTTGTTGAGTCTGTGTCCCGCGAACTCGACGGACGCGTACAACTAGTCGCCACCGGCCAGCAGGAGCTGACTGCCGATACGACTTTGCATAGACTTCAAGATCGCTTCACAGTAAAGGTCGTTCTGAAAAATCAAGACGTCGACGCTGTTGTCCGACGGGTGCTTCTCAACAAGGAGCCCGCTAAACGCTCTATTCTGGAGAAAGCACTTGATGGAGCATCTGGCCAGATCTCTCGTCAGCTGGCTGGGAGCAAGATTCAGCACACGGCTCAAGACGATGTTGACCTGACCGAGGACTACCCATTACTCCCGAGCCGCCGACGGTTCTGGGAGAGCGTCCTAAGGCAGGCCGACGCCGGCCGAGCCGGACAACTGCGGTCACAGCTACGGATCGTGCACGATGCCAACCGACTGGTTGCCCTCAAATCTGTCGGAACAGTAGTCGGTGCTGACTATCTGTACTCTGCGAAGCATGAGGACCTTAACGGCGCAGGACTCCTGCTAAAGGAAACTCAGCGTCTTATTCACGAACAAGCGGAGAAAGCGCCACTTCGAGGCCGCGTCCTCGGTCTCATCCACCTGATCAGCCTGCTGCCGACCACCCCTCCAGGCGACATTGGCATCCGCGCCACAGTTGAGCATCTGGTAGACCTGTTGGTCGAAGATCTGGCCAACGACGGAACTGTCCTCCGCCAGGAAGTCCCAGACGTTTTAGTTGTCTTAACTGAGGCGGGGATTCTGCAGCAGGACGGTGAGGAATACCGCCTCCAGACAGCGGCCGGTCGGACTTGGGACGAGGCTTTTCGAAGGCATGCCGCACAACTCACCGACAGCGAGATCAGTACAGACCGCGACAATAGGTTGCGTGCTGCTGTCGAAAAGGCGATACCGGTATCAGTTTCGCAAGGCAAGGCGAAAGTCGCACGGAAGCTGGGTCTGCACACCGACAGCGCTCCACCACTCACGTCCCAAACGATCCCAGTGTGGCTCCGCTCGGAGTGGGACGACGGCACGACAACAAAACAGTTCGAGGACCTGGCACGGGGGCTCGGCTCCGATTCCCCCGTCGTGCTCGTGCACCTCCCGCGGGTTCAGGCCCAGGCGTTCGCTGCGGCGCTGCGTACAGAGATTGCTGCACAGCGCACTCTCGATCAACAGGGAATCCCACAGGACGACGAGGGAAAACAAGCACGACGGGCCACGGAATCCAGGCTTTCGCGCGCGCAGAGCCAGGTTGGTGACCACATCCGAAACGTATTGTCCAAGGCTAGCATCCAGCTCGCTGGAGGCTCTGCACCGACGGGTAGTGCACTAAGAGACCGTATAGAGAACGGCGCTCAGTCGGCGGCAATGCGACTTTTTCACAAGTTCGACGTGGCCGACGACGCTCGCTGGAACCTTGTTATCGAACGGATCAAGAAGGGCTCAGGCGCGGATGCTCTGAAGGCGGTTGGGTACGACGCCGACCCTGAGCAACATCCTGTGGTAAAAGCGATCCTTGGCCGGATCGGAGGCGCAGGTACGCCTGCCACCGACGTGGAAAAGGCTGTTCTCGCTGCGCCGTTTGGATGGCAGCGTGATGCGCTGATGGGGGCGGTTGGCGTGCTCCTCGACAACGGTCTGATCCGAGCGACGATCAACGGATCAGACGCATCCACGGCCCAAGTTGTCGCGCAAACTCGTCTCGGCACGGTACATCTGAGGCGTGAATCCACGGTGCTAAAGGCCGCCGAAAAGATCGCTGCCCGCAGCCTCCTGGGCAAAGTTGGCGTCACAGTCGACAACGACTCGCTAGTTCTCGGCGTTGAGCAAGCCATGGATCGGCTGCTAAAGAAGGTTGAATCAATCGGCGGAACCGCTCCCCTTCCCGACATTGTTTTCCCCGAGACGATCAAGGTGATACTCGACTTCTCAGGCAACGACCGCATTCATGCACTTCTCGCAGCTAAGGAAGAATTGGTCGAGTTCACGGATCGGCTTAATAAGCTTGAGACACGTCGTCCGTCGCGGCTCGTAAAGCTGACGGCCGCCCGTGCACTATCGGATGCCGCTATCGACCTCGACGGGGCCGCCGAGACACGCGTTCGCCTAGAGGCGTTCCAACAAACACGCGAGCTGCTCGCCGACACGGACCAGATCAGTCCGATCCTGACAGACCTCGCGGGTGCGGTACGCGAAGCGGTCGCTGCTGCTGCGGAGGCCGTTGAGCGAGCCCGAGAAATGGCGGTTCTTGAGCTACAGAATCAGCCGCCCTGGATTGCTTTGGACGCTGAAATGCGAGACCGACTTCTCAACGACCACAACCTCGCCACAGCGGAGAAGCCTGAACTAGGCGATGCGGAGGCGGTCTTAAAAGCAGTTCAGCAGCGGCCTCTTTCGTCGTGGGACGCAGTTCTGGATGCGGTACCTACACGAACCGCCAGGACGCTAGAGGCCGCCGTTCGGCTAACCGCGCCGAAGGCGGGCATTGTCACCGTTCCCGCTGCCACCCTCGCCAGCGCCCAGGATGTTGATAGATATCTTGCCGGCCTTCGTTCGAGCCTTATCGAAGCTATCGCCGAACACGACACTGTGATGGTGAAGGGATCATGAGCACCGTTCTAAACGGCGGCCAGCGGACTCACCTTGACCGCGCTGTGCAACGAGCCAGAGATGTAGCTGAGCAGGCCGCCGCCGACGCCCTTCGAACGCTCGCGGTCGCGGAGCCCACTCGACCTTCGTATTTGAAGGACGCAGACAATGCTCTCCGCCTTGGTTTGAGACAGAAGGCAAGACAGCTCGGCGATGACACCTCACCAAGCGGAGCCAATCTAAATAACCTGATACGCGAGGTTGCGTATGAGCAGTGGCATCGGTTACTTTTTTCGCGGTTCCTTGAAACCAACGGACTTCTTCGTCATCCAGATTTCCTTGACACCCCGCTGGCACTTGAGGATTGCGCGGAGCTCGCCGATGCCCTGGATGAGGCTGATAGCTGGTCGGTTGCTGCTCGGTTTGCGTCGGAGATTCTTCCGGGTGTCTTCCGTCCGGACGACCCTGCTGTCCAAGTTCGATTCGCAACCGAGCACCGTTTCGCGCTCGAAGCGATTCTCTCAAGCCTTCCGAAGGAAGTATTCAAGACACAGGATGCACTCGGGTGGGTTTACCAATTCTGGCAGACAGCGGAGAAAAAGCGCGTCAACGAGTCCGGGGTCAAGATTGGCAGCGCCGAGCTTTCACCGGTCACGCAGCTGTTCACGGAGACCTATATGGTTCGTTTCCTACTCGAGAACTCGCTAGGCGCTTGGTGGGCGGTTAGATACCCGAATTCTCCGCTTGTCCACTCCTGGGAGTATCTGCGCCGACTCGACGACGGTACCCCTGCTGCTGGGAAATTCGACGATTGGCCGACTACTGCGGCTGAAGTTACAGTCATGGACCCGTGCTGCGGTTCGGGGCACTTCCTAGTCGCGGTGTTCGGGATGCTTTGGCGGATGCGATCCGAAGAGGAGGGCCTCTCAGCTGCGGACGCGCAGGACGCCGTTCTTTGCGATAACCTCCACGGACTTGAACTTGATCCTCGATGCACGCAAATCGCAGCATTCAACATCGCACTCGAAGCCTGGAAACAGGGCGGGCTCCGTACTCTTCCGACCCCTCAGATTGCGTGCTCTGGCGTACAGATTGGTGGCGTGCAAAGCGACTGGGAGAACTTAGCAGGAGACGATCACGAGCTGCGCAAAGTGCTGACCCACCTCCATAGTCTCTTCAGTCAGGCAGACTCCCTCGGATCACTCATAGACCCGCAGCTAGCGTTTGACAGAGATGGTGGCCTCTTCGGTCGCGATCTGAGCATTGGAGTTGCCTGGAGCGAGGTAAGGGATTTGCTCGCCGAGGCGCTTAGCCGTGAGCGGCGAGTAGATGCGGTTCTAAGCCAGACCGCCGATGACGTGGTACACGCTGCCAGCCTCTTAGGGAAGTCATATTCATTAGTGGCTACAAACCCACCGTTCCTCTCGTCTAGCCGGCAGGCCGACGATTTCAAGGAACTGACCAGAGACTTCGATGTAGCCGCAAGCGGCAACCTGGCTTATTCGATGTGGCGACGTTGGGAAAAAAGCTCTCGGGCTTTTGTCCTGCCGCAGAATTGGCGGTATCAAATCACCTACTCCCGGCTCCGGAAGGAGACTCTCGCAAGAAACGAACAGCACTTCGTTGCAGCACTCGGTGTAAACGGCTTCACCACTAGCATGTGGGATTTCAACTCGGATTTGGTCGTGTCGAGTCAAGACCACCGCCGCACCCTATCGGGTGTAGACGCCTCCGATGGCGGGGCACCTGACGCGGTTGCTCACTTGCTTCAAAGCCAGCCAATTCTGAAAGCCTCGATTGATAGCCAGATTGCGAATCCCGACCACCGCATAACACTCACGGTAATCGATCAATCAACACTACTTTCAGCACTTGCAAGCTCATCTCAAGGAGTCACGACGGGTGACAACCCACGTTACATGCGTAAAATATGGGAAGTCCCGGCGCATTATGCAGAGTTTCGCCCCATCCAGAGTTCGCTTAGCAAGACGGAGACGTACGGCGGCCGCGATCAGATTATTTGGTGGCAAGAAAATGGTGTCGCCTTGATGGGTAGCCCTCAAGCTCGTATTCAGGGAAGCTTCGCGTGGGGAAAGAGAGGCGTTGCCGTCTCCCAGATGGGCAGCCTCCCGGCCACGCTATACACGGGCGAGATATTCGACATGAACACCGCCGTGCTTGTACCACAGGACCTTGACGATCTTCCCGCGTTGTGGGCGTATCTCTCAAGCGACGAATATGCGCGCGACGTTCGCCAAATAGATTCTGCTCTGAAGGTCACGAACGCAACTTTAGTTAAAATACCATTTGATCGAGAGCGCTGGTCCGAGGCTGCCGCTGCGGCTGGCCCGTTACCAAGCCCGCAATCCGTCGACCCGACGCAGTGGCTATTTACCGGCGATATATCCGGATCGGACCACCCTCTGCAGGTTGCATTAGCGCGTATGCTCGGCCATCGGTGGCCCGAGCAGCAACCCGACGCCCTCGATCGGTTCGCAGATATTGATGGCATCGCTGCTTTACAGTCGCTCCCGGGGGAGTTAGATCTAGCAACTCGCTTACGTGAGATGCTAGCTGAAGCCTACGGTAGTGAATGGTCCAGTGGCATGGAACGGTTTTTGGTTAATAAAGCCGACGGGACGAACGGCCGCTTGGAGGACTGGCTGCGAGAGACCTTCTTTGCACAGCACGTCAAAGTTTTCGACAACAGGCCGTTTTTATGGCACGTATGGGATGGCCTTAAGGACGGTTTCTCGGCGGTGGTCAACTACCACCGGCTCGACCATCGGACACTTGAGAAGCTCACCTTCACATCATTGGGTGCGTGGATCGAGCGCCAAAAGCACGAAGATGCTGCCGGCCGTGCCGGAGCGAGCGCTCGCCTCAGAGCGGCTGAGGCATTGCAGGAGAAGCTTAAGCTGATCCTAGACGGCGCGCCACCGTACGACGTCTACGTCCGGTGGAAGGGACTTCACGAGCAACCGATCGGATGGAACCCTGACCTGGACGACGGCGTGCGGCCCAATATCCGTCCATTCGTGACGGCTGGGGTGTTGCGGTCAAAGGTCAATGTGCATTGGAGAAAAGACCGGGGCACGAATGCCGACGGCTCCCAGCGAATTAACGATCTTCACCCGACCCTGGAGGAACGCCGAGAAGCACGGCGGCATGCTGCGGTGAAGCCGTGAGTATCGTTCGAGACGTTGTCGCGCAGGCTCTGCGCGATGCCGCGAAGTACAACGCAGACACCAGCATTCCGCCGGCGGCCGTCTTCTGGCCGGACCCAGACCGCGTGTGGGAGCCGTTTATCTCCGTACTGCAAGAAGCTGCGCCAATCCTCGTACTCGGCGAATACGACTTGGCCATGGCACAGGGGCCTGCAATCTGGATTCGAGCCGTTCTGTCCGCAACTGATTCAATTGAACTCCCACCACATCTGGCCGACCGCAACGACCGCAACCCTTGGGTGATCTACCTTCCGGGCCACGGCCGAAGCTCATTGTCCGATTTTACTACCCTTGACTCCGCCGTATCGCCTCTTGCAGACGTTGCGCTCCGGTCGAACTGGTGGCTTTCTACGCATGGCCAGACCGCCTGGACACCGCATTCATTTCTTGGCTCGAAGAATGGAGCGGGGCTTGACATCGCAGGCGACGCTAAGACTAAGTCCGCGCTGATGAATGTTGTTGATCGCCTACTCACAGAAGACGTCGACGAACTACGTGATATGGGACGTCTTGACGCTTCGCGGCTGCACTCGCTCGTCATGACGGACAGTGTTCGTGCCTTGCTTGATTGGCTCGATGACCCTGACGGCACGAAGCAGACCTTTGAAGGTGCTCGCTGGGATGCGTTCGTCGAGGCCTGCCGTTCGGTCTACGGATTCGACCCGACGAAGGACGGTCAGCTGACCGCCGCAGCTTGCCTCGGTGCCCGTGAGGGTGCTTGGCGTCAGGTGTGGGCTCGTTTCACCGAAAATCCTGGTCGCTACCCGCGGCTTCCGGCTGTTCTGGACAATGCCCGCCCCGCCGGTGACCTCTTTGGCGGCACGGATCCGCACCCCGACTCGTGGCCATCATGGAATCTGGAGGAGGAAGATCAGCTCCGTGCAGCACTCAAAGACCTTAACGCGCAGCACGACCCTGGTCAGACTCGCACAGCAGTTAAGGAACTCGCTGCCTCTCATCTGTGGCGAGAAGAGAGTGTCTGGGGTGAGCTGGGGCTCGCACCACTGGCCCGCGCTGTAGGTTTTCTCGCGGAGTTGGCCGAGATGTCTATGACGCCCGCGCGCGCCGGTGACTTAAATGCACAGGTGGCTTGGTACGCGGCCGAGGGGCATAAGATCGATGACATGGCGTTGCGGGCCATCGGTGCGGCTACAACGGCGTCGGATCGCGACGCCGTGTGCAAAACCCTAACGAGAATTTACGACCCCTGGGTGGAGATGACAGCGCGCACCTTCCAGGCGGCAGCGGTAGATGGATATCAGGGCGATACCGGTCTTGACGTCGCCGCCGGGACATGTGTGGTATTCGTTGACGCATTACGCTTCGATCTCGCACAACGGCTGGCTCAAAGCCTGACACCGTTCAGAATTTCAGTATCGTCAAGGCTTGCGGCGTTCCCCACGGTGACCCCGACGGGGCAGCCTGCTGTCGCACCAGTCGCGGCCAACTTCGGCGCTGGCCAGGCATTCGACGCAGCCGATGCCGAGGGTCGTTCGGTAAGGGGCCAGGTCTTCCGCTCGACCCTTGCCAGCGCAGGGGTGCAGTACCTCAATTGGAGAACGGCCGAGACTGGCGACGTCAACAAGATCGGTTGGACTCAGACCAACACGATAGACGCGCTGGGTCACGACCACGGCCACGCGCTCGTCGACATGCTTGACCAGCAGCTCGACCTGGTTGCAGAACGAATTAAATGCCTTTTGGCTGCAGGCTGGCGGCAGGTCGTTGTTGTAACGGACCACGGCTTTCTCATGCCCGCATCGGCCGCGATCAAGGTGGTTCTCCCTCTAGCGGTCACTGAAGGCGACGCTGCGCGCAAGCCACGAGTTGCACGGCTGAAGGCCGGTGTCACTCGGCCAAACTTTCCGATCGTGCCTTGGACATGGGATTCCTCGATCGAGATGGTGAGCGCCCCTGGAGCGGCTGCCTTCGAAGCGGGGACGGTTTATGAGCATGGTGGCTTGAGCCTGCAAGAATGCGTAATTCCAGTCATCGAAATCTCGGCCGCCGCGGTCACTTCCGGTAGTACGCGCATCGAAGGCATTCGGTGGACCGGCCAACGCTGTCGCGTCGACTTCGAGCCGGCCGAGGCTGACGTCACCGCAGAAGTCCGTCTCGCACCCGCGGATCCCTCCACGACTGTAGCGGGCCCGAAGTCGCCGTCCGAGCCTGGAGAGTTGAAACTTCTAGTCGACGAAGAAGACGCAGCTGAGGGGACTACCGCCTACGTGGTTCTCCTCTCAGCAGACGGCGTCATCATCGCGCAACACCAGACGACGGTAGGGGGCACCGCATGACCGACACAATCATGCTCGATGCAATCGACGACCTCGCAGCGTCGGCATTCGAGGGCTATGTAGTTCGCAAGGATCTCGCGCAGCAGTTCAAGGGTGCATATCCTGTGCCGACATACGTTGGCGAGTTCCTCATCGGCCGGTACTGCGCCACTACGGACCCGGACGAAATCGAAGAAGGCCTCAAAGTCGTTCGCAGATTGCTTTCGGACCGAACCGTTCGCGCGGGCGAAGAAGAACTTTTCAAATCGCGCGCCCGTGAACGGATGACAATCAAACTTATCGACCTCGTCAAGGCACGCCTAGACGCTAAATCGAACGTCTACATTGCGGAATTACCAAGCCTGGGCCTTAAAGATGTCCGCATTGACGATGCGGTGGTGCGCGATAACGAACGCATGCTGACGGGTGGCTTTTATGCTGAAGTCGACCTCTACTACGATGCAATCATTGCGGACGAAAACAACGGGAAACCGTTCGCGATCGGCTCCTTGCGACCCATACAGCTTTCGACCCGCGACTCACTAGTACGCCTGGCCGAGGGCCGATCCCGCTTCAGCACCGAGCAGTGGAAGCACCTGCTGCTTCGCTCCGTTGGTTTCGAGCCCGAGCAACTGTCGGTCCGCGAGCAGGACGTGTTGCTTCTTCGCATGGTTCCGTTCGTTCAACGCAACTACAACATGGTCGAACTAGGCCCACGCGGAACTGGTAAATCACACCTTTATCAGCAGGTCTCCCCATACGCTCACTTGATTTCGGGCGGCAAGGCTACCGTTGCACGCATGTTCGTTAACAACGCCACCGGGCAGCGCGGACTCGTTGCGCAATACGACGTCGTCTGCTTTGACGAAGTATCCGGTGTTTCCTTCGACCAGAAGGATGGCGTCAACATCATGAAGGGCTACATGGAGTCCGGCGAGTTCTCCCGTGGCCGTGAATCCATCCGCGCAGACGGCTCAATCGTGCTGGTCGGAAACTTCGATGTCGATGTCACTCATCAGCAGAGGATCGGGCACCTGCTGTCACCGCTACCACCCGAGATGCGCGACGACACAGCATTTATGGATCGCGTACATGCGTACCTGCCCGGCTGGGACGTCCCAAAACTCAACCCTACCTACTTCACTCACCACTTCGGCCTCGTGAGCGATTTCCTCTCCGAGTGCTGGTCGTACCTAAGAGCTCAGTCCCGGCTTGCGTCAATACAAGGTCGCGTCAATTACTCGGACGCCCTGTCAGGGCGTGACCTCTCTGCCGTCAATAAAACGGTCGACGGACTACTAAAGTTGCTATACCCCAATGCCGAGGCGCTGATTTCGGACGAAGACCTGGAGTGGGCTGTCCGCATTGCTTTGGAGTGCCGCCGCCGAGTCAAAGAGCAGCAGCGTCGAATCGGTGCAGCAGAGTTTCGTAACACTCAGTTCGGCTACCGAATCGGCGAGGGTATCGAACAGTTCGTCTCGACACCCGAGCTCGCCAGCCCTGACTCTATTGGCCTCGATCCGTTACCGCCGGGGCAGGTCTGGGCCATTGCCGAAGGCGACGGTGAAGTAGGGGCTGGCCTTTATAGGATTGAAGCTGCAGACACTCCCGGTGCTGGGACCCGTGGTCTCCTCAACCAAGCGGCACCCGCGCCACTTCGCGAAAGCTTCAAGGTGGCTGAGCAGAACCTCGTCGCGCAAGCGCGCGTGCTGGTGGGAGATCGCGACCCTCGTGAGCACAACCTCACAGCCCAGGTTCGCGCCCTAGACGCCGCGAAGACAGGGGCCGGTCTTGGCCTACCCATTCTCCTTGCTCTCACATCATCAATGCTTCAGCGTTCCGTGCGTGGCGGGCTCATCGCCGTCGGCAACCTCTCGCTGGGCGGCGGCGTGGAGACAGTACTAAATGCAGCTGCGCTGGCTGAGCACGCAATGGAGAAGGGTGCCACAGCGCTTCTGCTTCCGGTGTCTACCCGGCGCCAACTACTCGATGTAAGTGACGAGGTTGCAACGAAGGTGTCGTTCATCTTCTACAGCGATGCCCAAGACGCGTTGATCAAGGCCCTGGACGAATGACTCTCAGACCGCCTACATCCGAATCAATTCTGCTGCATAATTTACCTTCATATCGAAACTTGACAGCCTCGACACGTACCAACGGTGCACCACCACCACGGAAACACCAAGGCGGGCATCGTTGTTGGAAATTGATGAGCATCTCGATGAACCATAGCCCCTACCCTAGACCCGCAGCTACAGATTCCTTCGGTGGGCTTTTGATCCGAAGGCAAACTTCCGGGATAGAAATTGCTACAGTTAGCAGATGGCCGATATGGGATGGCGAGAAGCAATAGTTCGGGTGCTACATGAAAACACAGGGGATATGCACTACTCTGCGATTGCACAGGAGATCATCGATCGGAAGTACCGCTTGCAGGTCGGGGCAACTCCAGCGAACACGGTGGCATCACTTCTTTCACAAGATCCCCTGAGGAATAATGTCATAAAAATCGAACGAGGAATTTACCGCTTAAAAGAGACAACACAGCCACAGCTGGCAGCGGAAACTTCACATCCGGAAGATTTCACCAACATGAAAGATCTGAACAATACTTCAGATGCCGCCGCAGAAGAAATGGGACTGATAAACGCTTTTGGAATTTTCTGGCACCGGGATGAAACTATGTGGAGCGAAAAACCGATTCGGCTTCTCGGTGAACAGCAATCCGGGAGCGCACCGGTGGACTTCGGAGAACAGGTGGGCGTTTATCTGCTATACGACGGAAGTCGTATTGTCTATGTGGGCCGAGTAACGGAACCGCGCATGGGATTAAGGCTGTGGGAACATACTCGAGATAGACACAAGGGTAGGTGGGATCGATTCTCGTGGTTCGGTGTGCGTCCAGTCGATGACAACGGAATCCTCGCTGCAGCCCGGTCAGACAGCATCGAAGTAAACACACTCATCGCTACGATGGAAGCGTTGTTAATCGAAGGACTAGAACCGCCGCAAAACAGGCGAAAGGGAGACGGATTCAATGCCGTCGAGTTCATACAAGTAATAGACCCAAAGATTAAATTACGGCAGCAGCAAGAGATGCTAAGCAAATTGCAACATCAGCTTTTCCCCGGCAACTAGCCGCATCGACCCCTATCATGAGTACCAACATAGCTTGGCTGTTGGGACACATCCCGCGACTTGAACGTGGCCGACGGAAAACGACAACGGTCGGTGGGTTGCGAAAGTCGCCGAACGTCTTCTTTCCGCGGGTTGCCAAAACTCGGCACGCCGCAAGACTTCAAGGGGCCAAGGCCCGTGCGGCGTCGATACCATTTCTTCGCAGTTTCGCCACAACCTCGATTGCAACAGACGCCGACTTAGCGGCCCGAGCAATCGACACAGGCGGCTCCCCGCCCAGTCCGAAGACATCGACGAGAATCCGAGCCTCCTTCGCTGTCAACGTCGCGGCATACCGCAACATCAGATCGAGATTGCCGGGCGTGCCGATCGAATCTGCTACTGAATCCATCCGCACTGCAGACGGACTCGACACAGAGGCAGCCGAGACAGCACGGTTCCGGCCTTGGGACCGGGACAGTTCAGCAGCGGCAACAGGCTCGATGAACGTCGGTGGCTTGGAGGAGACGAGCATCGGTTTCAGTTTGGGTTCTACAGGTCGCGTCAACCATTCCGTTAGTAGCGTTGACGCTTGCGCGATGGGGACATCTACCTGTTCCTCAGCAATCTCGAGGAGTTGCTCCAAGAACGCCTCGTGCGCGCCGAGCGACGGGTCCTCCATGGTGCCCGGCACGTACATGATCACGAATGCGGCTGCCCGGTCTCCGGGCTTGAGCCGCAGCACCCGCCCCATGCGCTGAATCATCTGACGTCGGGAACTGCTGCTGGCGATGATGACGCCGACATCCACGGCAGGAACGTCGATTCCCTCGTCCAGCACCCTGGGTGCGACAAGGTTAGTCAGTGCTCCGCTGCGGAACTGTTGCAGCACTCGAGTTCTGGCCAAACGATCAAGTCCACTGGAGTAAGCGCTGGACTGCACACCGCGCTCTCGTAGAAGTGCCGAGCCTGCTTCGGCCGACGCCTTCGTCTCGGAGAACACGATCGACCGATCTGACTTCGCCAATGCCGGTGCCAACGTTCCGAGCGCATCGATTTTGCCCTGGCAGTCCGCCAGCAACGAGCGTCGCTTGCTGAATGCCGACAAGTACCGGCTGGCGAGTCGTCCTTCCGGAAGGTCTCGGTGTTCGGCGAGCTTCGTCACGGTCTTCATGAACTCACCGAAAGGCGATGCGACACAGTCGTATTTGCTGATCAAATTCTTGCGCGCATCTCTTGCGATCGCATCGTGTTCCTCGAACTTGGCACGTTCGTCTGGTGTGAAGTCGATGGCAACCGTCATCACGCGGACTGGAGCAAGGACGTTGTCTCTCCGTCCACGGGCGAAGTCGCATCCTGCAATCTTCGTTCGGAAGTACGGGAGGATGTGCGTGTCGACACCTTCGTCCTGACGCTCCAGCGTGGCCGTCAATCCGAGGCGATGATCGAACCTATCGGTGAAGACTCGCGCGAACCCGTCGGTGCCATAGCGGTGGACTTCGTCCGCGATCATCAAGGCACCGGGACGCGGCTGAGGGGCACCCTTCATGATGGCCGATTGGATGGTGGTGATCAGAACGCTGCTATGCCGAAAGTCGTCCCGATGCCCGTTCCCCCGCCTCCCAACCGATACCGACGGGAGTTGCTGTTTGACCTCCGTGTGCCACTGCTCGAGAAGATCGATGGTGGGCACCACGACGAGGACCTGCTGGTTCAGGCTCCGCGCCGACACGATCGCAGCCACACCGACACGCGTCTTACCAGTGCCTGTGACTGCTTCGACGATGGCACGATTGCCGGCCCCTCGCCAGGCCTCGAATGCTTCCTTCTGCCAAGCCCTCAATTCCGTCATGATCCCGCGTCCTCGGGTCGTACCCATTCGGCAACGCCGTTGGGCCGCTGTCGGCGCACGAGCTTCTTTGTCAGTTCCAAGTCTGCGAGCAGTTGCTGAGCAGCGATCGGGTTCATGCCTGTTATCAACGAGCAACGCCGCAACGTAAGTGGCGCGTCACGACGCGCTGCAGCCACTGCGATGACGCGCCCCGTCGAAAGGGAAGCCGCGGGTAGCGATGCCAATGCCGCTTGCACCGCGGCAGGGAGCGTTTCGATACCGACCCCCGCTGTAGCCGCGGCTACAGGTGCTGTCGAAACGACGGGCTTTTTCGACGGTGCCCGTTTCGGCATGACTGCCGGCGAAGGACGCGTCGTCACCGGCACGCGCTTGACCGGGGTGGACCGTCGCGGGGTCGAGTATCGAGAGTCGACCCGAATCTCGCGCGACCCATCGAGCTTCGGCGGTCGTGTCTCCCCCGGCTCGAGCTCGACGACCTGAACGGAAGTCGAACGGACTGGATATTTTTCCTCGATCACCGTAGGCAACGGCGCGACCACGGTATCCACAACCGGAGCAGGAGTCACCGGCTCCTCGTCAGGAGGGGCATCATCGTTGGAATTCGCGCTCAGTACAACCGGTTTCCAACTCTCGGCCCGGCCAGCGTCTGCAATCTCCACTTCACCGGGAAGAATTCCGACCGCGTCCAGAATTTCTATGATCGGGGCGAGCGCCGTGTCCACGTCGACGACGACCTGGGACGCACGCACTCTTCCGAACGTCCACCCACACCGCTTCAAATCCATTTCTCGGCGAAGGCGCTCGACAACAACGTCTCTCGAACGCTCACGGTCGTCATCGCATTCGATCGCGACCTTCGATGCGACACCGGTGACCACCAGATCCAGGACGAGTTCGTTGATCTCGATCGCAGAATTGACGTGGTATCCGCGATCGCGCAGGGCGACGAACACCCTTTGCGCTGTCATCGATACGAAATCACTGTGGAGAGCTTGCTCGTCGACAACCTGCGGCATCTCCGGAACCGGGACAGTGGGGGCAGCTTCCATATAGGTGAGCAACGACGTCCGCAGATCCAGCGGCGACAGATCCCCTGCCCGAACAGAATGGAACAACCACAACTGATCACGAGCGCGGCTTGCAGCGACATTGAAGCGGCGCTGCCACATCTCGTTGGTCAACGCATTGCTCGACGATCCCGCGCCGACGACCATCGACACGAACATGACATCTCGCTCATCTCCCTGAAAATCGGGAGGTGTTCCCACTCGAAGACGCAAACTGTCCCGTTGCTCGGCAGGAACCGCCTCTGTGATCAGTGAGCGAATCAACTCGACCTGCGCACGGCTCTGCAAAACGACGACTCCGAAAGTCATACCGTCGTAGTCAGGATCGGAGATGCACTCGCACAGTCTCTCGACGAGGCCACGTGCTTCGATCTCGTTGACCAAGGTCGCACTCGACCCCGTCGTTTCAGCGCCCTCGACGTAGGTCGACACGAGCGGTTGCAGGCGTTCCGCTCCGAACTGTCGAACAGGAATCAGCGGAGTGTCTCGATAGAACTGCTGCGACGACCATTCGATGATCTCCGGCATGGACCGGAAGTGCTCACGTAGCCGCACACGCTGGTTGTACCGGCTCCGGAGAAGCGAAAACAGGCTCGAGCGAGGGCTGAAATTGTTCCGGACGTGCATCGGTAGATCGCCGAGGTGAGAGTCCAGACGCTCGAAAACAGTGTCGTCGGAGACCTGCTGTATTCGATCCGGTGCGCACTGCTTGTCGTCGCCCACCACGATCACCCGCGGTGCGAGCCACATCAAAAACAGACTGCTGATGTCCGCCTGACTCGCTTCATCGACGATCACGACATCGAAGACGTTCTGCTGCGGCGGAATCGAAGACAGAACCTGCCCGATCGGCATGATCCACGCCGGAACAGCACTCTGCGCTTCCTGCATGGCAGCCCGTGCTGAGGCTCGGTAACGCTGTGCGATTTTGGTACTGCCAACACCGATGTTGCTGATGCTCTCCTGGTAGGTGTGGAGCGCTTGCATCTCCCGTGACGTCATGCGCTGCAGACACTCTCGCCATGCTTTCTCCGCCGCCAGTGTCGCTGTGAGCTGGGAGATCTCTCCATCTACATCCTCGTAGAGATCGTCCAGGTTCGATGCTTCGGGGCGGACGAGACGATGTTCGACGTGCTGGTTCGCCCACCTCCACGCCCATGCATCCTCGAAATCGCCGGCAACAGCAACCCAGTCGGTGACGCGGTCGCTCGTGACCAGATGACCAAGTGTCGGTGCTGCTGCATCGAGATCCCGCAGCAGTGCATCCATCGACAACTGTTGCTGCTGTTCGACGCTCGCTCGTGCATATGCACGGACCGCAGCGTCGAATGCCTCGCGGTCGGCGGTGCGGAGTGCGTCCGAAAGTGCGAGCGCTTCTGTGCTGTTCGCCCCTCCAGTTGCAGCGTCGAAACCGTCGGCGATCACCACAAGCCGCTCCAACGCGTCGCGTGCATTTGTGCCCGCCAGCGCCTTCTCGATATCCGACAACAGCCCTTCCACGCCGTCGAGCGTTCGTAGTGCCACCCGGTCTTCGAGCTCATCCGAGATTGTTGCAATCCGCCCGACGACGTCCTGCACCAGCGCCACGTCGCGCACGGCACCGTCTAGCTCGTTGATACGCGCCGCGCGACTGTCTCGGTGCGGAACGCGAATACCAAAGTCCACCAACAGCGATGCGGCCTCGTCTACCGAACGAAG
Organism: Rhodococcus sp. 14-2496-1d; assembly: GCF_002259365.1. Classification (NCBI taxonomy): domain Bacteria; kingdom Bacillati; phylum Actinomycetota; class Actinomycetes; order Mycobacteriales; family Nocardiaceae; genus Rhodococcus; species Rhodococcus sp. 14-2496-1d. The sequence goes on along the minus strand of NZ_NPFV01000025.1, from coordinate 2,813 downwards.
CGCACGAATATGTTCTGCAACAACGCGGTATGCATGGCCTCCCTGAGCCGGAACGCCGTCGACTGTGGCTGTTGCGCCTAGTTCGTCGACCGCGGTCTGCTCCTTCGGCGTCCACAACCAGCGGAGGGTGTCGAACCGTCCTTCTGTGTAGAGACGCGCGGCAGCGTCGTACGTCTCCAGAGCAACGAGATCGGCTCTGTCTACGACCACATTCGCTGTGCCGACCACTGCGTCGGCGGACTTCGCGTCGTCGAGCAGGGCTGACGCCTCACTTGCCCTCGTCCACAGGTAGCCGAGCGAACCGGACAACAAACCGTCCAGCGCGGCACGGAGGTTCCCATCCAGCTGCGTACAGCGCGCAAGAACCTGACGAGACAGTGCCGCCAGGCGGCGCAGTTCCGCCGTCGGGACATCAGCGAGTGCAGATACCGAAGCCCGACTGCTTGCACCGTCGCACAGTCGAGTGACCACAGTCTTGCTCGGTAGCACTGTGGACAGGTCCGGAAAAGACTGTTCGCGACGGTCCGCCGCGTGAAGCTCATTCACGACCAGCAGACCCGCGAGCTCAGCAAATTGCGCCGAGGTGAGGGGCGTCGACTCTGTATACAGCGGACCCGGCACCCAGGCCAGCTTGGCGGCAGACGCAGCAAGCTGCAAGGCCACTCCCGACAACGTGCCCTCGTAGTGGGAGCCGAAGTTCAGGACCTCGGACTCCTCGGACCGTGTCGACGTCAGCGCTTCTTCGAGGGTGTGCTTCTTGTTGATCGCTCGGTAACGAGCCCCGGCGATTCTCTCGATATGCCGGTCCGCCTGAGCGATCTCGAAATCCGCAAGTCGGCCGGCGATCACCGAGACACTGTGGTCGAGTTCTTCCGACCCGCCCTTCGCAAGGTCGGTGATCGACACACACAGATCTTGCAGTTCCGCCGGCAACTTGTCTCGTAGCACTCGCAATGCCTGCGACTTCTCACTGGTGACGAGAACTCGCTGACCCTGAGCCAGCAACGCAGACATCAGATTTGCGATGGTGTGGGTCTTTCCCGTTCCGGGCGGCCCTTCGACAACGACACCCGTGTCGAGTGAGAGCTTCTCCATGATGCTGGACTGCGCGCGATTCGCGGGAAGTGGAAATAGAATCTCTGGCGACGGCTCTGAGCTGGGACGCGCCAGCCAGTCGAGCCGGTCTGTCGACTCGATGCTTTCGACGAGCTGTTGGAGTCCCAGCGGAACATCGGCACCGTCGTTCAATGCAGCAATCATGGCGTCGTAGTAGGAGACGAGCGCAAAGCCGGTTCGACGACGAAGCAGCAATGCAGGTGACTCACGAACCGTCCCGCGACGCGCGGCAGGCGGAACATGTCGATCGGGGACGTACGTGATGCTGGAGATGGCCGAATTTGACCACTCCTTCAGAATCATGGATACAGAGCTTGCGATCGGCGAGCCCGCGACATCGCCGAGCTTCTGTGCAAGGGATGCGGCTGGTGCCGTGTGTAGTCCTTTCAGTCCGAGCAACAGTTGCCGGTCTTCGAGCCGAGGGCTACTTCCAGCCGTCAACTTCACCAGCAGATCCCCGGTGTCCTCGTCTCTCGTGACCTCCACCGGCTGAGTGACCAGATGGGAATCGATGGACACTCCGGACAACGTGGCCGATAGGAGTCCCGACGCCAGAACGACTTCGACTGTCTCTGGCTGTGTGTGCGACTCTTCTCGCATTCGATCGACCGACAAGTAGAGCTCGGCCAGCGGACGTTTCGTCGCGTCGTCGGCTGCCCACGTCTGCCATTCGTTGAGCCACGCTCGAAACGCCTTCGACTCGGTTACGCCGGCTCCGCTTGCGAGAGTCGGCGGTTCGGCGGCTCTGTCGATCGGACCTTCCACCGAATCGACGAGCTGTTCGGGTAGTTCCGGGGGCGGTTCAACACTGACTCGGACAACTCTGACGACTACGTCGCCTGCTGTTGCGCTCGCATCGACCTGGACATCACGGTCACGTCGATAGAGCCACTCAAGCCGCGTCGTCGGCCCGTAGGCGCGAACCGGTTTGGACTGAGCCGAGACCGTCTCGCGCAGGAACTCAAGCAATCGACGGACTCTTCCGCCGACCTCATCGCTGTGAACGGTCACCGCACTCCTCACTCCAAGGTTGTCCCGACAATCTATCGCCAGAGTCGGACAACCGTGACGGGCGGTCGGTTGGCTGACGGGACACACGGCAGGTGCGGCCGAAGTTCGCCGAAGTCTGCCCCCGCGAATGGCGTGGCTCGTACTCTCGGAATGAAGTTCAGACGATCGAGGAGCTCACATGGCAGCAGCTGACCTTTCACGTACCGAGCAAGTCAGGGCCAGCTCGACAAAGCCACCCGGGCTGCTGTGTCTAGAAGGTGAGTGGGAGGACGACGATCCGTGGGACAAGCTCAGCGTCGAACACGTGTTGCGACTGCTGGAGCTCCAAAACTACCTGCGGTTGGTGCACAGAAACGTCAACACGGTTGCCGAGCTCGAGTATCACATCAGCAGAATGAGTTATCGGAAAAAGCCGAGATACGACATCGTCTACCTCGCGTTCCATGGCGACCGAGATGGATTCGATGTAGGCAAGAAGGCCGTCTCGCTCGATTCACTTGCTTCTATGCTGTCCCAGCAGGAGCCGGGATTCGTTGTCTACATCGCTTCATGCTCGGTGCTCAATGCTGATGCTGCACAACTGATGTTGTCCGTGGCCATGAAAAAGTACCCACTGGTGGCCAGGTCGAGGTCCCCACTGGTGGCCAACTGAAAGTCCCCGCCCCGTGTTCGTCGTGTCGATCAGG
>NZ_NPFV01000032.1:0-172129 GCF_002259365.1 Rhodococcus sp. 14-2496-1d | reverse complement strand
ACCCCCACCCGGGCGGATGCGGGCACCCGCCCCCTCGACCACCACCCCGAACCCCGAACTCGCCGCGATCGGGCGGGAAATCTTCACCGCAGCTCGCATCGCCGCAGGTCGCTGACCATTCACAGCACAACACCGACTACTACACCAGGAGACCATCATGATCACCACCCTCGCCGCGTCGGCCACCGACCTTCTAGCCCAGAACATCGGCGACGTAAGCCCGCAGGTACCCACCGGTGAAATCGGCGACAAAGTATCCATGTTGCTGGGCTGGTTGATGTGGGGCGCCATCACCTGGTTGGTCGGTGCACTCGTCTACGCCGCCGCAACACTCGGAATATCTAAGAAGAACGGAGGATCTGACGGCGGGTCCGCCATCATGTGGAACCTTGTCGGGGCCGTACTCGTCGGTGCTGCGGCGGGTCTAATCAACGGGCTCGTGTTTTGACCTCCCGACCCCGCGAGCTTGACGGGCCGTACGACACGGCAGACGAGATGGGGTACCTGCCTCACGGATGCCTGGGGAGCGGGCCACTGATCTCCTCCGGCATGCGTATCGCCCTCGGCATCCGTCTGAGTTTCGGCAACTCTCCCGCCGCGGGAACAGCGACGTGAACACACCTGCCGTGGTCTTGGCGCAACCACCCACGGAACCAGTGGAGTGGCCCGACGAGGTGTGGCAGCCGATCATGGAGGGCCTGTCGTGGCTGCTCTGGTTCGCCATCGTCACGTGCATCGCAGCACTGTTCGTGTGCGGCGCGGTATTCGTCAACCAACGCAAGTCCACCGGAACACAGGTGGTCGAGGACGCCACCCTGGCCCGGATCTTGATCTGCGCCGCCATCATCGGATCCGCATCCGGAATCGCCAAAGCCGTCCTCGCCTGAGAACCCCGACATCCGCTGCGCCCGAACTGCACTCGACCCGAAAGGCCTCACCTGATGACCGTCTCCAGCACACTCCGGATCGCCGCAACAGCGGCGACTGTCCTCGCACTCGCTGCGTGCGGATCCGGCAACGACGAGACCCCGACCGCCACCCCGGACGCAGCACCCGATCTGCGCTCCGCCCCGGCCGAGCTAACCTGGCGCGAGGTAGCAGGGGTCTCGGTGCCGACGTCACGGGTCGACGGGCCCTTCGCCGGAACATCGGTGGACCGCAGCGGATATGCACAGACCCCGCAAGGCGCAGTCCTAGCCGCGATCAACGGGCAGACCGCACTCGCCGTCGCCGACGACCGCGCGTGGCCGGAAGTGGTCAACACCGTCACCGCACCCGGACCAGGGCGAGACGAATTCGCGGCCGCACGCGCCGCCGTCACCGTCTCCGGATCGGTCCCCGCCGACGCCGCACCTGAGTTCGTCGGCTTCGAGGTCACCGACTACACCGACAACCCGCTCTCGGCAGCAGTGTCGGTCGCCCAAACCATCGGCACCGACGACCAGCTCTACTCCTATCCCGTTGCTCTGCAATGGATATCCGATGACTGGCGCATCGTCCTACCGACCGCCGAGGAGAACATCGACGCCGTCGAACTCGACACCCTCGACGGCTACACCACTTTGGAGCGCACGTCATGAGCCGCCGCATCCGCAGCATTCTGATTGCAGTCGCGGCCCTGGTCGTCATCGCAATCGTCGGAACGATCTTCTTCATCGTCCCGAACATGAACGAGGACGCCAGTGCACCGCCCGTGGCCGCACCGCCGACCACCCAACCGGAACCCACCGACGCATCAGGCTCGGGCAGCAACGGGCAACGCGGTTTCGGGACACCGGTCGTCGACATCCTCGGCCGCAAGGTCACCGTCCCCAACAACCCGATCGGGCAGCCGCTGCCACAGACCGCTCCGGAGCCACGGATCGAGTGCACCCCGACCAACACCCCCGTCACCTCGCCGTCCGGAGTGCAGATCCAACAGACCGCCTCACTGCCGCTGCTGGTCTCGACCACAGACGGCCCCGCCGCGGTGACCGGCAACGTACCCACCGGTTACACCCAGACTCCCCAGGGGGCAGCCCTGGCCGGGTGGAATTGGGTGGCAACGACGTACGGTCCCGGTCCGGTGGCAAAAGACGCCTACGAGCTCCTCACGGTGCACACCGACGAACTCGATCGCGGTGCCTCTGCCGAAGCGTGGGACGCGCCCGGTCAAGACGCCGCCACTGGTTTTCCGGCTCCGGTGGCGTTCCGTATCGGAAGCTGCACTTCTGATTTCGCGTCAGTCGAATTCGCCATCGAAGTTCCCATCGACGACAACGGGCAACGCCGCACCACCCCTGTCTACACAGTCCTGCGCACGTCGATGTTCTACGACGGCGGTACCTGGAGGAGCCGGCTAGACAAACGCTCCGTCGCCACCGACACCGACATCACCGACATCAGTTCCTTCACTCCCTGGAGCTTCGGGTGACGCGCCCGAACCTCTTCGAGCGAATCCGGCGCGGTGCGATTCGGTTCCTTCTTCTCGCGGTGGTCACCGTCGGGATCGTCGTGGGAAGCAACGCCGTCGCGTACGCCCAGGACCCACCGCCCGTTCCTGGAATCGCAGATATCGCCGACCAAGGCAACGACTTTCAGAAGGACCGCCGAGAATGCCTGGACAAGGCGCGCGCGGACTCGACCTGGATCGGTGACCAACTCAACAGCGTGACCGGTGACGCACTCCCTCAGGTGTTCTGCCTCTCCAACTCGTTCGAGGACAACCCCGGTGACGCGATATCCACTGCCGTCTCCTCCGCGACGTCCGCCTTCTGGGGCGACCCCGTCGGCGACTTCACCAAAGCAGTGATGGAAGGAAACAGCCAGGCATTCCGCACCGTCATGACCTTCTGGATGTCCTCGGGCATACCAGGACTCGCCGCCGAGAACGCCATGTCGGGGCTGCGCAACATCATCACCGGATTCACCGTCATCGCCTTGTTCGCCTCAATCGTGTTCGCCATGACCAAACTCGCCATCGCCCGCAAACAAGCCGTGATGGAAGGAGCCACCGAAACAGCCAGCATGCTGGTGCGCACCGTCGTCACCGTGTCGCTACTGCCGATCCTGGTGTTGATGTTCCACCAAGTCGGCGACGTCGCCTCGGCCTACGCGCTCAAGAAGTTCGTCGGCGGGGACCTGAACGAGAAGATCACCGCCATCACCGCATTCGACGACAAGACCGGCCTCGGCCCGATCCTCGCTCTCGCCTGCGCCGGGTTCGCCTTCCTCGGTTCGGTTGCCCAGCTCATCGCGCTGCTCATTCGTGAGGCCGTGCTGTGCGTCGTCGTCGCCGTCATCCCGCTCGCCGCCGCAGCATCGGCCACCGGCACTGGGCGTAGCTCCTACAAGTCGATGATCGCGTTCACTCTCGGCGCGCTGCTGTTCAAGCCGGTAGCGACGCTGCTGTATCTGTTCGCGTTCTGGGCATCCTCGGCGTCGAGCTCGGATCAGATCGCCACGGTCATCATCGGCTCGATCCTGCTGGCCGTCGTCGGGTTCTCCCTGCCCACCTTGGTCAAGATCGTTGCTCCCGCAGCGGAAACCATCTCCGCCGGTGGGCGGGAAGTAGGAGCGCTCGGCGCAGCAGGAGGTGCGGTGATGGGGGCAGGCGGGATGGCGGCATCGCGCGCCCTCGGTGCAGCGGCGAACACCGTCGCTGGGTCCTCCGGTGGCGGCGGCAGAGGCGGATCTTCGGGTGCCGCAGGTACCGGCGCACGTTCGTCTCCCGGATTTCAGGGCCGCTACAACGGGGGATCGAGTCCCTCGCACGCGGGCGCATCGTCCGGTCCGATGGGCGCAGCCCGCAGGGTCGGCTCGGCCGTCGGGTCGGCAGGGCGCACAGCATCCTCGGCAGGTCTGCGTGGGGCAGCGGGTGCGCTGAAGACAGCCGGCAACGCCGGTCGCACCGCCGGCTCGGCCTCGACTGCGCTCGGCTCGGCTGCAGAAGGCGCAGTCGGGAACTACCACGGACGGATCCAACGATGAGACAACACGATCGACGACTCTCGTCCAAGCGCATCGTCCTCACCTTGGACTCGCGCACCACCATCATCACCTCCGACAAGGCGCTGATGATGGCTATGTGGCCATCTGCCAGGTCTGGACGGTCGGCGGTCGCCTGGAAGCGTGCGGCACGACGAGACCGTAGGACCCTCAACGGGTTCCATTCCGCGCACCTAAGCTTTCGCCGCGCACCGGGCCGGGCAGAGTACGCCAACGAGTTCGCACCCGCCGTCGGAGTGAAAACCCCCGCCCAGGGGCCGCAGTCTCCCGCCGCCCACACCTGGCGACCGGCGGTGCAGTGGGCGTGGTGGGAGAAGATCCCCGCACGTACCGCTGCCCTTGCCTACATCGTCGCCGTCACCGTCACCGTCGGATCGGCACTGATCGCACGTGGTGCCGTGCGATGACCGCCCAGCTCGAAGCCCCCTACGAGCCGCCGATCTACTCGGCAGGTAACCGGCCGCAGTCGACGTTCGCGTTCGGCCTACCGACGAAGGTCATCGCCTACGGCGCAGGGTTTTTCGCGATCTCGTTCGTGGTTCTGATCTTCGTCTACGTCGTGGCCGGACTCGCGCTGATGGGCTTCGGCGCGCTCGCCCTCGCCCCTCTGGTCATCGCCCCGAACGGCCGAACACTCTACGAGACAGGACAACTGAGAATGCAATGGCTGCGGCGCAAGCACATCGACAAGTCCACCGAATATCACGCCGGACCGCACTCGAGGATCCCCGGTGGCCGCTACAAACTCCCCGGCCTACTCGCCCGCACCAAGGTCTACATGGGAATCGACCGACACGGCAACGAATTCGGGATGATCCACAACCCCGACGATCACCGCTACACCGTCATCTTCGACGCCCTGCCCGGCGGCGACGAAGCGATCGTCCAGCGCGACAAGGACCTCTACACCGCCGACTGGGGCGTCTACCTCGCCGACCTCGGACTGCCCGGCGACATCGTCGGTGCCGTGGTGGTGGTGGAGAATATCCCCGCCACCGGGCTGCGGCTGGCACGGCGTGCCGAACACGAACTCGTCTCCACCGCACCGCCCTTGGCGGCGTCGTTCGTCGAGCAATCGGCCGTCCGGATGCCCTCGGGTCGCCACCGCACCCTGGCACGACTGTCGATCACCTTCCGCGCTACCACCCGCGAGCGACAGAAGGACCCCGAAGAGATGGCCACCGAACTGGCCCGCCGCCTGCCGGATCTGTACGAGTCGCTCTCCGGTGCCGGGATCGACGCACAACCGATGACCGCCGCCGAAATCACCGCGGCCGTGCACCGCTCCTACAACCCCTCGACCGAGAACGACTTCGAGGAACTCGAGATCTCCGGCGAAGAGCACGGCGTCGACTGGGACGACGCAGGCCCCGCCCGCGCCAAGACCGAATGGGGACACTACCGCCACGACGGCGGAGTCTCGGTCGTCTGGGAGATGGCCGCACCACCGGAATCGGTATTCACCGACACCGTCCTCAAACCGCTCCTGCAGCCGCACGACGACCTCCCACGCAAGCGCCTCACTCTCGTCTACCGCCCCTACACCGCCGGGGACGCCGCGAAGAAGGTCGACAAGCAACACCGAGACGCCCTGCACGCGATCAACTCTCGCGGAAACAAGATCACCTCCGCCGGGTCGGAGAAGCGCCACGAGATCGCCGAGCAGGCCCGCCGCGAAATGGTCTCCGGCGCCGGATACGAACGCTATTCGGCACTGCTGACCATCACCGTCGGATCGGTCGACGAGATCGCCAACGCCGCCGCCGTCACCGAATCCCTCGCCGCCCGATCCCGGCTGCGACTGCGCCGCGCGTTCGCCTTCCAAGACGCCGCGTTCGTCGCCGGTCTCGGCGTCGGAGTGCTGCTACCCGATCAGATCTCCACCTCGATCCTGGTGCGCCGCAGCTAGACACTGCTCTCCCCCACCGGCCCCCACTCTGCGTGAGAAAGAGACTCCCCGATGACCATGACCGACGACCGCCCCGACCTGGGACACGCAGCTGACCTGTATGTCGAGACCGACGCTGCGCGGCCGTCGGCATTCGTCCGCTGGATCATCGGCGACACCGACTACGCCGAGCTCGCCGCAGCCGTCGCGACCGGTGACGCCGAAGAGCCCTACCAGTACTCCCGACGCGGCATAGGCCTCGCACGGTGGCGCAACGATCACCCTCACGTCGAACGGGCCGTCCACGACGCCGCTGGGGACCCGTGGTGGCGCGCCGCACTGTCGTCGAGTACACGCGGCCTCAAAGGGCCCGGCGGCGGCCGCATGGCCACCGTCCCGGCACCGATCGAGTACGAAGCCACCTCGGTGCAGATGTGCGGGCTCAACCCGTGGGCGATCGGCGCAGCTGCACCCTCGGCCGGCACCATCGTCGGCCAGCACGTCATCACCGGCAACGCCGTCTCCTGCGATCCGTTCGCGTACTTCCGCGACAAGCTCATCGGCAACCCCTCGATGTTCGTCCTGTCCCTGCCCGGCCTGGGGAAATCGACGCTGATCCGCAAGATCCTCCTCGGCGCGTGCGGCTGGGGACAGACCCCGATCGTCGCCGGCGACATCAAAGGCGAATACGTCAAGCTCACCCGCCTACTCGGCGGGCAGATCATCACCCTCGGCCACGGCGGTGGACACCTCAACCCCCTCGCCGCCGGAGCCCTCGGACAGGCAGTCGTCCGCGCGATCACTGCCCGCAACGCAGAAACCGACCCCGATCGCATCGCCGAGCTCGACGAGCTGATCGACGTCGCCACCATCACCATCTCCACCCGCCAGATCAACGCCGTCTGCGCCCTGGTCGAGCTGATCCGCTACGACACCCACTCGGTGAAAGCCTTCGAGAACTCCCTGATCGGTATCGCGCTGCGCGAGCTGTACGCCGACGGCGGTTTCACCTACGAGTACCCGCCGCTGCTCAAAGACCTCTACGCCCGCATCGACGCTGGATCGGCGGACATGCTCCAAGCGGCCTACAAGACCGACCGCGAGGGCTACCGCGAGGCGATCACCGAACTGATGCAGGCCCTCGGCGCACTGACCTCAGGCCCCCTCGGGGACATCTTCGCCGACCACACCACCGAACCGATCGACCTCGACGCACCGATGATCTGCATCGACGTCTCTTCCCTCGACCGCGGAGACACCACCCTCAAAGCGGCCGTGATGCTCTCCTGCTGGGCCGATGCCTACGGCACCGTGGAAGCGGCGCACCTGCTCGCCGACGCAGGCCTGGACCGGCAGCGACTGTTTCTGATGGCTCTGGACGAGCTGTGGCAGGTCATCGGAGCCGGACCGGGCATGGTTGCCCGCGTCAACGAGATCACCCGCCTCAACCGCACCGACGCGACCGGTTTGCTGATGATCACCCACACCGGCCGCGACCTGGAAACCCTGCCCACTGAAGCCGATATCAAGACCGCCAAGGGGTTCATCGACCGCGCCGGCATGGTCGTGTGCGGGGGACTGCCGATCGGTGAGGTCGAACGCCTGTCCGGGGAGCTGAAGTTCACCGCCGCCGAAGCAGGCATGGTCACGTCCTGGTCGCGCGGGGCAGCACTCCGGGGCTCGGAACGACGTACGGTCCGGAACCCGATCGGGCGCGGAAAGTTCCTGATCAAGGTCGCCAAGGACAACACCCCCGGCATCCCCATCCAGACGGTGCTCACCGACGTCGAATACGACACCGGGGTCCACGACACCAATGCCCGCTTCGCCGAGTACTTCGCTGGTGGCCAGCACCACGCCGCCGACAGCGACGACGCCCACTACGGCCAAGACTCTGTACTGGTCGGAGCGCAGTGATGACCGCCGAGTACCCCCGCGCCGAATACTCGGCGCAGACCCGCTCGTGGGCGCTCGATCAATACGAGAAGTCGCGACACAACTACTCCTCCCGCGCCGAATGCGTTGCAGCCTTGGCTGTCTCGATCGGAGCTCACGAGAACACCGTGGCCCGGTGGATCAAGGACAAGTACGGGCCCTCGCGTCGACCCGCGGCGGACGAGGTGACCGCACGACTGCGGGCCGCCGAGGAGGAGATCACCCGACTGCGGTCGGAAAACCGGACCCTCAGCGAGCGTTTGGCCGCCCACGCCCCGCGATCGATCGGCGCGGAGTCGATACGGACGGCCGCGTTGTGAAGAAAGGCGGCGCGATTGCGCTGGCCGTCGTCCTCGCACTGTCACTGTTCGTGGTCCTGTTCGTCACCACCGGTGTGCGCGAGGAAGTCCCCACCGATTGTCTTCCCGGGAAGAGCATTTCCTCTGCTGCAGGCGGGGTTCCGGCCGGGTCGTTCTCCAAGCCGATGAAGACCTCCGAAGGCCAGTTGACGAGCCCGTTCGGGTCGCGGTGGGGAACGATGCACAAGGGCATCGACCTCGCCGGTCCCGTCGGTACACCGATCTACGCCTACGCCGACGGCATCGTCACCAAAGCCGAACCCGCGACCGGATTCGGGATGTGGATCGTCCTCGAGCACAACATCGACGGACAGACCGTCTCCACGGTGTACGGGCACATGTTCCCCGACGGTGTCCTGGTCAAGCCCGGCGAGCACGTCACCGCGGGTCAGCACATCGCCGACGAAGGCAACAACGGCGACACCACCGGCGCGCACCTGCACTTCGAGTACCACACCGGGCCCTGGTCGCCCGACAACGCGATCGACCCGCAGCCGTTCTACGACGCCGCCGCCGAGCCCGGTAGTGGACAGACCGGCCAGAGCCCACTGCCGTCACCGTCTCCATCGACGAGTGCACCGACCACGCCCACCCCGAACAGCGGCACCGCGGAGATGGCGGCTCTCCCCGCCGGCGTCGGATCCGAAGAGCACTTTCAGGTCGACACGGTCCGCGTCGCCCGCGCTGTTCACGCGAAGTTCCCGCAGATCACCACGATCGGTGGGTGGCGGGCCGACGGTGGGGGATTCGACGACCACCCCTCCGGCCGGGCCGCGGACATCATGATCGACAACTGGTCCTCCGAGGAAGGCAAAGCGCTCGGCGACCAGGTCAAGGACTACCTGTGGGCGAACCGCGACTATCTCCAGATCGAATACATGATCTGGCGACAGGAATACATCCCCTCCCAAGGTGAACCGAACACCATGGAGGACAGGGGATCTCCCACCCAGAACCACTTCGACCACCTCCACGTCACCACCGTCGGCCACGGCGCACCGGCACCCGGCCAGACCTACGGGCCCGTCCCCGGCGGCGGCGGCGGATCCGCACCGAAGGCGACCGGGAACTGCACCACCGCACCCGGTGCCGGTCTCGGTGATCACGCGAACCTCGCCGCCGGCCAGATCCCGCCCGAGTTCGAGCCGTGGCTCGCGCTGTCGGCCACCCAGTGCCGCGAGCTCTCACCCGCGATCCTCGCCGCTCAGCTCAAACAGGAATCCGGCTTCACACCGGGCCTGACCAGCCCGGCCGGGGCCGAAGGGTATGCGCAGTTCCTCCCCGGAACGTGGGCGTCGTTCGGTTTCCCCGTCGACGATCAGGGTGTGGTCACCGGAGCTGCGGGGGAGGGGGATCCCAACGACATCGGCGACGCCGTCATGGCGCAGGGCCGCTACAACTGCTCGGTCGCCGACACCCTACGACCGGGCATCGAATCCGGCTCTATCACCGGTGATCCCGTGGAATTGATGCTCGCCGGATACAACGCCGGCCCCGGAGCGGTCCAACAGTTCGGCGGCGTCCCGCCCTACTCGGAGACCCAGAACTACGTCACCACCATCACCGCCACCGCATCCGACTACGACCTGGCCCGATAGCCGCCACCGACCAATGCTCGACGGAAAGGCCCACTCATGAGCACCGCACCGACACGCACCAGCCACGACCTGACGTCCCACGACCGGCATCGAGCACTGACAGCCCTTGCTCTGACCTCGGTCATCGTATGGACGGTGTGGGCTGTTCCCGTCGCCCGATTGATCCTGGAGTCGATGATCACCACGATCGAGGACAGCGGCCGCGCCGCGGCGACCCGCGACGTTCTCGCGCATGGTTGGTGGGCCGTCATCGTCGTCACCGCGGCGATGACCATAGGCAGCGTCGTCGCTGTCGCCGACGCCTCTGCGCGAGCGCAGAACTGGACTGTCACTGCGCTCCGCAAAGCCATCCACTTGGCGGCGACCGCGCTCGTCATGTGGGCGATCTGGACGGTCAGCGTTGTCGCCGCAGCAGGAGTCCCCACCGTCGGTTAGCGCTGGACCCACTCGCACATTTGTTGTCGGTGGCCACCAGGACACTGGCACCATCACAGATCAAGGAGCACAGACATGGCACAGATCCTCCACAGTCGCCGAGCGGACGCACCGATCGTCGACTGGCTCGAAGTCGTCGCCAAAGCCGCTGCACTGGGTCAGATCTGCGACACCGATGCTGAATCAGCGAACGACTCCGACTCGCAGGAGACCACGAGATGAGCCGAAGAGCAGGCATCGTTTTCGCGTGTCTCGGCATCGTCGGTGTGGTCGCCATTGCCGCTGTGATCGTGTTCGTCTTCCGCGGCTCGGACACACCGCCACCACCGGGTACCGACGCCGGGATCGCCATCGACCCGTCCGCCACCGACCCCGTGGGTGTCGCGACGGCGGTGATGTCCGCTGTGTACACCTGGCAACCCGCAGTGCAGGATTCACCGTGGGATGCCATGCACGGGCAACGCCAACATCTGACCGGATCGATGGCCACCGCCGCGACCACACCACCCGATCCAGCGCCGCAACCGATCCCGGAATGGTCGGCGTGGGCGCGCAGCGGCGACATCGTCACCGCCGTCGCCCGACCGGACACCAGCGTCAATCTCGACGGTGAGAGCCTCGACAAGGACGGCGACGCCAAGGCCACCGTGGCTGTCGTCATCGACCGCGTCGTCCAACACCGCAGCGGTGAGATCACCCCGTTCACCGGCTACACCGGAGCCGTCGACGTCGAACTCACCGACGACGGCTGGAAAGTCGCGAACTATCGCCTCGTCAGCGCAGGTCTCTAGCCGACTGTCCACCGGCAAACACCCTCGCTGTCCACACGCCGCACGCACCGCAGAGAAGGATCTATTGTCATGGGAAAAGTGGGAATCCTCACCGAAAAGCCATCCGCAGCACGTAACTTCGCCGCCGCACTGGGCGGCATGAGTGGCACGTTCGCAGGCACGGAGTACGTCATCGTCCACGCTCGCGGGCACCTGCTGGAAATGAAAGACCCCGCCGCGATGGTGCCCGCGCCTCTCACCGACAAGTACAAGAGCTGGGAGCTCGAACATCTCCCGTGGAATGCCGCCGACTTCCGCTGGGAGCGAGAGATCCGGCGCCGGGTGTCCGGCGGGAAGTTGGTCACCGATCCGGACGCGAAGAGCCTGCTCAAAGAACTCCAGACGGTGCTCTCGGGCTGCGAGAGCATCTGCAATGCAGCCGATCTCGACCCGACCGGTGAAGGCTCACTCCTCGGCTGGGAGATCGTGGAGTACCTGGGCCTCGAGAACAAGAAGCTCGAACGCATGGAGTTCCTGGACGAGACACCGGCATCGCTACGTAAGGCCTTCACAGCCCGTCGGCCGGTCACCGCGATCGCTGCCGAAGGCGACTACCGCAAGGCCGACTTCCGGTCGAAGTGGGACATGCTCTCGATGCAGTTCACCAGACTCGCGACCAAGACGACCGGGGCGAGCACGGTACTGCGTAACGGGCGGCTCAAGTCCGCGATGGTCGTAATCGTCGGTGACGGGCTCGACGCGCACCACGGATACGTCAAGAAGGCGTTCTACGAGAACCGGTTTCGGGACGAGAACGGCGTGACGTACACCGACCCCGAGGTCGATCGATTCGAGAACGAGAACGATGTTCCCGGCGGCCTTCAGTCGTCACCGGTCGTCCACGACGGGACCACACGCAAGAAAACGGGACCGCCGAAACTGATGGACCTGGCCGCACTGTCATCTCTGTTGTCCAAGAAAGGTTTCGGGGCGAAGAACGTTCTCGACACCTATCAGAAGATGTACGAGGCGCAGGTGGTGTCCTACCCGCGCACCGAGGACAAGTTCATCTCGATCGAGCAGTTCAACGAGCTGCTTCCCTCGGTCGACGCGATCGCCGGTGTGGTGGGCGTGGATCCGGCGGCGCTGAGCCATCGCGGCCCACGCACGAGCCATATCAAGTCCGGTGGCGCGCACGGTGCCAACCGTCCGGGGCCCAACGTACCGCCGAGCCTCGCGGCAGTGGAGAAGGCCTACGGCGAGCTGGGTCGGGAGATCTACGAGCTCCTCGCGAAGAACTACCTCACGATGCTCGCCCCCGACTACGAGTATGACCAGCACCGCGGGCACGTCGGGAAATACCCGAGCTTCGTCGGCTCGCTGAATGTGCCCGCAGTGCTCGGATGGAAAGGTGTGTTCGTCGTCGAGGAGGAGGACGGCGAGCGCGACGAGCAACCCACTGGTGCGACGGCGTTGGGTACTGTCGCGGACCCGTTCGTCCACGAAGGCTTCCCTGCACGGCCGCCGCATCCGACGATGGGCTGGTTGATGAAACAGCTCGAGAAACGGAGCGTCGGTACCGGCGCGACCCGGACGAGCACCTATGCCGAAGTCACGAACAACTCGGGCGGCAAGGCCCTGATGGTCGAGAAGCGCGGCAAGATCACCCTCAGCGCGATCGGTGAACTCAACCATCGCATCCTGCCCGGCACACACATCGGCGACCTGACGATCACCGAGCAGGTCTTCGAGCAGATGGCGCAAATCCAGGCCGGAACCGGCGAAGCAGCCGACTACCTGTCCCTCGTGGCCGATCTCGTTCGTCACGACCTGAAGACGATGAAGGCAAATTCGAGCACGCTGTCCGGCGAACTCACGGCACGCATGGGCAAAGCCGGAGTGACTCGGGCGGTGGTGGAGATGATCGACCTGCCGCCGGAGCTGCACTTCACCCACGCAGGCACGGTCATCACCCGCGCGAAGCGAGTCTTCGGTGGCCACCGGTTCACCGACACCGAAGTAGCGGCACTACTCGCCGGACAGGTCATCGAGATCGTCGCGACGAGCGCGAAGTCGGGAAAGACGTTCACCTGCACGGGAAAACTCGAACCAGGCGTGAGAGAGAAAGACGGCAAGCAGTACCCACACGTGAGCTTCAACCCGCAGTTCGCCGAGCGCGCACCTCGGACAGACCTGGTCAGCGGAGTGTGGAAAGGCAAACCGGTCACGTTCAAAGGCCGCGGATGGGGTGCCAACGACCACTGGCCAGGTAAGGACTTCACCGAGCAGGAACTCGAGAAGCTACTGGCCGGGGAGACCATCGAATTCGACGCCACAAGCAAGACAGGCAAGACATACCGGGCCAAGGGCGCACTGGCCGCAGGCACCTACCAGGGCAGCAAGACGTTCGGATTCAAGTCGAAGTTCGAGGACCGCAAATCCACCGCAGGCACCAAAAAACGCACCGTACGCAAGTAGTCCTTATGCCGCAGGGCGGCAGAGGGATGGAGCGGAAGATTCAGAAGAAAGCCAACTGCGCGTCGTCGACGCGGGCACGTCCGGCTTTTGTCCGACAGGGTCGGACCGGGGGAGAATGCCGAGCTTGCACAGCCGGTGCAGCGCTCCCGACTATGTCGAGGCCGACAAACGCGCGGCGCACCAATTCCGCTCGAACCCGAGACCGCTCGAAGGCTCGAGCTCGACCGATCGCCGAATCGCGGTCGCCCCACTCCGATTCCCAGAGAGCCGACCCCGCTGTCGGCGCATCCAGCGCCCGGTCGGTCAACCGATCGAGAAGTTGATCGAGCCTGTCGATCAGAACCTCGGCGAGGCCGTCCAGCACACGTTCGGGCACCATCGCCACGCCGACGTCCTCGTTCCCGCTCACACGCGACACTGTAGAACCGGGCACCGACACCTGCTACTGCCGGACGCGGTCATGCAACTGCCCGCGCTGCCCTAACCGACAAACTTCCGACTGCAGCCATCAGCGACTTACCCGCTCGCCCGGATATCCGCTCGGCCGGAGAGCACCGAGACTTTGGTCCCGGCCGTGCGCCCCCAATTCTCGTAACTCTTCAGTTCCGAGCGGCAATCGTCCGGCCTCGAATCCCACGGACGCGACCGCGCACAACCCACACGCAAGGTCGACGCCCATCACGACATCGAATACGGCCTTTAGCCCAATTAAAACAGGCGGTAAACGCCACAATGGCCGTTACAGTCGGGATTACTCGATCCGACACAAACAACATGTGGCAGTAATGGTTCTTCCAACCGTTCGTAATCAAATCGATACGGCCGACCGGTCGCACAAATACCAGCTACGTGCAATATTTTTCTAGTTCTTTACTCATGGTAAATAGAGGGAAGTGAGACCGAGGATGCCGTTCTATACACCCCGCAGTATCGGGCGCACTCTGGCCAGGGGGGTGATCCTGTCCAGCATCGCTTCACTAATGATCACGGCAGGAGCGTCCCAAGCGATCGCGCAAGCAATTGATCCCATGCTCAAACAAGGCCCTGGGACCGCGATTCCGACCGACCCGAGCAACGAACCCGATTATCCATCTACATTGTTCTCCGTCAAAGGGGACGCCGATGTCTCCGTGATGCGCAACATGAAGGTCAATATCGGGTCAACCATCTTGAGTAGCGGGGGATTACGACGGGATTTAACGGACCAGCTTCAGTTCAGATTCACGGTCACCATGGTCTCGACCCGCCCCGTCGTCAGCTGGAACTGCCTTTACAGCCCGGAAGATGAGACATTTCCGTACCTCGACTACGACACACATATTCAGATTTTCATAATCGTGAACGGTGTGGAAATCGACGCAGAAAACAGTGACGGATTCCGCTGCAACGGTGGCGGGCAGATGCAAAGCACCAATACCTTCAACGCGGCGAATCAGGACCTCGAAGTCGGAATCCGGGCGTGGACCCAAAACCTGGACGAGTTCTACCAAACGGTAGGCGTCAAGACTGCAAAAGCGCACTGTGATCCGACCGAGAGCGGTGAGTCACCGGCCCAGGGAACCATCTGCAGGTTCGATGATTAAAAGAACTGCGCCCGTTTTCGGAACCCGATTCTCGCAAAAGGAGAAGACCATGGCGTACACGCGCCGAGCTCGCATACTGACTATTGGAACGATCGCCGCACTTACCTTCCTCTCACCTTCCACCGCGATGGCGCAGCCGGAGCCATCGACACCAACCTCCACGATCCCGAGCACGACAGACAGCGCCGCCGACAGAACGAACGACGCCTGCGGATCACCGACCTCGCCGACCACCACGGTGCCGGCCGACACGACGGCTCCTACAACAGCGCCATGCACCACAACACCGGCTACCAGTGCCGCGCCCACGACCTCGCCCGAGCCTGAGCTACAACAGCCCCCCGCTGCTCAAACGACGGCGTCCGAATCACCGACAAGCCAAGCACCGGTGCCCACTACGTCCGGTACCAAGATTCCGTACACCGGCCTTCCCACCGAGAACCCGAACAGCACGATCATTCCTGGTCAGATGCGTTCGGACCGAGAAGAATGGCCGGAACCGTTCACCAAAGAAGACGCCGACCGAGCTGAGGTACGCGAAGCCGAGCTGCAACAACTGCAAACTCAACAGACCGCAGCACGGGCAATCCCGGCACCGGGCCCTGACTGCCAACAATATTGGCCCTCCGAGAACTGGGTGTGCGGCGCTATCCGAGACAAATACAACTCCCTCGGTGCCCAGTTCAGCTTCCTTCTGTTTCCCACCTCCGAAGAACTGGTCAACCCCGACGGTTTCGGCAGACGGCAGACCTTCGCGAACGGACCGATCTACTGGTCGGCCGCCTCCGGCGCGCACCCCGTCGTCAATCACTTCTTTGCCGCGTGGCAACGGAACGGATGGGAAAGTGGTGTCCTCGGCTACCCCACCAGCGACGAAATCGTGAACCCGGACAACGTCGGGAGACGGCAAGAATTCCAGGGCGGATCCGTCTACTGGAAATTGAACGAGGCCTACTTCGTCGGTGGTGCGATTCGCGACAAGTGGAGAACAGTCGGTGCCGAAGGTGGATTCCTGGGCTACCCGATCACCGACGAGCAGGGGACACCCAACGGGGGCCGCTTCAACCGCTTCGAGCACGGCGCGATCTATTGGTCGGCGGCCACCGGGGCTCAAACAATGTCCGAGGTGTTCTTCAACAAATGGGCAAGCCTGGGCTACGAATCCGGATATCTCGGATACCCGGTCGCCGGTGACGTACTCAACACCGACAATCTGGGCCGCCACCAGCAGTTTCAAGGCGGTTTCATCTACTGGCATCCGATCTACGGCGCGTACGCAATAACCGGACGCATCTACGACGCCTGGGCAGCACAGGGATACGAGAACGGCCCCCTCAACTATCCCCTCTCGGACGAACTCAACACCAGAGCAGGTCTTGCGCCAGTCGGCCAGAGGATTACATACTTCCTCCGAGGCGGACTCATCTACAACAGCACGACCGACGAGGTAGTGACCGCGAGCCGCGTCAATTACGACTTCTAGTCTCGCCGACTCGGTGGGCCTGGCCATTTTGTCGCGACCAGGCCCACCGCTCTGCACGACCGAGTACACGCGATGGGACCATAAGGGTATGGAGTGGGTAGAAGGCATCGATCCGAACGAGCCCGGAGTCCGGCGCGTCCCTTGGAGCAGTGTGGGTGAAAACCCCCCCGAGGTGCGCGCACACATCGCTCGCAAGGAAGCCATCCGCGAGCGGAAGGCCAACCGGCGGGATGTTCATCCCCTACGGAAGCCACCCCTCGAAGACGAGGGCCTACTGGTCGAACCCACTGAGAGGTATCCGTTCTCGCTCGATGACGCACTTCTCGGCGGAGTCCAGATACAGATCGATCGGCTTCGCATCTTCCGAACAGGTCTCCAGTTCGACCTTTCTGCAACATCCCTTCACGAAGGCGGTGGGTTGTTGGGTGACCGTCTCAATCTGACGCATCGCGTACGCCCCCCCGCGAAACACCGGATATACCTCGGCCTCGTGCTTCCTACAGGCAAGGTGGTATCCAACAAAAAGAGCTTCGCGTGGGATGCCCCCGACGACGACGACGTAACAACCTCATGGCTGTACGGGGGACGAAGCTACAGCCGTCCAACGGAGACTGGTGCAACGTATTTTCTCAGCCCCCTCCCCGAATCCGGACCGATCACGTTTTCCATCGCATACGCGGAACTCGGACTGAACACCGCCGCGAGCGTGACAATCGATCTCGAACCACTTCTTCGTTAATCCACTTCACTCGCTCACCGACCCGCAGACGGAGTAAGGGCTGTACATCCCCATTCTGCGTGCCCTAGCCTCTGGTCCCCTCCTACCGGAAGCCGACAGGCGTCTCGATGCTGCTGTCAGTGAGCGGCGTTGTACGCCTCTTCCATGGCGGCCGGGATACGGCCGCGATCGCTGATCTCGTAGCCCTCGTCGGCCGCCCACTGCCGAATCGCGCGAGTCTGCGCCGGATCACGCGTGGCCGATGACCCGGCCTTCGCGGGCGTCGTCGCGCCGCTGGGGGAGGGCTTGCGCTTGCGGCCACCGACACGCGTCGAATGCTCGATGTAGTAGCCGAGCTTCCTGTGAAACTCGTTGGCGTTCTTCGCTTTCAGGTCGATCACGTACTCGACACCGTTGACCGCGAATTCGATTGTCTCGCCGGATTCGTCGTCGATGACCGACCCGTCGATATCGTCCACCAATTGGGTTGTCACTCGTTTGGCCACAGCCGGAAAACCTTTCGATCACACACAATGTCAGGGACTCGGTAACGGCCAGCGTAGCCAACAAACGAGTTGCCGAGCTGCAAACCCCTTTTCACCGGCGGAGGGGCGCGCCGCAGTGTCAGTTCGGTTTTCAGAAACACACGTTGAGCGGTCGATATGAGCGGCGATAGAATCGCCCAGTCCGAAGCAGCTCATATGATGTGCGACTCGCCGGAGGGGATCTGAAATGTCCGAACCTGCAACTCCATCGGCCGACAGCGACTGGCTCGTGAAGGAGCTACAGAGGGTCCAGGGTGAATACGTTCATAACCCCCGAGACGACTGGTACACCGAGAACGACCTGGTGGAGAGTGGATACCGCCGCGAGGCCCTGGTCGATCTTTTCGGAAAGCCGGTTCCAGGACACGACGGCATCATCGGATGGACCGTCTCATCGGTAGCAAAGATCGAGCAGACGCAGTTGGCCCCTGCTTACGAGCTGCTCCGGTCGGCTTTCGGCGCGTTCAACGGCGCGGCCGACACCATGACCTCTCGCGTGATGTATAGCTCGTTCGATTCCTGACGTCCCCGAGAACCCGCTGCATGTCGGGCGGTAGGCCGACATCGGCGCCAGTAATTTCGCGCGAGCGGGTATGATCGAAATTAACTGCCGGACAACGATTCCCAGCTTAGACCTGACATAATCTATATTATCGGCAATGATATTCATCATCCTCTAAAGATGACAGAACGCTCCGACGGCCGCCGTCACGGAGCCACGACGGGGTGTTCACCGCTCTGTTCGAGCGGCTTCGGTGTCGGTCAGGCCGCCGATTTTTAGATTGTCTTCGGCTGAGGGCGAGCTCGTGAGTTCGTGAGCAGCGATTTGGGCTGTTGGTCAGCAGTACAGGATTGCGTTTGCCCTGGTACTCCCCACGCGGTAGTATCTGTCTTGCAGACCCCCCCACACCTGTGGATAAGGGGGTCTTGCTGTTTCTGGGGCTAAATTTCCTCGGGTTCCCGATTCGGGTCGCGCTCGGACAGGTAGTCCGCGTACCAGCGCCCAGCGAATTCGTTCTTCACGTGGCTGTCCACCACTACGTTGGCGCACCATGCAACGAGATCAGCCATCTGCACCAGTTGTGATCCCGACGAATCGATGTGGATGGCGTCTTCGATCACGCGCCGTTCACCGAGTGCGAGGCCCCTGTGTGTCGTTCGGTAGGAACTATCGCTGCCGTCACCGTCCATGAAGATCAGGCCCAACGAGTCGGATCTGGCCAATTCGCCTTCGATTCGGGTGACGAGATCGGCATAGAGTTCGCGCTTGGTACGCGCGAGATCATCGGGCTGGCCTCGGCGATATACCGCTCCGACGATCAAGCCTTCGGTCGAGCGAAGGGTGTCCAGGCATTCGATTGCGACCTCACGCCCGAAGTCCTTCCAGTACTCGTGTCCCTCGTGAATGTGTCGCTCAGGAATCCGTTTGGAGATCCGTCCGCGACCGTTCGCATACTCCGTGGTGTGTAGTTCTTTTGTCACCGGAACGCCGAACTCGCGCCACAGGCGTTTACGCGTGTCCAACCAGAACCGGAGCACCGAACGCCAATGATCAGGACTGAACTCTATCCAGCCGTAGACAGCGAGCCCGGACTGCGGATGACCTGAGTCATCGACATAAATCATGCGATCTAGATGAGGGGGCACGGGTCGATAATGACGGCCGGCCTTCTCAGTGCCAGTAACAACACGCCAACTTTCGAAATGGGCAACGACGTCGAACCCTGCACCGAAACGGGGGAGGTACCCAGATTACGGCCATGACCGTTTCAATGTATCGGCCGACACGCCTGAGACATACACCTGGCCGTCGACCAGCGGCAGATGTTTCGTAAGGGGCACCAGAGCAACGACGCCATTCCGAGGCAGCTATGTCGGAGATGCCCGATATGGTCCATACCTGACGACGGGAGTCACAGTGGGTATGTCAGCAACCGCGCGCGCGGAGCTACTGAGCAGTTGGATCAAACCCTCGAGCGAGAACGAACGGTTGCAGCAAGAGCGGGCGGAGAGCATGGTTCGCAGGGCGATCACGACCTGCGACGCCTTCGATGGCATCAACCCGCTCATCTACACGAAGGGGAGTTACCCCAACAACACCAACGTTCGCCGCGACAGTGATGTCGACGTGGTTGTCGAGTTCCACGGCTGCCTCTACTACGGCTACAAGGCCGGCGTCGTCGGAGCAGAACCTCCGTTGACGCCCTACCAGGGCGCGTGGACTCCCCAGAAATGGCGCCGGGCGGTTGTAGATGCCCTCATCGCCGCCTTCGGAGCAGACTCCGTCGACACCAGTGGCAGAGTCGCCATCAACATCAGCGCTGTAGAAGGCAGCCGCCCAAGCGTCGACGTCGTACCGAGCTTCCTCTACCGGCGCTACGACAATCCCGACCGGACCATCGCACCGGAGGGTAGCTGCGTCTTTCCCACAGACGGTGGAAACAAGATCGTGAATTGGCCCCAACAACAACTGGACAACGGGCGCAACCTCAATACCCAGACCAACCACCGGTACAAAAACTATGTTCGCGCGTTGAAAAACGCCGAGAACTACCTCGCGACAGCAGGCACCATCGACGAACTGCCCTCATATTTCATGGAGTGCCTGGTCTTCAACGCGCCAGCCTCGACTCTCACCACCGGTGATCTCGATGACGGCTTCCGCGCCACGTTAAGCAGCTTGTGGGGCCTGCTCGAATCGGAGGACAGCAAACGCGCGATGGTCGAGCCCAACTGGATGAAGTGGCTGTTCACCGAGGACAAGAAGTGGTCGATCCAGGATGGAAAAGATCTGGTTCTGGCGACGTGGAATCACCTCGGATACGGGAGCTGATCCTTGCATATGCGCCCGACGACCCTGGTTCGCATGGTTGTCCTATCGGTCGGTTTCGCTTACACAGCGATATTCGCGCTATCGGGCATCCACCTCGACAGCGTCGCCAAAATAGTCGTCGGCGTTCTCCCCGCCGCTGCTTCTGCGGTGCTGCTCGGGTGGGATCTGTGGCTGTGGCGTCTCCCGCTGCTGAACCGGCTGATCCGCAGGCCGCGAATCGACGGTCTATGGGAGGTGACACTGACACCCACGGCGGAAAGTCACATACCGGAAGGGGGTAACCGCGGACCCATTCCGGCGTACGTCGTGATCAACCAATCCTTCTGGTCTATCCACGTTCGGCAGATGACCGTACAAAGTGGGAGCGACAGCAAGTCGTTCTTCTGGAGTCACCTGCCCGGTGATGACGTGGAGCGGCTGAATTTTCTCTACCGGAATGATCCACGCCCCGAGCACCAGGCTCGCAGCCACCCGCATCTAGGCTCCTGTTCGTTCAATACGGCACGCCGTGTCCCACAATCGATCCGCGGCGTCTACTTCACGGATCGATACACCCAGGGCGAGATGGACTTACGCCTGATCGACAGATCCAAGGGATACACGTCGTTTCAGGAAGCCGCGGCACATGTGAGGGAACTACGCCCCAACAGCGGCCAGGTCTGACACGTCACCGTCCACGGGGTACTCCTCGTCGATTCGGGTGCCGAAGAGCGAAGGTAGCGAACCTACATAAGATCCGTTATCGGCCAAGAACTAAGACGGATTTCATCTGATGCTGCCCGGGGGTACGAGTTGCGTCTCCCACCGTCGCCACAAGGCATCACTGATCGGATTCTTCACGGCGGGCAGGCCCGTGACTGCGCGGTTGAGGCTGGGTGGTGTAGGAGCGTTGGAGGTCAGCGCGGCAAAGAGTCGGTCGCCGGCGTCAGCTTGCTCGGCCAAGATTGGAAAAATTCGTTCGATGTCGTGCGCGCTGGCAGTCGAGCTCTCGATTTCATTGGGCTCGAACATATCCTCGTACAGGAACGTGTCGATGCTGTGAAGCGGCTCGCTCGTCACGACGAGGCCCCGGAGCGGTCTGTCAGTGGGTATATCGGCAAGCTCGGGGGTGCCCGCCCTCAGCAGGGCTGCGGTCTTGTCGATCTGCCTGCGCGCTCGTTGAACTTTGTGCACCAGCGCTTCGAGCCCGGCGGTGACACCTGCTCGAGCAGGTGCCGTGGCTTTGAACAGCTTGACCTCGACGAGAACGACGACCTCGTCGAGGACGACGAAGTAGTCAACCGTCTTCATGCCACCGTGTCGTCCGTAGACGATTTCGGGGTGGATCACTGCACCAACTCTTTCGAGGAGCGCCAACTGCTGGCCGATGTACAGCTCGAACGATTTGCCCAGCTCGACGGGGAAGGTATCACCGAAGGCCGTCAAACCCGTGAAGAAGAGGCCGAGTGGTGTGATCTTCTCGATCAGGTAGCGATGGATCGGGAGTAGGTAGCCGTTCCGCCCGTCATCGATCAGCGGGTGACCCATGAGTGGGTTGTAGGACCACATCTTCGCCTCTGCCAGCTCGTCACGGCGGCCATCGACAGCGAGAGTGCGGAGCGGAGCGGCGAGATGGTTCCGAATCACACCGAGAACAGTCTCCGGATCAGCGCCGGCAAAGAAGCCCAACTTGCGGCATTCGCGAATGGTGTCGAGGGTGAGTCGTCCGCCGTATGTCGTGGCGAGAGATCCGAGTTGAAAGACGATAGTCATGTAGTCGGTGAGGGTCACGCCGAGCACGTCTTTCCACTCGGCGGGGGACGGAAGGTCGCACGCTCCCGCATCGTGTTCGACCAACAACCCGATGCTGCGAGAAATATTCTCGAAAGCGGAATACCCGAAGACGCCTTGCTGGTACATGAGTCGCGCGATCATGCGCGTCATCTCGGGAGTGCCCAAGACCCCCACCTCAGGCACGTCTGGATGGTCCGTGTCGATGCTCATCCCGCAGAGGTCGTGGAGCTCGCGATCGGTAACCGGCCTGTCGGGTGTTGCCTTTGCTCGACGTCCATATTCGACGAGCGCGGTTCTGGCGACCGCGGCAAGGCTGAACTGGCGCACCGGGCTGTCGGGAGCCCATCGCGGCGGTCGCAGGCCAGCATCGGCACGCTCGAGTTCGACGCTCGTTGAAGCGACTTTCTCCAATAACAGTCCCGTATCGAACTTCCGGACCGCCTGCGCAAACTTGCGATACGGGATCCGACGTGTGCTCACACATCCACAGTACCGAGGCTGACATAGCAGAAGCTCTCCAGAGTTTGGTTACCGTTTCGCCGCACCAACAGAAGTCAGGGTCGAATCAGTTACCAGCGGCCGTGGGGCTCAATGGTCTCTGCACCAACGGTGACAGCTCCGCTGACGCAGATCCTTTCAGCGGGATCCTCGCGAACGATGAGCGCGGTGTACGTCGAGTGAACGTCGGTTCGACGGCACACTGAGTCGCGGGTGGTGCGGCTAAACCGCTTGGATACAGCGTCGTCTAACACCCGAACCATCGCACTACCGATAGATCTTGCGGAGATCCTCCAAGCTGTGTGCTCGGCCGCCGCCAAGCGCGATGAGATAGCTGGCGACGAAGTCGAAGGAGTATCCGTTGGCGCGAAGCGTCTCGATGGGCGGGCCGAACCGCGCACGAAAGTAGGGTTCCCGACGGTGGTAGCCGTTGTATCCCGCGTCGTGGAGTCTTACAAGCGCCTCTCGCATCTGCGTCGGTATGTCCGGGGTCGGTTCCCCTGTTTCGAGGTCGATGGCACCCGCTGCAGCCGCCCAGCCGGCATTTGCCCCGGGGATGTGTTCTATCACTCCGAGCGCTTGATTGTCAGCAAGACTGAGTGCGGTCTCGAGCAGCTGCCACGTAGGTCCGATAGCGAGTACAGGTCCACCTGAGGTGGCGGACCTGCCTTTGGTGCTTCCGATGTTCCCGTTCGAAATATATTGAGCCAGTGCAGGTTCTGGACTCGAAAGCTCACCTTTTTTTGGGATCAGTAGTGCGCGCTCGGAGTACCCATTCGTATTTTTCTGGAACCATCTCGAGATCGTGTTGACCGCGTGGTCGAGCCCGACCGAGCGCGACATCCATACATTCGCTTTGGGGACCATACAGCTCATCTCACCACGAAGTTGCGGTCGACTAGCGCGCATATATGAGGATGAGCGGAACAGTGAGTAGAACGATCAGTTCCAGTAAGCCCAGCAACAACCCAGCGACGGCGATACCCGATCCGCGCTCGTTCTCGCGGCCACCAACCTCGACATATCCGATTGCTCCGAACACGATCGCGACGGGAAACAGACCGACCAGAGCGCCGAAGAGAGAAAGCATCGCGGCCGCATTGGTGCGCTCGTCAACGCGCAGGTTGTCCACGTAATAGTCCGAAGTCATGTCGAGGTTGTATCACTCGTTTCTCCGGACATTGAAACCGCTACTCGACGACGAACGTCCGGCGACGGACGATCACTTACCGCAGGCGTCGCCCTGAATGATCGAGGCCCCGGGCCGTCATAGTGATCGGCGCACTAGGTTCGACGGATGGGAATGCCTTGCCATGTATGACCGAAGCACTACAGACTCCCCCCGCCTGCTGCTGGATACGAATGTCGTCATCGCCCATGAGAACGACGGGCCAGAGCTGCACCTCAACGCGGCCGCGGCGGACACCCTCGTCCAGCTCGCACGACATCTTGGATTCGAGCTACTTCTCAGCAGCGGCACGCGCAGCGACTTCGTCAACGCTCCCGATCACATACGCCATGCGCGGCTACGGACGCTTCAAAAGTACTACCGGGTGCTGGACCGAGTTCCAGAAAACCCACTCGTCAGGCAGCAATTTCCCCGTCACCTTTCGACGAACAACGCGGCCGACCTCGAAGTACTGTCGACCTACGCAACAGGATTCCCAACCGTTCTGGTCACCGAGGACAACGCCATGCGGGGACGGGCCGCCCGAGCCGGACTCACCAATGTGTTCGACATCGACGCGGCAATCGACTGGCTTCGAGAGCTCCAGGATCCGGCCCTGAACAACGCGGCATCAGCCGCGATCGTTCCGGCCTATCAGATCAACCGTAACGCCGATCTCTTCACCAGCCTCAGAAGTGACTACGAGCCTTTCGACCGGTGGTGGTCCGACAAAGTCGTTCATCAGGACCGGCCAGCCATCATTCTGGGGTCACCCTTGGCCCCGGATGGTGTGGCGGTACTCAAGGAAGAAACCGGTGCGTTCGAGCTCGGCGAACGCCTCTTGAAAATCTGCACTTTCAAGGTGCAGGACGGCAGCGGGTCAGGTCAAGCGCGACGTGGCGAGCTCCTACTGAGAGCGGTCATCGACTACGCGGCGGCCCGCAACTACCCCGCTATGTATCTCACGGCCTGGCCGAAACACGAGAAACTGGTTGGCTGGCTGAAGCAATTCGGCTTCTTTCAGCACACGGTTACCGCGGAGGGCGAGCTTGTGATGGCCAAACACCGCGTTCCACCGCCGGGGCAGGTGCCTCTGGCACCGCTCGATCACGCCATCAGGTACGGCCCTCGTTCCTTACGAATCGAAGAGGCGCACGTCGTGCCGATCAGGCACAGCTACCACGATCGTCTGCTGCCAGACAGCGACGACCAGGGTTCGTTGTTCGAGAATGAGCCGTGCGGAAACGCAATCCGGAAGGCATACCTATGCCGCTCGAACACGAGACTGCTAGAGCCCGGCCATCTCCTGGCTTTTCTTCGAACAAAGCCTGACGAGGAAGCTCGGGTAACTGCTGTCGGTGTCGTAGAGCAAACTTTGGTGAGCGCCCGGCCGAGCCAGATTGCGGCGTTTGTACGGGGACGAACCGTCTACGACTATCAGGAGATCGAGCGAATGTGTTCCAGGGGCGGTGTCCTCGCAGTCCTGTTTCGACTGGATACCCGGATTTCGCCCCCGTGGCCGGCCGCTACATTGCGCGCGGCCGGTGTCATGTCGACGTCGCCCCAGAGCATTGCCAGGGTTTCGACAGGAGGTGTCGCATGGATTCGTACCCAGTTGGGCGCGTGATTCTCATGTCCTTCCATCCGCAATACGCTCAGCGCATCTTGGACGGCACCAAACGAGTTGAGTTTCGGAAACGCCGCATCGCCGATGACGTCACACACGTCGTTGTGTACGCAACGGCTCCGGTCAGTGCGGTAGTCGGGGCGTTCGAGGTGCGAGAGCAGCACTCTCTGAGCCCGCACACACTGTGGCTGCGCTTCGAGGAAGTCGCAGGCATTGGCATCAAGGACTACGTGAACTATTTTTCGGGCCGAGAGACCGGAGTGGGGATCGAGGTGGGCGACACTTGGAGGGCACGCAAGCCGATGTATCTGCGTGAGAGTTTCGGCATCGCTCGTCCCCCACAGAGCTTCCAATACCTGGCCGACGACACCGCCGTGCTCACGCTCAAATCGTTGATCAATCAATAAACCTCGCAGGCGAACACCGAATCCGGACTCCAAGCTGATTAACGTTAGATACCGCTGAGCTGTTGACACGGTGCCGATGCATAGTGACGGACCGTCACCGTTATCCGCATTGAATGTCGTTACGTAAGTGTGCTTGGCTGGCGCGCCAACCGCCCGGTTGGCTGAAAATGTGGTCGAACATCGTTATACAAACGAACTTCATGCCTGCCGAGGGACTCACAGCGTCTCGACTGCAACCAAAGCTTTCGCGTAGAGACATGAGACATTGCTGTAAAATGGAGTTGCCAAGCCTGGAAAACCAGCATGCGTGCTGGTCAGGGTGGGACCGCAGACCGGTGCTTGGTCAGTCCGACGTGCAAAAGGACCGGCCATGCTGCTCGATATTCCCACCTCGACCGCTGTATTTCTCTTGATTCTTGCGACGATTCAGGCTGTTGCCCGGACGATTGTCGTTACGATCGCGCTCCGGAACACCAAACCGAAGGATAGGGCGGCGATCTTGCGAGCCCTGAGAACGCCGGCGACTTCACGTTCGTTGCGCGCGCTACGACGAGGACAGCGCTAGCAGGATTGGGCGGCGCACAGTTTCCTGAGTGCGCCGCCCTCTCCCCCTCGTTGGCTCGAACTGATCGCGACGATTTTGGGGGCGTGCAGAGTCGGGTTCTACCCGCTCGTTTCTGACGCCCGCAAAATGGCGGCAACTGCCGGGTGCGCACAGCGAGCGCGCGGCGAGAGGTTCGACGGTGATTACGGCGCAGCGCACCGCAACTTGCTCATCGGCGGAACGCCGCGCAGGATCGAATCAGATTGCTGCGGAATCGGAAGGGTGGGCATGGCGTTCTGGTGGGCTAGCCAAGGTAAAAACCACACCACAGCGATCAGACAAGGATCGCTCTGGACAGCACCTCGAATCGGCGGTTCGCTGCCGACCGACCGCGCCCTCATCAAACACATCGCGCCAGGCGACGTCGTGTTCCATTACGACGGCCCGTATCTGCGAGCGGTCAGCGTCGCGACGACCGCCTCCGTCCCGTGCCACCGCCCGGACGGCTATCCCAAAGACATCGCCGCCCAGCCAGATGACGGGTGGCTCGTTCGAGTCGATCCCGTAATCGAAGGGCTGGCCGTCCATTTCGAGCGAATTGCAGAACTACTCCCGCACGGGTCACCAGGTCCACTCGACAAGAACGGCACACCTCAGCAGAAGTACCTCTCGACCCTCACCGCGCAGCAGGGGGCGCTACTGCTCGAGGAGATCGATCTCGTGCTCGCGGAGATCGATCTCGACGACCCGAGCCCCTCCGGCGAGTCCCCGTCTTCACCGGTAAACGAGGAGACCGACGCCGCCGCCCTCGTGTGGGGACGGATCGAGCAGCGGGGACTGCGCCGCCGATTGCTCGATGGCCGCGCCGACGCCCCATGCGGGCTCTGCGGTCGGCTGCTACCGGCCGCGCTGCTCGTAGCTGGTCACATCAAACCCCGCGCTCACTGCACGAACCAGGAGCGGTGGGACTATCCGAACGTAGCGATGCTGGCGTGCCTGCTCGGGTGCGATGCATTGTTCGAGCATGGCTACATCACCGTCGACGACAGCGGGACCATCGTCGACGGACGACCCACCGCCGTCGACGCGCTCGTGAACGCGCGCTCCGCGCTCGTCGGATCACCGTGCCCGGCATTCAGTCCGGGCCGCGCGGCCTCGTTCAAGGCGCACCGACAGCTACACCAAACCTGAACCCACGACGGCACATAGCGCAATTTGCTCTACCAGTCGGGACCTGCCGCATCCACAACAGCCACGGACTACTCCAGGGTTTGCGTCATGGGTTCCAGTTTGTATTCGGTCGTGTAGACCCCCGGTCGGCCGTTGCCTCCGGGGCGTGTCGCTACCTCGGGATCGACCGCAGCGGCGAGGTTCAGGGCCAGAAGCTGCGCAAGGAGGTCTTCATCAGGGTTGAAGCCGTATGCCGTGACCACGGCAGAATCGAGCTCAGAATGCAGATCTCGCAGCTTGGACTTACCGGGTGTGCGCAACGCGTCGTACTGGTCTCCCAGAGTGATCCCCTCCGATAGCCGTTCGGCCCGGTACTGGGTGATCTTGCCCATCACGTTCGCAACTCGTGCGACATCGATGTCGTTTGGCAAGGTCGGCCACGGGAATGAATCCCACACCGTAGTCGACGTGTAACGCGGATCAGCCTTCATCTTCGAGCACCGCTCGTCCAACCACGCTCGGTGCAAAGCTGACGACACCACCCCCAGCGAGTAATCGTCGTCCAACGCGATGACCGTCATCGAATCGTCCGGGCGAATGCTCGTGTCGATGAACTGGAACACCGACATTCGCTTTTCGGTTGCTACTCGCGACGTGCCGATATATCTGGTCAGCGGCTCGAACTGGTCGAGCATGTCCGAGCGCCGGTAGGCGTGTTGCCACCACGTGTTCAGGAACTTCTTCTTGTGCCAATTGACTCGCGCAGCGGAGTTACGTTTGAGCACCGTGGCGTTTTCGATAGCTTCCTTGTCGGCCGCTTTTTGCCGGGCCGGGAGGACCATTCGCTGCAATCGCGCTAGCGCTTTTGGTGCTTGCCGTTTGACCTGGACAGCATCGGCGTGAGGGAGATCTATCAGAAATGCTTTCGGTGCTAGCGAGTGAAGCAGCCCATCACCACCGATCGTGGGATGAATGAACTGCAACGAGCCTTCATCCATCTCAGCAGCTTCATCCGGGCTCAACCGAAACGCACCGATCGCACCTGTCGTCTGCCCTTGAAAAATGAGTTTGGGCTTCTTGTTCATTGCAAGTGATGCTGCTTTTCCGACGTCGGTCGACGGCCTCAGTGACGGAGCGATCGTATCGACAGGTAACCGCAGATTCCCGTTGTCGAGCCAGAGCATCTTCGACTCTGGCGCGTGATCGGAGCCCTTGATCCAGTTAATGATCGAGACATGCACAACGGCGTCACCCGACCACGGCTTCGAGGAGACTGCATCGAAGATCACCCCGTCGTGATCGACGAGATAGTCCAAGGATGCCTTTCTCGAAAATCCGTCTCGAATGGCTTGCGTAGCAACGAATCCGGCGCGGCCGCCATCGGGAAGTGCCTGGTGTGCCAGTGGGAACCAGTAGGTGACGAAGTCCGATACCCCAGGGGATGGGTACTTTTCGTCCAAGCGCGCCACGTAGTCTGCGCCGAGGTCTCGTGTCATCTTTCGGCGTCCATTGTAGGGCGGGTTCCCGATGATCACGTCGGCCTTCGGCCAGGGCGTGAACAGGGCATCGCCCCAGGTGATGACCTTGTCGAGGTTGTCCAGCGGTAGCGCCGAGTCGGCGCTTTCGTCGAGTTCGTCGGCCGAGAGTTTCTTGGCCATCATCATCGTGACCTTGGCGACTTCGACTGCGAACTGGTTGTTATCCATGCCGAGGAAGTGGTCCGGCGTCACGTAGGAGAAAACGTATTGGGTTTTGTCCTTGGTTTTGCGGCGTTGGTCTATTCGCGCCACTACCTCTGCTTCCAGACGCCGCATCTCTCGGTAGGCGACGTAGAGGAAGTTACCCGATCCACATGCGGGGTCGAGGACTCGATATTGGCCCATGTCGAATCGGATCTGCTCCAGCTCGGCCATGGACTTGGCAGCTTCGATTCTCGCCATCCACGGGTCGACGATGCACGGGGTCACGACATGGGCGATGTCGGCCTGCGATGTGAAGTGCGCCCCGTAAGCGTGACGTTCGCCTTTCGCCATGGACGTCTCGAACAGGGTGCCGAAGATTTCCGGTCGTACTTCTGCCCAGTCGGTATAGGCGGCGGACCTCATCGCTACCAATTCGTCGTCGGTCATTTCGATCGGGACTATCTTCTCGAAGAGCCCGCCGTTGAAGTAGGGCGTGCCCTTGAACGCTCCTCCGCCGGTGCGTCCTGGGCTGTTCATCTCGCGGAACAGCGATCCCAGCAGGTCGTAAGCGTCGCGGCCAGTCGCGGCGTCTGTGACGGTGCGTGTGAAGAACTTCTCCGGCAACAGGCCGATGTCCTCGGCGAACATTGCCACTACCGATTGAAGGACGAAGTGTTGAGCGTCGATCCTGGAGACTCCGCGATCCTTCATCGACCGGAACACCCCGGACACCTTGGCCGCTGCCTCGCGCGTGACCTCGACGAGGTCATTGAGAAACATCGGCTCTTCAGGCTCGGGCAGCAGAAATGCCAGTGCCTCGTGTCGTTGCGGAAGGTCATCGAGCCGGACCGAATCGACAGGCGCTTCCATCTGCTGGTCGAAGTCGTATATCCAGAACTCGTCGAAGTTGCACAACACCACATAGCGCGGTCTGTTCGGCACTGCCTCCATCCAGTACCGAAATGCCTGCCGGAAGTGCAGAGACAGGTCTGTGCCCGCCTTTTTCATCTCGATGATGCACCGCGGCTTCCAGATCAGATCGGCGAACGAGGTTCCGCGCTCACCGATCTTGCGGATCCGCCCCTCCAGTGTTGCGCCGGCCTCTCGAACACCGCCATGGCCGAACGCTTGAAACAGCCTGTCGAGGAAGACCTGCGACTCCCCCTTCTCATCACCTGACAAGTGGGTGTGGCGGTACTCAACGAACGTTTTGAGAGCTTCCTTATCCGACGGCACCCTCGAAGCGTAGAGGCTCTATTCGAGCGACTGGCTGTCTTTAGCCGCTGCCCATGATGGACGCCAGCTCGTCGCTGCGGCTGCCAAGCATCGCACTGAACCTAGCGAACGGCAGTGGCAACCGGCTCGAGGAGGAACAGGCACTGATTCTCGACGTAGCGGTCGACCTTCGCCGTGACGCCCAGGTTCGTGCCGACGCCGATTGCGTCCGGTACCGGGCCAACAAACTGCAAATCGGAAACGGTGTTCTCATCACGGAACTGGAAACTCGGCCCGGGTTGCGAGAACGTCTCGCTGAAATCGCCCGCGTTGATGAGGATGTCGTATCTGGTGCTCGCGCCGTCGTGGGGTCCCATCGCGACGATGCTGCCCGGGAACGAGATCGTCTGACCGCGATGAGCCGTAGCGAACGCTGCGATGTCAGGTGAGCAGGTGTCAGTCAACGCGAGCAGACTGGCGAACTCCGGACTGTTCTCAGGCGTGAGAACAACGTCATCAGGCACCGGCGATGGTGCCGGAGTCGCCGTTCCTGTCGCTTCCGGGGACGGTTGCTCGCTCGGTGCAGCTATCTCACTCGACGCAGGACTGGCAGTTTCCCCTGAGTCAGTGTCCCTTTCGCCAATAATCCCGATGGCGAAGATGACCGCGAGCGCAAGCGCGAACACGCCACCACCGACAATCCAGAGGACCCGGCGAGATCTGGGCGTTGGGCGTCGGAAGATGATTTCCGTCTGGATTCTGCTGGGTGTCTGAGAGACAACCTCCCAGCCTTCGCGTTCCATCTTCTCGATCGTTCGAGACTCGAGGCCGCGGACCGCGCGGACCGTCTTGGTCTCGTATGTGATTTCGGTGTCCGTTGTCATGTCCACAAAGCTCCCAGATTCGCGCCGGAACGTGACCGGACCCGCAGGGAGCTTACCGACCGACAATGTCTGCGCGGCCCGAGGTGGGCCCGCCGGGCACGCAGTCCCGATGCGCCGGTACAGAATCCAGCACGAGGGTGAGGGTTACGCAGGTTACGGCCGAAACCCTCGGTGAGGATCGCGTGGATCTTCACCGACCCTTGCAGTGAACCACGTGTGGCAGGGGAAGACCTGTAGCCCTTGGATGGCGGTGGCGGGGTGGTAGAAGACTTCGGCATCACGGTCGTCCATCAGGCCGTCGGACACGGCATCCCAGTCGCCGTCTTGCGGGTGAGTAGCCAGGGCGGCGACGTCTTCGCCGTACTCGGCGTCGGAGAGAGCAGCTGCGGCCTGCGCGATGACAATCAACAGCGCCAGTTGCTCTGCCATCGTGCGCGGTCGGGGTAACTCGCCGGCGTCGAGGTCTTCGGCCAGGTCGTCGAACGATCGGGCCATCTGACGCATCCATGTGACGGACTCGTCGTAGGTGCACTCCGGCAACTGGTCGAACAGATACCACCACTCGGTCGTATCGACAGGATCGTCTCCGCGTTCCTCGATGTCGTCGTACGCGCCGTCGGCGCACACCCAGGCATGGATCCGCATCAGCTCCCGCTGTCGATCGGTGAGAAAGAACCGCGACACGAACTCGATGACATCACCCATAGTTGCGATGCTGCCGGTCCGTCGCGGCCTCACGCACGACTTCCCGCCATTTCGAGACAAACCGACGTACGACGATCAAGGCCCGAACTCTGACAGCTTGCAATTGTTGGCAATATGTGTTTTTCTACTCGCCAGACCGCGAACCCAGGCGCACTGAGCCACGGCCCTCGCGGTTGTTTGCTATCCAATTGCAATTGGATAGTGCTAAACGGTTCTTTACCTGGGAACCCATCGGTGCGGGGCGTTGCCGCGTTCCGTACACCCAAAGGCCAGACTCCCACAGGGGGCCTGGCCATTGGTGTCTCTCTATTGCATATATGAGCCTTTGATGCCTATTATCCCTACACTGTTCACATGCATGCGGGAGTTCGGTCGGCAAGCCGCCCGCTGCTGATGGTCCAGTCCTCGCCTCGAACAACAGGTTCGAGATCGATGGGTTACACCCAGGTAAAGCTGCGGAGGCTATCGGGCCGTTGGTTTCGGTCGGTAGCTTCCGCGGCGGGTTCGCTGACGCGAACGTGAGCCAAGGAGAACTGTGAGTTCATCGAGTTTCAGAATTCGTCCCGTCGCACTTACTTTGTTTGCGACTACCGCTCTGCTTGTAAGCGCGCCCGCTGTTGCATCTGCAGACTCAACAGGGTGTTACGGCAGCGGATGTTACGGAAAGAACCCCTCTGACACGGTCTGCGCTACGGACGCCAAGACTATCGGTTCAATGAGCTTCGCTGGACAAGGCATGCTCGAACTGAGGTGGTCAGCCATGTGCAACTCTGGTTGGGGTCGGTTCTCAAGCTACTGGCGTAGCGCTGCTGGCGGCGAGGCGACCGGTGCATCGGTCAGTCACGCAAGCGTGAAGACGACAACGTCATCGACGCCTTACGTTGCGCAGACTGGTGGAACATTGGCACACCAAAAGTCCGGTGGTCCACTCGGACTCGCGACCACTTGGTGGACCGACATGGTGCCGGCGGACGGTGTGTTGTGCACCTCCGTGACCCTCCCTTATTTCAGCCCCACTCCCGGCGGCATGTCCCACGAAAAGATCGACGAAGTGACCAGCGACCCGCTCTGCTCTTCCTACTGATGAGCTGACCACGTATGCCCCGATCCTGAAACGGTTCGGGGCATACGTGTTTCTGCATCGTGGCTAGCTCTCCCACGCCGGGGGCCAGCGTAAATGCTTACATGACACCTCACCGAGGTGCGCGAAGTCTACTGACGCCTTCCGAACCAGACGGATGTCGAAGGCTGCGACAGACCCACGGCATGCGTTATGGTGAGCACGTTCGACCGTCGATGAGGGTCACGGTCGAGCGTCCATCCAGCAACAGCACTGCACCACACCGCTTTCGGGTGTCGGTGTCTTCGAGCTGTGGGCTGGCCGACGCTCCCAGTGAAGGCCCTCCATGTCGATTCCTCACTCGCTCCCGCCGAGCACTCATC
Source organism: Rhodococcus sp. 14-2496-1d (assembly GCF_002259365.1). NCBI lineage: Bacteria > Bacillati > Actinomycetota > Actinomycetes > Mycobacteriales > Nocardiaceae > Rhodococcus > Rhodococcus sp. 14-2496-1d. The sequence goes on along the minus strand of NZ_NPFV01000032.1, from coordinate 138,401 downwards.
ACATCTCGTTCACCATCGACAGTGGTGACCGTCGATGACCACACGCTCTGTCTCGACCGCGGAGCTGCAGCGCCGCTCGCAGATCGCTGCCGCCGCCTACGAACGCGGTCGCCGCGCCACCCTGGCTGCCGCACGCCGCCGCAGCCTGGCCGATCGCGCGCACGTCCGCCGCGAGGAGATCCGCACTCGGTCGCACTCCTACGAGCCGCGCAGTGACAGTCGAGCATTCGGGCTGCTCGATGCCGACGTGTCGTTGGTGCGGGCGGCGGCGTATCTCGCTGCGGCGGGTGTGGCGCACGAGCTGATCGCGGCGCAGACCTTCACCGATCCCGTGCAGCAGGAGTGGGCGGACGCCACCGTCGATCGCACGGCTGTGCACGAGGATGCGTGGCGGGAGCGGTTGGTCGACAACGGTATCGACGATGCGGTGCTCCGGCCGGGTCTGTCGCTGGACGTCCTGGAGTTGCCTGCCGAGCTCGACGGCCTCGATTTCGACGACATCGCCGAGCACACCCTCGACGTGTCCTCCACCTCTGCCGACGTCGAAACGCTCCGTCTGGCCGATCTCATGCTCGACACACCGCGCCTGGACCGCTCGTCGGACTCGGTCGTCGAGATCACCGACCGGGTCGCCCGCGTCATCGAGCTCGACCGCGGCGTCGACGCGGCGGTCGAGGGTGGAATGGACGCATGGTGACGAAGAAGGCGACTTCGAAGGGCGCCGGTGCGTCCTCGTCGATGCTGCCGCTCATCGCCGTCCTGCTCGCGATCGTGGCTATCGCCGTGGCCTATGGGTCGCTGTGGCTCGGGAACGCGTTCACCGACACCGGCCAGCAGATCCCCGCCAATCCGTTCGTTGCCCTGTTTTCCGTGGCCGGCGGACAGCTGACCTGGCCGACCGTCTCGACGGTGATCTTCGTGATCACGGTGATCATCGCCTCCGGTCTGACGGGGGTTGCCGCAGCGGCACGCGCGGCCGGAGGTGGCAAGAAAGACGATGTCGACGCCAAGGCCCGACTGATGGGTCCCACATCGAAGCTCAGTGGAGTGACCGGCAAGCAGGCACTCGAACGAGCGAAGAAGCTGAGACCGGACCTCGTCGACCGGGACACCCTGGACGACGCCGATATCGGGGTCATCGTTGGCCGTACCGTCCAAGGCAATCAGAAGGTGTACATGTCCTGGGAAGACATGCTCTTCGCCCTCGCCGGGCCACGGATGGGTAAGACCGCGGCGCTGGCGATCGACGCCCTGTGCACCGCACCGGGCGCGGCATTGTTCACCTCGAACAAGCGTGACGGGCACGACTTCACACGCCGTGTCCGGGAGTTGCTCGGCGCGGTGTGGCGGTACGACCTACAGGGGATCGCCGAAGGACCCCGTACGAGCGATGACGGGTTTTGGTGGAACCCGCTGCGCGCGATCAAGACGATCATGGACGCCCGCAAGCTGGCCTCCTATTTCGCTGCCGCATCGAAGGACGATTCGGCCCGCGTCGATGCCTACTTCGACGGCGGGGCTCAGGAGTTGTTGGCGCAGATGATGCTTGCGGCGGCGTGTGCGGACGGGGATCTGTTGCACGTCTACGGCTGGCTCTCCGACGAGGGGAACGAACTTCCCCAGCGGCTGCTCGCGGTCCACGGCCACCACATCATCGCCAACCGGCTCAAGTCGACCAGCGAACTCAACCCGCGCCAGCGAGATGGCCTGTACGACATGGCTCGTCGATTCATCGGCCTGCTCGAGGAGCAGGCCTACGCGATGTCGGTGCTCCCACCGAACCGCCGCGACATCTCCCTCGAGGGCGCACCGGACACCAAGATCGGTGGATCGGTGCGGTACCCGCACTCGATGCGCGAATTCGTCGTCGAGGACTTCGTCACCAGTAACGACACGCTGTATGCGTTGTCGAAGGAAGGCCCCGACTCGTCGTCGGCGCTGACCACGGCCTTGATCGGGTCGATCATCGACGCCGCCCAGCGCGTCGCGCGCCGCAGCCCCCGCGGGCGACTGCCGGTGCCGATGCTCGGCGTCCTCGACGAAGCCGCGAACGTCTGCCGCCTGCCCGAGCTCCCTGCCTGGTACTCCCACCTCGGATCGCAAGGGATCTGCGTGATGACGATCGTGCAGAACCTCTCTCAGGCCCAGAAAGTCTGGGGCCAGGACGGAGTCAAGCAGCTCCTCGATGCCGCGAATTTCCTCTGGTACGGCGGCGGTGTGAAGGACAAGAACACTCTCTCCGAGCTGTCGGCGCTCGTCGGTGATCACGACGTCGAACGCTGGTCGGCCTCGCGTAGCGGCGGGGTGTTCGACAGTGGGTCGTCGTCGAAGTCGCAGTCCTGGTCCAAGGAAGCGATCCTGACCGTCGACGATCTCGCCGCGATCCCGAAAACCCGAGCGTTGGTGCAGATCTCGGGTAATCGGCCGGTGTTGGTGAAGAAGATGTATTGGTCCGACGGCCCCAATGCCGACGCGATCGATGCCTCGTTCGCGATGTACGGCATCCCCGACAAGGAGCAGATTTCCGTCCCCGATCGAGTACACGCCACCGCCACCATCGACGACGTCGACGAGGAGCCGTTCCTGTGACCGCTGACGACGACTTCCACCCCGACGACGACTTCCCCGACAAGAACTTCCCCGGCGACCACGACAACTCCGATTCGGATCCCGAGAAGGCTGCGTCGACGAAGTACTCGAGCTTCGATGCCTGGTTCGAGACGTGGCTGTCGGCCATCGTGGCTCGCAAGCTCTCGTCGTCTGCCGGGAAGAACCGGGTGTTCTGCCCACGCTGGTTCGAGCATCCCGAGGTCGTGGTGCGTCTGCACGCACTGTGGACGGCGTGGGAGGCAGCGTCCGCAGCCGAGGACGGGGCCGCGATGTCGGGGTGGTGGGTTCATCACGCCGATCCGCAACTGCGCACGATGCTCGATGCCGAGCATGGCCCGATGTACCTGTGCAGCCGTGACTCTCATCAGAAGACACCGCCGATTCGGCTGAACCTGGTGCAGGCCCCGGCCGGCTGGTTCGACGAGCTCACCGGCTGAAAAACCTGACACAACCCCTGACCCGAAACAGCCAGAAGCCCTGGTGGGTCCTGCATGACCCACCAGGGCCCTTAATGGCCGGAGATTGCGCCTCCAGCCGACGACGACGTTAACGACCCCCACCCGGCCTCGGGTTGCGCGGGTCGCATACACCTCTCGCCCGACTTCAGGAGCGCACGCTGTGGCCAAAGATTCCGACGATTTCCAACTCGATTTGTTCGCCGAGACAGAGGACAGTGACACCCATGATCGACCCGATAACGCAGGACATCATGAAGCTCTATCTCCAGCACCAGGGGCTGCCGCCGGAGTTGAGCCCGGAGGATCAACAGGCGTTCCTCGAGAGCGAGAGCGAGCGGATCGCGGAGCGGATCGACAACATGAAGATCTACATGGAACAGCAAGTGCTGCAACGCTACATCCGGGAGAACGGGCAGCCGGCCCCGTACATGGAGCAGGTCGGGTTGATCAACCAGGCCTGGGCGCAGGCGACGGACTTCGTGATCAACGAGGAGATCTACAACCAGCTCCCGGAGGACATGGAGGCCTACCCGCCGGATCAGGAGAGCCCGGAAGCCGAAGCCGAGCGGGATCGGGCACGGATCCAGGTGCATCGGAGCGATCCGGAGCGGTGGCGCAACCCACTGAACTGCGCGGACCCGGACAAGGAAGCGAACCAGCTGACGGACCTGTTGTGGGCGGAGCAACCGATGAGGTTCCGGTACTACGCAGCGCATTTGATCGCGGCGCGGATCGAGGACAACGAGCCCTACCCGACGTCGACCGAGCACCCGCTGTTTCCCACGTTCACGAGCCAGCTCGACGAGCGGGTGGCCGAGCACGCGGCAAGCGGAAAGTAACCCGCCGCAGCGAATCCGACGCCCAGCTGGACCTGTTCGCGTTCGACGCCGACGGTGCAGCGCCGATCGCCCCGACTGCCGTCGATGTCGGCGGCACACCGCTGCCCACACCAGTCGATCCCGACGTTCTGGTCGCTGAGGCCGACGCTTCCCCACCGGTGCCGAAGTTGCAGCCCACACCAGAGGTTTTCGCGGACAACGCCGTCGACGCCGCGCCGCTACCGCCGTCCCCGGTCGAGCTGGTGCGAGACGCGTACGGGCGGCTGGCGCGCGAGGACGAAGCCTCTGTGCGTCTGGCGCGGATCCGCGCCGACCTCGACGGGACACTGACCGCCGAGCAGGTCACAGACGCTCTGATGGAGCTGCGCCGCGCGGGCGATGTGTCGTTGATTCCGGAAGAGAACCAGAAGACCCTCGGGCCCGACGATCACGCCGCCGCGATCAGCTACGGCAACCAGAGTCGGCACCTGATCGCCGTCGACGGCCGCCGCGTCGACCAACTCCTCGCCGCGCAGAGCACTCCCCCACCCAGCGTCGAGACCGACTCCCCCACAGTCGAACCGACACCCGATCCCCCGGCGACTACCGCAGTCCCTGACACCACCGAAGGGATGGTGGTCGACACGCAGACGGTCGCCGAGCGATTGTGGAATGTCGAGCCCGTGGACTTCCGGCCCGGCACCGAGATTCTGGTTCCGTCCGGAGCGAAAGCCCGTGTATCAGCGAACATCGACGCCCTGCGCACCCTCGCCGTCGTCACCGCGCAGGATCGCTACGCCACCGCCGATGAGCAAGCGGTCCTGGCTCGCTGGTCGAGTTGGGGCGCGACCCCGCAGGTCTTCGACCCGCGACGCGACGATTGGACCGCCGAACGCGAGCAACTACGCACGCTGCTCGACGACACCGCCTGGGCTCAGGCACAGCGCACCATCCTCAACGCCCACTACACCGACCCGGCCATCGCCGCCGCGATGTGGAAGGCAACGATCCGGGCCGGGTTCACCGGCGGCCGTGTCCTCGAACCGGGTTGCGGTGCGGGCACATTCATCGCCCACGCCCCGGCGTCGGCGCAGATGGTCGGGGTGGAGCTCGACGCCACCACTGCCGCGATCGCCGCGGCGTTGAATCCGTCGGCGCAGATCCGCGGCGAAGGATTCGAGAAGACCACCGCACCGACGTCCTCGTTCACCGCGGCGATCGGCAACGTCCCGTTCGGGGACTACCGGCTCTATGACCCGGTCCACAACCAGGCCAAGCACTCGATCCACAACCACTTTATCGTCAAATCGTTGGCGATGACCGCACCCGGCGGCTACGTCACCGTCCTGACCTCCCGCTACACCCTCGACGCCCAGAACCAGCGCGCCCGCCGCGACATCGCCGCCCTCGGCGACCTCGTCGGCGCAGTGAGGTTGCCGTCCAACGCGTTCCGTCGGGTCGCCGGGACAGAGGTCGTCACCGACATTCTCGTGTTGCGCCGCCGCGCCGACGGGGCGAAGCCTGCGCCGCTGACCGAGCGATTCCTGCAGCTCGAGAACGCCACCGCACTCGACGATGCCGGCGAGGACAAGGGCGTGCCGATCAACGCCGTCTACACCGACCACCCCGACTGGGTGCTCGGTGAGCTGCGGGTCGGGCACGGCATGTACGGCAACGAGACTCTGTCCGTCGACGCGACCGACAGCGACGTCGACCTCGCCTCCCTGGTCGAGGATCGGCTCACCACGATCGTTGATCTCGCGAAGGCCGGCGGGCTCGGGCTCACCGCGTCGTGGCGCGACACCCTCGGCCCGACCCGGGAGGACTTCGAGCGCGGGCTCCTCGCGATCGGGAACGGCCCGGCCCAGGACGAGCTCGCGGTGGGAACGCTGCGGCACGACGCGCAGATGGAGACCATCGAACGCTGGAACTCCCGCGAGTGGGAGCCGGTGAACACTCGGGGAGCCAAGCAGGTCGCCGAATGGGGCGAACTGCTCGCACTACGCGACACCACCCATGCCCTGATCGACGCCCAACGCGGCCCCACCGACCCCGGCCAGCGGCAAGCGCTGCGGGAGATCCTGGGTGAGCAGTACGACGCCTACGTTGCCCGCTACGGCCCGATCAACCGGTTCAAGATGTCGATACCCAAGGACCTCACCGAATCGCAGCACGATGCCGCTCTGGCGAAGCTGATCGAGACGTGGCGTAAGGACGAAGGGGTCGCCGGCGACCCGTATGCCGGGGAGATCCCCGAGGACGTCTACGCCCGGCTGTCCGACGATGCCTGGATCAACCCGCGACAGCCCACCAAGCTGCAGAGCCACCTCGGCCGAGCTATCCGCACCGACCCGACGTTCGCTGCGGTGCTCTCCCTCGAGCATTTCGACGAGGAGACCATGACGGCCCGCAAGGCGGCGATCTTCCACACCGACGTCCTGCACTCGCGTGAGCTGCGCAGTTACGCCGAGACGGTCGACGAGGCGATGGCCATCAGCCTCGACGAGCACGCGCGTCTGGACGTCGAACGTATCGCCGAGCTGCTCGGGACCACGGTCGAGCGGGCCGAAAGTCAGATGGAGGGACGTGCCTTCCGTACGTTGACCGATCCGACTCGGTGGGTGTCGTCGCCCTCGTACCTGTCGGGCAATGTCCGCACCAAGCTCGCCGACGCCGAAGAGATCGCCGCCCTCGATCCCCGCTACCAGGCCAATGTCGATGCGTTGACCGCCGTGATTCCTCCGCGCAAGACCGATGTCGATGTCGCTCTCGGTGCGCCGTGGGTGCCGATCGAGACCTACACCCAGTTCGTTCGCGAGACGTTCGAGGTACCGACCGATGTTCCGGTGACCATCGAGCGGGCATCAGGACGATGGTCGGTCACGGTCGGGCACTACGCGGACTCGGGCGCGCAGAATCTCAAATGGGGTCTGGTGCCCAAACGGGGCGCGTGGTCGACGAAGTACAACTTCGAGCACCGCCCGGCCGAAGACCGCGGTATCGGCAACGCCGGTATGCGCGCCGGGGACTACGAATGGCCCGCGATGCTCACCGACCTGCTCAACAGCGACCCGATCGAGATCACCAGCTCGAAAGAGTTCCGCGACAGCGCGGGCGCACCGACGGTGCACGATGCCGCGACCCGCGCCGCTCAGTCCAAGGCGCGACGACTGGCGCAAGAGTTCGGACAGTGGGCGCTGCACGCCGACGAGGTGCGCCGCGAACAGCTCCTCGACATCTACAACGACAAGTTCAACTCCCTTGTCGCGCCCGTGCATTCGGGCGCGCACATGGCCTTCCCCGGCCTCGGGGAGAAGTACTCGCCGTACCCGTATCAACGCGACGCCGCCGCCCGGATCGTCTCCGAGCCGACGGTGCTTCTCGATCACGTCGTCGGGGCCGGCAAGACCGGCACCATCCTCATGGGTGCGATGGAGCTCAAACGCCTCGGGTTGGCGAACAAGCCGTGGGTGGTGGTGCCCAACCACATCATCGACCAGGTCGTCCGCGAAGCGGGCCAGTGGTATCCCGGCGCACGGATCCTCTCCGGATCGGCGGCCACCGATGCCGAAGGGCGCCGATTGCTCGTCGCACAGTCCGCCTCACAGGACTGGGACATGGTGATCGTCCCACGGTCGGCGTTCTCCTCGATCGGCGTCGACCCCGGCACGAAAGCCGAATACATCCGCACCCAGGTCGAGGCTATCGCCGCCGAGCTCGACAATGTCGAGAGCATTCAGACCGGTAAACGTCTCGAGGCGATGAAGGCCAAGCTCGAGGAGAAACTCGAAACGGCGCTCGAACAGGCCGGGAAGGATCTCGGGCTCACGTTCGAGGCATCGGGGGCGGACTACCTGTTCGTCGACGAAGCCCACGAGTTCAAGAACCTCGCCCGCGCGTCCGGGGTCACCGAGCTCGCCAACGAAGGCTCACACCGGGCCACCGACCTCGATCTGAAACTGAACTATCTGCGGTCTATGCGCCGCGAGGAAGCGATCACCAAAGGCATCCCGCCGGAGGAGTACGTCGAACGCGTGGCCACGTTCGCCACCGGCACCCCCGTCGCGAACTCCCTCGCCGAGCTGTGGGTGATGCAGCACTACCTGCGTCCGGATCTCCTCGAGGACGCCGGGGTCGCCCAGATCAACGACTGGGGAGCAACATTCACCGACACCGTCGAACGAGTCGAGCTGAACTCGTCCGGATCGAGACTGCGGGCGATCACCCGGGTCGGTGAATTCACCAACGTCGGCGATCTCATCGGGATGACCAGCGTCTACACCGACGCCGTCACCCGTGATCAGGTGCCCGCGAACCTGCCCGTCAAGGACGGTGGCCGCAACACCGACGTCACGTTCACCCCGGCGCTGGAAGTGCAGGACTTCATCGCCGACCTCGGGTATCGCGCCGACCATGCCGACGCCAAACGCCCGGACATCGACAACGCCCTCAAGGTCGCCAACGACGGCCGCAACGCCACCCTCGACCCGAGGGTCGCGCACCTCGATCCGGCACCGCCGGAGCATTCCCGTGCGCACATCGTCGCGCAGCGAATCCTGGACGTGCACAACGACTCCAGCGAGAACACCTACCTCGATGCCTCCGGTGAACCCCACCCGACGCCCGGTGCCTTGCAGATCGTCTTCTGCGACCGCTCCACCCCGAAAGCCGACGGGTCGTGGTCGATCTACGACGGGATCCGCGACGAGTTGCTCGCCGGCGGAATGGAGCCCGCGCAGATCGCCTACGTCCACGACTACCCGAAGCCGTCGGAGAAGGCCCGCCTGTTCGAGATGTGCCGCACCGGAAAGGTATCGGTGGTGTTCGGGTCCACCGAGAAGATGGGCACCGGCACCAACATTCAGGATCGCGCGATCGCGCTGCACCACGTCGACGTGCCGTGGCGACCGGCCGACCTCGAACAGCGTGAGGGCCGAATCATCCGACAGGGCAACCAGAACGCGCACGTGAAGGTGTTCAACTACGTCGCCGAGAAGACCTTCGACACCGTCATGTGGCAGACCGTGCACCGCAAGGCGCATTTCATCGAACAGCTCAAGAAAGCGGACCGCTCGATGCGCCGCGTGGTCGACCTCGACAGCGATTCGCTCGCCGAGAACTCGGCGATGACCAAGGCCCTTGCCACCGGCGACGATCGGTACATCCAGCAGATCGAGCTGGACTCCCAGCTCCAGGAGCTTCAGTCCGAGGCGGATTCGCATTTCGCCGAGCAGCGCTCGATCGAGCGTGACCGCGACCGGTTGCGCCGCGAAGTACCCCGCACGCGTCAGCGGGTTGCTCAATTGGCCCAGGCGGCACCAGTGCTCAAAGGCCGGCGCGAGGTCGAGCAGTGGCCCGGCATGACCATTCGCGGGGTGTTCTACGACAAACGCAGCGACGCCGCGAATGCGATGGCCATGGCGTTGCAGAGCAGCTATCGGTTCCTGAAGGGCGAAGGGCTCACCAAGACGGTGGTGATCGCGGAGATGAGCGGATTCCCCATCGAGGCCTCCCGTCCCGCCCAGGACAGTGCGCTGTATCTGTCGTTCTCCGGACTCGGGTCGTCGACGAAAGTAATCGAAGCCCGCGACCTACACCCGAAGATCGGAGACAGTGACCGCAGCCAGCACGCATTCGGTCTGCTCACGCGAGTGGAGAACATGGCGTACACCGTCGACACCGACCTGGCCAAGGCCGAACGATCACTCGATCGAGACGAACAACGCCTCGACGACCTCGACCTGATCGAGCTCTCGGACTTCCCGAAAGCAGTGCAGCTCAAAGACCTCTCGAACGAAGTCGCTCGTCTGCGGCGTGAGATCAAGGAGGCCGAGACCAGCCCCGAAGCCCTCGCCCGAGATGCTGCACGCGCCGAACGCGCCGCAGCGAAAGGCCGTGAGCCGAAGTGGTCGCTCATGCTCAACCCGACCCCAGCCCTCGTCGAAGACCTCGGAATGGGCAGCGCCGATGATGTACGAGCGATGATGCACGACAGAGCTATTGCTGCTCAGCTTGCCGCCGCACAGAACGCTGTTGTCGACGGGCATCGGGAACCGGGCGACACATCGACCCGGCCCGGTAATTTCCTCCGCGCGGTGGACGACAACCCCGGAACGGCCAAGCCGTGGCACGGCAGGGACAACGAGGGACCGGAACCAGGTCACAACAACGAACCCGACAACGGATACGACCTCGACACGTAGAAACAAGCTGCCCCGGAACGAGACCTCGTTCCGGGGCAGCTTGTTCTGTCAATGGTGTTCAGATGGTCGTGAGCGTCAGCACCTTCCCACGATCTTCTGGTTGTAGACGTACGACGCGTGCACGTACAGCCACTGCGGAGCAATATCTCGCGTCTCGTTGACGTAGACAAGGAACCATCGGTTGGTGCGGTAATTGCCGGTGGCCCAATCGCCATCCTGCCAGCACTTGACCCACGACGGCTGAGTGTTGCCGTGCCAGGTCACATAGCCACGGAGAGTGCCCGATGCAGTGGATGGTGCCGTGCGGGCAGCAGCCCCTGTCTGGACATCGACAATCGGATACGTCGGGGGGCCAGCGGATGCCGCCCCGGCTCCGGCAACTACGAACAGAGACGCCAGTCCCACGACGAAAGCAACGCGAATCTTGAGGAGCAACGAACGGGGTTTGTCGGTGATGACCGTCATCGGTCTTCCTTCCGGCAGGGGCATCGTCATGTGGTCACGATGCCTATCTAGACGCACCGATGGTCACGGTCGTCCGTGGGCGGGCGAACCACAACTGCACAAATAAGCCAAGCAGAGGTTCCCGAAGGGGCCCTGTCTGCAATTTCGCGAGCAGTGCGGTCCGATCCGGTGCCACACGAATAAGACTGCCTCACAACGTAATAACGTTGCAATAGCGACCGATACACTAGTTATGGTCAGTTCCAAGTTGTACAGATAAGCAACTCTTGCGCACGCCCACCCGCACATCTACGCTAGTTAGCGCATAGTGCCATGGCCTGCGCCGTCATGGCGTGACCCCTGTGGCAGATGGGGCTCGACCGGACAGCGACGGAGGAATCACGGGTGTTGTGTGCATTGTGTGCGTCGGATACGAGGGTGACGCGAACCGTGGCGATACCGGAGGGCTTGAAGCGAGACCGCCTGTGCACAAACGGGCATCGCTACAGAACGATCGAGTCCTCGATCGGGTGGGAGCTCGAGGATGCTCGACTGCGCAACGGCGACGGATCCATCGGCGGCTATTTCGACCGAGAACTGCTGCGCAACGATGTCGTCGAGAGAACGTTTCTCCGGGTCAGCGAGGAGCGTGCCGAGGAGACCGTCGCCGGAACCATCGACGCGCTACGTGCGCGAATGCGCACGCAGGGCGTACTCGAGAAGATCGAACGCACAACGAAGGACGGGACCACCGAGAAAGTTCTCGTCATGGACGTCGTGGTGATTCGCGATGCAGTCGAGCACTACCTCAAGGAAAATGGTCACCACATGCTGCACGTGCTCTACGCGATGGACTATCGGGCACGTGGGAAGCGCGGTCGGCCGGGGTGGGCTCGCGCGGAGGACGTCCTGGCATGGCTCGGTGACGAGTACCCGGATTTGATCTCCGGTCACGATCAAGTCGAACGCCCGACCGTGGATCGTGAGAGCTGGACTCCGCGTGCCACGGCATGGACTCCACGCCTTGTAGTCAAGCAACCCTCGGGGGCCGAATCCCACCGTGAGACCGTCGACTTCGGGCCCAAGAAGTTCCTCGACAGTGTCCGCAAGGCAATGAAGGGGCGGCCGCACGCCCCTCAGGTCGCGCAGTACGTCACGTGGTTGGTTCTTCGTCCGTTAGCTGGACAGACCGTCGTCACCACCAGCCAACTCGGCGTCGGCGTCCTGAACTACCTACGACGAATCGATGACATCGCATACTTGCGGTGGGCGACGATCGTCAAGAACATTGCGGACATCGAGAGCTTTCACGCGGAAACACGTGGTTTGGTCGTCAATCCATCACCTCACCTGACTTTCAACAAGATTGCACGACCCATCGAGTTCGAGCCCGTGTAACCAGGTTCTGTGCCGCAAACGCAGAAACCGAAGGTCGCCGTGCGGTTCTGGTTCAATGAGGCATGACCGAAGGCGCGCCCAAAGAACCTGCTGAGGCCGATCCCGTACACGCGCGGTTCGTCGTCCTGGACACCAACATGTCCGGACACAAAGGAGAGTTCGACGCCTCATGGGTGCAGGGACTCGCGGCGCGCCTCGCCGCCCAAGGAGTCCAGTTGTGGGTTCCTCAAGTAGTCACCTGGGAATGGGCTGACCACGCTGCGGCAACACAAGCAGAAGTGCTACCAGGGCTCCGCAAACTTGACCATCTGGATATCCCCGGGATGCCAGGTGCCCCGACCAAGACGCTGACCAGAACTGAAATCGCTAGCGCGATCGAGGAGACCTTACGGCGAATGTCGAACGTCGAGGTCGTCCCAGTGCACGGCGGGTCTGCCATCCAGGCCCTCAAAGATCAGATTCTTCTGACGGGGCCCGGGGTCCGAAAAGACGGAGTCAAGACCGGAGCCGCCGACTCGGCACTGGTGCGCGACTCGACAGAGCACAACGGACGACACAGGGTCGGTGAACTCGCATTTCTGAGCAGCAACAAACCTGACATCTACAAGACCCTTGGCACCATCGCTGGCGGTCAAGATGTCAAGGTGTTCGGGAACGAAAAGGCGTTGATGGACGGACTCGCGTCCTCTCGTGCCGAACGGAAGCAAGAAGCCGAGCAGAGACTGGAGAACGCCGAGGTCCGCAGCGCCATCGTCAAACATTTTCGGGATGCAGAGCAGGATCTGCACGACAGCGACGACGGACACGGCGTGCCGGCGGAGTCGTGGGCGACCAGGTTGGTCGCCGAGATCGATCTGTCAGGACTGCCCTCCAACCCTGGCGCACAGTTCGATCAGGTAACCGATGTTCAAGTCCACCCGAACTCGCATGTCGTGGGCATCTCAGGCGTAAGCGTCGACGAGTCCGAAACAGGAGACATCCGCTACGCCTCGTTCGATCTGATCTTGGACACCGTTATTCAGGTCGAGGGGTACACGGTCGACAATCGCGACGGGTCGATCTTTTCAAGCAACGACGAAGTGGACGCTCTGCTCCAGATCGGATGTGTCGCAGAATTACGGGCCACCGAGGTAGTGAACGTTCGCCAGGTCGATCGAGCAGTCGCCGCTGACTTGGACTTGAATTTCGGTGATGAGACGGATGCACAGGAATGGCTGGCCGAATATCTGAGCGAGTTAACAGGCACCCGCGTCCAGGACGACCCTGCAGTCGGGGGCGGTAGCGTACCCGCTCGCAAGACCTTGGTCACTGCGGCCGGGCAGCTGGTCGCGAGCATTCATTTCGAGCACCCGCACCCCGACTCCGCTGCAGGCAACGGAGCAGTCTGGTCCGCTAGCTTCGCTGTGGGACCCAACGATGAATTGGTGATTGCCGGCGGCATCGAGTGCCTCTACGACTCGTCTGCCGAATTGCAACTGGGAGACGATGACGTCATCTACGTGTCCCCTCCATACAGGTTGAGCCCGGACGACGCTTCGTTCATCGAACTCTTGGCCAAGGTTGCAGACGCCGCAGTCGCAGCCGAATTGGCCGCTGTACAGGCAGAAACCGATGAGTGACCCCAATGCAGAACTGGGCTCACCGATGTTCCGGTAACCCGGAAGATCAGAGTCCGTAATCGTTTTCGTGCTGGCGTTCGGTGACGACAGGGCCCACCTGCTGTTCAGCATTCATGGTCTGCGTACGGGTCCGCGACCGCGTGGGGCCGGGCGCGTCGGCGAACAGGTGCGCGATGCGCTTTTGCGCATCCGAGTCGACCGGTTCGATGCCGCTGACACGGTTGTCGGTGTCGGTGAGCCCTTCGATTGACAAGGCCTCCACCGTGCGCGCTGTACCAGCGACGGCGCGTACCCGCTGTTCGGCAGCATGACGTTCGCCGGCCAGCGTCACTGCTCGCAAACGCCGACCTCGTTCGGTGATGGCGGTGTCGAACACAGCGGCAGCGGCGAGGTCGGCAGCGCGGCGGTCCGGGTCGGCGGCGCGTGCCGCGATCGCGGGCCATTCGCTGGTCTCTGCTTGGACCCGGCCGGCGGCGTCGCGGGCGGCGCGTTGAGTGTCGCCGAACTGGCGGGCGAGACGTTCTTCGCGTAGCCGTGCGTCCTCGGCAGCGGGTTCGAGGGTCTTGCGGTCGCGTCGCTTCGCGGTCGACAGCTGCTCGGTGAGCGACGTGTGTTCGCTGCGTGCGGCCTCGTGGTCGGCACGGATGCGACGCAATTCGGTGGCGAGTTCGCGGGCTGCTGCGATCGCTGCGGCTTGCTCGTCGAGTCGGGCATACAGCTTCTCGGTATCCGCAACCACGGTGGGTTCGGTGCGGTCGCGTCCGGCTCGGTCGACGAACGCAGTCAGTTCCGCGTCCGGAACGAGCCGGATCGGGTCCTTCTCCATCTTCGCGAGCAGAGCGGCATCGGCCGGCGAGAGCACCGGCGGCGGCTCGGGTGCAGCCTCGATGGCGTCCTCTACCGCCAGCTCTGTCGGGGCCGTCCGCTCGAGCTGCTCGACTGCGTCGGCTGCTGGTGCGTCGACAGCCTCAACGGAGGGCTGCACCTGCTGTGTAAGGGTCGGGGTGTCGGTCATCGCGGCGCGCTGTGCTGCTTGTTCGGCCCGCCACAGCATCGCTTCTGTGCGGTCGACGTCGGCCTTGAGCTCGGCGAGCGCGGCGAGGTCGATGCTCTCGGCCGCCAGGCGTGCGGTGGTGACGTCGACGGCGGTGACTTCTCCCCCGTCGGCAGCGGTGACCCGCTCGTACTCGGCGGCGGCGTCGTGTGCGCGGGTGCGGGCTGCGGTTGCGGTGTCGTCGACGAATCCGGCGCGCCAGATCTCCCAGTCGAGACCGCGCTGCGCGAGGGCGCGGGCATCGTCGTCGTCCCCGGCAGCCGCGACGTCGGCGGCCACGGCGGGCCGGATGACGGTGTCGATGTGATGCCAGAGCGCTTCGGCCTCGAACTCGCGGTCGGTCCACTCCTGGCGGGTGTCGAGCATCTCGATGCGGGCGGGGCGTTGCCGGTCGGCTCGCTCCTGCAGCTCGGCGAGCATCGTGCGGGCATGGAACTGTGCGGGGCTGGTGCCGTCGGAAATTCGACCGCGCAGCTCCCGGTACCTGGTTTTCGCGTCGTCGAGATCTGCGGTGAGCAGTCGTACTCGTTCGTCGGTGGTGACCCTCGGGTACGGCAGCTCGATCGTCTCGATCTGCGAGCGCAACGCATCCCACACATCGGCCTCGGCGTCGGCGGTGCCGATCGTGTCGGCGGCGTCGATGTCGAATGGTGCGCCGGCCTCGTGGTCGACCCCGGTGTACTCGCCGTCGTACCCCAGTGGGGGCTGGTCGTAGCCGCTGTCGTATTCCGGTGGTGGCGCGTGGTCGTAGTCGACGGGGGCGTCGAGTGCGTCGAGGGAGGCGAGGTAGTCCGCATCGGCGTCGACCGGGATCGCGGGGTTCGAGCCGTCGACGACGGTGTCGGTCGCGGCAGCGTGGGTGGGTAGTGGTGCCGGGATGACGAACTCGTCTGGCAGCTCACCGCCGACGGTGTCGGAGACCGCGTCGTCGACGACGGGGACGGCTTCTTCGTCCTCGATCGAGAGTGGTTCGGCGGTGGGTGGGGTGTAGGTGCGGGCGAGGTGGTTCTCGCGGACCAGCATTTCGGCCCGCCACGTCAGGGCGGTGGCGAGTTCGTGGGCGGGCAGGGTGACACCGTGATCGACCGGGTCGATGCCGCCGTGCAGGAACTCGTACGCGGTCCCGAGCAACTGTCCCGGGGTCCACAGGGTCGGGTCGGCGGCGTCGACGGTCGCGACGAGCGAGGGCCACGCCGCGTCGGACATGACGCGGACGGCGGCGGTGTAGCCGAGCAGTTCGGTCAGTACCGGTGCCCACGATGGTTCGAGGACCGCGCCGTCGGTGTCGGCGTCGAGCGCGGCGACGGAGAGTTCACCGGACAGTCGCCACCACAGTGCGGCAGCGGGCAGCTCGTCGGGTAGCGGCGAGGTGGCGATGGAGTCGCGGACGAGGGTGTGGACTTCGATTCCGGCGCGTGCGGCGGCGGAGAGTCGGTCGGCGAGGATCGGGAAGTACGGATCGCGGGCGATGTGTGTGTCGAGTTCGTCGACGAACGGACGCCACCGGGCGACGGCATCGTTTCCGGTGTCGATCAGCTCGGCGGCGCGGCGGTCGAGGCTGCGTTGTGCTTTCACCGATGCGGCGGCGAGCTGCTCGGGTCCGGTCGGACGGCGATCGGCCGGGTCGACGTCGTGTGCGGCTCGGAACACCGCGAGATCGGTGAGCAGCCCCCGGTCGGGTTCGTCGGTGAGCAGCGGGCGCGCCCACACCGGTGCAGTCGTCGGTGTCCACGTGGCGACGTCGGCGGCGATGCGTGCGCAGTGCGCCGTCACCAGTTCCTGGCGGGCGTCGAGGTACGCACCCCACTCGGGCAGACCATGTACCGCTGTCGGGATAGCGGGTAGCCACGGCAGCGGCCCGGAGGCGGAGGAATGCTTGCCGCTCGGGTTCAGACGCCAGTCGAGCACCGCGGCCCGGTCGAGGGCGGTATCGAGTTCGCGCGAGCGGACAGCACTGCGCAGGGCCTCGACGGGATCGCGGCCGTGTGCACCGAGGATCGCCAAGTGTCCGCGCAGGGTCGGCCATGCGGGCTCGTCGGTCAAACCGGGGGCTTCTTGTTCGGCGGCGACGTCGATCGCGGCCATCACCTCCGGGCCGAGGTGCACTTCGGAGCCGGTGGCCACCGAGTAGTCGTAGGCCCGCGCAGCCGGTGAGAGATTGAGGTGCGGATCGTCGGCTTCGGCGAGAGTCGAGTGCGCCGAGACCTGTGCGCCGTCGCGCCGCAGAATCTCGCGGAGATCGTCGACCGCGGTCGGGGGAAGCATTCCGCGTTCGGTCATCGCGGTGTGCATGTCGCCGTCCGACGCGGTCGCCAAGTACAGGTGGTTGGCTTGCTTGCCGCGGGTGAGTCCGACGTAGGCGAGCTGGCGGGTTTCGTCGCCGGTGGCCACGACATGGCAGGTGTCGGCGGTCGAGCCCTGCGCGGAGTGCACGGTTCCGGCGTAGCCGAGTTCGGTGGCGGACTGCACGTAGTCGGCGTCGAGGGTGACGCTGCGTCCGAGTTCCATGTGCCGGACCCGCAGCGAGCCGTCCCGTCCGACTTTCTCGACGATCCAGCGGTCACCGTTGCGGACCCAGTCGGTCTGCGAGAGCGGGTTGCGGCGGTCGTTCGAGCGGGTGCGGACGGTGTCTCCGGCGCTGGCCATGAGCCCGTCGGCGAGGACTGCTTCCCGGCCGACTCGCGTGTCGGTGGCGGCGAGGCGGTCGGTGCGTGCGCGGGTGTTGAGTTCGGCGACGAGCTCGCGTTTCGGGGCGAGCATGAGCGCGTCCTTGCCGGCCGCATGGTCGGCCGCCCACGCGGTGTAGGCGTCGTCGGTGACCGTCGCAATCGATCCGACGTGAACCCGCCCGTGGTCGATGTAGAACCCGATCGCGGCTTCGTCGCCGTCACGCAACGCGAGTGACGCGGCACCTTCGGCCGGGTCGCGGAACCGGACGACTTGCGAGAGCGACAACGCACCGATGCGGTCGTGGATATCGCGGAGCACGCCACCGGAGGCGACGGAGGCAAGCTGTTGGTCGTCACCGATCAACCGCACCGTTGCACCGCGCTCGACGAGTGCAGTGATTGCTTCGTCGAGATCGAGGGTGCCGGTCATGCCCGCTTCGTCGACGATGACGAGAGTGTCCTCGCCGATGTCGGTGTACCACTGCGGAACTTTCACCGACCGGCCCTCGCGCAAGCGTTGGGTGATGTCGACGAACTTCGCCAACGTGTCGGTAGTCGTCAAGATATCTTGACGCAGGACTGCGGCGGCGGCAGCGGTCGGCGCGAACCCGACGACGCGACCTGCGGCGTTCTGCCACGCGGTCGTCAGTGCTTTCATCGACGCGGTCTTGCCGGTACCTGCGGGGGCGAGTGCGAGTTGCACTTTCGCTCCCGAGGTCGCCATCGCACGCACCAGCGACCGCTGGCCGGCGTTGAGGTCGAGACCGTTCGCTGCGGATTCGAGCAACGCAATCTCGACGTGCTTGTCGTCGATCGCAATACCGTCGGTGCGCCCGGCGAGGGCGACGATGCGCGCCTCGGCATCGAGTACTGCTGCGGTGGTGAACAACTGCGATTCGTGGCGGGTGTGCACATCGGCACCGTCACGTCGGCGCATCACATCCGGGGCGATATCGGCAGCGGGGTCGGTGCCGGCGGCACCGGAGAGGTCGATCGACAACTCCTCCCCACACGCAAGGTCGGTGACCTTCTCGACGAGTGCATCGATGCGCTCGGCCGGCGGGTCGAAGGTGCGTACTTGCCGCACGACTTCGGCGCGAATGTTGTGCCGCAGGAACCGTGATCGTTTCCGCGAGACGATGTCGAGTGAGCGTTCGACGGTCTCGCGCACCCAGGCGTGATCGAAGTCCGTCGTCGCTTCGGCGGCGGTGTGCGCGGTGATCGAGGAGACCAGTTCCGACAGCGCCTTCTGTGAGCCGAGGATCTCGATCGCTTCGGCTCGCCAGCCGCTGCGTTGGTCGGCGTGCGAGACCGGTTCGTGTTTGGCGGCGCGGGTTTCCAACGTCGCTTGCTGGGCGAGGGAGATCGCTTCGATGGCGGTCGGTTCACGTCCATGATCGGCCTGGAAGGCGCGCGCGAGTTCGGCGGTGCGGAGTTTGATCGCGGCGCTACGCGAGGACCACCGCTCCGCGAGACGTTCGTCCATGCCGTCGATTTCGCGGACCGGACGTTTGCTGCGATCGGTCGACGCTCGCTCGGTGAACCGAACGCCGATGCGTTCACGCAACTGCGCTTCGAGGACGGTGTTGTAGACCTCGGAGGCGGGAACGTTGTTGCGGTACAACGCGGCCCCGTCGAGTGCGAGCCACTTGGTCGTGCCGTCGGGCATCGTCGCGGCGACCTTGTTGCTGATCGCGACGTGGGTGTGCAGGTTCGGATCCCCGGCGCGTGAATCGCGGTGGGTGAACTGTGCGGCGATCAACCCGTTGCCGTCGACTTGCGCCACTCCCCCGGTCCCGACGCGGGTGAAGCACGCGTGCTTCTCGAGGTACGTCACCGCGGCGGCGATCGCGGACTCGTGTGCAGCTTCGATCTGTTCCGAGACTTCGCGCGGGGCGACGGCCCACAATGCCGACACCGATTTCACCGGTGTGAACGTCAAGTCGAAACCGGCCACAGCTGTGGTCTTCTGCCGGCCGACCTTGGCCACCCACCCGGACAGTTCCCGTTCGTCGGCCGGAGCACGTCCGTACTCCTTTGCGAACATCTTCGATCCGACATCGGTGCGGATCCGCGCGCGGTCGGCGTCGTCGATCGGGGCGTTCCACTTCTGCCCGCGTGCGAGATTGTGCGCCACGAACGCCTCCGCGCACGCCACCCGATACGCGGTCGCTCCGGAGTCGATCTTGAACGCCCGGCCCAGTTTCGCCGACCGGGCAGCGTCGGCCTGGGACGCGCCTTGCGCGAGTGCCAGCTCGAACATCAGGTCCGCGTTCGGGTGCAGACCTTCACCGAACAGGGCCTTCATCTGCGCTTCGGACACCTGCTGGCCTGCCGCGACCGACCCCAGACCGGCGAGGCCGGCCCCGGCCCAGCGGCCGGGTGACTCGCCTTTTTCGGAGTAGTAATCGGCCAGCGAGGAGGCCCCACGCTCGGTGGAATCGGCAGCCGCAACCTGCCGGGTCAGGTACTCGTACCCGTCCCCAGCGGTCAGCTTATGCAGACCCATCACAACCGCGGACTGTACCAGCGAAAACGCGTCAGCATCCATAGTGCATGAGGTGTGTGGGGTTGAACCTGGCTTTGGTCCGATAGTTGGTGAGGGTTGGTATCGGATCTGTGAACTGGGGTTTCGGTGGTGGTGGATCGGTCATGTGGCGGGAAGGTTGTGTCAGGATCTGTGGAGTTGACGCGGTTTGGGGCTATGGTTGGCCGCATGGCGTCGACACAGGCTCGGATGACTGCGCGTGCTCGGGCGCGGGCGGCGCAGCAGAAAGCGCTCGCGGACCGCAAGCGCCGGGACGAGGCGAACATGGGTTCGTTGACGGCGTTCTTCACCGCCGCCGAGCAGATCGACGCCGCGACGCTGGCGATGGCGCGCGCGCTCGACGACATCCGTGCGAGGGAAGGAACACTCGGCGCGGCCGCGTCACTCGCCGGGATCACGACCGGAAAAGCACGCAAACTACTTGCCGTGCTCGCCGCCGCCGACACGGAGTCGACAGAGGATGCAACGACGAGCAAGGCGGCGACGATCGACAGCGTCACGGAAGTCGAGCCCACCACGAGCCGGGGGTAACCGGTGAGCGCTTCGGTGATGCAACTGGCGTTGTTCGGCGACGCCACCGACGCCGCTGCGCCGCAGCCGGTGTCTCGGATTTGGCGACCATTACAAGGACCGCTGACCGCCAAGACGGTGGCGCGGTTCTGGATGAAGGTTGTCAAAACTCCGACGTGCTGGTGGTGGCGTTCAGCCGTCAGTTTCCCTGATTCCTATGGGAGGTTCACCTTCACCGACGGTGTCAGTCCACGGACGCTTTCGGCGCACCGGTTCGCGTTGTTGCTCGAATACGGCGACCTCGAAGATGGGATCGTCGGCGAACACGACTGCGACGAGACACTGTGCGTGCGAGTGGCCGACGGTCACCTCAAACGCGGCACCCAGTCGGCGAACCTCGCGCACGCTGTTGCCGTCGGCCGACATATCGGACCGACACCGGCAGGCGGGGATCAGCGCGGACGCTATGGGCGCGCGGTCGCGATCCGCGACGCGCTCCAAGACGGATACGACGAACCAAGGCTGCTGGCCGCTCTCGCCGGTCACAGCTTCGGCGCGCAAGCACCGCCGACGCTGTTCTGAAAGCGGGCGCGACCGATCAATGTCGGTGGCGCACGGTACGCAGTGATCCATCAGGCTCGGGCCGCCCGCCGCACCGGTGAGAGCAGTCCTCACACGAGAAGGACTTACAAGATGACGCTCTCCTCGCTCTTCACCGACGACGTCGGCCCGCTCCCCCTGCTCGCCATCGCCGGTGCCGGATTTCTGATCTGGTACGTGCGGTACCTCGGTGAGAACGACCCCGGATGGAAGGGGTTCGTGGCGAACATTCTCACCGTCATCGGTGTCGGCGCATACCTCGTCGTCCTCGCTGTCGTGTTCTCCACGTTCATCGCAGTGATCGGCGCGTTCATCGCGGTGATGCTGTTCATGCTTCCCCTGTTCGCGCTCGGCGGTTCCAGCGGCGTCGCCGACCGACCCCGCCGTGGATACCGCTGCGACCCCTACGGCAACGACTACTACTGACCGCCCGAGCGCACCGACGGATCCGCACGCGGTTCACAGATAGAGCAGGTTCATTCCCCTGTGCCGTCGAACCGTTCGAGGCTGTCGAGGACGCCGTTGAAGTTCGCGGTCCGGCACCGTCCGAGGCCGACGATGAGCGCGAAGTTGCCGTCGAGGGTGACCAGATACGACGGGGCGCAGCCGTTGTCGGGTGAGACGTGTTCGCGGGCGTCGAGCAGGGCGTAGCGGACGGCGTTGGCGGCTGCTCTCTTGGCGCTGGCGAGGTCCGGTTCGGCTCCGGATGCGGTGAGGATCTCGGGGTTGTTTTCGGGGCGGGTGGTGACGGTCCAGGTGATCATCGTCGGTGTTCCTTTTCTCGCGCTGTCGTGGGCGGGCCGCGACCGCCATTGTCGGTCGGGTGTGGATGGCCGGCGAAGCTGTGGATAACGACGTTCGGCCCCGCGGTGCGGGGCCGAACGTGTTGTAACAGGTCAGGCGTTGTCGAATGCGTCGAGGATTTTGGTGGGGTCTCGGCGGAAGCGGCCGCCGTCGACGAATACCCCGACCGCAGTGCGGTGAACGCGGCGCAGCTCCTCCATGAGGGTGTCGTAGCCGACGCGGTCGGTGATGCGCCAGGTGATCGGGCCCATGTGCAGGTCTGCCCAGTGGACGGTGCGGCGTTGTTCGGGGACGTAGCGGCTGTGCGCGACGACGGAGTGTTCGGGGCCGCCGAGCCAGACGACGGATGTCGCGGAGGCACCGAATTGTGTGCCGGGTTGCGCCCGGTGGGGGGCGTGTCCGTCCACGCCGACGAGTGAGCTTCGGACGGAGGCGAATCCGGCGATGAGGTCGCAGACGGCTTCGGCTCGGTGGAAGGTCATCATCACGTGCCCGAACGCGACGATCATCTGCGCTTCGTCGGTCGCGGCCGCGGTGACGGTGCTAGTGGCGGTCTATGGGCCCGGTGACGATGGCGGTGGTGTGGTGTGGTGTGGGTGACGATGACGGTGGTCCGCGCGTTCTGCGCTGCGCTGGCTCGGCGGCTGGGGCGGGTGTTGTTGCTGCTGCGGCGCTGTTGCTGCGGCGAAGGAAAGACCGACGCAAAGGATGCCGCGATCATCGCCGATCAGGCCCGAATGCGCCACGACCTGCACACAGTCCGGATACCGGACGAGACCGCAGCTGCGCTACGTATCCTCACTGGCTACCGAACCGATCGCATGCGCGACCGGACCCGCACGATCAACCGGATTCGAGCGCTGCTCAGCGAGTTCTTTCCTGCTCTCGAACGTGCGTTGGACTTGTCGAATGCGAAAGGCACGCTGATTTTGCTGACCGGCCATCAGACCCCCGACGGTATCCGCCGTACCGGGCGATCAAGGTTGGAGACCTGGCTTCGTAAGCATGGTGTTTACAACCCAGCAAAGGTCGCCGAGGTAGCGCTCGATGCTGCACGCGCACAAAGTGTCCGGATCACCGGTCAAAACGTTGCGGCCGCCACCATTGCGCTTTTGGCGCGGCAAGCGCTCGACATCCTCGCCGAGTTGACGGCCCTCGACAAACAGATCACCGAGGTTTTCGGCGGGCATCGGTACGCGGAGATGCTCGAATCGCTGCCTGGTATCGGTCCACTGTTGGGAGCGGAATTCATCGCCGCCACCGGCGGGGACATGGAGTCGATCGGCAGCGCCGACCGCCTGGCCGCGTTGTCCGGTCTCGCACCGGTTCCCCGCGATTCCGGGCGCATCAGCGGGAACCTGCACGGACAGCGGCGGTACGACCGCCGGTTGATGCGAGTGTTCTACATGTCCGCGCAGCTCAGTATCCGCTCATCGCCGGACTCGCATGCCTACTATCAGCGCAAACGAGCGGAAGGGAAACGCCATACCCAGGCCGTGGTCGGGCTCGCCCGACGCCGCGCGAATGTCCTCTGGGCGATGCTCCGCGACGAGAGAGTTTATGCCGCTACCGGAACCGAGTCGATGGCCGCCTGAACCATCTTTCGCACCGTTCCGCAGTCGATGCGACGCGGTGCGCACCCTGCCATCCAGGCCTCGGTGCGCGAAACCCTCTGGAGGTCTTTTCGCGTAGCCCGAGCAGATCTGCGGGCAATTCGATGCGATCGCCGAACCCCCTGTGCTGGAATTGGACTCAGTCCTTCCAGGCCGATGCCTACGCACTCACCATGTATATTCCCGCACAGGGGCGCGCTGACCTGCGTTCCTCACCCTCCACCGTCGATCCCGAAGGAAGACATGTCGATTCGATCCACGCTGATTCTGTCGACTGCTGCAGCACTGTTCGGTGCCGCAGGATTGTTCACTCCCATCGTCGATGCAGCACCGTCGAGATCCATCGATCCACTCCCACGATTGATCGACGGAGCCGCCGAGGGCTATTCAATCTCCTACCCAACTATCGACGAACACGGACGTCCTGCAATTGCTCGCGGACAGGTCTACCTCCCCGCCGGCCCTCCCCCATCAGGCGGGTGGCCAGTCGTTTCGTGGGCCAAGGGCACCGTCGGCGTCGGTGATTCATGTGCCATGAGCATTGCACTCAGCGACGGTGACGCCGAAGACGATCCACTGGCCGTCGAATTGTCGAAACCCCTACTCACCCAACTTCTCCGGAGCGGTACGGCCGTCGTCTCGACGGACTACATCGGACTCGGAACCACCGATGCCCACCACTATCTGAACAGCATCTCCGAAGCGAACGCCGTCACCGACATCGTCAGCGCAGCCGCAGACGAACTCCCCGAACTATCGCGCACCTGGGTCGCCGCCGGACACTCTCAGGGCGGCGCGGCCGCACTCACCACCGGAGCTCGCGCCGACATCTACGGCGAACGGTCGGACTTTCGCGGGGTGACGTCGTTCGCACCCTCATCGAACCTCGAAGCCGTCCTTCCGCTGCTATCTCCCACCACTCCCCGCATTGCAGCACTCGACAACATCACGGCAACGCTAATCTACGTCCTGTACGGGCTCAGGGATTCTCGTCCGGACCTGGACGTGAACAGCTACCTCAGCGAGCTGGGGCGCGACTATCTGGCACAGGCCGTAGGCCGTTGCATCAGCGACCTACGACAGAAGGTCAGCGGTGTTGCACCACAACAACTCTTGACTCGATCATTGTCCGACCCCGCCATGGCCTCGGCTCTCCGCGACTATCTGGCGGTACCGACCACCGGTTTCACACGGCCGGTAGCCATCGAGCAGGGACTGGCCGACACCGTCGTGCCGCCGGCACTGACGACCGCCCTCGCTGCGGAACTGGTGGCACATGGAGTCCACGACGTGACCTACCTGCCCGTGCCCAACGCCACTCATTACGACATCGTCGCCGCAACGGTCGGCGACGCCCTGCCCCGAATCCTCGGCATGCTGCGCTGAACTGCACCACGCACACCTGCTGACAATTCGTCAGAGGACCAGCCCACAACTGGAGTTAAGAGGAAGTGAAAAGCCGACCGCACCCGTCACGTTCAGTTGACAATCCCTATTAAGAAGCCACAACGTCACAGAGATTGATTTCTTCGATGCTGATGAAGCGCAGCGGAGTTCGATTCGACGGCGGCCCGCAGGGTCGCGTATGGCCCGCCAGGGCCTGCCCGAGAACTGCACCGGCCATCACCGGCGAGACGCCCGACGCCGACGGGGTTCGGTGCTTCTGCAGCGCGGTGTGGGGTATGGCTCGCCCGGTGACTGTGAGGGAGCGACGAAACGGAACCACGCTCGGTGTCGCGGTAGCTCCGATTTTTCGGTGTGTCCGCCGGTGGTCGGGTGTGCGGTTCCGGTCTGGGCGGATTCGGTGTGGATCGTTTATACTTTCGATCAAGTTCGAGCGTCGATGAGGGTCACGTTCGAGCGCGCCCCACCCGTACCGATCCACCCCGCACTACGCCTTCACGGCGCTGCGGGCTGAAGCGATCGGTGCCTGTCCGATGGGGATATCCGCGCACCGAAACTGGAAGGCCCTCACTTCTGATGTCCATCACACCCACGGTCGACAAAGACACCGTCATCGCCCGCGCGCGCGCCGCGATCGAGAACCGCACCAAATACATCGAGTCTCTCTTCGACGCCGCCCAAGCGTCCGCCGCCGCGCGCGAGAAAGTCGCCGAGGCGTCCCGCGCGGCCGATCGCGCCGCCGCCGAACACGCTGCCGCGTACAAGGACGCCATCGACGCCGGGTGGACAGCTGCCGAACTCACCGGCAGTGGTCTGACTGCACCGACACCGGTCGGCAAGAAGCCATCCAAGGCCTCCGCCAAGCGCAGCTCCGGTCGCGCCACTGCGCGCCGCCGAGTCGGTGCCGAGAACACCGCCGGCCCCGACCGGCGACACGACGATGCGACCGCGCCGACTGCACCCGAAACGCCGAGCGAACCTCAGTCCTCGCCCGCGCACTGACACTGCTGCTCTCGCACCGCCCGCGCGCCGGCATCGGTCGCGGATCCCCCGTGCCCTCGCAGGCTCGAAAAATCTCCTCGCGTGCGGGCGCACACCCACACCCTCGAAGGACCACTTGCCATGAGCCAGCCTGGATTTAACGTCGAAGTAGCCTCCCTAGATCGCCGCGGCGACCCCGGTTTCGTACATTTCCGCGGCGCGTTCTACACCTCTCGTTCCGCTGCACAGTTCGCACTCACCCAAGCCTCAGCACTCTCGGACACCCGTGAGGTCGACACCGTCTCCGTGGTTATCGACGCAGTCGGCGAGGGAACCTCTCGCCGCGATGTCGAGTTCATCGGCACTCCCGGTGAACTCGCCGCCGAGCTGACCGCGCTCCCGGACTACAAGAACGGTGTGCTGCGCACCGTCATCCCGGCACCGAGGGATGTCACCGCAGCCGTCGCCGCTGTTGTCGACGCTTCGCCGCCGTTGCCCGACTCTGCTGTCGACGGTCCCGACGCGCTCGCGGTTCTGGACGTGGAGGTGTATTCCACCCGTCCGGGTCCGATCCCGAACTCGCGCACCGAGGTCGGCGCGTACATCCCCGAGGACGCGCACCGCATTGCCGAGCAGCTCGCGGCCGACCTTGGCGGGACGATCGAACCGATTCGCAACGACACCGTGCTGCGCGTGACCCACGAAGCCAATGTCTCGGACACCGACCGCGTCGCCGTCGACCGATTCTCCGGGGTCCAACGGATGCGGGCGAACCTGTCCGTCCTCGATCCGGTGGCCGACGCGGAATACATCACCGCCCTCGCAGCCGACCTGGAGGAACTGCAAGCGCGGTCGACGCCGGCCGCGCGCGCCGACAACACGGCGGCTGTGTCCGTGCCGGTATCGGTGTCGAACGCGGTCGATGTCGAACGCGGTCGATGTCGATGCCGAGCGTGCGTCGACGCGTCCGCGCGGGTTGGTCACTCCCCCGCCAACACGCACACCCAGCGCTGCGCGGGCTGCATCGCCGACGCTGTACACCGCACCGGCACCGATACATACTGCGGCGATATCGCGGTCGGCCGATCACGGTCTCGGGTGACCACCAGCCAGCACATCGCACCGGCCCCGACACAGGTGAGCGACCGCCACTGACACCGCTCGCACTGGACGAGAACGGCACCCACACAATCGACGTGTGGTGCCGTTCTTTCTGTTCGGGCTCGGGCGGGGACTTTTCGCGCGGTCAGTGCTGCGGGTGCGGCGCGGTGTCGGGTGCACCGAAGATCCCAGCCGAGCGTGCCCGTACGGTCAGGCGGCGGCGTTCGGCGTCGGCCATCTCATCGGCGTGGAGGTAGTTTCATTCCTGCAGCGCATCGAGATCGAGTATGTCGGCACCGACGTGTCCGCACCGCACCACCACAGGTACGCCCCGATTGGAGAGCGCACTTCAGCGGTGACGACACCGGGGCGGTCACGCGTTCGCGCTGTGCGCGTCGGCGTACTCGGCGACTGCATCGCGCAGTACCGCTGATCGGCTGCGCCCTTGTTGCTCGGCGATCGCGTCGATCCGTGCATCGAGCGGCTTGGGTAGCCGGACCTGGCGTACCGGGGATTCACTGCCGGGTTCGGCATCGGGGTCCAGCGACGGGCGTCCACCGACACGGTCGAGCAGCGCCCGACCCGCAGCGGCGGCCTCGCGGCCCCGTTTCGCTGTGGCCGACTTCGTGGGCAGGGTCATTTCGTTCTCGGCCCAGTCGGACAGGGCGTCGTAGTCGGTGCCCGCGTCGGGCTTGTCGGAGTTGCTCATCATGTTCACCTCTGGTCGGGGTAGCGGTCGTGCGGTAGAGCTGGTCGTGTCGAACCCGGACGGCGACGGGTCGTTCAGTCGTCCATCCGGTCGAGATGCTTTCGCCGTGCTTCCATGACGTGGAAGACGACCATGTCGCGCGGCGGGATCATCTCCACCATCACCTCCAGCAGCGGACCTCCGAGTGTTCGAGGTGGGCCGATGAACAACGTCGGTTTCGCGTGCCCGGGGACTATCGGTTCGTCGAATTCCTCTTCGACGTAGTACGCGTTTCATAGTGCGTGCAGGGCGTCGTCATGGTCGATTCCGTGCTTGTCCGCGCTGTTCGCCCACCTGATCCCCATACAGGTAGTGTACTACAAAACATCAGGTTGTGTAGTACACAACCCTGCGCCGAAACAGCAACCGGGCCCAGAGCGTCAAGATATCTTGACACTCTGGTTCGTCAAGATGTCTTGACGCTTGGCTGGCCGCAGGGTGATCCGCCCATCCGTGTCGGTGGTCGTGATGGTCGCTGCTGTCCTCGAAAGGCGTTGAGCCGCTTCCATAGTGCGCGTTGAGCGCGGCCGTACTCGACGAGATGATCGAACAGGTATTCCTCCGGCAGCTCTTCTGCGGCCTGGACGATGGCCGCTGCCACGGTCCGGTAACTGCGCCGGTAGGACTGGGAAAGCACGATGTCGGCGTAGTGGGTGGCGGTGAAGCCGTCCGCTCCTGCGGTGATGACCTCGTTCAGGCGGCGGAGCAGGGGTGCGTCCTTGGCTCCGCCTGATCCGGATCGCATGAAGGCTGCGGTGACGCTCGCCGGGTCGTAGGGTTCGCCGGCCGCGACGAGAGCTGCGATTACGACGAACAGTCGCCGGTAGGCGACGGTATCGAAGTCGTCGCCGGTCACGATCGCGGTGATGCGCTGGTCCTCGGTGGACACTCCCCCGGTGTGGGCGCTCCACATCAGAGCGCACAGCAGCAGTGCCTCGGGGTCGGTGGCGGGTAGGTGAGCTGCGCTCCAATCGTCGACGGCGGCGACATCATCGTCGGCGACGGGGGTCAGGCCGCGCGGATGGATGCGAGTGGGCTCGTCGTCGGGCGCGGGGACTGCGCTCAGTGGCGTCATCGGGTCTCGTTTTCGCAGGCGATCTCGGACAGTGGTGACAGAATGACAGGTCAGGCAGCGGCGAACTTGTCGAGCGCCTCGATTTGGAAGCCGGACCAGTGAGTGTTCTCGTCGACGACCACCACCGGCATCTGGCGGTAGCCGAGTCGGTCGGTGACGAACTCGCGAGCGGCGTCGTCTTCGGTCACGTCGACGGTCTCGTATTCGATGCCGTGCTTGTCTGAACGTCGCTTCGTTTGATCGCAGCTGTTGCATTTCGGCTTCGTGTACACAGTGATCGACATGAATAGCTCCTGGTAAGAATTGCTCCGCTAGGTCCAATTCTAGATCAATACGCCCGAATTCGCTATAGATAAATTTGGCGGAAATACTTCTGATGCATTGCCGCACTTACTTTTGCATCGACACTTGACCCGAAACGACAGAATGTCCCGGATATGAAACTTTCAATATTAGTTTGGGCGAAAAGTCGATACCCGATTCCGATTTCGATTTCGATGAATAGACAAGCGATTCCTGGTGTGTTTCGAGAACGCCTGCGTGAAGTAGAAACAGAACGCCGCCAGAGCAGGGTGCTCGACGGCGGCGTGCAGAGTGGCGAACTGTTCGGGTGCGACTGATGAGAGGCTGCGGGCCGGACCCCATGCCCACCGGTTCAGGGTGGTGGTGACTCTTCCTCGCGTGTTACGTCACGGGGAGACTGCGGACGGTTCGGTGACGTCGTTCATCGTTTCGATCCTGTTTGTGAGACGTCGTTCGTTGGCGCGCCGGTTGCAGCGACGTCCGTGTCCGCGGTCAGTCGTCAGGTCGGAACAAACTGCGGGTGTCCGTGAAGACGTGTGCCGAGACAATGAGCTTGCGGACCATGCGAAACCAATGGTTGCGTTACAGCATCATCGGTTCACAGTCAGGCGGGATCGAGCGGCTTGGTGGGGTTCTGCACCGGGGACCGGAGGTTGTAGGTGTCGTACCACTGCTGCGCGGCTTGCTTGCTCATGCCGAGGATCTCGCCGATCTTCGACCATGGCAGCGGCCGCTCCTGACTCCGGAGGCGTCCGATGATGGCGTAGCGATCCGCGATCATCGTCGAGGCTAGGAACGCGTTGATCTCGAGTGCGTCGACGTCGGAGACCGCCTCGTCCATTCGGCGCTCGGAGTTCTTCACCCAGCTCGCAGCATCCTTGCTTCCCTGCTCGCGCACCATCTCCGCGAGTTCGACATCGAGCAGCGCGGCCTTGTATTCGACATACAGTTCGGTCAGCTCGGGCGGGGTGAGGACCTTCTCAGATTCCATAGCGTCAACATATCTTGACGATTCTAGTTTCGTCAAGATATGTTGACGATCGGGTGAGCTGCCCGTATGTGACGAAGGCATGTCCGAGGCCCCCGCCGCATGGTTGCGGCGGGGGCCTCGGATGCGGCCTAGTCAGAAGCCAAAAACTGATCCGGTGGGGATCGTTTCTGCGCAGCAAACGCGCCGATGCCGAACGGCTGTCCGCGCAAACCACCTCCCTAGGCTTTCCTGACTTCCCGGACGGATCGGCATTTCACCCGTGAAACGGACCTCCGGGGTGACAGGCCGCCGGGTTTGACGTTGAGATGTCTAATAATCGACCGCACAAAGACGGCGTAGACACGCACTCCACCCCGTTGCATGACTTCGCGTCGAGGATCCACTGCCACGGTGGCAACGTGGACCGTAACGTCACCGTCAGGCCTGCCATGGGCAAGACCCTCGATTCCTGGTAGGGCAGCTTGCCGGCAGCGACCCGCTCTCCATCACTCACACGACCTGAGAGCTTGGCCCTGATCGGCGGAATCGTATCGAGCAAGTAACAGAGCTTTTGCTCTGCTATTATTGGACTATGCCACGCCCGCGTATCCACGATCTCGATAACCTGCTGGACGCTGCCGAGAAACTGGCCGTCGAATCCGGAGCAGCTGCGGTTACTGTCCGCGCTCTGTCGGATCTGACGTCGGTGTCGAACGGGGCGATTTATCACGCTTTCGGATCGCGCGCCGGTTTGGTCGGGAGCGCTTGGCTGCGCGCGGCCAGGCGGTTCCTCGACCTGCAAGCCGCAGCAGTCGATGCCGCCTTTTTGGATCGGGAACCTTCCGGCGACGCGGCCGAGGCAGTCGTCGCAGCAGCCGATGCCCCGGCGAAATTCCTGATCGCGTCTCCCGTCTCGGGCCGGTTCTTGCTGACAGTGCGCCGCAGTGAACTGCTCGGCTCGACCGAGATACCCGACACCATTGCCGCGGATCTGCGCACGCTCGACGCCTCTGTTGCCGATGTGCTGCGGCGCTTGTCGCACGCGATGTGGGGACGCGCCGACAGAGAATCGGTGCGAGTGATCAGAGATTGCGTCGTAGAGCTACCTGGTGCCTTACTTCTGCGGGGTGCGCGGACCCCGGACCCAGCAGTCCGGGAACGGCTGGCCGCTGCGGTCCGCGCGATCCTGGCACTTCCCCTACCCGAATCATCGAATACCCCTGCAGCACTTAACCACCTGGCACACCAATAGAAGGGCACCATCCATGACTGCATCTCTAGAACTCCGTAGCGATATCGCTGTACTGACCCTCGGCGACGACGAGAACCGCTTCTCACCCGAATGGCTGGACACCGTCGACGCCCACCTGACCGAGATCGAAACCACGGCTCGTGGGTTGGTCACGGTCGGGTCGGGCAAATTCTATTCCAACGGACTCGACCTGGAATGGCTCATGTCGAACGGTGATCGCGCCGAGTGGTACGTCGGTCGGGTCCAAGCCTTGTTCAACAGAATTCTGACCTTCCCGCTCCCCACCGTCGCTGCTGTCAACGGCCATACCTTCGGTGCGGGTGCGATGTTCGCCATCGCACATGACTACCGCCTCATGCGCGAGGACCGCGGCTACTACTGCTTCCCCGAAGTCGACATCAACATCCCCTTCACCCCCGGAATGGCGGCGTTGGTCCAAGCGAAGCTTTCCCCTCAGACAGCAACGACGGCAATGACGACAGGGCATCGCTACAGCGGCGCCGACGCCCTCGCCGCCGGGTTGGTCGACGGCACCGCCGCCGAGAGCGAACTGGTCACAGCTGCGATCGATCGGTTGACACCCATCGCCGGTAAGGATCGCGGCACGCTGGGCGCGATCAAGACCACCATGTATGCGTCGGTAACTGCAGCATTGAGCCAAGGCCGTGCCGCATGAGCACTGTGACCGCACCGATCGGGGCGAATCTTCAGATCTGGACAAACTGCAGCGGTTGCCTTTTAGAATTGAATCTTCACCCAAGCCCTGTGCTTCAAGGCCCCGTATTTCCGCACCGTCCATCCGCTGATAGTGGAGATGCGGCCGGGATTGTGCCGGGTGCAGGCCCCGAACCGACGGGGCGTGCGTAACCACCTCGGTAGCTACCACGCGATCGCCTCGTGCAATATGGCCAAGCTCGCCGGCGGTATAATGACCGACGCCACCGTCCCCGCCACCCACCGATGGACCCCCATCGGAATGACCGTGGAGTACAAGGCCTGAGCCACCACCGCCGTCACCTCGGTCGCTCGACTCGACACACTGCCCGAGTTCACCGACGAACCCACCGAACTCGTTGTTCCCGTCGACGTCCTCGACGCCGACGGAAACGCATTCGTCACTGCGCGGATCACCATGCATGTGTCGAAAAAAGCCTGCATTGTCAGCAATGCCAGAACATTACGGACCGCCACAGCCTGCCACCGAGTAGTCGTTCGCACCTTCCGTCCGACACTTGGCGCATCCATCCACACAGACCAGGGGATAGTCCATGTTCGATTCATCGCGGCCACTACGCGTCGCCATCGTCGGTGCCGGACCGGCAGGCATCTATGCCGCCGACGCGCTCATGAAGTCCGACCACAATGTCAGCGGACCGGGCGTCAGCATCGACCTCTTCGAGCGCATGCCTGCACCGTTCGGGCTCATTCGCTACGCCGCCGACTTCGTCTCCTGGTACGACGGCCACCCGGACGTGCCGCGCACCTGGCCACTCGACGCCGAGAAGGTCGCCGTCCTCGGCGTCGGAAACGTCGCCCTCGACGTCGCCCGCGTCCTCGCCAAGACCGGCGACGAACTGCTCCCCACCGAGATCCCGGCCAACGTCTACGAAGGACTCAAGGCCAACAAAGCTCTGGAGGTGCACGTCTTCGGACGTCGCGGACCGGCTCAGGCCAAGTTCACCCCGCTCGAGCTCCGTGAGCTCGACCATTCCCCCAACATCGAAGTCATCGTCGCCCCCGAGGACATCGACTACGACGAAGGATCCGAGCAGGCCCGCCGCAGCTCCAAGCAGGTCGACATGGTCGCCAACACCCTGCAGGACTGGGCCATCCGCGACGTCGGCACCCGCCCGCACAAGCTGTTCCTGCACTTCTTCGAATCCCCCAGCGAAGTGCTCGGTGAGGACGGCAAGGTCGTCGGACTGCGCACCGAACGCACCGAGCTCGACGGCACCGGCAACGTACGCGGCACCGGCAAGTACAACGACTGGGACGTCCAGGCCGTCTACCGCGCCGTCGGCTACCTCAGCCAGAACATCAGCGCACTCCCCTTCGACGAGCAGGCAGGCACCATCCCCAACGAGGCCGGACGCGTCGTCGAGTCACCGCACTCCACCACTCCCGTCCCCGCCACGTACGTCACGGGCTGGATCAAGCGCGGACCCGTCGGCCTCATCGGTCACACCAAAGGCGACGCCAACGAAACCGTCGCGAACCTGCTCGAAGATGCACCCAACTTCACCGGTGCGGCCGAGCCGGATCTCGATGCCGTCACGTCGTTCCTCGAAGGCAAGCAGGTCCCCTTCACCACCTGGGACGGCTGGTACCGACTCGACGCACACGAACGCTCACTCGGCGAACCCGAGGGCCGTGAACGCGTGAAGGTCGTCGAGCGCGACGACATGCTCGCCGCGTCCCGGGCATTGGATGACACAGTGCCCAGCGTGCGTGCCTGATGTCGTCGACTGCCCTGGGTCTGCCGACCCTCCGGGGTGTCACGCCGGTATCCGACAGGCCCGACGCCGATGGGTTGATCGACCGTTTCGGGCGTACCGCAACCGATCTCAGGATCTCGTTGACGGATCGATGCAATCTGCGGTGCACGTACTGCATGCCCGCGGAGGGTCTCGACTGGCAACCGGCAGACCAGCTGCTCTCCACTGCAGAGCTACAGCGGTTGATACGGATCGCGGTCGACGATCTCGGTGTCGAGGAAATCCGGTTTACCGGAGGTGAACCTCTACTGCGCGCTGACCTCCCCGAGCTGGTGTCCTTTGCTGCGGCACTGCACCCTCGGCCATCGATATCTTTGACCACCAACGGCCTCGGTCTGCACCGCAAAGCGCACCTGCTCGCCGATGCCGGTGTGGACCGGATCAACGTCTCCCTCGACAGTATCGACCGAGACGTCTATGCCGCGATCACCCGCCGTGACCGTCTCGACGACGTGCTGACCGGACTACGTGCGGCGCGGGAGGCCGGGTTGCATCCGATCAAGATCAACGCGGTCTTGATCCGGGAGGTCAACGACAGCGGTGTCGGTGACCTTCTGGACTACTGCCTCCGAGAGGGTTTCGAGTTGCGCATCATCGAGCAGATGCCCCTCGACGCCGGCCATCGATGGCAGCGTTCGGAGATGATCACCGCCGCCGAGATCCACTCGTTGCTCGGGGAGCGTCATGATCTGACGGTGGATCCGACGCCGCGCGGCGCTGCTCCGGCGCAGCGATGGCTGGTCGACGGTGGTCCCGCCGCGGTCGGCGTCATTGCCTCGGTTACAGAGCCGTTCTGCGGTGACTGCGACCGCGTCCGGCTCACTGCAGACGGACGAGTGCGCAGTTGCTTGTTCGCCGGCGAGGAAACCGATCTCATGTCGCTGCTGCGGGGCCTGTCGCAGAACGCTGCTGACACTGATTCGGAGATTGCCGCACGGTGGCGAGATGCGATGTGGACCAAGCAACCCGGCCACGGCATCGACGACCCGGCGTTCTTGCAGCCGGCACGTCCGATGAGCGCGATCGGAGGATGACCGTGACCGCCGCCATAATTTGAATCCGCTACTTCGCGGGCGCTGCGCACGCTGCCGGGGTGGAGGAAGAGCTACGGGACCTGCGGCCGAACGACACCATCGCCACCGTGCTGGCCCGGGCGGTAGCCGAGCGCCCAGCTTTGGCTGCGGTCTTGCCGCGGTGCTCGTACCTGCTCGACGCCATCGCGTCCGCGGACCCGCAGCGCACTGTCGACGATGTGGGCATTCTCGATGTGCTGCCCCCATTTGCGGGTGGGTGAGCACCGCCTCGACGCCGGCGGTCAGGCGCAGTCGACCCACTCGTCTGCTCCGTCGTCGAACACTTGTTGTTTCCACACCGGCAGGTGCTCTTTGACGTGGTCTACCAGTTCGGAGCAGGCGACGAACGCCTCTCATCGGTGAGCCGATGACACGGCCACCACCAGCGCTGCGTCACCGATGGCGAGCATCCCGATCCGGTGCGACACCGCGACACAGCAAGTAGGAAATCGTTCGGATACTTCACCGACTACTCGTTCGAGGACCGTTTGTGCGCTGGGATGGCCGTGATATTCCAGGCCGTGAACACCGCGGTCCTGGTCGTGGTTGCGTACGACGCCGCTGAAGCTGACCACCGCGCCGGGCGCCGGCATGCTCACCAACGCCTCGTGATGGGGAACCGACAGTGTCGTCGGCGTCACCGAAGCGAGCAGCGCGCCTGCTCGGTGGTGTGGTGTCGGGTCGTTCATGTGCGGACTTCCTCTGCGTGAAGCGGTTTCGATCGTCACAGCACTGTCGCTGTGACGGGGTGCCCACTGGGTAGTGCGGCACCGTCCTGGCCGATCTGGACGAGACAGTCTGCGCCGAGGACGCCGCCGAGACCATGCTTGCCTGTCCCCGATGCGAGGGTGATCGTTCCTGACTCGTTGCGGCGGGCGAGGTAGACGCCCGTTCGCCCACTTGTCGTGGTCACCGGATACGCCAGAGGTGCAGTGACGGTAGGTCGTTCGTCGTCGGTCATTCCCATCGCCCGGCGCTACAGCGGGCGGGCGAAGAGTTCGAACGAGACGTACGCAGCGAGGGGGTTGCCGGGAAATGCCAACAGTGTGGTCCCGTTGATGCGGCCCGGCCCTTGTGGTTTACCTGGGGACACCGCAACACCGCGGAACAGCATGCCGTCCAGCCCGCGCAACGTCTGTTTGACGACTTCGTGGTCGCCGGCGCTGACTCCGCCGGTCGTGATGACGACGTCGGCTACCGCGCAGACACGGCCGAGGACTACGCGGCAGAGAGGAACCGAATCCGACACCGTCTCGCACGCCACGACATCTGCACCGCAGGCGCGCACAGCGGCCGCGAGCATCGCTGAATTGGACTCGTAAATCTGCCCGAATCCCAGCGGGCCCGAACCGCGCGTGATTTCCGAGCCAGTGGAAACGACGGCGACGCGGATCCGCCGCCGCACCGCAACCCTGTCGATTCCGACCGCGGCCAGTAGACCGATATGGAGCAGCCGCAGCACATTTCCGCGGTCGAGCAGCCGCTGATCGTGGGCGATGTCTTCTCCGGTCACCCGCACGTTGGCACCGGGCAGGACAGGTCGCTCGAAGTGCGCGGTTCCGCTGAGCCGGTCGACGTTTTCGACGGGCACGACCCTGGTTGCGCCCGCCGGGATCGGGCTCCGGTCATGATCTTGTCGGTCGTCCCCGGCGTCAGTGTCATAGGTGTGGGGTTCCCCGCGGCAATGTGGCGGTGAACCGGCAGTGATATCGGTCGTCCGTAATCGGCACGGGCGATATCGGGTGAATACACCGCGTAACCGTCGACGGCGGAGTTGTCGAAGCGCGGCAACGGGTTCGGAGCATCGACTGCTTGCGTGAGGACCAGTCCGTCGGCGGCTGCCGGGGTGACCTCGACAATCGGGGTGGGAGGATGAGGCCGGCACGCTGCGCACGCCGAGCACTCACCCGACGATAGCAGAGCGGTCGCTCTGTAACAATCGTCGAAATCGAGCACGGAACGACGTTCTGTCAGATTGGCGCGATGGCCGCTCCCCGGCACCAATAACGGTCCAGTGCTGGCTCGGACCACGCCGACACGGTCGTAGCGGCGCACCATGCAACATCATCGAAATATGTTCCCTGTCGGCCGATTTCGTCGCTTATCAGTCCCGGCCGAGGATCAGACAGGTCGTTGTGGCGTGTGCGATCAAGCGATCCTGGCTGTCACGTACCGATCCTTCTGCGGTCGCTGTCGTTCTGCCGGCGTGTATCACCGAGCCGCGCGCAGTCAGAGGACGATGATCTGTCGATACCGATCGGATGTAGTTCACTTTCAACTCCAACGTCGTGTACCCGACCCCCGCCGCAAGGGTGGTGTGCACGGCGCATCCCATCACGGAGTCCAGAAGCGTTGCAGCGATACCACCGTGCACGGTTCCCAATGGGTTGGCGAAGTCCGGTTGCGTGATCATTTCCATTGATACGTGACCGTGCTCGATGTCGATGAAGGTCATTCCCAAGAGACGACCGATCGAAGGAATGTTGTCTGTGCGTTCGTCTCTGGCCCATCGCAGGAGGTCGAGTCCCGTCATGGCGCTGAAGTCGGTTGTGGTCATGGATGTACCTCGAAACAGTCGATCGGAAAAGGGGTGATGCCGGCGAAACGGACCGGCGCAATACGACCAACTTTATCAGAGCACACGCTCTGTTAAGCATTCGGTGATGCAACGAACACTCGGCCGCCGATAGTCCTGCCAGGCAACCGGTCGAAGGCCAGCGCAGTCCGTTCGACCGACGATTGACAACTCAGGGAGTGACCGAGCGTGAGCCGACGTCGCCGTCGCTCACTTTCTGAATACCGACGTAAGTACCGCTGTATTTGCTCTGTTCGGCATTTGTCGCCTGGGTAGAGACCTTACTCGGCATCGTTGAGTCAGGGGATATGTTCTTGACGGTGACCGGGAAGTAGACGCTCACGGGGTACGGAGGCTGGTCAGATTCGATGATCGCGTCCTCACTCAGTACGAACTCGACCGGTGCGCCCACGGTGATCTCCAGCCTCACCTCGCTCAAATCCCGCCTCGTGTCGCTGTAGATCGCGGTCTGCCCGAACCTGCATGGACCTCCCCGGGACCACGGGTCCGTCGTATCGCAGATCATCGGGTCGGCCGAAGAGGAGGGTTCCGCTTCTTGTTCCGGAGTAGGCTGCGGAGAGGGTTGTTCGGCGCGCGAGGGCGCTGCGGCGTCGGTCGTGGACGCGTCGTCGTCCTCTGTGAGCGCCCCGACGGTAATGATGCCCGCCAGGATGACACCGACCCCTCCCAGTGCGGCCCACAATCGCCAGGGAGGCTTCGGCTTTGGTCGACGGAAGGTTATGGTGGTTCGCAGGATGCCATCCTGTCGGTCGACCAGTTCCCAACCTTCCTGCTGCTTACCTGCGATCGTTTTCGACTCAGCACCCCGGATCACCTTGATCTCGGTGACCTCGTACCGCGCCTGTTCGGCGTCCATGTCTCTTCCCGTTCTTCGATAGCGTTCGTTTAGTCACCCCGTACCGTATCGGGCGAATTCTGTTGCAGCTCTGACCGATAAGGTCTGCGCATGTTCTGACGGCTCACTGTTGGGTCATCGCGCCGCAGCCGCGTAATCACGATCGCTGCTCATCGGGGCGTAGTCGTCGTCTACGCGGTAGTCCGAACTCGTCTGCGCGTCGCCGGAGTCGTGGTCGGGATCGGCGGCGTGTGCCTGGTTGGCCAGGATGGGGGCGGCGGTGCTGCGCTCGGCGGCGATGTTCTGCTGGACTTGAGTCCAGGTCTTGATGTGTCGCGAGACCGTCGAGGTGTGGAGTTCGAGGTGGCGTGCGATGTCGCTCAGTGACCAGTCGGGGTGCGCGAGGTAGAGGTCGACGCTGGTCCACACGGCAGGTTTGAGCAGGCCGTTGTCGAGGTCCTCGTCTATACCGGCAATGCCCGATACCGTTCCGGCAGTGTCCTGTTCGATTTCCGCGCGGGTGGTCGGTTCGTTGGTTCGAGCTGGTACGGCCGCTTCGGCGGTAGCACCGGCAGTGTCGATCTTGGTCGTGGCCCGGCGGCGACGTGGTGCGCGCAGGACGACCGCGACGACCTCGCTCATCGTGAGGACCATCGCGGGCGCTAATGCTGCTATTGCAGCTGCGACGGCGGCGTTGAGGACGGTGGCGGTCAAGACTGCGTGGTAAGCGTTGCCTGCGATGGACAAGATCGCCGAGACGGTCAGCACAGCCACGACGAGTCGCCGGCCTCGCCTGGTGGCAGCGTCGGTGTGCTGAGAGAGGGCGATCCGGATGACGGCGGCCGCGAGGATAGGGCCGTCAAGGGCGACGGGGATGACCCAGGCGTCGGCCGGGTCGATGCCGGCCATGACGGCGAGGTCGAGCAGGGTGGAGAAAGAAAGCTTGAACGAAGCCGCGCCGACGATGATGGCGATGGTCAGGCCGGTGATCAGTGCGCCGGTCAGTACGCGTGGGTGGATGTCGAGTGTGTCCTCGCTGGTTGCGTCGAGGTCGAGGGTATTAGCGTTGTTCATTGATCGCAGGTCCGTTCTGTGATCGACCGGCCCCGGTGGTGTGTGGAGCACTACCGGGGCCTCTGTGTCGGCTGGTGTGGTGGCGCGATTGCGGCGATCTAATTTCTGGTCGTTGCGGTGCGGGGTGAGCTGGTGTCGCGTTAGTGGCGTGCACGAGCACGCGAGGCGTAAACAGCAGAGCGACTGAGGTAGTAGAGGTCCATGAGGGCAGCTGCACCGTATCGACCGGATTCGTAGTCTTCGAGGATGTGTTCGTGTTGCAACGCAGTGAGTTTGGGTTTGCGTCCGGTCATCCGGCCCTGCTCTTTGGCGATGGCCACACCTTCACGGGTGCGTGCGCGGGTCAAGTCGGCCTCGAACTCGGCCATCGCGCCGAGGACGGTGAAGAACATTTTGCTCGCCGGGTCGCCGGGGCTATTGACCTGGCCACCGTAGATCAAGTCTCAGCCCCGCTACAGGTCTGCCATCGCGCACACGTACACGTCTGAATGGTGATGGGTGACCAAAAGGGCAGTGCTAGCAACGCTAGCTAGCACAGCAAGCGGGCATCCTCATTCAGCGGTCTAGATGCCCCGCTTGTCGAGGTACTCACAGAGCGCTGCGTCGGTCAAGGAAGCAATACTGATTGATCGGTCCCCTGTCTCATACCGCAGCCTGTCGACGGCTCTGTTCAAACGAAGCTTGGTCGAACTCCGTATCCGCACATTGTGCTGCTCAGTGAATTTTTCCGCACCTGGTCCTGCCGCCGGCCGCGCATTGTGCGGAGCCGAAGGTTCGTTCGAGGCCGGAAGAGTGGGCTCGTTTGTCGGTCCGATACCGCCAGCGCTGGTCGAAAGGTCGACGCTCGGCGACCCGGTTGATTCTTGCTGTGCTTCGTGACCAACGCGCCGGGGTGAAACGGCCGGTCGCGAAGGGAGGTCTGCAGCCGGGTGGCGGCGGATGGCGGGTTCGCGTTGTGCGTTCATGCGGCAGGCTCTCCTAGAAGGTCGATAGACAGTTCTTTCAGCAGGGCGTCGTAGGCGACTTGCAGATCTATCGCTCGGCCTCCCTTGTAAGAGTGGATGGGGGTATGGCTGCTGTGAGCGTCTTGGCGCGCCGCCAGCTCCGGGATCCCCGCTCTTGCAACCAATTCGCCGTATGCAGCACGCAACTCGTCTTCGCGATACTGATGCTCCGAGGTCCTTCGTTTCTTCGACAAGACGATCTTCTCAAGTTCGAGACGAGGGTTCGCACGCCGCTTGACGTTGGTGATGGTTTCCTCAACCTTGGTAATCGCTCGCACGCTGTCGATGGTGGGTTCGGTGACCGCAATGACTGAGTCGCAGGCGCAGAGGACCGCGAAAAGTAACTTTCCAAGCGACGGCGGGCAGTCGATGAAGACTGCACTGTAAGGCGACAGATCGACACCCTCAAGCGCGATATCTAACCGAAAGATCAGGTCGTTTGCGCCGTCAGCCTCAAGATTGGCGAGGCTCTGAGTCGCCGCGATCAGGTCGACCCGATCCCATTCGGTTGCTACTACCGCATCCGCTGCTGCCCCCTCGCCAGTGACCGACATCAGGTCGAAGGTAGTTCGCATGTCGTCATCAACGTCGACTCCCAGACCTGTCGTCGCGTTGGCCTGAGGATCCATATCGATGACAAGGACGTGTCTACCCTTGTCTGCCAATGCACTCGCCAATCCGAGTGTTGTCGCTGTCTTCCCAACCCCACCCTTCTGGTTGCATATGGCGAACTTCCTGGGTTGCTTCGACGACGTCGACATTGGGATTCGCGTTCCTTTCTCTGTTCGAGGATCAAGGCCAACGAACTCTTCTCCGAGGAAGACTGCGTTGGCTCGCACCCTGGACCTATGCCCTGCAAGCCTTCTGGCTCGCTACGCTATAACCAATTGCTTCGTGTGCTGCGTTAACACGCGGAGCGAAGCTTGCGACGATCGCTCTGCTCGTTCGCGTAGCTTGCTTCGCTTATCTCGCACTGTTTGCACGCCGTGCTGCAGTACCTTGCGTATCTAGCCAACTGTCACTAGCTAAGCAAGACACGCATGCTAAACAAACAACGCTATCTTCTTTCGCTTTCAAAGCTTGTGTAGCAACTATATCTAGCACACCTTGCTTATCGCGCGTTGCTCTGCTAGCTATGTCCGCTACATTAGCACCCAGTGCAGCGCTCCGCTCGCTCTGCGTCCTGCGATAGCTTTGCTAGCTATCATTGCACTCATACTTCGCCAATGACTGCTCGATAGAGCACGCACGGAGCGAACCCGTTAACTGCAGTCTGCGCGCAGCCGCACCTCGCAAGCAACGGCCCTCACCACGACAAATAGCAATGCTAGATGGCCTAGCACTCGAATACGCCGAAGCCAAGAGTGCCCGTTGAAAGCTGGCGTTGCAGAGTCTTGCAACACCTTGCTCCACAGTGCGTCAACCGAATGTCGACGGGCCCTGGGGTCGGCGGACTGTATTCAGAGGCGACATGACCCACGACCGACTGCACCAGACAGCAACATCGCAACCCAAATGATCGCGAGCGTGCGTGGTGGTTACGTACGGATTGGGCCGCTTTGTTCAACCAACCTGTGCGCGATGATGCCCGATGCTAATGCCTCTAGCTTTGCTAGCACAGCTAGCTATCATCACTAGCGTTCCCAACAAACAACAGGTTGGCCGGTCGTTCCACACGATGGTGACGTACAGGACGTAGCTCAACCCGATTGGCTGCGACCGACTCAGCCTGCGGCGAGTATGGGAAGTTGACGGATGGCGGTGAACACAAGCGCCTTCGGAACCATTTCACAAGGTGCACGACGTGCGTCAGGCCGACACCCTAGACACGCGCCTCGGCCGTGAAGGCCGATTCGTACGTGACGCGCGGACGCGTGCGATCTGACGCTGCCCGCCCGTCATCGATAGGACCGAGAATGGCCAGCAACCGTCGACGTCTCCACACTCGCGGCTGCCTTGGAGATCTCGGTCGGGTAGGACCCCATGAATGTCGGGTAGGACGGGTACTCCTATCACCTCGCCAGCTCACAA
Source organism: Rhodococcus sp. 14-2496-1d (assembly GCF_002259365.1). Lineage (NCBI taxonomy): Bacteria > Bacillati > Actinomycetota > Actinomycetes > Mycobacteriales > Nocardiaceae > Rhodococcus > Rhodococcus sp. 14-2496-1d. Next base: position 96,111 of record NZ_NPFV01000032.1, on the reverse strand, counting down.
ATCCCGCGATTCTTGTCGCGACCTGGGTTTTTGCTAGATATTTTGGGCAGAATTGTCCCCTCCGAAATTGAAGGGCGTTTTTGCTACTTGCGCCGACGTCGGGCTTTTGCCAGCCGGACAGCCCGTGCGCACACGGGATCCGACAGCAAGGGTGCCCATTCGCGAAGTTCGCGAAGAACGATCGGCAGAAGAGCGATGAAGACGTAGATGTCCATGACGCCACCTCCGCTTCCGGGGTGATGCCCACCGTGGTGGGCGAATGTCCTGCGGCATTGTCGCGGCAGGAGTCTGGGGCCCTGATGCAGGCATGAAAAAACCCGACTCGCTGAACCGCGAAATCGGGTGTTGGGCACAGTCGTGCTACCGGTCTTCAGTGTGACGGCAGCACCAGTCGCTCACTCGACGACACGCTGGATCAGTCATCGCGCGCTTGGCGACAATGCCAGTTTGAGGGCGTCGTCCCGCCCAACGGCCCGAGCCTATCGGAGGAGTGGGACATTAGCGTTCATGTAGCCGGGCATGTCGTTGATGGGTCGTTGCGGCCCAGCCACAGGCGAGAAGCGCCTTGGTTGAAATCCGGACCTGCTGTTGGGCGCACGAATAGCGCGTGTCACACCATAACCTGTGTATAACCGGAAAACCCGCAGCTAGATCGAGGCGCGCCACGTTCAGCTTCGGGTGCCTCCTGCGACGACTCGCTTCCTGCCTGAGGCGCTACCGAGTCCGGGGCCGGTAGCGAGTCAGGTCCCCGAGCCGCCCGGCAAAACAGACAAACTCTCCATGGAACCATCGTCTCCGCAGCTCAAGCTGCGTCTATGGCGATACCCACTGACATCCACTGCGGCCTATCACTGACATCGATTGAGGTACGCCCAGGTCAGATGGCTGACGTTTTAGTGCGGCCTCTCACGGACGTGGACAATTTGGCGGACTTTGGCCTCAGCCACAGTCGCCCCTAGATTTGTAGATCTTGGCCATGTAAATTGCATTTTCCGCACCGTCAACCCCAAAACGCCAGTTCAGCACAATTTTTCACTGCAGACATGTCGGCGACCTGCGTTAGGCTGCTCCTATGGACTTCCGACCAGCCCGAACACCCGCGGTGGGCATCCCTGAGAGCGTAGGGTCGGTCGCTGTCGAGCCGGAGATCCCGACTGCTGTCGCGAAACGCATCGCAAGCGCGGTGCAGTCCTCGCGCTCCGCGGGTACGCGCAAGACCTATGCGGCCGCGTGGAGACGCTTCACAAGCTGGTGCGAGACGAATGGTCACGTGACGCTTCCAGCACACCCGATCACTGTCGCCGCCTACCTCGTCGATGCAGCCGACACCCGCACCGAAACAGGGGAGCGGGCATACGCCGTCGCCACCTTCGGCACCTGGATCGCGGCGATCAATCATCAACACCGCACCACCGGCCACCTGTCCCCGTCAGCGCACGAACTCGTCACCGCAACCCTGTCGGGGTTACGACGCGAGTACGCCGCCGCGGGGGACCGCCCCCGCACCCCACGAGATCCGCTGATGGTCGAAGACATCAAACTCCTTGTCTCGACGGCGCGGAAGCGATGTCGGGGCTGGGCGGACGAAGTTCTCGAACGCCGTGACTCCGCCATCCTCTTGATCGGCTTCGCCGGTGCCTACCGACGTAGCGAGTTGTCGGAGATGGTCTGTGGAGACGTCACTGTGCACCGGCGCGACGGCTTGCACATACGACTGCGGAAGTCGAAGACAGACCAAGAGGGCAGGGGAGCGGTCAAGGCGCTGCCGTACACCGACTCTCACGAGACTTGCCCGCCGTGCGCGTACGTCCGTTGGATCCAGGTCGTGGCCGCGTTCGACGCCGGTGGCAGGCCCGCGGTCATTCGGCTACTCCGCAGGCCGGAACCGTTCGACGCGCACGTGTGTCGCGGGGGAGTGCCCCGAACCGCCGCCCGGTCACCGGTACTGAGGGCAATTGCAAAGAACGGCAATCTCGGAGCCATGGCACTGTCCGGGGCAGCAATCCATCAGACCATCCGCCGCCGCGCCGAACACGCAGGCTACGACCCCACCGCGCTTGGCAAACTCGGCGGGCACTCGCTCCGCGCCGGCTTCGTCACCCAAGGCACCCGCAACGGTGCCGACGGCTCTGCTATCGCACGGCAGACCGGTCACGCCAGCCTCGACTCCGTCGAGGTTTACCGCCGAGAACACGCGCCGCTGGTCGGGAACGCTGTGACCGAAATTGGCTTATAGTCAGAGTTCCAAGTCCACTCCCTCATGGACCTGAAACGGCGGCCACCGCGTCTTTGAATTGTCCGGCAGAGTGGCCCCATGTTCTACGCACGGCGGACGTCTGGCCCGAGGCCCAATCTGGACATAAGAACGAGGTGTAGTAGTCCCTTGGTCACGGTAAATAGCGGATGGAGCGCATGATCGGGCATCTTGTTGCCCAATTGCCCCGTAGCGTGACCGACCGAATTGCGGGCATCTCGAAGCCATCGAGCCCATTGAGTCACGTCGCCGAGCAAATACTTCACGGCCTCCGGGTCCGGAATCTCGGAAAGTTCGCGACAACGTTGGCTGAATCCAGGGCGGTTAGAGCCCACGGCGTCGCTCACCCAGTCTGCAACCACGGCATCCTGATCACTCTGCTGCACAGCAGATTTGATCAATTTCTCGATATTGTTGTGCACCACACCGTTAAGCGCACTGGCGTCTGGGCGCAGGGCTGCGTGCATGCCCTCCGCTGCGGCAGCGACATTGAACAGTTGATCGTCGAGGTACCCCACTGGCATGTAATCCAGGCCGAACAGGACCGCCAGAGACGTCCCTAGCTTCTCGCGGAGCGACATCCACTCAACGAACGACTCGGCGAAGGGCTCGATATTGTCAAGTGTGAAGAGGGTGTCGACAGACGCCGCGTCATCCTTCGCCGAACTCTGGGTCGTGCGGTAGTGCAGGTCTGCTGTACTCATGGGGAATCCGTCAGTGGCTATCTCAAGATGTTTGTCGCCGACTTCGCACGCCGATTGGGTAGCGAGAGTGACCAGGTCTTGTATACCGCCGTAGATCTCGCTGTATTCGTGCCAGGCGCGAGGGATGTCCGACTCGACGCAGAACTCGATAGTCTCCGTCGCATGAAGCTCGCGCGTCCACGCTGTCGAGCGATTGCCTAATGACATCTCTTGTCGCCATTTGAGTGAGACACCGATGCCTCTCGCTTCGAGTCGGCAGTAGTGCTCCCTTACCGGATTCAATAAGCCCACGTACATGGGCCCGTTCCTTTCGCCGTCCTTATCGGCGTGGCTAGTCTGGACGCTGATGCCGGTCATGTTCGCCCATTTGTTCAAGTGCGACAGACGAACTCGAACACCTGCGAAAACCTGGTCGTCCGCGTCGCGCAGAAGCGTCCCTATCACTGCCGCTTGAGCGCGAATCAGCTGGTTGGTAGTGGTCTCTTGGCCGATTGCGGTTGTACCGCCAGCCTCACAGCAAGCAATGAGGGTTATCTGCTGCCCGCTTGCCGCACCGTGGATCAGTGACGGATGAGTGGGCTGTTGCGCACCGCGGGTTACCTGTGTCGGAATTAAGTCGCCTGCAAGGTCTAGCAGTACCCGGCCGTTCGATTCGACGGTGAGAACTCCACCAATTTGCATTGTCCGCCCCACGTCGGACGCCAACCACCACTTGCCTAGATATTTTCGCGAGTCCACGCCCTTGAGTCTGCCTGCTCCCTGGGTCAAGTTGCAGCATGTCGATGGGATCGACGAAGCGCATCCAAACGAGACGAAGCCCCATCATTCAGAGACCAGGTGACGATCGACGCCGTCGGGTCCGGTCAAGCCTGCCAGGCTGGGTCTACTCAGAGGACGGGGCTGCCGATGCTATCGCCTCAGAACCTGATTTGGGATACGCCACCCAGGGAATGATCGGTCGATCCGCGACCGGCCAGCCGTAATATTGCGATGTCGACAGCACTTCGTGGGCAAACACTCGCATCAACACGAGGTGGGCATTGCGCGCGTACTGAGTGATCGTTGTGTCGAACGGTGCCCGTCCTGCCCACTCGATTCCGGACGCATCTATACCAAGACCATCACTGTGGGCTATCAACTGCTTGTAGAACTGCTGCAGACGCAGGTCTACGTGAGCGCCACCGTCCCTGTTGGCTATCGCCGTCACCACCGATTTACGCGTGCAGCTGCCGCTTTCATGGTTGAAGAGCACGTCTCCATCCCACCACCGGTTCACCGGCTGAGCGGTGTACTGGGTGGTCCCGCATGCTGCGATCGCCCGAACAGGTTCCGGATTCGCCAGTTCAATACGCACCCCGAAAAAATCGCGCCACCAGCCGTCTCCCTCGTACTCCCGCGGCGTTCCGAGCATCACCGCGCTCGACTTCCACCCGAGGTGAGTCAATAGCGACGTTGATTGGCCAGTGTCGTGGAACAAGACTCGCAGCGTTGTCGCAATTCGCAAAGCCTCGTCTTCGTGACCCTGATCGAACAACCAACAGGATCGTTTCAGAAACCCGACATGACTGGACAATAAGCGGTGCAACCGGGCAGTGCCACCTTCATTCTCACACGTCATTACCCCACCTAAACATGTTATTTCCACTGCGAAAACTCGTTTGAATCAAGGGACAAGCGTGCGTTGACCTCGGCTATGAGTACCGACGAGAAGGTCTGGCGGGTTGCTCGGGTAGCACCTTCAGACGACCAAGGGCACGAGATTCAACGCCCCATCATTCTTCGGGTCTGATCCTGTTCTGTGTGAGCCGATCGATCACCTGGCTTGGAAGGCAGCCATTCTCAGTCATGACCGAGCGGACATGCTGCTTTTGGGCCGACTCAGAGGTAAGTCCGACAGCGGTAGCAAGCAGGTCAGCCCAGACCATGGCTGCGTCGCTTGCAACCTCCCGAACAACCCGGGTCGAAGCCAGATAGACGTTAGGGTTCGCCGCCGATGCATGCTGCGGATCCACCGAAAGCTTGTCGGAGACGATAATCGCTGGGCTGCCCGCTGGCGGGTGACTCATTCCTCGGTCCGCAGCCAGCTGGTCGAGCTGCGTGTTGGTCTGACGAACATCTTTGAGTGGGAGCAGCCCATCATCGTGGGGCTCTGATTTCGCTTCAATGGTCATCCACATAGCGGTGCCCCACAACCAAGCTGAGTCACAGCGCCCCTGCCCCTTCGGCTTGGAAGCGTCGGCTCCGAGGAAGGAACCCAGAGTCGTCAGACCACGCTCGTACCTCTTCGCCTCATCCTGGTCGAGCGCCTCCTGCATCTCTGTCATGTCTGTGTTGATCCGCTTCGGTCCGAGCTGTCCACGCAGGCGGGCGACCACCTCGTTCACAGCCACGACGTCTTCCGAGACGGATGGAACCTCCTCTGCGCCCGGTAGCTCAGGCATCTCATTGAGCCAAGCACCACGATTCGCCGCGAGAGCAGCGTCACGAATAAGCTTCCGGGCCCGTGAGCGCTGGGTCTCGTCTCGGGCTCCCAGATGCAGCCACACACCCGCGATGTACAGCAGCAAGCCTCTATAGCCGCGGGTTGCGGCAGGGCCGACATGCGGTACTGCTTCCTGCAACTTCATACTGGCACCAGTCCAGTCGCCACCGAAGGCCAGCTGCCAGGCCTCGACCTCTAGCGCCGCGGCATTGCCGAGAGCGTCGGTTCCTGGAGCCTCGACCTTTACGGCGTCCCTGCGAAATTCGGCCACCATGGGCTCGCCTTGCGCACGCCAATCGGCACCGTGTTCAAGGAACGTCGACACATTCTCGACTACTGCGTCGGGATCGGCACCCTTACTGTTCTGCCAACCGAACTCGACCTCGGCCTGCAACTCCGGCTCAAGCGCTTTGAGGTTTTCGGGACGAGAGAAGTACCTCATGATGTCCGAACCGAGCACGACAACCACTGCGTAGTCGTTGGGACCGCGGGTGCACCGGCCGGCACCCTGCACGATTCGGGTTCGTAGTCGCTCCGCAAGAGCCGCGTGGGCTTCAGCCCGCTCGCTCAGGAATCTCTCTTGCAGCCCTACTGCATCCGGCTTGCCACCGAGAACGACGATCCGGCAAGCGTTACCGGGCAGGTCTAGGCCGTCATATCGATTGGCCAGGCTGAGCAGACCGACCGAAGCCTTCGCGAAAGACTCCAACCCTTGTTCCTCCAAGTCGTCCCGCCCCATCACCGGGACGCCAGGCCCAGCCAATGCCTTGGCTGCACTCTCAGTCTTTGCGACGGTTTCTTGGCTCAGAACGAGCGCCTTGTCGGTGAGCCCGATGATCTGCTTGGTCAATCCAGCAGCATCCCCACCCTTGACCAGGTCCGGGAAGATAAACAGTCTCCGACCCGACCGCGGTGGCGTCTTAGTAGGGAGTGGCATTCGGATAATTTCCCGGCGGCCGAAGGCTCGTTCCAGTTCTCCGCCCGACCCGAGAGTTGCCGACAGGTATATGCGTTGCTTCGCACGGGCGAAGACATGGTTTTCGTAGGTTGGCGGGATCATGGGCCGGATCTGGATTCCGCCGTACGACAAGTAGACACAGCAGGCTGGCAGGCCCGAGCGGATCATGGCGAGCTTGTACGAGTGAGGATTGGGAAGACGGGCCAAGGCGGCGTCGAGGCTAGTCAAGGCTGCCTCGTTTACCGCGGGAATGATCAATCGCACTTGGTGGTGAGCGCCAGGATCGGGGTTGCCTGTCAGGCGCTGAAGCAAGAGTCCGGACACGAAGGGCTTCAGCGCCTCAAGGACCTGGAGATAGGCGTCTTCGTCGTCGTGACGACGGATGCTGATGCCGTACTCGTTGCCGACGAACTGCTCGCCAGCGTGGGCATCGTCGAAAAGCAATAGCCGGGGCTCGGGAAGTTTCGGCCTGCTATTGAAAATTGCGCTGTAGGTGGTGATCCCAATTGCCTCGCCCCCCTCAACCGAGGCTCGATCCGCTGGGTCCCAGTGCTTAACGCCTCCGATCAGAAGCGCTCCAGGGATACCCTCGCGCTCCGCTGTAGCCGCCACCTGCCGTGCGAGCTGTTTGGTCGGCGTGGCATAGATAACGGGGCCTTCGGCCATGCGTCGCACCCATTCCCCAGTGAGCAGGCCGGGCAGCGTCTTGCCGGTTCCAGTCGGAAGCTCCAACGCGAGATCAGGGGTGTTTTGATGGTCCTCGGCGTAGGCGCGGATGACGTCGCCTTGATGAAGCCAAAGAGAGTCGACGGCGGCCGTGGTGCGCGGCAGAGTGCCGCTCAGGTAAAGCTCCTCCGGCGAGGAAAACTGCTGGTCCGCCCGCTTAGTCTTTCCTAGAAATGCCATTCCAGTTAAATGCCTGCCCGTCATGTTCGTCGAGAGTCTGCAGCTCCCCGATCCATCTCCGCCCGTTTCGGGATACGGTGCGACAACTACGGCCCTGGGATGCTTGTCAATCCACGTTACTTGAGGTCGAACGACCTTGAATGGTAGTCCAGTTCGTCGGGTTCGATGCTTCGGCGGCCGGCGCATAACGCAGCTCGACTTCGCGCCCGAGCCCGAGAACTTCTGCAAGTAAGCGTCAATAGGATGGTCCGGGCTGCCGCGTCATGGTTCCTACCTCCGAAACCAACGTTTTCGGGCGGAGCTGGGTACGGCAGCGTCCATGCCGACATCCGCTGGAACGTCTCGCTGCAGCGCGCTAGCCGCTACCGCGACACTGCCGAATAGCAGCCGATGGATTGTTTCAACGTCCTCGTCGCGCCAGGCTGAGAACAGGTCGAGCGCTGAAATCACCGGCTCGGCCTGCGCGGATAGGAACTCCGGCCTGGTATACGGAGTCGGATTCCGCTTATGCGGAATGGTGCGAAGGTCGTGGCTAATGACAAGCGCTCCTCCGTCGATCGGAGTAGCGCCGGGCAAGGTTGTCCATTCCCTCATATGCCGGACCAAATCTTGGTAGGCGCGTTCGGGAGCACTTCCGGTCGCTGACTTGACCTCAACTAGCCGTGAGGTACCTCCGTGGGCGCAAAGCAGATCGGCATTCTTGGTGCCTCCGAGCTCGTCATCGAGGTTGGTGACGTCGATGTCTGCGTACTCGAAGACTGACGTCACGGCGTCGACGAGTTGCTGGCCGGTTCCGTACATCAGACCCTCACGGGTTGCCGCGGCGGCAGACTCCGCAACTTCGAGTTGGTGCTCCAGCTGGCGGCGTCGCGCAGCATAATCCGCGTCAAGCGCGGTCAGTGCGCTGCGGGCATCGCGTTCACTGCGGGTCATCAAATTCTCGTCGAAAGCCATCACGCGCCGCGCTCTGCGTAACGTGTCCGGGACGAACTCCGGCATCGCTTGCTCGAGTAGCCACGAAAGCAGCAATTTCCAGGGGACTTCGATCGGAACGATGTAGCGTCGCTCGACACCATCGGGAGAGAGCCAGACGGCGACGACTGGTTCGCCGAGTTCAGTTTCCAGTATCGGCAGCAGTGTTCCTTCTGGAGCATGCTGTTCTTTGCCGTGAATCGACTCCAGCGTTGATCCAATCAAAGTCAGGCTGCGCCACGTGGGCGTCGGGTTGCAATTCAACACGCGAAGAGCAAGTTCTCTGTCTGCGTCACCGACGTTGTCGACAACCCGAATTCGTGCACCCTGTCCGATCCACTGACCGGCCACGCTCGTTTGGGTCCGCCCGATCAAGACCGAGTCGACGGGCGGGCCGAATATGTGGTGCGTGTTGCGAGATCCGTCCTGAGGTTCCCCGATGGGGCTTATCACCAGTGCTACTTCACCCCGCCCCTCAGCACCCCGACGGAAACGGCTGAACTCATCAGCCCCCTGCCCGGAGAAGATGCTTGGTTGCAACGCAGCTGAGCAATCTGCGGTGTCGAATCCCACCCACCGAGGCTCCAAGCCCATTGCGGGCCAGTCGAGGTCAGGACTGGCTACGGACGGCCGTTGCTTCTCACTCAGATGCCGTCCCGGATCACCGCTATTCCGACGCTGTCTCTCCTCCAAGTCTTCCCACTGTTCGGGAGGTTCGGATCCGACTTGGACCGCAATTGGCAGTTGAGTCACGCTTCGACCTCCGCTGGCTTCTCGGCGAAGTGCGCGGTGAGCGCGCGCATCTTTCGCAGGTATGTAGGGGCGATCGTCAGGTGAACTCGGGCGGTGTCTTCGTCGATCTGGCGACCGGTCGGATGACCGACCTCATTTCGGGTCAGACGAATGAGGTCAGCGATAGCATCAAGGGTGAGAGAGTCAGCCAGCCCGTTGGGTAGATCCTGGCGGATAGGCTCGATGCGCTTCCTGAACTCAGTCCACAGAGCGAAGTAGTTGCCACGCGGCCGTGCCAACTCCTTTGTCATGGCTCGCGCACCGGGAACACTGGAGGCGGCGTAGCACGCTGCCATTACAAGAAAAGCGCGCTCGGCGGCGACGCCCAGCATGACAGAGGTAGCCAAGTAGCATCGCCCGTTGAACGACTGCAGGGCCTCGGTCAGGTACAGCTCAACGAGTCCATCTAAATCGGGGATCTGTCTTCGAACCCGATCCAAGTAGCCCTCCGGGTCACGCGGTTCCCACGAGCCACCGTTAGCAATCCGCCGGCCATCCGACGACAACCGCCACTGCCAGTTGTCGGTACCCGACCCCTGTCCGGCGGTGTCTAGGTAGACCAACCCCTCGCCGACCAGGCCCCAAAGCGCTTCCCACACTTCGGTCTCCGAGCATCCGACTTCCTCGCGGAGGGTGCTGACTAGATACGGACGGCCGAACCGCGAGGCACCCCCACTGCCTAGGCGAGCGAGAACAGCACGGCGAGCGTTCATAGTCATGCGCTATTGGACCATCTGACACCGACACCGATTACGACCACATCTCGTTGCAGGTACACCTCCATCAAGACATCTTGACGGCGCAGTAGTGGAGCCCGCGTCTTGTACCGTCGAGAAAATCATGCCCGCACGGAACAAATCCAGACCGTTCTGTCGTGGAGAAGGTATGACACAGACGAAAGCCAATACGGTGCACCCAACTACAGCCGACGAGCCCGAGCCAACTGCGTCCGAAATCAGGCAGTGGCAGCGCGACGGGCTGTTCATCTCCCCCGAGGACGCAACCGCAGATCAGTATCCTCGGATGACCAACATGTCGGCAGGGTTTATGTTCGACGCCGTACTACGCCCACACACTCCCGAGCCTGCAGACTACGTCGCGATCCGAATGAATCATCGATCGTTGGAGATGGCGGGGGCAGTCGGTAGATGGAACATGGCGTGGGAATCCGCCCAATTTCGCCGCCGCCACTTCGACTCGGAGAACGAGCTACCAGGAAAGCTCGGGCAGCTCGCAGACCTCGGGGACCGGAACATCATCGTCGTCCCCCGAACAAGCTCGCGCTACTTCGAGTACGCCCCACTAATGCATCTGCTCCCCAAAACAACCCTGGAACGATTCGGGCTACCACTTGTCAGGGCGGGTCAGTGGCCGTTCCTCGCCGACTGGGCGAACGCAGACCGTCACCTGCCCGCAGGATTCGCCGATCAACTCTCCAAGGCATGGGCGTGGCAGGTGTGGCCACTCCTGAACTCCGGATCCGGACTCAGTGCCTTCTCACGGAACGAGCCACTGCGACTGCTTGCCCACAATCTCGACTTTTGGCTTCCAGCAGTTACTTCCACAATCGAACAACTCCTCGGCGACTTCCCGGAAGTCGACAAAGGAGTCGAACCGCAGCCAGCGGTCCTGCAGGACGGATCGATTCTGGAAGCGACCGTCGGCAACCCTCGTATGGGAGGGGATCTATGGCGCGGCGAGGAAGACGCAGCAGACATCCTGCAGATGGCCGTCGAAGAAGCAGACTCCGCGGGTCGCCTTCGTGGAATTCTGGACGCTGTGAAGTCGAACCGGGTCGAAGACGACTTCTCAGATCGATGGTCATTCGCGCGAGAAGATTTCGAACGCAAGCTGCGCAACAAGCGAGTCAAAGTGAAGGTCCGGTTCGTCGAAATGACCGACACAATTCCCATCCAGGGCCCGGACACCGACGTTCATGGTCGACTGGTTACGAGCGACTTCATGGCGCTGCTCGACCCGAAGGAACGGCAGATCGTATTTCTGCTGAACAGCGGTTGGACCCGACAGCAAGACATCGCGTCGGTACTCGGATATTCAAACCACAGCGCAATATCGAAGCGTCTGAACAAAATACGGAAAATTGCCGAGGTATATTTCACCGACTGAGGGCCGTTCGTTGGAATCACTGGTACGTCGCGCGAAGACGGCATGGAACGTTTGCTGCAAGCACACTCTCGATCTGCTCCACGACGCCAAGAGTCATGGACGCTATCTGGCCTGACGTGAAGATCAGATATCGGGCGGGCCTCACGTCAACATTTCTTGACGGTGCGGTAACTGCCGAATTCGCAGGAGCGTGGCAGCTCGTGGTCATGAGCCTCGCCCATTTGCGTGACGGCCGAGGACACTCGCTGATTTCGCTCAGCGACTTTGACCAGGATCGCAGCGCAGACGGAACCTATGCGAACACACTCCCCCTCGCAGGAAGCGTGGAGTCGTGACGGGCCCGCCCTGCAACCCGAACTAGCAGCGCAAATCACGTATATTATGGACACTGACATAGTATCTATTCGAGCGGGCGTAGCAACCCTCGATGCGATCAAGAACCACATCAGCGCCGCTGTGCCGACGCAGCCAGCGGGTTGGGTGCCCGAGATCTCCGAAGGAGAGATGTATGTCCGGAGGCCACCGACAAGAGTGTTCTGACGAGGTGGCAGGACTGGAACCAGCCACAGGGGCGTCGCCCCCGGGTCTCACCGGCGCTGTGCGGGACCACATGCTGAGCCGTCCCAATTGTCACCCGCTCGACCTCACAGTCGCCGGGGCCCGCGCAGTCTTCGCTGCGAGCCCGAAACATCATCTGCTTCTGCTCGTCGCCAGCGATCGGCTCGCCAACACCGTGAGCAGACCGGACCTCCAAGATGCCGATGAGCCGAACCGCCACGCCGCAACCTTCGGCACTCTTCAGGGTCGCACAATCAACGCTCACGCTCCGATCGCAGTCGTCCACCAACATATGGTTCGACATCGCGTTCGACGCCTGGCAGTGGTCGACGACGCCCGCCACCTACTCGGACTTCTCTGTCTGAAAACACGGATGGACGGGTTCTGCACCGACGCCGGTGTCGAGGCGATGCGTAACACTCGGTGACGGTTTCGCGCCGCGTCGTCACAGTCAAATGATTCAGTCGAGTTCACCCGCGCCCTTGCGACGACATCATCGATCGCCACTTGCACATCCCAAGCGCTGCGGACGGGTACCTGGCCGTGCGTCCTCTTCGGAGGGGTCCCCGAACCGAATGGCTCGTACCCACGTAGGCGAAGTAGAGCGCCGGCGCAGATGCGGGAGCGGTGGCGTCGGTGCTGCAGTTATTTGACCGCCACCCGACTTAGACGTTGCTGGCAGAACATGTTCAGGCGAATCCGTTTCGGATATGTCGGGCTGGCCGGATCGCCAACTGCCTGAAAGGTTGACGGGTCGATATCGACGATCTCCCCCTCAATCCCGTTCAACGCGGAGGTCCGGAACGGGCTGCTCAGGCACCTCTCAAGAAGGGATGTGGCACGTACGTCGATAACAATTGGTCGCAACTGTCGTCGACCAGGATCTCCTGACCGGTTATGTAAGAAGAGCGGTGGGCTCGCCAGCCATGAGACACAACTGGACAAATCCTTGGCCTGTGGATTGTTCCGAGTGGGCCGACGGCATTCCGTTCGACTGGGTGTACCCGGTCATGTGGGTCAGCGTGTAGTCGTCGGCCCAGGAGATCGTCGAGCAGATCGGTGTCGCTTTCGGCAATGCCCTGGTACATCGACCGATATGCGCTCAACAGTTCAGCTTCGACGTCGACCGTCATTTCGGATCCACGCGCAACGTCGTGCTGATGGCGAGGTCGCTGGTGATCGCCCGCACCGCTGAGCCCGATCCGTATTTGCGCCGGTAGGCCGCGTCGATTTCCTCGTCCACCGAGTCGTCACGCACAAACATGACATCCTTGGTGACGCCGCCCGACTCGATTCGTCCTTCACCTGCACTCTGCGTACCCCGGAACCATGCCGCGTCGGGGCCGTTCACCGACCGGACGTAGAGCGAATCGTTCACGCGGACGGCCCAGATGATGATCAGCTTGCGCAGCGTGCCGTCCTTGCGGCGGCCGGCTATGCGCAGTTCGCCTGCTCTTCCGACTGCGTCCAGTTCGGCGGATTTCCACTCGGTCATTGTGTCCACACCTCTCAGATCCCTTGTGAATCCAGATAATTCAGTAGAGCCAACAGCACGATCACCGCTGCAAAAAGTAGAGCGGTCGCGCGTCCGGGCTCTGGTCCTGCGCTGTCGCCCCGCCGGTGGTGGGGGCCGTGCTCCTTCACGACCCCCACCACGCACGGCAAAGCTGCACTACAAAGTTCGACTCCTTCACGGACGGACGAGCACCTTGAGGGCCTCGCGGTTGTCCATGGCGCGGTATCCCTCGGCGGTGTCGTCGAGTGAGACCGTTCGGTCGAATACCTTGCCGGGCTCGATCTTTCCGTCCAGTACGTCGGGGAGTAGTTCTTCGATGTAGGCCCGAACGGGTGCCGGTCCGCCGGTCAACGTGATGTTGGGTCCGAACAGGCTGCCGAAGCCGACCCCTGCATCCTCGTATTGAGGGACGCCGACACGGCTGATGACGCCGCCGGGCCGAACGACGCGCACAGCCTGCTCGTATGCGGGCATGTGGCCCACGGCTTCGAGTACGGTATGCGTCCCGGTGCCGCCGGTGAGGTCGAGGACTTTGGCTATGCCCTCGTCTCCTCGCTCGGCGACGACGTCGGTGGCGCCGAATTCGATGCCGAGATCGGTCCGTGCCTTGTGGCGTCCCATGAGGATGATTTGCTGCGCACCGAGGCGCTTGGCGGACAGAACTGCGGACAGGCCGACCGCGCCGTCCCCGATGACGGTCACCGTGGTGTCTGCAGTCACCTTTGCTTTGACGGCGGCGTGGTAGCCGGTGCCGAAGACGTCGGACAGGGTCAGCAGTGACGCGAGAAGGGCGGAATCTTCGCCTACTGGAGCCTTGACGAGTGTGCCGTCGGCGAACGGAACGCGAACTGCCTCGGCCTGTCCGCCGCCGATGCCGCCTGCGGCCCAGAATCCACCGTGCTCGCACGACGTCTGGAGTCCCTCGCGGCAGAACTGACAAGTACCGTCCGACCATGCGAACGGTGCGATGACGAAGTCACCCTTCTTCAGGGTGGCGACGTCCTTGCCGATGTCCTCGACGACGCCGACGAATTCGTGACCCATCGGTGTGCCCTGCGGCGACGCTTCCATGTTGTGGTACGGGTGCAGGTCGGAGCCGCAGACGCATGCGCGTACTACGCGGACCAGGGCGTCGGTGCTCGACTGGAGCGTAGGGTCTGGAACGGTTTCGACGCGCACGTCTCCTGCGCCGTACATGAACGTTGCTCGCATAGCGGTGGTTCCCTTTCGAAATGTCTGTTCCGAGGCGGTATGAGTCGAAGAGTTACTTATCGTCGCGCCGGTCGATATCCATTGAACGTGTCGATCGGTGCTCATGGGAGTGTCTGGTCATCCAGGTAATGGCAGTGCCCCCTTCGCACGCCGAGAGCTTTCGCGATCCGCCCTAACGCGCCGGGGGTACCGACAGGGCCTCCCATCCGCAGCGAATCGCCCCTAGCGTTCATTTCGTCAATTCCTGAACTGGACAGATGGAGAGAAACATGGATTACCGTCTCTTGGGTCGGACCGGTGTGGAAGTCAGCCCGCTGTGCCTCGGCACAATGATGTTCGGTGAGTGGGGAAACAAAGATGTGGACGATTCGATCCGAGTCATCCATCACGCGTTGGACGCAGGCATCAACTTCGTCGATTCGGCAGATGTCTACTCCGACGGAGGATCCGAAGAAATAGTCGGCAAAGCGCTGAAGGGCCGGCGCGACGACGTCGTTCTCGCAACGAAGTTCTTCATGCCGATGGGCAAGGGCCCGAACCGCAGCGGCGGATCGCGCAAATGGATTGTCCAGGAAGTCGAAAACTCTCTCCGGCGACTCGGAACGGACTACATCGACCTCTACCAAGTCCACCGTCCCAGTGCAGTGATGGACGTCGAAGAAACGCTCGGCGCTCTCACCGATCTGGTGCGCCAAGGCAAGATTCGCTACATCGGTTCCTCGTCGTATGCACCGAGCCAGATCGTCGAAGCGCAATTCGCTTCTCGTGACGCCAATCTCGCGCGATTCGTCACCGAGCAGCCTCCGTACTCGATCCTTGTGCGCGGCATCGAACAAGACGTTCTGCCCACCACACTCCGCCACGGAATGGGAACGCTGACCTACAGCCCGCTCGCCGGCGGATGGCTGTCCGGTAAGTGGCGCAAGGATGCGCCACCGGTGCCTACCTCGGCGGCTCGGCCGAGTCCGCGCTTCGACATGTCGAGTGCGGCCAACCAACAGAAGCTCGACATCGTGGACGCGCTCGCGACGGTTGCCGAGGAAGCGGGGATCAGCGTCATCGAACTGGCGATCGCTTTCGTGATCAATCATCCTGGCGTCACGTCGGCGATCATCGGCCCGCGCACGATGGAGCAGCTTGTGTCGCAGTTGCCCGCCGCCGAGGTCACCCTGTCGACCGAGGTTTTGGACAGAATCGATGAGCTGGTCGCCCCAGGCGTCACCGTCAATCCCGATGACAACAGCTATGGCGCAACGGAACTGACAGTCGGCGCACGACGTCGCTGATCGTTCGATTGCGTCGATCGCCCGAATTCGCTGGTGTTACCACCCGAGAAATGAGTCACGTCCATGGAGTCGCTCGAGACGATCGTGCTGATCGGTGTACTGATGGTCGTCGCGTCGGTGGTGGCACCGCGCCTGCGAGTACCGGTGCCGCTCGTTCTGCTGGTGTCCGGCATCGTGGTGGGCTTCGTCCCGCAGGTACGTGAGATCCACCTGCCCTCCGAAGCGGTGCTGGTGTTGTTCCTGCCCGCATTGCTGTTCTGGGAGAGCTTGACCACGTCCTTGCGGGAGATCCGACGCGACCTGCGTGGCATTCTGCTACTCAGCACGGTTCTCGTGGTCGCGACCGCATTGGGAATAGCAGGCCTCGGAACTGCCCTGGGTATGACATGGGGCGCCGCACTGATTTTGGGTGCCGCACTTGCGCCCACCGATGCGACAGCCGTCTCGTCTATGGCGAAGTCACTACCGCATCGCAATATGACACTGCTGCGCGCCGAAAGCCTGATCAACGACGGCACGGCTTTGGTTCTGTTCACCATCGCGGTAGGCGTGGCAGTCGGCGGCATCGACTACAGCGCCGCGTCCATCACGTGGTTGCTCGTCGTCTCCTACCTGGGCGGTGCCGCTGTCGGTCTGGCTTCGGCGTGGCTCGGCACGGCCGTGCTTCGTCGTCTGTCCGACCCCCTCGTCATCAGTACCGTGCTGGTCGTTCTTCCGTTCTTCGCGTTCCTGCTCGCCGAACTGATTCACGCGTCAGGCGTCATCGCGGTCGTGGTGTCAGGCTTGTTCATCACCCAGTCCGGTCCTCGGGTGAGCACGCCCCGATCGCGTCAGCAGACTTTCGGGTTCTGGACACTGGCCACGTCTCTACTCAATGGCGCGTTGTTCGCGCTGATCGGGATCGAGGCACAATCGGCCGTGCGGGCTGTGGCTGTCTCGGAAATCGGCCCGTTGATCGTGCTGACATTCGCTGCCTGGATCGGCCTGCTGGTCATCAGATTCGCGTTTCAAGTCGCCGTCGTGGCACTCATCCGCCTCATCGACCGACGGCCCTCCCAGCACGCGCGCCGAATGCCGACCAAAGCGCGAGTCGTCAGCACGGTCGCGGGTTTCCGAGGAGCCGTGTCGTTGGCGGTAGCGCTCGCGGTTCCTGTCACATTCGCGTCGGGTGAGGCGTTTCCGGGCCGTGATCAGGTCATCTTCGTTGCTGCCGGCGTCGTACTGCTCACGCTCATGGTGCAGGGGGTGATACTGCCGCCCGTTCTTCGGTGGGCCGATCTTCCCGCGGACACCTCGAGGGAGGACGAGCTCGAACTGGCCCAACATGCGATGGTCGAGGAAGCCGTGCGCGCTCTACCCGACGTGGCGCGATCCTTGGGTGTCGACGAGGCGGTCACGGACAGGCTCCGACGTGAGTACGACGATCACCTTGCACTCCTCTCGTTCGACCCCGACAGCGAAGACGACGTCGGTTCGGTACGAAGACAGCAGGAGCTCACCCAGCTGCGAGTGGCAATGCTCGAACCCAAGCGGGCTGCAATCTTGCAGCTGAGAGATACACACATCATCGGCGACACGACGCTTGTGACGATGCAGGCACGCCTCGACCGTGAAGCTCTGCGGTTGCTTCAGCCCGAAGTGCTCGACTGAACTAGTCGACAGTCATTACCACTTTGCCGCGTGAGCGGCCGTGGCCGACGAGAGCCAGCGCTTCTGTCGCAGTATCGAAAGTGTGGACCGAATCGACGGTTGCGCGTACACGTCCGTCTGCGATCGCGGGTAGCAGGTCTGCCGTGACGCCTTCGAGGATGTCACCGATTTGATCGGGGTCGCTGAAACCGAACGACACCCCATACGCACTCAACAGGCGGTACGACAGGGCGTCGAGGTCGATTGTGGCGTCGGGCCCACCGAGACGGCCGATGTTGACGATCGATCCGCCCTTGCGGATTCCAGGGAGGGATGCGCCGAAGATCGAACCTCCGACGTGATCGAGCACTATGTCGACGCCCTTGTCATCGGTCGCAGCGAGTAGTGCTGCGGTCAGATCCTCTTCCGAGGTGGCCACGACCACGTCCGCGCCGGCATCGTGAAGTGACGCAGTGCGTTTCGAAGTACGGCTCGTCGCGATCACGAGCCCGGCGCCCAGAGCCTGTGCAATCCGGATGCCGATGAGCCCGATGGCCGAGGTTGCGCCCGTGATCGCAACAGTGTCTCCCGCCGAGAATCCGCCGCGTCGTAGCGCGCCGTACTCGGTCAGCAGACCGGTGGTCAGTGGTGCCGCGTCGACGTAGTCGATCGAGTCGGGCATGGGTAGCAGATGCCGGTAGTCGCACGCCACGTACTGCGCAAAGCTGGCCGGGGTCGAACCCATGACGCGTCGACCGATCTCCAATCCAGGAACATCGCCACCCAGTTCGACGATATCTCCAGCGAACTCGAACCCAGCCACGTATTCGTCGGACGTCGAGTCTGCCGCCATGGCGGGATCGGCGTTGTTCAGTGCAACTGCGCGCACGCGCACCAGCACCTCGGTCGACCCGATCGTGGGCTTCGGCACTCGACGCTGCGTCAGTGTTGTGCCCCCACCGCCGATCAACGCAGTTATGGTTTCAACCGAATTCATTACGCGTGTCCAATTCGTCGTTCGTTTCGGGGTCGACAGCGCGACCAGGGTCCGGCTTCCAATATGTGACTGCTGGTCAACTTCCGAGAGTGACCTCGTCGATTGCTCGAAGCGCGTTGAGGGTGCGCGGATATCCGATGAACGGGAGCAGTGACGTCATGACCGAGATCAGAAGCTTTCTTTTGTTCCCAACGTTCAGGTTGGCTGCTACGTGGCCTTTCACTTGAGGATCACACCCGCCGAGGGCGGAGAGGGTCGACAGTGTGAGCAGTTCCCGGGTCGGGACGTCGAGGCCTGCGCGCGTGTAGTGGTCGCCGAAGCAGTTGGCCGACAGGAATCGCTGAATGTGCTGTTCGTCCTGCGGCGCGGACTCGTACATTCTGGCTACCGCCGGGTCACCCACGATGCGCTTCTGAACCGCTAGACCGTCGAGGGCGCGCGTCTGCGGCGTGGTGGTGGACTGGCCCGGCAGTGGCAATTCGACACCGCGTTCGGTCAGAACGTCGTTGGTGGCGTGGACGAAGTCGATTGCTTTGGCAATGCCGATGTAGGGGACAGCCTGGTAGACGATCTCCTTGGCTTCGACCGGCGTGACACCGATCGTCAGTGCGCCGCCGAGCATTACGCGATATTCCGTCAGCGCGCCGCAGGCGATGATCGCGGCAAGTTGCACCATGAGTCGAGTGCGATCATCGAGGTCGGTTTCTGCGATGACGTCGCCGAAGGCGAAGTTGTCGAAGTACTCGACGAGTTCGGGGTCGGTCGCCGCGAGTGTCGCGGTTGCATCTGGAAAGAGTAGGTCGTGGTAGTTGCGGGCTGTCTCGTTCGGAGCCACGTTCATTGCAGCGTCCTCTCTGATGTCGGTCGGGCCGTTGCTCGGTCAGGGAACTATGTCGTCGTGCACGGTGCCCATCGCCCGGGCGTTGAGATCTTCCGGGTCGGTGAAGCGGCTGAACCGGTCTTTCACTTTTGACAGGAAGCCGAGTTCAGCGTTTCTCTGTTGTTCACATCGTGCTGTCATGTTCATGCTTTCCGGTTACGTAACGCGATCTTTCAACCGGCCGGAGGCAGCTAGCCGGGTTCGTCTGCAGTCTTCTGCTCGGTGGGAAGTAGCTCCTGACTCGCCGCCCACGAGGCAAGCATCTTGATTGCGTCGGCCGTGGGTGTCCCGGCAGCGGCGGTGTAGATGTTGAGTTGCAATCCTGGTTCGGACGGCAATTCCATTGCCTCGAAGTCGAGGTCGAGCTGCCCAACAACGGGATGCCGCAGGCGTTTACGCCCACTGCGGTGGAAGCGCACGTCTTGCGAAGCCCAGTGCTTGCGAAACAGGCCGCTCTGCGTCGACAGCTCACCGACGAGTTCGATCAGGGCTTTGTCGTGTGGGTTCTTGCCGGCTTCCAGGCGGAGCATTGCTGCTGCGTCGCGGGTGATTTGTTCGTAGTCGACGAAGAACTCCTGCGCCGCCTCCGGTTCGAGGTAGACGAATCTCGTCGTGTTGGCCGGGCGCCTGGGTTCGGCCAACACAGGGGAGTACAGAGCTCGCGCCAGCGGGTTCATGGCCAAGATGTCGTGACGTCCGTTGCGGATCCACGCCGGCGCATCGATGATGGCGTCGAGTACCTGCTGTAGGACCGGACGCACCGTAACGGCCGTCGACCGCTTCCGCCGGGTAAGCGTGCTGTGCGATTGATGCGCCAGCGCGAACAGATGATCGCGTTCGGCATCGTCGAGTCGGAGGGCAACGGCCAGCGAGTCCAGGACGCTGTCCGAGGCACCGGTGAGACTGCCCCGTTCCATTCGGATGTAGTAGTCGACGGACACGCCGGCGAGCATGGCGACCTCCTCGCGCCTCAATCCTTTGACGCGCCTGTTGCCTCCGTACGCGGGCAAACCGGCTTCCTCTGGGGTGATGCGCGCTCGCCTGGAGCTGAGGAAATCGCGAATCTCTGCGCGTAGGTCGGTGCTGCTCATGACACCACGATAGAAGTGGAATCGCGTTGTTGGGAGGCACTGACGATACCTGGAACGACGGTCACTCCTCGAGCGGCGGGGATTGACGTCAACTGTATTCACACATTCGTTTCGACGGGTCCGAGGGGACATGACGACAACTACCGCACCAGGTACCACCACCAAGCCGGTCGCTATTCTGGCGATTGTCTTGATCAGCTACTTCATGGTCTTGATGGACAACTCCGTCATCTTCACCGGACTGCCCAGTATCAGGGTCGGCCTCGATCTGTCTCCGACAGCACTGTCCTGGGTTCAGGACGCATACACGCTCGTCTTCGGTGGTCTGCTTCTGCTTGCGGCCCGGGTAGGCGACATCGTCGGACGTCGTCGCCTCTTCATCGTCGGTCTCGCTATCTTCGGATCGGCGTCGCTGCTAATCGGTCTCGCGCCATCCGGGCCGTGGATGATTGCGGGTCGCGCAGTGCAGGGGATCGGGGCTGCCATCGTCGCGCCCACTTCATTGGCATTGATCACGACGTACTTCGAAGGCGAAGCACGCAAACGTGCAGTGGCTTGGTACGCAGCCTCGGCCGGTGTCGGCGCGAGCCTCGGTCTGTTGGTGGGCGGTGCGCTCACCGAGTGGGTGTCCTGGCGAGCAGGGTTCTTGGTCAACGTTCCCATCGCGATAGCGATGATCATCGCGGCACGCTCGGTGCTGGACCACGCTCCGGGACAGAAGGGACGTTTCGACGTGGTCGGCGCCTTGTCAGCGACGTTCGGTGTCGGCGCTTTGGTGTTCGGCATCATCGAATCGGGTGAAACCGGTTGGGGGAGTTCACGAGTGATTGTCTCACTGGTACTCGGGTTCGCGCTGTTGGCAGGGTTGGTGTACAACGAATCGCGGGTGGATCAGCCGATCATGCCGCTGCGACTCTTCGCCAGCCGGGTCCGCAGCGGAGCGTACGGAACACGGCTGTTGTTCTTGGGTGCGATGATCGGTTTCTTCTTCTTCACCACGCAGTACATGCAGGATGCTCTCGGCTTCTCCCCGTTCCAAGCCGGTCTCGGTTTTCTACCGATGACTGTCGTGAATTTCATTGTCGCGACGGCTATCCCGAAAATGAACGCGCGGTTGTCCAATGCGACACTCTTGGCCACCGGTGTGGTCGTTGCGTTGATCGGCATGGTGTGGCTGAGCACCATCGGCGTGGGAGACAGCTACCTCACCGCCGTAGCGCTTCCGATGATGCTGATCGGTGCAGGACAGGGATTCGTCTTCGGGCCGCTCACCAACGCAGGTATCGCGGACGTCGAACCCGCCGACGCGGGCGCGGCGTCGGGACTGCTGAACACTGCTCACCAGCTCGGTATGGCTCTCGGCTTGGGAATTCTCGTGGCGGTCTCGGCGAACGCCGGTGCCGACAGCGCCGGTGCGGCGGCGGCCGCCGAGCGCGCTAGCGCCGCGTTGACGGGCGGCAGTGTCATTCTCGCTCTCGCCCTGATTGTCGTTCTCGCTGTCATCGTTCCTGCTGAGCGCGGGGCACGCGGCGCTGCATCGGTGAGTGCTCGATGACGCGGCAGTTGCCCCGAGTGGCAACGAGAAGATCCGTTCTGCGCGGGGCTTTGGCTCTCGGTGCCACGGGTGTGAGCGTCGCGGTGGCTGGTTGTTCGAACGCGGAATCTGCGGCGCCCGATGCGCCCCAGGCTGCTGGCTCGCAGCCCGCCTCGGCTGTCGCGCCGCGGCAGGGGAGTGGCAGCCGCATTCTGCTCGCGTTCTTCTCACGGCCGGGTGAGAACTACTACTACGGTGACCGCACCGTTCTCGACGTCGGCAACACCGAGGTGCTGGTGGGCATGATCACCGAGCGCATCGCATGCGACGTGCATCGGATCGAGCCATCGGAGCCCTACCCGTTCGACTACGAACAGACCGTGGAACGCAACCGAGTCGAACAGCGCGAGAACGCACGCCCCGCGCTCGTCGATCCGATCGAGTCGTTGGACGACTACGACACCGTGATTCTGGCCTGCCCGGTCTGGAACAGTTCCGCACCGATGGTGATGTGGACGTTCGCCGAGCGATTGAATTTCGGCGGGAAGATCCTGCACCCGGTCACGACGCATGCCGTCAGTGGGCTGAGCGGGGTGCCCGCTGTGTACGAGCAGACGTGCCCCGGTGCCGTCATCGGGGACGGGTTGACGGTGCAGGGAGAGGAAGTGTGGGACGCACGAAATGAGGTCGATAGCTGGCTGTCGGGCCTGCGTCTCCTATAGCGGTAGCCTGCGTGTTTTCGCTCCCTGCGGCCCGACGCCGCCACGATAGGGGCACTGTCGGTACCTGGATCCGCGGACACTCCCACGACTGAAACCTCGCGCCTAGTGTGAAGATATGAACGTACCCGCATTGACACTCAACAATGGCGTCGAGATCCCGGCTCTCGGGTTCGGTGTCTTTCAGACGCCACCGGAAGAGACGGCCACAGCCGTCGACACAGCGTTGCGAGTCGGCTACCGCCACATCGATACCGCTGCAGCGTATGGCAACGAGCGGGGTGTGGGTGAGGCGATCGCGCGCTCCGGTCTCGACCGCTCGGACGTCTTCATCGAGACGAAGATCTGGATCAGTGACTACGGCTACGACGAGACCTTGCATTCGTTCGACAAGAGCGCAGGAAAACTGGGCGTAGAGCAGATCGATCTTCTGATCCTGCACCAGGCATTGCCCGGCGAGTTCCAGTTGACGATCGATGCGTACCGCGCACTGGAGACCCTGCTTGCCGACGGCAAGGTGCGGGCGATCGGTGTCAGCAACTTCATGCCCGATCATCTCGCGCGGCTGGCCGAACAATCGTCCATCGTCCCCGCTGTGAACCAGATCGAGGTCCATCCGTACTTCCAGCAAAAGGAACTCCTCGCTGCAGACCGTGAACGCGGAATCATTTCGCAGGCATGGTCGCCGATCGGCGGCATTACCTTCTACCGGGACGGCTCGAAGGGTTCGACACTTGAGGACTCGGTGATTGTCGACATCGCAGGAACACACGGTAAGACTCCGGCGCAGGTCATGCTGCGGTGGCACCTGCAGGAGGGACGTCAGGTCATCCCCAAATCGGTAACGCCGTCGCGGATCGAAGAGAACTTCGATGTGTTCGATTTCGAGCTCACGGCCGACCAGGTTATCGCGATCGACGATCTCGACACCGGCGTCCGTGGCGGACCAGAGCCCGAAGCGGTCACCCTCGAAACCTTCGGCCGGGACATCCCAGAAGCCTGAAAAGGACTGACATGCAACTCGATACGAATAAGCCGACTACCAAGAACCCACCCCAACAGTTCGCCGGAGATGTCTGGTTGGACCCCATCGCGTTCCCGCGAGAGGACGGTCAGACCATGATCGTCGCCAAAGTGCGCTTTGCACCCGGCTCGCGCACTGCGTGGCATTCGCATGCGCTCGGCCAAACGCTGCACGTCACCCAGGGAATCGCCTGGATCGGTACCAGGAACGGTGACAGGATCGAAGCGACAGCCGGCCAAACGGTGTACTGCCCGCCGAACGAAGAACACTGGCACGGTGCGTCCCCGGACTCGTTCATGGAGCATTTGGCAATGCTGGACAACGCTGACGATCCCGCCTCGACCACGACATGGCTCGAACATGTGAGCGACACCGAGTACGCAGCAAAGCCCTGAATCAACCCACTGAGAACCCCCGATCCGCCATCCGCGAGTCGGGGGTTATCGTCTGTTTGATTGCGAATAGAATAAGCGACGCAACGTTTTCGAGACCGATCGCAACCGGAACGCAACGGAGTTTACGTAGTTCGTCAATGTCGAATCCCCCAGCGCAGGTCTCGCGTGGCCTCCACCTGCGCAGTTCGTGAGCGTTCTCGGACGTGCCTCTGCTGAGTTGCGGATGGTGATCGAGATGACCGGACGCTCGCTGCTCGAGAACCCTGCTGCTTTGTTGGGGACTGTGTCCTGGGCGCGTCGGCATGGGCTTGTTGTCACGCTCGATGACGTCGGTGCAAAGCCGAACACGGTGGCCTTGCTCCCGTTCGTGTCCTTGACGCGATCAAGATCGACGCCGCTCTCGACGCAGAGGATCTGACCGAGAGCACGGCGAGAACCCTCGCTGCGGTTCTTGCACATGCCGAGCGAACCGGTGCCGCGATCGATTCTTCCCGAGGGTATCGAAGACGCCGAGCATGCATGCCGTGCGTTGTCGTTCGGTGCGACCCTGGGTCAGGTATGGCACTGGGGTCGACCGGCGGTGTTACCCGATTTCGGGCTGTGACGAGGTTCGGCGACATACCGCGCGGCGAGGTCGAAACGAAGGCTGAGGGCGGAAGCTCCTGTGCCGTTGCTTTTTTGGTCGATCCGATTGTTTCTGAGAGCCCCTCGTTTTTGCTCGACGGTGTTCTTGTGGTCGCGCGCGCCCCCTCGACGATGACGACTGAGACGACCGGCGGCGGTTTCGCCCTGTTAACCGTGGTGTGGTCACTGCTGTGGCATTGATGTTGGAGTCGTCGGCGGTCGAGTCGGCGAATTCCGTGACAGTTCTTGCCGACTTTGACAGCGACAAATTTTGCTCTCCGGGCTGCAACAAGGTTCCAGGAGATGAATGCTGTGCATCAAGTTCGCAGCGGCATTGGGGACGAGCGCAACTACGGACATTTCGCGCCTGCACTCGACGTTGCCCGATCAGGGTCGCGCAGCCGAGTGGGCCATGGTGATTGTCGGCATCGAGCGAGCGACCGCTTTGATTGTGCGTGAAGTGCTCCGCAGGCCGGGGGTCGAGTACGCGTTGAAATGGCCGGTACGTCGTGATCGCCGCCGGACGGTCGTTGATTGTGCGGCTCACACCCCAGTAAGGGGATCGGAACCGCGGTGTGAAGACTGGACAGTGTCTTGGCTGGCTACGCTGCACTTGCTTACCGGGGTCGATCCGCAAGGTGGTTTCTGCAGCTCGAGGCGGCCGGGCACATGCCGCCGTACGAGCAGTCCTACGGGATCGCACCGGTCCGCGCGTGTATCGAGCAGGCAGTTTCGCAGGTGCTAAGCCGAGATATCAACCCGGGCAGGGTGTTCGACAAGACAGTCACCGACGACAACGTGTCGTCCGGTTACGCCGCGATGGATGCCCGCGAAGCGCTGAAGGTGCTCATCGAATTCTGACCACTGGTTGCGTAGACGAAAACCCGCCCGAACCCCTCCCACGTCGGGCGGGTTCGATCGTTATGTGCGGGCGGCTGAGATTTTCGTGCCGACATCTACCTGCTCGCCAGTGATCCGTAGAAGACCGCGCGTTCTAATTGGTCTGACCCTTGACACTTAGAATGATTTGGGTCACAGTTTGTCAGTCGGGTTGGAGAAATCACACTTTGGTCCGCCTCGCCCATTTCGTTGAGTCCGCTGTGCGCGGCTCGCACTTGCTAGGAGAAGTCCATGAGAAGTAGTTCACGCGCAGGCTTGCGTCACGGCCTGGTCGCGGTAGCGCTGGCGACGTCTGCCGTCGTGCTGTTGGGTGCTTGTAGCAGCGGCGAGACGGATTCAGGCGGCGGCGAGACGGTGCCGGTCGATGTCGGATTGGATGAACCGCTCCAGCTGCCGACCGGCCCACTGAACGTCGGCGTCTTCATGAACGACACCACCAATGCGTGGCAGGAGGCGATGGTGCAAGCGGCCACTGCGTCGGCGGAGGAGTACGGCTGGACGGTGGAGATCGTGTCAGGCGGATACGACGTGCAGAAGCAGATGAACCAGGTGCAGACCGCGGCTGCGCAGGGCAAGTACGACGCCATCCTGGCGGTCCCGATCGACGGCGCGCTCGAGTGCAATGCGTTCTCGAAGATCCTGCCGGAAGCCGGGGTGCTGGTGACCGTCGGTGCGCAGCAGCTGTGCGGAAAGTCGATGGCCTCGGGTGACGAACTATGGCAAAGCGGCACATTGAACTTCGTCGGCGGCACCGGAACCACCGCCGATTACGTTCGCGCGTGGCTTGCCGAAGCGGTGGAGAGAAACCCCGGTCCGCAGCGTGTCGCCTACGTGGTCGGACCCCAGCTGCTCACCGCTCAGCAGGTCATCGAAGAGGTGGCCATGAACGAATTCCAGCCGGAGAACCCTGATTTCGACATCCAGGACTTCATTTACACCGACTACACCACTCCCGATTCCTACCAGGCCACACTCGACTACCTGTCGGCCCATCCGGACACCACCGTCATCTTGTCCACCTACTCCCCAGACATGACGCGCGGCGTCATCCAGGCAGTGGAAGCCGCAGGCATGACGGGCCGCGTCAAGGTCGTCGACAGCGGTGGCGCTCAGTACTCGCTCGACGAAATCACCGCGGGCAACGTCGAATTCACCAGTCCGCTCTTCCCCGCGGTCATGGCGGAGAAGATGATGGCCTCCATCAAGGACGCCCAGGACGGCACGACGTCGCCCCGGTTCGTCAGTGACATTCCCGAGGAGCTCGGCACCGGCGACGTCTACATCGTCGATTCGACCAACGTCGATTCCTTCACCCCGCAATTCTGATCTGTCGCAGCAGCCGGTGGTGGTGGCGGAGCTCCGCCACCACCGTGGCCTCGAAGAAGGAAGCAGAACATGGACAGCGTCGTCATCTCCGACCTCAGCAAGTCGTTCGGTCGCAATCACGCGGTCAAAGGTGTGTCGATGTCGATCAAAGCCGGCACGGTACACGCCCTCGTCGGGGAGAACGGCGCAGGAAAGTCGACCACCCTTGGAATCATGGCCGGCCGCATCGCACCGACGAGCGGGCGAGTCGACGTCTTCGGTGAGGAGCTGAAGTACGGAGATCCACGATCTTGCCGCAAGGCGGGAGTGGTGGCGATCTACCAGGAGCTCACGATCGTCCCGGCGCTCACCGCCGAGGCCAACGTGTTCCTGGCCGCTCCGATGAGCAAAGCCGGCTTTCTCGCCACCGGCAACATGCGTACGCGATACCTGGAACTGTGTGAGCGGGCAGGTGTCCGAGCGGTCCCGGCCGGAACTCCTGCAGGGTCGTTGTCGGTCGCCGAACAGCAGGTACTCGAGATTCTGAGAGCTCTGGTCAGCGACGCCCGCGTCATCCTGTTCGACGAGCCGACGGCATCCCTCGCGGAGAACGAACGCGCATCGCTGTTCCGCCTGATGCGAACCCTGCGGAGCGAGGGAGTCGCCATGGTGTTGGTCAGTCACAATCTCGACGAGGTGCTCGACATCGCCGACGAGATCACGGTGTTTCGTGACGGCAGGCTGACACTGACCGCCGACCGTGGGCACTTCACCAAGGAGAACTTGGTCGAGGCCATGATCGGCAAGTCCGGAGACGACAGACTCGCCGCTCAGTTGCTCGACGCCGACGCACCGGTACCCACCGAGGCGATGCCGACTGCGCGAGTCCCGTCGGCGCGAGCGGCGTCGACGACGGAACCCGTTCTCGTTGCCGAAGGGGTGACCGTCCCGGGCGCGATCGAGAACGTGGACATCGAGGTTCGGGCCGGCGAAGTGGTGGGCGTGGGCGGACTCGTCGGCGCAGGACGAACCACCCTGCTCCGGGCGTTGGCCGGCCTCGAACGTACCGCGACCGGGCGGATGTGGATCGACGGGAACGAAGTGGCGTGGCCCAAAACCGTGCGCAAGGCGCTGCGGTACGGAATAGCGCTCCTCCCCGAAGATCGCAAAGGGCAGGGGCTCGTCCTGTCGATGACCGTCGCCGACAACATCGCGCTGTCGGGCTTCGGCAAGACATCACGGTGGGGGATGGTGACCCCCAAGTCGGTCCGATCGACGGTGACCGATTCGGGAACGGCGTTCGGGCTCTCGCCCGAACTGCTCGAGCGTCGGGCCTCGGAACTCTCCGGCGGTAACCAGCAGAAGCTGCTCTTGGCCCGGTGGATGCATCGCACCCCGCGAATTCTTCTGGCCGACGAACCGACGCGCGGAATCGATGTGGGCGCAAAAGCCGAAATCGTGCGTTCCCTCGAAGGCATGGCTCTCGACGGACTCGGCTTGGTCATCGTCTCGTCCGAGCTCGAAGAGGTTGTCGCCGTTGCCGATCGAGTCGTAGTCCTGTCCGAAGGTCGGCATGTCGGCACCCTCGATTCCGCCGACGGTGGCATCACGACCTCCGACATCCTCGGTCTCGCATTCCGCGTCCGTGACTCTGCCTGATAACTCCCCGGCTCACATCGCCGTGGCCACGACCGAAAGATTGGTACCCGCTATGTCCTCCACCACCGACAGTGCACCACAGGGCAAGGCGGTCGAGACACCCGCCGCCCCGCCCCGTCGTCACCGCCCGTCGTTCGAACTCGCTTTCGTCAGAACACTGTTCGTGAAGTACGGAATGGTACTGGTGCTGATTCTGCTGGCCCTCGTCGCCAACGGGCTGTACTCGGGATTCCTCACCTCCGCCAACCTGAACAATGTCGTCGGACAGGTTGCCCCCACGGCCATCGTCGCGGTGGGTATGACCTACGTGATCATCAGTGGCGGCTTCGATCTGTCCGTCGGAGCCGTATTCGCCGGCGGCGCAGTGCTGTACGCCGACCTGTCGAACAAGATGCCACTCACCGCAGCATTTGCCCTGACCGTCGTCATCGGCATCCTCGCCGGCATCTTCAACGGGGCCGTCATCACCGGCCTGAACGTCAACCCGTTCATCGCGACACTGGCATCGGCGTCGCTGTTCTCGGGCGCGGTGTACCTGTACGCCAATTCGGCACCCATTCAGAGCACCGTGGCCGTGTTCACCGATATGGGATCCGGTAAATGGGGCGGAGTCTGGATTGCCACCTACATTCTCATCGGTCTGCTCATCGTCGGTGGGCTCGTGCTCGCGCGAACACCGTACGGCCGCTCCATCTACGCGGTCGGTGGCAACCTGGAAGCCGCCCGGCTCGCAGGTATGCGCGTCAAGCTCGTCAAGATCAGTGCTTTCGCGATCGCCAGCAGCTGCGCCGCCATCGGCGGAATGATCGTCGCCTCGCAGACCGGTGTCGGCCAGGCCAACATCGGCCCCACGGTGACACTCGACGCCATCGCTATCGTCATCATCGGTGGAACCTCGCTGATGGGCGGCGAGGGAGCCATGTGGCGCACCGTGATCGGCCTCCTCATGTGGGGAACGATCAGCAACGTCTTCAACTCCCTGGCTCTCGACACCTCGAGCCAGTTGCTGATGCAGGGTGCCATCCTGCTCGTCGCGGTCTCCTTGGACGCGATCGCCCGACGTAGCCGTAAGTAGCCGCCGCACAGTCGGTCCGAACAATGGAGAGCTGAAAGATGGACATCGGATACATCGGCGTGGGCAACATGGGCGGCAGGTTGGCCCGCCGTCTGCAACGCAACTACGAACTGACGGTGTACGACCGCAGTGAGAGCGCGGTGGCCGCCCTGGTCGACGCGGGTGCCCGCGGGGCCGAGAGCGCGGCCGAGGTGGCCCGGACGTGCGATGTCGTCTTCCTGTGTCTACCGACCTCGGACCACGTGTGGTCCGCGGTGTTGGGCGCCGGCAGCGTTGCCGAAACTGCCCGGCCGGGAACCATTGTCGTCGACCAGACCACGGGTGACCCTGCGATGTCGCGGAAGATTGCAGAGAACTTGGCCGAGCGCGACCTCGTCTTCGTCGACGCACCCGTGAGCGGCGGGCCGATGGGTGCCGATCAGGGCACCATCTCGATCATGGTCGGTGCGGCCGATCCCGACTTCGAGAAGTTGGAACCGATCCTGCGGGTGATCAGCACCAACGTCTTCCATGCCGGGGGCGTGGGTAGCGGCCACGTCACCAAATTGGTGAACAACATGCTCTCGGCCGTGCACCGTGCGGTAGGTGTGGAGGCCTTGGCGCTGGCAGCGAAGAACGGGGTCGACCCCGAGCGAGCACTGGAGATGATTCTGGCCGGCAGTGGCCGGAAC
Organism: Rhodococcus sp. 14-2496-1d; assembly: GCF_002259365.1. Classification (NCBI taxonomy): domain Bacteria; kingdom Bacillati; phylum Actinomycetota; class Actinomycetes; order Mycobacteriales; family Nocardiaceae; genus Rhodococcus; species Rhodococcus sp. 14-2496-1d. Next base: position 65,841 of record NZ_NPFV01000032.1, on the reverse strand, counting down.
TTTTTTCTCGAAACGTTCGGCCGGTCGCACATTCTGGCCGGCAACCTCGATTCGGGATTCAGCCTGGGCTTGTCGCACAAGGACGTTCGGCTCGCATGTCGGATGGGTGACGAATCCGGCGTTCCGATGCTGTTTGGAAATCTGGTCAAGGAGTTCTACCAGATGTGCATCAACGACCGCGGTCCCGATGCCGGGGTCAACACGGCCGCGCTCGTGATGGATCGGATGGCCGGCACCGCCGTCGTTCCCGCTTCGTCGGCGCTCGATGGCGGTACCCGATGACGCGGGCCATCGACATCCGCACAGATGTGACCGATGCGGTGGGAATCGGTCGGCATGTCGAGACTGTTGCCACGGTCTACATCGGTGAGGACGTCGCCGAACCCGCAGTCGTGTGCTTCGCGTGGCCCGGAGGCGGATACGGTCGTCACTACTTCGATTTCGACATGCCGGACAGCGGCGGCGGCGGACAAGCCGGATGGCACACTCGCCGCGGCTGGATCTTCGTCGCGGTGGACACGGTGAACTCCGGCGACAGCACTCATCCGGACGGTGTCGCGCTGACGTACGAACACCTCACGGCAGCCAACGACGCCACGGTGCGGGCGATTTCGAGACAACTGGTGGAAGGGACCATCGCCGACGGCGTCCGCGCAATCGTCGACCCGACCACGATCGGTCTCGGACAGTCACTGGGCGGATCGCTTGCCGTACTCACCCAGGGGCAGTACGGAACGTTCGACGCCATCGCGGTTCTCGGCTTCTCCGGCCACCATACCAAGACCTGGGCACCGCCGTCGATGGCCGTCGGTCGTCGAACCTACATCCCCCGCGGAACGAATCTGGCGGAGTTGACGCCGGACGTCTTCGTTTCGGCCATGCCCGAGATGGCGTTCGACGACAACGCAATGCCGCTGTGCGCACCGGGTTTTCACCACCAGGCCGAGCCGGCGGAGATCGTAGCCGCCGACATGATCGATTACCCGGCGCGGCGGGGCGAGCTCCCGGTCTGGGCGAGCAGAACCATTCCGGCCTGCGCGGTGACGATGATGTCGCCGGGTGCCATCGCGTCCGAGGCGGCGTGCGTGGAGGTACCGGTGTTCGTCGGCGTCGGCGAACGCGACACGGTGCCTGCGCCGTTGTCGGAACCGACGGCCTACCCCAATTCCCGGGATATCACGGTCTTCGTCTGCGAGGGCATGGCCCACATGCACAACTTCGGTGGGACTCGTTTCCGCCTGTGGTCGCGGATTCACGGTTGGGGCGAGGCCGTGCACGCGCAACGCCGCGAGTCGGCCGAGCTACAGTCGTGACTCGCGCTGCGCACCGCACCTTCGGCGAACCCATAGAGTTGGCCGGCCAGGGGAGTTTCTTCGTCGGGGGTCGGATGGTCACTGCCGCTGGTAATTACGACGGGACCGTATCGACGTTCCCGCCCAACACCGGGCAGAGCTTCTGGGTGGACCAGATGTACGTGCAATATCAGATTCCCCGGCATCGGACCGGGTTGCCCGTCGTTCTCGTGCACGGCGGCGGCGGCACCGGTCGCGTGTGGGAGACCACCCCAGACGGGCGCGAGGGCTACCAGAACATCTTTCTGCGCCGAGGGCATCCAGTGTACATCGTCGACGCCCCACGCGGGGGTAGATCCGGGTTTCCCAGCTTCAACGGCGACGTCGGAAAGCTGGACGAGACACAGCAATTCGTGCCTGCCCGTACTCTGCGCCCCGGACGCGAACACGGTTGGTCTCGTTGGCGTCTGGGCCCCACGTATCCGCAGGTATACGACACGCAGGCCTTTCCGATGGATGCGGTGGACTCGTTTCTGCAGCACCTGCGGCCGCTGATCTCCGACGACGCCGACGTGGTGGCGGGCGCACTGACCGCACTGTTCGACGAGATCGGGGAGTGCATTCTCGTCACGCACTCCAATTCGGGATTGTGGGGATGGCTGGCCGCTGCCAGATCGAGTGAGGTGCGCGCGGTGGTCAGCTACGAGCCGGGTGTCGTCTTCGCGGAAGAATCTCTGCCGCATCCGATTCCGCTGTCGTCCGGCCTCGAGCCTGCGGGGACGACCGTGCCTGCGGCAGAATTCGATCGACTCGCGCGGATCCCCATTCAGGTCGTGTTCGGCGACAACATCCCCACCGAGCCGGTCGCGGACCTGCCCGCCGACAAACGGCGCGTTCAGGTGCTGGCGGCACGGCAATTCGTTTCTGCGCTGAACCAGGTGGATTCTCGTGCCCGAGCGAGCGTGTTGCTGCTGCCCGAGGTGGGTCTGCGTGGCAACTCGCATTTCATGTTCTCCGATCTCAACAACATCGAGGTCGCCGACCGACTCAGCGCTTTCATCGCCGAGAACGTTTTCTAGGCCGTCAGGCTGAACCGACTGCAACCGAGGAGTAATCACCGTGGACGTCATACCTTCCCCCGAAACCACGAGGGGACCGAGCGAGAAGTTCACCGGCGACGTGTGGATCGACGTTCTCACCAGGGGTGAGGGCGATATGCCCCTTCGAGTGAGCGTGGTTCGCTTCACTCCGGGCTCACGAAACGCCTGGCACAATCACATCCATGGCCAAACACTCTATGTCACAGAGGGTATCGGCCTCGTCCAGAGCCGCGGGGGAGAGGTCGTCGAGATTCGTGCTGGCGACACCGTCTACACGCCGCCGGGCGAGTGGCACTGGCACGGCGCTGCGCCCGGTCATGCCATGACGCACATCGCGATGTTCCAGGGCGCGCCGGAGGGTGGATCCGACGCCCAGTGGGGCGAGCACGTCACCGAGGAAGAATACTGCGCCTGCGCAGCAACGACACCCGCCGAGTGAGATCATGACGAGCGATATCGAGACCGACGTGACGCTGGTGCTGGTGCACGGTGCCTGCCACGGCCCGTGGTGCTGGGAAGACGTCGTCGGTCCCCTGACCGAGTGTGGATGGAAGGTCGATGCGGTCGAGTTGCCGCTCGAATCACTCTACGGCGACGCCGAAGTCGTCTCTCGAGCCGTACGCGATGCCCAGGCCCTCGGTGGTCGAGTGTTGTTGGTCGGCCACAGTTACGGCGGTGCCGTCGTCACCGAGGGTGGGAGCGGCGCAGACGCCCTCGTGTACCTCGCCGGATCGATGCTGGACGAGGGTGACAGCTGCGCCAGTGTCTTTCCCCGGATCGACACACCGGAGTTGGCCGACGCGGTGATCCTGTCTTCAGACGAGAAGTGGATCGAGCTGCATCCGCAGAATGCGGTGCCCGCGTTCTACAACCGCTGCAGAGACGATCAGGTGGCGCGCTCGCTGAGACGGTTGCGGCCGTTCGGTATTGCGGCCCAGCACGAGAAGATCACCACGGCTGCGTGGAGAACCGTGCCCACCAGTTACATCGTGTGCACGGACGACCGCGCCATGGCACCGGCGTATCAGCGCGAACTCGCGGCGCTCGTCGGCGACTCCGTCGAACTGGACGCCGACCATTCGGCCTTCTATTCCGCCACCGATCAGGTCGTCGACCGTCTCGACGAACTCGCCCGCAGGGTGGCCGGACGTACCTGACCCACGGCCGCGTCGACGGCGCGACGACAGCTGCCCCGGAGTTCGATCGAACTCCGGGGCAGCTCTCGTGTGCGGACCGCGCAGGACAATGCCGTCAGGACGGCGATTCGGTATCGAATCGGTTGTCCGTCAACGAACTTCGACCTCGTCGTCGACCTTCGTCCCGACGTCGGCGTCCCTGTACGCCGCGTCGAGCTCGGTGAGACTCTGTGCCTTGGTCTCGGTCAGAGCGAGGACACACAGCAGGCTGAGCAAGCACAGACCCGCTACGAACACACCGAATATGATCCCGCCCAGTTCGAAGCGCGCAGTCAGGTAGGCGCCGACGAGTGGCGGTACGGCACCGCCGAGGATACCGGCCAGGCTGTAACTGAATCCGGCTGCGGTGTAACGGTAACGAGTGTGGAAGAGCTCGGATACGTACGCGCCCACCGGGCCGTTGGCCATGCCCGCGATCATCAGTGTCAACGGCACGGCCAGAGCGAATGCCACCCGCGACTTCGTTTCCAGGATCGGGAACAGTACGAGCGACCAGACGATGCCGGTGGAGACAGCGATGATGATCGTCCGCCGACGGCCGATACGGTCGGAAATCCACGCGCCGAAGAATGTCGCCGCGAACAGGCAGACGCCGCCGACTATTGCAATGGTGAGCACGTAGTTACGCGAGAGTCCGAGTACCGCTGTGCCGTAGCTCGTCATGTACGGGCCGGCGACGTACGACAGGGTGAACGCGGTGACCTCGGTTCCTGCCGCCAGAAGCAGAATGCGTGGCTGCTTCTTGAACGCTTCGAGGAACGGCAGCTTCAATGTGCCGTGTCGGGCAACCTGTGTCTTGAAGACCGCAGTTTCCTCGATCGTCAGCCGGACCCACAGGCCGATACCGACCAGAACGATGCTGGCCAGGAAGGGAATTCGCCAGCCCCAGCTCACAAAGGTCTCATTGGTCATCGACAGGCCGCTGACCAGGAACGTCGCGTTCGCCAGAATGATTGCGGCACAGGCACCCAGCAGTGGAACGGCGGCCCAGACGCCTCGCTTGGCTTTCGGCGAATTCTCCGATGCGAAGAGAACGGCACCTGCCCACTCGCCGCCGGCCGCCAGGCCCTGCAGAACCCGCAGCAACACGATCATGATCGGCGCGATGACACCGATCTTGTCTGCTGTGGGCATGAGTCCGACCAGGCCTGTGGCGATACCCATCAGCAGCAGTGTCGCAATCAATGTCTTCTTGCGTCCCAGGCGGTCGCCGAAGTGGCCGAACAGAATCGATCCGAACGGGCGTGCAACGAAAGCGACACCGAAGGTCGCAAACGATGCCACGGTCCCGGCTGCGGCGCCCAGAGCGGGAAAGAACACCTGCGGGAAAACCAGTGCAGCGGCAGTGCTGTAGATGACGAAATCGTAGAACTCGACCAGCGTGCCGATGAAGCTGGCGAACGCAATCCGTTTCATGCGGCGAGGGTCGGTGTGTGCGACTGCCTTCCTCGGCCCGTCGATCCCGTCGAGTGAATGTTCTGCCATCGAATCTCCTAGAGGGGGCCAAATACGGGGAAACCCGACACTGCGGGGCGGAGCCTTCCGCAACACGAGACGAAGTTGTGGAGCGCAATCCACAGGGTGTGATGCTAATCACGAGTTCCGTTATAGTCAATGGATAGACCATTTGGAGACAGGGCAGCGGGTTCCGCATGGACCGACGTGTCTCGATGGCGGACGATGTCGAAGAAGAAGGTCGATCATGCTCTCGAACAGCACTTCTGGTGTCTCGATCATTCTCGTCCACGGAGCGTGTCATGGGCCGTGGTGTTGGGAATCGGTCGATCCACCGCTGCGCGCACTGGGCCACTCGGTCAGTGCTGTCGACCTGCCTCTTCGATCGCTGTACGAGGACGCCAGGGTGGTGCGTGAGGCGATCGAGGTCGCGCGTCGAGACGCTTCGTTCGTGCTGCTGGTCGGTCACAGCTACGGGGGCGCTGTGGTGACCGAGGGGGGACATCAGGCCGATCACGTTGTCTACCTTGCGGGTTCGATGCTCAAGCACGGTGAAGGAACGGCGACTGTGTTTCCGAGGGTGGCCACACCCGAGTTGAGGGCAGCCGTCGTCCGGTCTGCCGACGGCGAGACGGTGGCACTCGATCCCGAACATGCCAGGTAGGCCTTCTACAACCGTTGTCCGCCCGATCTTTCGGATCGGGCGATCGCCAGGTTAAGGCCCATGCGAACCTTGGCTCAGCGCCAGACGGGTACGCGCCCGGCGTGGCGGGACGTCGCGTCGACGTTCGTCGTGTGTACCGACGACTATGCGATGAATCCGGCCTATCAGCGCGAACGTGCCACTTCGGCCACGTTCACCACGGAACTCGACGCCGACCATTCGCCGTTCTACTCCGCTACCGATGCGGTCGTGACACTACTGGACGCGCGTGCTCGTGCGCTGAACGCGGGTTAGCTCGAACGCGTCTCGAGAAGGTTCAGCTGTGGACATCGTGTCCCGCTGCATCTCGACGCCGCCGGTCGGCACTGGCGAAAGGGCGAATGCCGCCCGGCGGCGTCTGTCGGTGTGGTGGGTCGCTGCTCAGGGTGCGAGCGCGACCGCCGTTGATTCGATCAATCCCGTGGCGTGTGCGGTCGCGTAGTTCGAGTTGGAGGTTTCGGCCGTGCAGCACAGCACCGATCCCTCGAATTCGAGGACCGAGAAGCACGCTTGCGATGCCTGCACATGCTGACGTACCCGGCCGCCCTGTTCGACGCAGTGTGCGCCGGCATTGCCTGGATCGGCGACCCACACCGTTCCCTCGGGGCCCAGCGCCAGGCCGTCGGGAGAAATCGGCCCGCCACCGGGTGCCGCAGTTGCCAGGTCGGCCCACACTCGTCGGTCGGTGAGCGTGCCGTCGGCTCCGATGGTGAAGGCGGTCAGTCGAAAACCGAGGGTCTCGGCGACGACCAGGGTGTGTTCGTCGACCGCAACGATTCCGTTGGGGAAGCGCATGTCGGGCGCGGCATCGTGAACGCTGCCGTCGGGGTCGATGCGGGTGACGTGTCCGGACGGTGGATTGGCATCCGGGCCGAACAACGGATCGGCGTCGGGTTCTCGTTCGAGCAGGCCGTAGTAGTCGAAACCGAAGTCGCCCACCCATGCTCGCCCGTCGTCGTCGACGAACATGTCGTTGATCGCTCCGACGGCGATCGAGCTGAGGTCGGCGTGCTCGACGACCTCGCCCGAGGGTTCGAGCCGCAGCAGTTTCAGGTCGCGCATCGAGACGATGAGCATTCTGCCGTCCGGTAGCCAACCGAGGCCCGATGGCTGGTTCGGAACCGACGCGATGGAGGTGTGCTCGTACGTGTGCGGATCGATGCGCAGAATCTCGAATGCGTAGACGTCGGAGATGTACAGGGCACCGTCCGGTCCGCGGCGCGCTCCTTCCGGGAAGTGCAGGTCCTTCAGGACGACCTTCGTGTCGGGGGGTGATGCGGGAGGCTGGTGGTGTGACATGGTCGACGACTCCTGAATGTGACTAGGGCTAAATGGTTCGACCATAAACACAGCGCGCGAGATGTGTCAAGCATCACGATGAGTGTCGACAGTGTGTTGTGTCGTGCGTGCATACGGGCTAACGTCCAATGGTCTGTCCATAAATGTGAGGTGTGCCATGAAGATCGATTTGTCAGGCCGGGTTGCGATCGTCACCGGAGGTGCGCAGGGCATCGGCAAGGCAGTGGTCGAGGCCATCCTCGGCTGCGGCGGGTCCGTCGGCATCCTCGACCGTGACGTAACGGTGCTGGACGACGTGGTCTCCGACCTGAACGGACGCCATCCCGGATGCGTGGTCGGCGTACGGGCGGACGTGTCGTCCCAGTCCGACGTGATCGACGCCGTCGCCGCGGTTGTCGCTGCACTGGGGCCGGTCGATCTGGCCGTGAACAACGCGGGAATCGCCGGACTCCCGGGCCCACTGCACGACACCGGATCCGAGAACTGGAATAACGTGCTGGGTGTCAATCTCGACGGAGTCGGATTCGCCCTAATGGCCGAGATCGAGTCGATGCTGCAGGCGGGTAAGGCCGGATCCATCGTCAACATCGCGTCGGTCGAAGCCCACACCGTGCTTCGGGGGTTCACGAGCTACACCACCTCCAAGCATGCCGTCCGCGGATTGACCAAGGGTGCCGCAGTGGATTACGCACCCCACGGCATCCGGATCAACAGCGTCTCGCCCGGGGTGACCGCGACACCGCTGACGATGGCCGACGGTCAGCGCGAGGTCACCGAGCGGCTGGCCGAGAACATTCCCCTGGCACGTTTGGGAACACCCGAGGACATCGCCGCTTCCGTCGTGTTCCTGCTGTCCGACCTGTCCGGATACACGACGGGTGCCGACCTCGTCGTCGACGGAGGTTTCCTGCTCCGCGACTGATCGACCGGCTGGGCACCGGGCCGCTCATCCCGCCACGATGATGGCGTCGGCGACCAGGACCGCTCGGTCGATGGGCACCGCAAATCCGATCCCGATGTTGCCCGACCCCCGGCCTCCCACCGTGGCGATCGCGGTGTTCACCCCGACCACCCGCCCTGCCGTATCGACGAGTGGACCACCGAAATTGCCCGGGTTGATCGAGGCATCCGTCTGTATCGGAGGACCGCCGCCGAGGGTGTTGCGCGCCTGCCGATCGACGGCGCTCACGATACCCGCCGTCACGGTGCCTCTGAGGCCGAGCGGGGAACCCACGGCCAGCACGGACTGTCCGATCCGCAGTGCCCCACTGGTACCGAGCGCCACGGTCGGTTGTGCGGTGCCCGCGACGCGCAGCACCGCCATCTCGCTGTCCGAATCGGTGTCGCCCCGTTGTCTGCATGGCCGTTCGCCTTGGCCTGCGCTCCTACCTCGAGCCCGGATCTTTCGGGGGCGAGCAGAGCACGGCGGATTTCCAACGAAGCCAAAATCTCGGTTCGTTCGCTCTCGGTCCGGCCTGGATCGACCCCCTCGAACTGTCGAATGTCGGTGCGGCGCTGACATCGGGGGCATGTGGTGCCCGCCCAACCCCGTCGAGTCGGTGGTGGACCAGAACGGAACTCCGGTTCCGCTGCCGTCGGAGGCCTGCGAGCAGGTGGTCGATCCCGGTCTGGTGAACACGTCGGCGTTGGCGATGAGCCGAGACGATCAGCCGGGCGGAACCGCCGCGACCCGCGGCCCGATCCGCCGGATGGACGCTGCCGATGTCCGGCAAGACCGGTACGACGGAGTCGAACATGTCCTCCGGCTTCCTGGGATTCACCAACCGGTACGCCGGTGTCGTCTACACCTACGGCGACTCGCCCGAACCGGGCAAGATCTGCTCGTACCCTGTGCGCACCTGTTCGTCGGCATACCTCTTCGGCGGTAACGAGCCGGCCCGAACCTGGTTCGACGCGATGACGCCCATCGGAGCCGACCTCGGATCTGTCTCGCTACCCGAGGTCGATCCGCGCTACGTTCGCGGTGCTCAGAATGGACCGTTCTCCGATTCCGCAGACCGAGCCCGCTAGGCCCTCCGGTCACAGATCGATTCGGTAGACGCGAGCGGCCGTCCCGCTGAACAGTTGCACTCGCTCGTCCGCCGAGTAGTCCGCGACTGCGTGCTTGAGGCTGTTCCACAGGGTGCGATAGTCACAGGTGCGGCTATCGAGCGGGAAGTTGCTCTCCATCATGGCGCGGTCGGCTCCGAATGCCTCGATCGCCGTTTCTATCAGCGGTTTCCACTCTGCCGCGAGAGCCTGGTAGCTCATCGACGTGCGATCCCCGCTCGGCCAACCCCAGAACGGCATACCGAATCCGCCTACCTTGCACGTCACGTTGGGCCGTCTCGCCAGATCGTGCAACGCTGCGGTCCACCGCGCGAACACCTCGGCCCGCTCCGACTCGGTCGTGTCGACTGCCATGGGCAAGCCCAGATGGTCGAGCACGATGGTCGTGTTCGGATGCCGGTCGGCGAGCGCCGCGATCTCGGGAATCTGTGTGTGGAACACGGCTGCGTCGAAGCTGAGCCCGCGGGCCGCGAGCTGACCGAACCCGTCGTCGAAACCCGGTGCCTGGAGGATTCCGCGCGGCGGGGGATAGGTCATGAACCGGTACGGTGCCGGACTCGGGTAATCGAACGCATTCTGGCGTACCCCACGAAGCTGGTTCGGTGACGCGTCGACGAAGGCATCGAGGGCGTCGGCGATCGCGTGTCCCGCGGTGAGGTCTGCGAATCCGATGATGGCGGCCGCTACCCGGCATGCGGCGGGTTCGACGCCCGCGGCCGTCGCGGACAGGGTGGTGACGTAGCCGATCTCACCGACCGGACGAAGCAGTTCGGGGCCGGTGGTGAGGGCATGAGCCTGCGTTTCGACGTAGACGGTGGCGGCGATGTCATGGCCGACCTGCGTATCGGTCATCAGATCGTCGATGGTGTACGGCATCGGGGCTCGGTCGTACAGGTGATGATGGGCGTCGATGATGCGCAACGTCGGGTCGACGATCACGTCGTCCTGGTCGCTTTGCGATTCGTTCACGAAGTCGAACCCCGTCTGTCGAAAATGGATAGCACGCGTGATGGTAGCCACATCTGCGCCAAATGCCAATGGACAGACCAAAAAATTCGCTCCGTGATCTCGATTACAGCAGTCGAGTCCAAGTGACCCTTGACACAGGCATTTGGTAATACCATTCTTAGTGCCAGACGTTCTGATTGTCGGCAGCCCGCCCGGGTGGTTCGAGCCAGGACTCGGACCGAAGGAAGATCGGATGACAGAACACCTCACGTCGGCTCAAGGGAAGCCCGAGTCGTCATCGGGTACCGCAGCCTCGGACAAGGCCGAGGGCAAACAGCGCCGCAAAGTAGTCGTCACCGCGATGATCGGATCGGTCATCGAGTACTTCGACTTTCTCGTTTTCGCTACCGTTTCGAGTCTGGTGTTCGGCAAACTGTTCTTTCCCAGCGACAACGAGTTCGTCAGCACCATGTTGCAGCTGTCGACGTTCGCGGTCGGCTTCCTGGTCCGACCAATCGGCGGAATCATTTTTGCCCACCTCGGCGACCGGCACGGCCGCCAGCGGGTGCTTTTCGCGACGTTCATGATGATGGGCGGCGCTACCGTTCTGATCGGCTTGCTCCCCACCTACGCCACCATCGGCGTCGCGGCACCGATCATTCTGGTTCTTCTGCGCATAGTTCAAGGCCTGGGTGTCGGCGGCGAATACGGCGGTGCCATGGTCATGGTGCTCGAACACACCAACAGCACTGGCAGGCGCGGTCTGTACGGCGGCCTCACCGCCAGTAGTTCCTCGGGCGGCTTCCTTCTCGCCTCGGCCCTTCTCGCCGTCCTGACGGCGGTGACCACCGAGCAGCAGTTCGAGGACTGGGCCTGGCGAATCCCGTTCCTGCTCAGCGCAGTTCTGCTGGGTATCGGTTTCTACCTACGACTGCGCATCGAGGAGACGCCCGTCATGAAGGCCGCCGTCGCCAACGGTGAAACGGTCCGAAGCCCGCTGATGGAGATCTTCCGGAAGTATCCGCGCGCCGTGCTCGTCAGTGTGCTCATGCCCACCGGAATGCTCGTGTGTTATTCGGTGGCCATGGTCTTCAGCGTGTCCTACGTCACCGCAAATTCGGATGTGTCGACACCATTTCTGTTGGCGATGATCACCGTGGGACAGGTCATCTACGTATGCTCGACCATCCTTGTCGGTGCTTGGTCGGACAAGGTCGGGCGCCGGCTGCCGATGATGATCGGAGCGGGCGGCCTGATGGTCTGGGGCTTCGCCTACTTCCCGCTGGTGCTCTCCGGTTCGGGGTTCGGCATCGTCATCGCAATCACGGTCACCCTCGTTCTGATCGGTTGCATATACGGCCCGTTGGCCACGTACATGTCCGAGCTGTTCGGAACGGGCGTGCGATACACCGGCCTGTCGTTCTCCTATCAGGTCAATGCCGCCATCGTCGGCGGCCTCACGCCGCTCGTCGCCGCAGGACTCTCCGAGGCCAGCGGGTCGTGGATTCTGGTCGCAGTCATGATGACCGTCGGTTCGGTCATCTCCTTCGGCGCCGTCGCAGCGGGTCGAGATACGCGCGGTAGCGACCTCAACGACACGCACGAGGAGCAGGAAGCAGCCGTCGCCGCCCGCGTCGACTGACAGTCCCGCCGCGCTCCGCGGCAGCCGGTGACGCGGCTGCCGCGGCTGCCGCGGAGCGCAGTGCGTTGTTCGGCTACACATCTCACCGAAATCTTCGCCGAAAGGAAACTATGGTTTACGCAATTTCGTTCATCGTCCTGGCGATCATCTTCGCGGTCGGTACGACCACCACCATCAACATGGGAGTTCTGGCTTTCGCGGCCGCGTTCATCGTCGGTGCCGCGGTGTCGGGCATTCCCGTCGCCGACATCATCGACGCGTTCCCCGGGTCCACGTTCCTGATCGTCTTCGGAATCACGTTGATGTTCGCGATCGCCAAATCCAACGGAACCATCGACCTGATCACCCATCACGCGTTGAAGGTGGTGCGCGACAAACCCAAAGCCATTCTGTGGATGATGTTCGCCCTCTCCGCATTGTTGATGTCGCTCGGTTCCGTTCTCGCCGCGGGCATCCTGGCGCCGGTGGCGATGCCGCTCGCGGCGCGATACCGCATCAAGCCCTTCCTCATGGCGGCGATGCTCGCACACGGTGCATTCGCGGGCGCGTTGTCGCCGGTGAACATGTACGGCGCGTTCGTGAACGGGCTGGTATCGAGTTCCGGATTCACCCCCAATCCCGGGCTCATGTACATCGTGCCGTTCGTGCTCAATCTCGCTCTGGCCGTGATCGTCTTCGCGATCTTCGGCCGCGGAGTAGGCCGGACCGAGGTGGAGGGCACCGGTTCCGAGAGTTCAGGTTCGGGTGGTTCAGCCAGCACGACAGGCCGGCCGGCACCCGAGGGCGGCGTGGGCGGCGGTAGTGGAGTCGGCGGTGGAGTCGGACTCGAGACCAAGAGACTGCAGACCGTGCAGGTCGGAACCGAGGTTCCACTGAACCCGGTACGGCTGGCAACCCTGATCGGAATCCTCGCTCTGGTACTCGGTTCCGTTTTCTTCGGTCTCGATGTGGGTGTCAGTTCCCTGTGCATCAGCGCGGCATTGCTGCTGCTGACCCCGAAGGCCTACCCGAAGGTGCTCGACAGCCTGCCCTGGCCCACCATCGCGATGGTGTCGGGAATGTTGACGTACATGGCCGTGCTCCAGCAGAACGGAACGCTCGACCTGTTCGGCGAGGCAGCGTCATCGCTGGGTTCGCCGATACTGACGGCGTTGGTGCTGTGTATCGCCGTCGCCATCGTCTCGGCGTTCGGATCGTCGCTGGGAACCCTGGGTGTCGTTCTGCCGCTTGCTGCCCCGCTGTTGGTCACCGGGGAGGTCAACGTCGTGATCATGGTCGCCGCGCTGGGATTCTGCGCCACGGTCGTCGATGTCACGCCGTTCGGTGCCGCCACCGCCATGACGATCGCCAGTGCGGATGAGAAGGACCGTCTGCCGCTGCAACGAAAGATGTTGGCGTACTGCGGTGTCATGGTGGTCGTCAGCCCATTGCTGGTGTGGGGACTGGGAATCGTTCCCACCGCTCTGTAGACCATCAACAGCGAGAACCCCTACCAGCGCGGACAGCTACGACTCGAGGCCTCGGCCGAGACCCATTGGTTTCGGCCGAGGCCTTTGTCTGTTTCTGTCTGTGGTGTGTGCGTAATCAGTCCTTGGCGGGAAGCGGAACATGCGTCAGCAGAGACTGATCGAACCCGCCGTCGACAATGATGTCCTGGCCCGTCACATATGCAGAGCGGGTGCTCGCCAGCCACGCTGCGCAATCAGCCAGATCCTGCGGTGTTCCGACGCGGCCGAGTGGGATCGCCGCGTTGCGCGCGTCGACCACACGCTGATCGAGGTAGATGGTCTCGGTCATCGGAGTGCGAATCATGCCGGGCGACAATACGTTCGAGCGGACACCCGATCCGGCCCATTCCAGCGCCAAGGTGCGCGAAAGCATGGACACAGCCGCCTTGCTCGGCGAATAGGCACCCGAGTTCGGCTGCGGATTGGACGCGCAGATCGACGACACGTGCACGATGGAGCCGCGACCGCGGGTGCGCATGGCAGCGCCGAAAGTCTGGGCGCACAGTAGATATCCGGTGAGATTGACGTCAATGACCCGCTGCCAATCGGCGAGGGAGATGTCTGCGAGCGGCCCGGGACGAACGATGCCGGCATTGTTGATCAACACGTCGACCTCACCGAACCGTTCGAGTACGCGGTTCGACACCGTCGTGACGGCATCGGGATCGCTGGTGTCGATGGCCATCCCGACCGCGTCGACGCCCAGCTCGGCAGCTTCGTCGGCTACCGCCGCCGCCTTGTCCTCCTGCAGGTCGAGTACCGCGACCCGCATTCCGTTGCGGGCGAGTTCGAGTGCGATTGCTGCACCGATGCCACCGGCTGCACCTGTCACCACGGCAGTGCCGCCGCGTAGTTTCAGCCAGTTGTCTTCGGGCTCCGTCATTGTCGGTCTCCTTCTACTAGTTCGAGCGGCAGGGGAGACCACCGACGTCGGCTATTCCGTCGAGCCGTCTTCGGACTGCGTTTCCTCCACCAGGAACTCCTCGAGTTCGGCGGCGGCGGCGGCCACATGGGCCGTCATTCGGCGTTCCGCTTCATCGGCGCGTTGTCCGACGATCGAGTCGGTGATCTTGTTGTGTATCTTCGCAACTGATCGACGCACGTCCTGGGTGAGTACCGATTCCATCTCGGTGGAACGGTAGATCGCCGGAGACAGCGCGTGCATCATGGAGATCAATATCCGGTTGTGGCTCGCTCGGGTCACGGCGCTGTGCCAGTCAAGGTTGGCGCGGTTGAACTCGAGGTGGGTTCCGTCGATCGTATTCATCAGGTGCTGTTGCGCGTCGTTGAGCGCGGCCACATCCTCGTCGGTACGGTGGAGCGCGGCCAGACGTGCACTCGATGGTTCGATCGCTTTTCGTGCGTCGAGTAACTCGGCAAGTGCAATCTTTCGGCTTCGGATCAACATGTCGAGAGAATCGGCGACCAACTGAGTGGACGGATGCCGCACCACGGCACCGCCGCTGCGTCCGGTGCGAATGTGGATCAGCTCCTGCACTTCCAAAATACGTAGTGCTTCTCGTACCGTTGTGCGACTGACCTGGCACGTCTCGCTCAAAGCTCGCTCCGCCGGCAACAGATCGCCGATGGAGTAGATTCCGTTGACGATGCGCGTACGCAATTCCGCCGCGAGGACGTCCGACGCCTTCTGCGTTTTGATGAGTGGCAGAACACCGGTCATCGGAACGTCGGTCTCGGTTCCGAACGCCGTGGCGTACGGGTCGGCCTCGGGCTTGGTGGACATGCATGCTCCTTATGCTGCGTGGCGCGCCGGGTCGAGCGTCCTCACGGATGGCGGCGAACTACTCCGTTGGTGTGCTGTCGAGCATCTCTCGGTCGTCCGGGTGTGCGACCTCGATCAGACGCCGCCTACGTTCGGTCAGGGAGGCACGTCGTAGATCGGCGATGCCGAACTCCGTTACCACCATATCGACGTCTGTCCGCAGGGTAGTGACGACACTGCCCTTCAGGGCCGCAACCACCTTGCCCGCACCGCGGTTGGTCCGCGATCCCAGAGCGACGACGGACAGACCGCCCGCAGCTCGCGCGCCGGCGCGGAGGAAGTCGACCTGACCACCGACCGCGCCGATGTACCGGGACCCGGCCACCTCGGCGTTGATCTGCCCGGACAGATCGACCTCGATCGCCGAGTTGATGGCGGTGAACGTGGTCAACCGGCTCAGTTGCGCGTCGGAATGGGTGTAGTCCAATCCGCGCGTGGACAGGGCAGGATTGCGATCGGCCCACTCGTACAGTGCGGCCGTCCCCAGGATTCCGCCGGTGACGCTGAGCCCGTTGTCGATTTCCTTGTGCTCGTTGGTGACGACGCCGCGTTCGATCAGGGCCATCAGCCCGTCCCCCAGAACGCCGGTGTGGACGCCCAGCCCACGATGGCCGTGCAACGCAGCCAACGCCGCCTCGGGGACCGCGCCGATTCCGATCTGCAGGACAGCTCGATCCGGGACGATCTCGGCAATGTACTGCCCGATCCGCTTCTCGGTCTCGCCCGGCACGGCCGCTGCCAGCTCGGGCAGTGCCCGGTCGGTCGAGATGGCGTAATCGATTCTGTCGGATTCGATTCCATCGTGCCCGAAGGTGTGCGGCATCCGTTCGTTGATCTCGGCGAACACCACACCGGCGTTCATCGAGGTGAGCGCGCCGAGGTCGGCCCCAGCACCGAAACTGTGCACACTGTCCACTGCGGGCGATACCTGCAGGAGGGCGATGTCGAGTTTCAGATTGCCCGACCGGATGTCGGCGACGAGTTGCGACCACTGCATGGGTAACACTTCGGCGCGGCCCGATCGAACCAGACGCTGACTCGTACCCACGCCGGCCAACGCGACGATGCGGAACGAGTCCTCGGGAAGCTTCTCGACGACGTCGCCCAATCCGTGCGAGACGTACACCGTGACCTTCTTCTTCAGTCCGGACACGCGGGCCAGGACTTCTACGAGCGCAGTCGGTTCACTGACCGCCTGTGGCAGCAATATGCTTCCGCCGTCGCACAACCGTTCGGTGAACGCGTCGACCAGGTCGTCGATGTTCTCGATCATGAGCATCAGGGCATCCCTCCGGCGGCGACGAACGATCGCGCCTGTTGCAGCAGCGGGGCGTCGACCATTCTGCCGCGAAAGGTGAACGCGCCGTCGTGGCCGGCGGACTCGGCGAGAAGTGAAACGGCCCAATCCAATTCGTCGGCCGAGGGCCGAAACGCGTCGAGTATCACCGGTATCTGCTTGGGATGGAGTGCGATCTTCGACGAATATCCCATCAGGACGGCATCGGTCGTCTCCTCGCGCAACCCGTCCGAATTCTGGAGATCGACGAACGCGCCGTCGATCGCCGGTTTACCGGCTGCACCTGCTGCGAGCAGGATGTGCGGCCGCACGTACTGCACCAGGGGGAGATACGTTCCGTCCGCACGACGGCTGGACCGGCCACCGAGAGCAGCGGTCAGGTCCTCCCCGCCCCAGTGCAACGCAACGCAATTGACCTCTCGCGCAATGGCTCCTGCGTTGGCAACCCCCAGGGGTGTCTCGCAGATAGCCGCGACCGACAGCCCGGCGAGAGCGCGGAACTGCTGCGGATCCTCCGCTTTGGGCAGCATGACCGTGACGCCGTGGCGACGACACAGCTCGACGTCGGCGTCGTACCATTCGGTTCCGGTGCCGTTGATGCGGACGATGACGCGATCTGCCGTCAACGATCCGTCGGTGAAGTGTTCGTCGACCGATCGACGCGCGGCGTTCTTGTCGTCCGGCAGGACCGAGTCCTCGAGGTCGACGATGATCTGCTCGCTGGCGGCCAAAGCCTTCGAGAAACGTTCCGGCCGGATTGCCGGGCAGTACAGCAGAGTGGTGGCGAACACCCGTTCCTGTGACGTCATGGTTTCGCCTTCCTCGCGCCCGCCGATTGTGCGTAGTAGTTCAATGGTCAGACCTTACCGTTGTATCGAGTCCGTGGAGGTGAAATGTCAGTGCACGCGGCGGAACAGGGCCGCCAGAGCTTGCCCACCGCCGATGCACATCGTCACGATGCCCAGCTCCAGGTCACGACGGACGAGGTCCTTGGCGACTCGAAGCGTGAGTATTGCGCCGGTCGCGCCCACCGGGTGGCCGAGGGCAATCGCTCCGCCGTAGGGGTTCGTCTTCTCCGGATCGAGTCCAGCGTCACGAATGACCGCCACGGCCTGCGACGCGAACGCCTCGTTGAGCTCGACGACGTCGATGTCCGCGGGGGTGGTGCCGGTCTGCTCGAAGAGGCTCTGCAGCGCTAGGACGGGGGCGTAGCCCATCAGCTCGGGCTCCATCGCAGCCGTGGTCACCGCCACCAGTTCGACCGACGCGGTGAGGCCGCGCGCGGCAGCGGCGGATTCGCGGGCCAGTACGAGCGCGGCACCACCGTCGTTGATCCCCGACGCGTTGCCGGCCGTGACACTGCCACCCTTCTCGAACACCGGACGCAAGGCCGCCAGCGTTTCCATGGTCGTCTGCGGACGCGGGTGCTCGTCGACCTCGACGGTGACCGGCTTGCGGCCCTGGGTCTGGATCGGAGTGATCTCGTCGGCAAAGGCCGCTTTCGCGGCGTCGGTGGCAGCGCGACGCTGCGATTCGAGTGCGAACTCGTCCTGCTCGAGCCTGGAGACCTCGTACTTGCGCGCGACGTTCTCCGCGGTCACACCCATGTGGACGTTATGGAAAGGGTCGGTCAGCATGCCGACGGTGCCGTCGACGAGGGCCCGATCGCCCAGCTTGTATCCGGAGCGAGCCTCGAAGTCGTAGAACGGCATTCGCGACATGCTGTCGTTTCCGCCGGCCAGGGTGAAGTCCGTACCACTCCACCGCATCTGCATGGCGGCCGACCACACTGCCTGTAACCCGCTGCCGCACAGTCTGTTCACGGTGTACGCAGGTGTGCGACGAGGCATCCCCGCAGCCAGTGCGACGCGTCGTGCGATATAGGCGTCCGGGCCGACCTGTCCGATGCACCCCATGACGACCTCGCTGATGTCCTCGGCGGCGACGCCGGACCGCGTCAGTGCGGCTTTGGCTGCCGCAGCACCGAGTTCGTGGGCGGGTACGGAGGACAGGACTCCGCCGAAGCTACCCACCGGTGTCCGCGCGCCGTCCAGTATCAGAATTTTCTCGGCCTCGGCCATAGTCGTGTCTTCTCCGTGTTCGTGAGTGTGCGTTCGGATGTGCCGGTGAAATGTCAGGAGTCGGTGAAGTCGGGCTCACGCTTCTCCAAAAATGCCGCCATGCCTTCCTTCTGGTCGGCGGT
Source organism: Rhodococcus sp. 14-2496-1d (assembly GCF_002259365.1). Lineage (NCBI taxonomy): Bacteria > Bacillati > Actinomycetota > Actinomycetes > Mycobacteriales > Nocardiaceae > Rhodococcus > Rhodococcus sp. 14-2496-1d. Next base: position 47,345 of record NZ_NPFV01000032.1, on the reverse strand, counting down.
GGCGAATCGAGATTTGAAGAGGGTCCGCTCGAGTCGTATCCCCTCGGCGAGCGGCGATTCGAAGGCGCTGTTGAGTGCCTGCTTCGTCGCGGCCAGAGCAGGTTTGGACATCGTGGCCATCGTCGCCGCGGCCTCGATGGCCTCGGTGAGGTATGCGCCGTCGGTGACCACGCGGGCCACCAATCCGGCGCGCTCGGCCTCGTGCGCGTCGATCATGCGCCCCGTGAGGCACATGTCCATGGCCTTGGCCTTACCGACCGCGCGGATCAGTCGTTGGGTGCCGCCGAATCCGGGGAGGATCCCGAGCTTGATCTCCGGCTGACCGAACTTGGCGGTGTCGGAGGCAATGATCAGATCGCACAGCATGGCCAGCTCGCAACCGCCGCCCAAGGCGTAGCCGGACACGGCTGCGACGAGAGGTGTTCGCAGTGTCGCGAGCCGATCCCAGCCCGCGAAGACGGCCGCGGAGTCGAGATCGCGCAGCGTCTTGCTCGCCATCTCGGAAATGTCGGCACCGGCAGCGAATGCTCGTTCTCCGCCGGTGATCACGATGGCTCCGATGCTGGGATCGGAATCGAACGCCGTTGCGGCGGCGAGGATTTCCGACTCCACCACCGAGTTGAGCGCGTTGAGGCTCTTGGGCCGATTCAGGGTGATCAGACCGACGCCCGGCTTCGGTGTGTCGACGACGATCGTGTCGAAGGTATCCATGACTTCTCCTCGAAAATGCGGCGGGTCGTTTTCTCGACGACACGCCGGTATGCGGTAGCTGGACGGATTGTTCGTCAGGCGGAGCTGGGGCCGCTCGAATCGGCCCAGTGCGAAATCGCGGCGGTATGTTCGCCCAACAGTGGCGCTCGCCGCGTGAATCCCGGCCGCGATCCATCGAAGTCCCACGGCGGCACAAAGATTCGCTCACGTCCACCGAACGGGTGGTGCAGACTCACCGACGCCTCGTCGCCCAGATAGATGCGTCGAAGGCGGTCGTCGCCCCACGCCACAACCGGGGCTGCCATCCCTCCGCACGCTTCGATCAGCGCGACCACGTCCTCGTGAGAACGGGTCGACGCCCACGCGTCGACCGTGTCCCAGAAGTCCTGCTCACCGGCGGACGTCGCGGCCGCGACCGTGCTACGGAATTGCGCGAGTGACTCCTCGGTGCCGAACGACATGGCCACCCACTGGTCGTCGCCGGTCACCCGGCAGGCGAACTGCGCTGCCAACCGTTCGTCGGCTACACCCTCGGCGTGCGCACGGCGACCGGTCAGCTCCCGTGCGACGGGCAACCGGAGGGTGTTGAGGATGCACTCGAGTTGCGACATGTCCAAGTAGCTGCCGCCGGTGCCACGGTCCCGGTCGATGAGCGAGGACAGCACGGCGATAGCCCCGTACAACCCGGCGACGGGATCGGCAATCGCGAACGTGTAACCGCCCGTGACGCGATCGGGTCCGTACCCGACCAGGGATTCGTACCCGGCCAGGCCGCTCATGACGGTGGCGTAGCCGCGGGTCCGCGCCAGCGGGCCCTGCTGCCCGGCAACCGACATCGACAGCATGACCATCTCGGGGTTGCTCCCACGGAGCGCGTCGAACCCGAGACCGTTCTTCTGCAGCACTCCGGGACGCATGTTCTCCACCACGACATCGCACGTACGTGCCAGATCGGTGAGAACGGTGACGGCGTCCGGATCCTTCAGACTCGCTTCGAGACTGAGCTTGCCTGCGCCGTTCTGGTGGAAGTACGGCGTGACCTCCCACTCCGGGCCGGACCGGGGCACCCCGTCCGCGTCGACGGTTCGACCGCGCAACCGGGCACCGTCCTTACGGTCCGGATGTTCGACCTTGACGACCTCGGCTCCCAGGCTCGCCAGGATGCCGGTCGTCATGGGACCGGACCACACCCAGGTGAAGTCGAGGACGCGGACATCGGCCAGCAACCGGGTGGGATCGGCGACGATCGTCTGCGGTAGCGACAGCGGTCGGTTCGATGCGGTATCGCCTGCGGAATCGGAATTCGGGGCTGCCAGCCGCCGGAAGGGCAGACGCATGCCGGACAACGCTCCGTCGTCGGCCTTCGTCCAGAATCCTCGTTCGGCGAGCTGCTCCTCGCCCATCGCCGCGGCCATGCTGGACACCGGTGCGGCGACGAAACCGTACTCGTGCGATTTGGCGACGATCTCGGCGATGGTCAGGCTCTTGGCCCACGCGCCGACGTACGTGTCCACTTCGTCGGCGCAGTTCAGAGCGACCCAGTAGGGGTCGCGGTAGTTCTCCGCGTCTGCCCAGGACGGGTTGCCCATGGCGTCGATGATGCAGGACCAGTCGCCGTGCGAGCGCCCGACCATTCCGATCAAGCCATCGGCGGCGTCGAAGATCGCCAGCGGATACGGGCCGGAGGACCCCGCCGAACGGCGGCCCTCGCGGTGCCAGGTACGCGGGTACCCCTCGAACATCTTGGTGTTCATCCCGACCAGATACTCGAGCGAGCTCGCCACCGACACTTCGAGAGTGTGGCGACCGAGCCGAGCGCCCTTGTGCCGGTAAACCAATGCCAGCACGGCCGCGACGGTATTGAGACCCGCGATGGATTCGGCAACGCCGGTGGGCAGTCGAAGAGGCGACTCGCCCGACTCACCGAGGGCCACCGCCACGCCTGCCGCGCTCTCGGCGGTGAACGGGGATCCTCGACGTGCGACGCTGCCGTCGGACCGCGACGCGAACGCGGTGATCCGGGCATCGGTGCGATAGCGGATCCACTCGGGCGTGTTCGAGGCGTCGTGCACGCAGAGCGCCGAATCGTCGATGAGAACGTCGAATCGGGTGTCCGCGTGCCGGTTGCGGTCGAGCGTCTCGGTTCCCGCCGAATACATGAACTCGGCGTGCCGCGGTACCAGGCATCGGTCACAGGACAGGTCCGAGCGGTCGAGCACGGCGACGGCGGCACCGAGATCGGCCAGGATCGAGGCGCTCAGTGCGGCAGCGGGTGAATGCGACACCGCGGCCACGGTGAGGCCGGCCAGTGGGAGAGCGGTCGTCTTCTCGTTCAGCATCCTGTCCACACCGGCTCTCGCTTTTCCTTGAACGACAGGGGGCCCTCCACCGCATCGGCACTGCGGTAGACCGGGTCCCAGATCTCGTCTGCCACATCGAATGCGCGCGTGCGCCCGTGTTCGGCGGACTCGTACACCATCTTCTTCGATGCCATCACCGACAGGGGAGCGTTCGCGGCGATCGTGCGAGCGAGTTTCTCGGCCTCCGCCATCAGGTCGGCCAACGGGCACACCTTGTTGACCAGTCCGACCTCGTAGGCCCGCTGTGCGGTGATCGGCGCGGCGGTCATCAGAATCTCCATCGCGATCCTCGGTGGGACGAGCCACGGAAGCGGAGCTGCCCACGGTGCGCCGCGGCCCACGCGAGCCTCGGTGATACCGAAGGTGGCGGTGTCCGCCGCGACGACGAGGTCACACGACTGCGCCAACTGGAAACCGCCGGCCAAGGCGAAGCCGTTGATAGCTCCGATGATCGGTTTGTCCACGCGGACATTGCGACCGGGCTGCACCAGGAAGTCGGGCGGAGGAACGCCGAGGCTCGTCTCGGCCATCTCCTTGAGATCTCCGCCGGCACAGAATGCGCGGTCACCGGCTCCGGTGAGAATGAGGACGCGGGCGTCCTCGTCCGCGTCGAAGTCGGCGAACCCCGCGCGCAAACCTTCTCGAACCGCCTTGTCGATGGCGTTTCGCTGCGCCGGCCTGTTGATGGTCAGGCGTGCGATACCGTCGCGCACGTCGTACAGAACCTCGTCTGCCATTGTCGTTCCCCTTCACCGAAGCTGTGGTGCGCACACCAGGTGGCGCGAATCATGTTGCTGGTCAGTAGCTTCGGGGAAGCCCGAGAACGTGCTGACCGATGTAGTTGAGGATCATCTCCTCCGAGACCGGGGTGATGCGCAGCATCCGAGCCTCACGGAAGTAGCGCTCGACCGCGTACTCGGCGGAATAGCCCATGCCGCCGTGAGTCTGAACCGCACGGTCGGTGGCCTCGAATGCCGCAGCGGCACAAAGATATTTGGCGGTGTTCGCTTCGCGACCGCACTCCTTGTCGTTGTCGTACAGCCAGGTCGCCTTGCGCAGGATCATCTCTGCGGCGTCGAGTTCCATCTGCACCTTCGCGAGCGGGAACTGAATGCCTTGGTTCATTCCGATCGGCCGACCGAAGACGACCCGCTGGTTGGCGTAGGCGGCAGCCTTCTTCAGTGCGACCCTGCCGATGCCGAGTGCCGACGCGGCAACGAGCATGCGTTCGGGATTGAGGCCGTTGAGCAGGTAGTAGAAGCCCCTGCCCTCTTCGCCGACGCGGTGCTCGACGGGAATCTCCATGTCGTCGATGAAGATTTCGGCCGACGAGACGGCGTGGCGTCCCATCTTGTGAATGGCACGCATCTCCACGCCTGCGGTCTTGAGATCGGTGAGGAACAACGTCATGCCCTGGTGCGGCTTCTCCACGTCCTCGCGCTTGGTGGTGCGGGTCAGGAGCAGGACCTTCTCCGACTCCAAGGCCTTTGAGGTCCAGATCTTTCGCCCGTTGACGATGTACTTGTCACCGTCGCGGCGTGCGAACGTGGTGATGCGGGTGGTGTCGAGTCCGGCATCGGGCTCGGTGACACTGAACGCGACGTGCAGACTGCCGTCGACGATTCGGGGAAGAACTTCGCGCTTCATGTTCTCGTCGCCGAACTTGATGACCGGCTCGAGCCCGAATATCGATCCGTGCACAGCGGTGCAGGCACTGACGGCACCGCCGCTGGCGGCGACCTCCTCGAGGATGATCGACGCCTCGGTGATGCCCATTCCCATTCCGCCGTATTCCTCGGGCACGCAGACGCCGAGCCATCCACCGTCGGCGAAGGCCTCGTAGAACTCGGTGGGAAACTCGTGCTTCTGGTCTTTTTCCATCCAATAGTTGTCCGGGAAGCGGCGGCCGAGCGCAGCGACAGCCTGGCGGATGTCCTTGTGGTCGTCGGAGATCTCGAAGTTCATTTCTCTACCCCTGCAATTCGTGATGGATTTCGAAGGGCCGACCGTTCGTCGATTCGGTGGGCGTGCTCCGAAGGCGATGTCGTCGAACACAATCGAAGTCGAGAGTGATGTTAATCTCGTTGTACAATTGAGTCAATGGTTAGACCATTTTAGATATCGACGCGAAGTGAGGCGGATGTCGCCTCGGTGACCTGCTCCGGGGTGATTCCGGGTGCGCATTCGATCAAAACCAGGCCACGCTCGGTAATGTCGATGACGGCGAGATCGGTGATGATGCGATCGACGACCGCTTCACCGGTCAACGGCAGCGTGCATTTCTCGACGATCTTCGAGTTGCCGGCCTTGTCGCAGTGTTCCATCAGCACGATTACCCGCCGTGCCCCGTGCACCAGATCCATGGCTCCGCCCATGCCCTTGACCATCTTCCCGGGCACCATCCAATTTGCCAGGTCACCCGCAACGGAGACCTGCATTCCGCCGAGAACCGCGCAGTCGATGTGACCGCCGCGGATCATTCCGAACGACGACGCCGAATCGAAGAACGATGCGCCCGGGTTGACGGTGACCGTTTCCTTGCCTGCGTTGATCAGGTCGGCGTCGACCTGATCCTCGGTGGGGTACGGCCCGGTTCCGAGAATGCCGTTCTCCGAATGCAGAGTCACTCGGACGTCCGGAGGTAGATAGCTGGGAATCATGGTGGGGAGACCGATTCCGAGATTGACGTACTCACCGGCGTTCAGTTCCTGCGCGGCGCGTGCGGCCATATCCTGCCGAGACCGGCCGGTTGCACTGCTGGAAGTAACGCTGCTTGTCATGCCGTTCCTTTCGCCGAGGAGACGGTGATCTTCTCGATCCTCTTCGTCTGTGGTCCGGTGTGCACGATGCGGTTGACGAAGACGCCGGGTAGGTGCACGTGTTCCGGGTCCAGTTCGCCGACCGGTACCAAGCGCTCCACCTGTGCAATACAGATGCGCCCGGCCATCGCGGCCAGTGGGTTGAAGTTCATTGCGGCCTTGTTGAAGATCAGATTCCCCTCGGTGTCTCCTACCGAGGCGTGCACCAACGAGTAGTCGGCCGTGATCGATTCTTCGAGCACGAAACGTCGGCCGCCGAACTCACGAATTTCCTTGGGCGGAGACGCGAGTGCCACGGTGCCGTCGGAGTTGTATCGCCACGGCAGACCGCCGTCGGAGACCGGACTTCCGACGCCCGCGGGGGTGAAGAACGCGGGTATGCCCGCCCCTCCGGCCCGGAGCATTTCGGCCAACGTCCCCTGCGGGGTGAGGTGAACCTCGAGCTCGCCGGACAGGTACTGACGGGCGAATTCTTTGTTCTCACCGACGTACGACGCCACCATGCGGCGGATCTTGCCGCCCGTCAGTAGGAGGTCGAGTCCGTGGCCGGTAGCGCCGCAGTTGTTGGAGAACACCTCGAAGTCGTCGGCACCGGTCTCGGCAAGCGCGGCGATCAAGCTGTCGGGTATGCCGGCGAGCCCGAACCCTCCGACGGCGAGTGAGGCACCGGACGGGATGTCCGCGACGGCGTCGGCGGTACTTCTGGCCACTTTGGGCCCTTCGAGGGCTGAGCGTTGTTCCGAAATCATGTTCCGGCCTTTCGATTACCGTAGGTGTCTCGATCGAATGCTGCGCATGTCTCGAAACACGTTCTGTCGGGGTGGGTGGGTCGTGTCAGATCGAGCGCTGCATGCCGCCGTCGACGCTGACCGTCTGACCGGTGATGTAGCTCGCGAGGTCACTGCACAGGAAGACGATCAACGGCGCGATTTCGTCGACGGTGCCGAATCGGCCCTGCGGGATGTTGTCGCGGATGAAGGCGTCCCGGACCTCCGGGTCCGCGTAGATGCGGATGTCGACCTGCTCGCTGTGGATGCGTCCGGGGATGACGTTGTTGATCCGGATCGCATGCCGGGCAATTTCTCGCGACAAACCCTTCGCCCACGCGTGCAGGGCGGCTTTGGCCGCGACCGACGCGCCGATCGCGGACGGCTCGCGGTTGCCGGTCACGTTAAGGATGCATCCGGTTCGGCGCTCGATCATGTGCGGCAGCGCGAGGTGTGAAAGTTGGCGCGCGGCATGGAAGTTGAGCTCGAAAGCCGCGCGCCATGGCTCCTCGCCTGCGTCGAGGGGCAGTGACAGCGGGTAGCCCGGAGGCGTGGAGTACCCGGCGTTGTTGACCAATACGTCGATCCGGCCGAACTCCGAGCGCGCACGGTCGATGGTGCGCGCTCGGTCGTCGGCGACGGTCACATCGCCGACGACGCCGGTGATGGTGCCGTCGCCGGTGTCGGCGCGGCCTAATTCGTCGAGCAGTTCGGGCCGTCGGGCCAGGGCTAGGACGTGGGCACCTTCGCGCGCGAAGGTCAGGGCCACTTCCCGGCCGATTCCGGCGGTGGCTCCGGTGACGATGACGACCTTGCCGTCGATGCCCAGTTTCATGATGGGACGACTCCTCGCGGCGGCCGGGCTCAGCCGGCCAGTCCTGCCGTATCGACGACGACTCGCCCGCGCACAGCTCCGGAAAGGATGCGCTCGGCCTGCGCCGGTAGTTCGTCGTGCGTGACTTCGACGGCGATCTCGCGGAGGTCGTCGGGGGTGAACATCTCGTCCAACGACGTCCAGGCGGCGCGCCGCAGGTCGAGCGATGCATTGACCGAGTCGACACCCAGAAGCGAGACGTTGCGCAGGATGAACGGCATCACGGTGGTCGGCAGCGACGACCCGCCGGCCAGTCCGCAGGCCGCGACGACGCCGGAGTAGTCCATCTGGGCCAAGACGTTGGCCAGGGTGACGCCGCCGACGCTGTCGATGCATCCGGCCCAGCGTTGCTTGCCGAGTGCTTTCGGCTCTCCGGTGAGGCTCTCGCGCTCGACGATGGTGGTGGCACCGAGGGTTCGGAGGTACTCCGCCTCGGACGCCTTGCCGGTCGCGGCATGGACCTCGTAGCCCAGGCGCGAGAGAATGAAGACCGCGAAGCTACCGACGCCGCCGGTGGCTCCGGTGACGAGTACCGGTCCGGATTCGGTGCCGACGCCGGCCGACTGCATGCGCTGTATGCACAGCATTGCCGTCAGTCCGGCGGTCCCGACGGCCATTGCACCCCACGTGCCGAGGCGGGTGGGGGCGGGGAGAACGTGGCTCGAATCGACCCGCTGGTAGCCGGCGAATCCCCCGGGCTTGGTCTCGGAGAGTCCGGCACCGGTGAGCACGACGTCGTCGCCTTCGGCGAACGACGAATCGCCGCTGGTGGACACCACGGTGCCCGCGAGATCGATTCCGCAGGTCATCGGGTAGGTGCGCACGACGCCGGGCTTGCCGAGCAGTGCGAGACCGTCCTTGTAGTTCAGTGACGAGTGGGTGACGCGAATCAGCAGGTCGCCGTCGGCGAGATCGGACTCGGACAATTCGACGAGCTCGGCGGGTGCCTTGGGCGCTGTGACTCGGTATGCGCGGTGGGCAAGGGCGTTCGTCATCGTTCTCCTCGTTGTCTGTCGCCGGGCGAGAATTTGGCTGAAAATTAAATGGTAAGACCTTTCTACACTGTGTCAGTCGTCACTGCAATCATCGAGTGCGACGTACGTCTATTGGGGCACCGGCGCGACCCGGTCCGCGCGGTGGTTCGCGCGCGAGAGAACGTAGTTGACGGACAGGGCCAGGAAGACGACGCAGCACCCGATTGCACCGATCGAGAACGCCAGGTCGATGCCGGTGCTGGTGGGCCGCGTGCTCGGTCCTAGATGCGCGGCGAGCACCGCGCCGGACACCGCGCTGCCGAAGGATCCACCGACCGTCCGCAGTACCTGGTTGAAGCTCACGGCACTACCGAGTTGGGTGTCCGCGACACTCCTGGCGATCAGGGCGGGCATGGCGGCATACGTCATTCCCATGCCTGCGCCGAAGCCGAACATGCCGATCATGATCTCCCACAACGCATCGTGTGCGACCCACAGTTGGACGGCCGACGCCGTGACGAGTCCGGCACCGATCAGTAGCAACAGTCGCAGTGGTACCCGATGCGATACGGCGCGGACCAGTCGATTGGCCCCGAAGCTGCCCACCGACAACGGGAGCATCACGAATCCGGCCCAGAACAGCGGTAGGGCGATCCCGTATCCGGTCGACGCTGGAGACTGGGCCACCAGACTGCCGATGGACAGGCCGATGTACATGACGGCCCCGAGTCCGATGGCCGTGCAGTTGGCCACCAGCACATCGGCGTTGCGAAACACCCGCAGGTCGACCAGGGGGTTGCGCGAGCGAAGTTCGACCGCGGTCCACGCGGCCATCGTTGCCGCCGCCGCCGCGAACAGGCCCACCGTCGGCGCGGCAGACCAGCCCCACTGCGATCCCTCGCTGACGGCGATGAGCATCAGCGACAGTCCGAGGCCGATCGACACGGCACCGACGAAGTCGAAGGGGGCGCGGGGAGCCTGCTCGTCCGGCCCTTTCGGGACGACGAGACAGACGACGACGATCGTCGTGGCCAGGAAAATTGCGGCGCACCAGAAGGCAAGGCGGAAGCTGACCGTCGCGGCGAGTATCCCGGTCAACGGGTAACCGACGCCCAAGCCGGTGGTGACGGTGACGGACAGACTCGATATTCCGTGTCGGACCTTGTCCTCGGCGAGGTATCGCCGCGCGAGAGCGATCGTCACCGGAACTATGCCGTAGCTCAGCCCCTGCATCCCGCGTCCGAGCAGGAACATGGGGAAGTTCGTGGCCGTCGCGGCGACGACGGACCCGGCTGCGATGATCACCAGCGACCACACCAGCAGGCGGGTGCGGTGCGGACCGTCGCTGAGTCGGCCCATGATCGGGGTCGACACGGCTCCAACGAGGAGATTCACCGTCAGCATCCACTGACCGGTACTGACCTCCACACCTAGTTCGTCGGAGATGGTGGGGACGAGGAGCATTCCCAGAGAGCTGACCACCGCGCTGGTGAGTGCGGCGTAGACGAGCACCGGTAGCAGGCGGCGATGGGTTGCAGAGTCGATCATGCGTCCGACTCGTCCACGAGGGTGCGCAGAATGGGAACGATCTCCGCGAGGGTGGATTGCTCGCGCGGGGTCAGCCGGGTGTCGATGGCAACGGCCAGCCACTCGAGTCCACGCGATCGCTCCTCGGCCAGTGTTCGTCGCCCCGCCTCGGTGATCTCTATCCACTGTCGACGCCGATCGTCGGTGTCGGGCGTCTTCGCCACCAGGCCCAGAGTGTGCAGCTCGCGCACAGCAGTGGCGATTGCCTGCGGGCTGACCGTCTCCGCGGTCGCGAGAGTCGACGCGGTGGCCGGTCCCCGTCCGGCGAGATACGCCAGTATCCCGAGTTTGCCGACCGACATCGATCGGCCAGCGGTGAGTCGCCGCCAGATAGGGCGGAGGGATTCTCGAAGCTCTGCGGCGAGCGGTTCCGACTGAGGCACCGTTAAAACCTACAGCTAAATTGATCAATCTAGTTGTCTTTATGGCTGATGTCACCCATCCGAAAGATGCACATCACTAAATGGACTAACCATTGAACTTTCCCACTGATGTGACTAGGGTTACTCGTCAACGGCTCCTGTCGCAGCGGTCACCCGCGGGCGCTCGAATCGGATCGACCTGGTGAGCTGCGGTGCGACCGCGGCGTACGCTGCCCCCGTTTTCTACCGCTGGAGAGCACATGACATCGCCGAAAACCGAGCGTCGATGGGTGGGGATGCGTCCCTTCCAGTTCGGGATCGTCCTGCTGTGCATGTTGTTGAACATGCTCGACGGATACGACATCTTCATCATGGGCTTCGCGCTTCCGTTGCTTCCGGACGGCTTCGCCACCACGGCCGAGAAGGGATATCTCATCAGTGCCGCTCTGGCCGGAATGGGAGTCGGGGCGACGTTGCTGGCGCGCCTGGCCGACATCGTCGGGCGGCGACGGACCATCCTGCTGGGATTGATCCTCAACATCGTCGGATTGGGCGTCTCCGCTCTCGCACCCAGCTTCGCGGTTCTGCTCGGCGCGCGATTCGTCACCGGTGTCGCCATCGGAACGATCGGCGTCGTCATCATGGTGCTCGGCAAGGAAATCGCGCCGCGGTCGAAGGGAAACCTCGCCATCGGTATCGTCATGATCGGTTACCCGATCGGCAGCATGGTCGCCGGCGCATCGGGTGCCGCGATCATCTCGGTGGCCGACGGTTCGTGGCGGGGGCTCTTCTGGATCGGGGCCGCGCTGACAGTTGCCGCGTTCACGCTGTCGGTGTTCTTCATGCCGGAGTCGGTGAAGTACCTGACCCGAGTCGGGACCGCCGAGTCCATCGCCAAGGCCGACGCGATTTCGGCTCGAATGGACAACGACGCAGTCGACGACGACGCATCGCCCGCAGCGGACGATCTACCGGACAGCGGCCAGAAGGTGTACCTGCTCGGCGCGGAACTGCGCAAACGCACACTCCTGCTGTGGGGTGGTTACAGCATCGTCACTGCGTCGTACTACTTCGTCGGCAGTTGGACCCCGCAGTTGATCACCAACGTCAGTGGCGACGTCGGTAGCGGGGCCCTCGCCGGAATTCTGGTCAGCATCGGAACCGTCTTGGGCGCGTTGCTGTTCGGCGTGCTGAGCCTGAGGCATCCGGTCACCCGGATCGGCTGGACCATGTTGACGGTCGCTCTGGTGTCGTTGGTGGCCTTCTCGCTGCTGCTCCAAGCCGCCTTCACGCTGGCCTTGATCATGGCCGCCGTGCTCGGTGCCGCCCTCTACGGAGTCGCGGGCGTGTTCACCGCGCTCTCGACCTCGATGTATCCCGTGTTGGCCCGCGCCAAGGGCTACGGCTCGATGCTCGGTGTCGCCCGGGTGGGCACAATCGTGTCGCCGATCGCGGTGGGATATGCGCTGGCCGTCGTCTCCACCGAGAACATGTACCTCTCGCTCCTGGTGCCGGTCGCTGTCGCCATCGTGGTCGTGTTCGCACTGCAGCGCATCGTTCGAGCCGACGAACTCACGGCCACAACCGCTTCCGTTCCGAACGACGGCGCGGCCGACGATTCTGCTCGTACGGCGTAGCCCGTTCATCTACCGTCCTCGAAGATCCTCCCCTCACACGAAGGAGTAGAGAATGACCCTCGCTCACGCCCGTGGTGTCACCGGCAAAGACCAACCGTTCGCCCCGATGGAGATCGCCCGGCGCGCGGTGGGCCCGCACGATGTCGAGATCGACATCGCCTTCTGCGGCCTGTGCCACTCCGACGTCGACCGTGCCCGAGAGATCTGGGGTGCCACCAAGTTTCCGATCGTGCCCGGGCACGAGATCGTCGGCCACGTCCGTGCGGTGGGTGATCAGGTGACCGGTTTCGCCGTGGGCGACCGGGCGGCGGTGGGGTGCATGGTGAATTCCTGTCAGGAATGCGACCGTTGCCGTGAGGGGCTCGAGCAGTACTGCCGCAAGGGAAACACCCAGACCTACAACTGGATCGACCGTGACGGCACTGTCACCCAGGGCGGATACAGCGACCGCGTCGTCGTCGACGACCGCTATGTGCTGCACCTGCCGGACGGCATGCCGATGGACACCGCGGCACCCCTGCTGTGCGCAGGCATCACACTGTATTCGCCATTGCGACACTGGAACGTCGGACCCGGAACGCGAGTGGGAATCGTCGGATTCGGTGGACTCGGCCATGTCGGTGTTCAGATCAGTGCGGCCATGGGTGCCCACACGGTCGTGTTCGACCTCGCCGAGGAAAAGCGTGGGGACGCGCTTCGGCTGGGAGCCGACGAGTTTCACCTCACCACGGAACCGGACGTGTTCACCGATCTCGCCGACTCCCTGGACCTGATCATCTCCACCGTTCCGGCCAATCTCGACTACAACGCGTTCCTGTCGACGCTGACTCTGAACGGGACGTTCGTCATCATCGGCGTTCCGAAGGGGCCGATCACCGCCGAAGCGTTCCACTTCATCAGCCACCGCCGCTCCATCGCCGGTACCCGCATCGGATCCATCGGCGAGACGCAGGAGATGCTCGACTTCTGTGCCGAACACAACATCGGTGCGGAGATCGAGTTGGTCGGGGCCGACGAGATCGACGCGTCCTACGACCGTCTCGTCAAGGGTGACGTCCGCTACCGGTTTGTTCTCGACATCGCCACCCTCGGAGCAAAATCGGAGGCAACGGGACATGAGTGAACCGGACCTGCGGGCCAAGGGGAGGGCCGTTCGGCGTGAGCTGATGGGCGGCGAGGCCATCGACAAGCTCGACGCCGCCGTCTACGACGACGACCCGATCATGGCGAAGTTCGGCGATCTGACCCAGGAAGTGATCTTCGGGGTGTTGTGGTCCCGCGAGGGCCTGGACATCAAGACCCGATGCCTCGTCACCGTCGCGTCGGATGTGGCGACCGGTCAGACCGAGGCGCTGGGGCTGCACCTACGCTTCGCTCGTCGACACGGCTACTCCGAGGAAGAACTCACCGAGGTGATCCTGCATCTGATGGGGTACGTCGGCGTTCCCATGGCGCGCAAAGCGCTTCTCGTAGCCTCGAAAACGTTCTCCGACATGCGCGCCGAAGCCTGACCGCACCACCCGTTCCATCGACACAGGCCTCGAGTCGAGGTCGGAAAGAGCACCACCGTGAAAATTGGTTACGTAGGTCTGGGAAACATGGGCGGCCGGCTCGCGCGTCGCGTCGTACTCGAGCACCCGCTATTTGTCTTCGACCGCAGCGAAGCCGCTGTGGCGAGTCTGGTCGAACGCGGTGCCACGGCGTGCTCGAGTGTGGCCGATCTGGCGGCGCAGTGCGACGTCATCCTCCTGTGCCTGCCGACGTCAGACCACGTTCGCTCGGTGATCTTCGACGACGGCGGTGTAGCGGACAGCGCGGCGAAGGGGACACTCGTTCTCGATCAGACGACCGGCGATCCGGTGGCGACTCGTGAGATAGCCGCGACGCTCGCCGCTCGCGGGATCGAATTCGTCGACGCCCCGGTCAGTGGCGGTCCGATGGGTGCGGACAGCGGCACCATCGCCATCATGGTGGGCGCGGAGGAATCGCAATACGACAAGGTGGTGCCGATTCTCCGGGCCATCAGCCCCAACGTGTTTCACGCCGGAGGCATCGGAGCGGGGCACGTGACGAAACTGGCCAACAACATGCTGTCCGCGGTCAATCGCATGGTGAGTCTCGAAGCTCTCACTCTCGCTGCGAAGAACGGCGTCGACCCGAAGAAGGCACTCGAGATCTTTCTCGCGAGCTCCGGCCGAAATTTCCACCTCGAAACGTTCGTCGCAGACATCCTCGCAGGCCACCTGACTTCGGGTTTCACAGTCGGGTTGTTGCACAAGGATATTCGCCTGGCTTGTCAGATGGGTGTCGACGCAGACGTGCCGATGCATCTGGGCAACCAGGTCAAGGACTTCTATCAGATCTGTGTCAACGAGATGGGCCGCGAAGCGGACGTCAACGTTGCCGCTCTGATGATGGACCGGTTCGCCGGTTCCCACATCGTGCCGGTAGACCACACGCTCGCGCCGACCACCAGTCTCCCGTGACCGCCGCCGTGTACGACGCTTTCGCGCTGCGGTATGCCGCGTTGCCGGAGGCGGAAAGCCGAAAGAGCACCGCGTACTTCCACTACGGAATCTACGGCGAGCCCGACGCGCACTACCCGATGGACTACTACTTCTGGCTGGTGCGCAACCAGGATCGCACCGTTCTCGTCGACTGCGGTTACGACCGCGAACGGGGACGACGACGAAATCGCCTGCAGGAGACCGATCCCGTCGAGCTGCTGGCGCGAATGGGTACCACTCCGTCGGAGATCGACCATGTGGTTCTGACGCACATGCACTACGACCACGTGGGCAACGTCGGGCTCTTCGACAACGCCACGTTCAGCATGGCTGCAACCGAATTCGACTACTGGACAGGGCCGTACGCGGACAGGCCGGCCATAGCCTGGCCGGTGGAAGCTGCTGAGATCGCGCTGATCGAGGAACGCCGCGAGGACGGGCGGCTGCGACTGATCGTGGACGACGACGAGGAGCTATTCCCGGGAATTCGGTTGTCCCGCATGCCCGGGCATACTCCCGGACAACTCGTCACCAGCGTCGATACGGCCGCGGGCGTAGTCGTACTCGGCTCGGATGCGTTGCACTTCTACGACGAGATGATCTTGGACCGCCCCTTCCACACCTGTTCGGATTTCGTGCAGACATTCGGCACGTACGAGCGGTTTCGGTCACTGGCCGACAAGCCGGGGATCACCCTCGTCGCAGGACACGACCCTTTGGTCATGACGATGTTCGCGACGGTCGCCGATCAATGCGTCGATCTGACCGTGCGAACCGATGGACTCGCCGGCACCTACGGCACACGCGCAGTCGAGACTGGAGTTGTGACATGACGGTATCCGTCGATTACCGCGGCGAGGTGGCCGTTCTGGATGTCGGCACCGACGAGAATCGTTTCTCGCCCAACTGGTTGGAGTCGATGAACTCGGCGCTCGATGTAGTCACCGAAGGAAAGCCGACCGGACTGGTCACCGTCGGTTCGGGCAAATTCTTTTCCAACGGACTCGACGTGGAGTGGATGACCGGCCACCGAGATCGGCTCGACTGGTATTTCGACACCGTGGAGTCGCTGCTCGCTCGCATTCTCACGTTGCCGTTGCCGACCGTTGCGGCAGTGAACGGTCACGCGTTCGGTGCCGGAGCAATGCTGGCTACCGCGCACGATTTTCGGGTGATGCGAACCGATCGAGGTTACTTCTGCTTCCCCGAAGTGGACGTGAAGATTCCGTTCACCGCGGGTATGGCGGCCCTGATCCAGGCCAAGACGACCCCCGGAACAGCGGTCGCCGCCATGACGACCGGTAGACGATTTTCCGGCGAGGAGGCCCGCATCGCCGGATTGATCGACGCGACCGCAGACATCGACGCCTTGATGTCGGCGGCCTCGGACATGGTCAGCCCGCTGGTCGGCAAGGATGCGGTCACCCTCGGTGCCATCAAATCCACGATGTTCGCTGAAGTCGCTACGGCGCTGTCGAAACCGAAGGCCGGCATCGACCTGGCGTTGTAAAGTCGACCGAGCAACCGACGTTGCCTGCTCGTCTCGACTGGTCTGCGCCTGCGGAATCGGGTCAGCGAAGTCGCGTGACGACGCTGAGGTGGACACTTCGGCAGGTGCGAGTGGCTCTGTCATGGGTTTTGACAACGCACTCGCGATCATGCGTTTATCTGCACGAGCGGGTAATCGACCGGAAATCTTCGGTGGGGATGCCGGACCGTAGACCCGTTTCCGGGATCCCCACACGATCATTCTCGTGTAGCCGCGTTCAGAAGTCGCAGTGCATCCTCGGTGGGGACCGGTACGGTCTCGGCTTCGAGGAAACGCGTGTACGGATCGTCGCTGAAAGGCTCTTTCTCGCGCGAGTACGGTGCCACGTGAGTGGGTGTTCCTGGCTCGAATCTCCACCCGTGCCGCAACTCGCCGAGGTCGACCGTGTCGAAGCCGATTGCATCCAGAAATGCGGTGGCTCGGTTTCGGGCGTCGGCGGAGTCTCCTGCTACGGGTAAGGCCGTGCGGACCGATCCGGCTGTCTTGACAGCTAGTCGCGGAAGTCGAACGTAGTCGACAGTGTTGAGCGTTTTGACGAGGGCGGCGGCGGGCCACGCTTGCTGAAGGAACTCGCTCGACGTGAGGCCGCTGGCGTCGAGCTCATCGATCTTGCCGAATCTGTCCGGGTAATAGTTGGTTGCGTCCAACAGTGTTTTTCCTGCAAAAGCTTTGCCCGGCAGGGCTTTCCATGCTGCTAGGGGTACAGCGACAACGATCGTATCGCAGTTGGCGATGAGATTGGTGACAGTGTCGGCGACGGCGCGATCCCCGAGCTCGTAGACAAGGTCGATCAAGGATTCCGGTCCTCTAGAATTACTGATGGTGACCTTGAGTCCTGCATCGGCGGCGAGCCGCGCCACACCTGCCCCGATCATTCCGCTTCCCAGTATTCCGATGTGTCCTATGGTCATTGTTTGGCTCCGAGAGGTTCGAGGTTGTGTGCTCCGGTGGGGGTCCTGGCGAGGACCGGCTACCGGATGCGGTCGCGCTCTGTGCGTGATTACTTACTAAAGTATAGTGAAATAATGCTCAGGGCAACTGCTAAAATTCGATGATGGATGGTCCGGGAGGGCGCGCCACGGGTATGAGTGTGTTCGATCCCGATTGCGTGTCCCGGGAAGTGCTCGAACATGCGACCGGGCGATGGGGTTCGCTGGTTTTGGCTGCGCTGGTCGACGGCCCGCTTCGTTTCGCGCAGGTCAAACGTGCGGTCGACGGGATTACTGACAGGATGTTGTCGCGTACGCTCCAGCGGCTCGAAGCGGACGGTCTCGTCGACCGCAGTCGGTCGGAGCTCGATGCGAGAGGCGTCGACTACAAACTGTCACACCTGGGCGATCCCATAGCGCAGAGTGTTTGCGACCTCATCGATGCCATTTATCGTGTCTTGCCCGGAATTGTTGCGTATCAACGGAATTTGCATCACGCTGGTCACCAATCGGAGATCAGTTTGGGCCGTTCCAAAGCGGCGGGCGACATCATCTAGCGGGGTGAATCGGGTCGGGCGCAGTGCTGTGCGCTCCATATGTGTGACCGAAGCCGCGGCCCGGCCGATCGGTGCAGCACATGTCGAGCAGCGTCGTGGATCGTTCAGTGACTAGGGTCGCGACTTCGATATTGGCTGGTGGGAATGTCGCGGGGGTGCTGGGCACGCACCCCCGCGACAAGCGTAACGCCGGTCCGTTGGGCCTTGGTGGAACGGCAGTCAGCTAGCACCGACGATCAACCGCGCTGGTCGAGTCAGAGGGCAGTCGAGTCCGACGCCGAAACCCGGGGGGCTTTCACGCGCTGCCCCTTGGCCGCTGCAAGCGGATCCCATCCGGCAGGAACCGACGGTATCGTTCCCGCTGGAACGAGTTGCTTTCCGGAACGGAACTCCGAAAGCAGGTCGCGGCCGAGAATTGTTCCAGCGGTGATAATCCCGGAGAGCAACACCCCTTCGGTTGCTGGTCCCTGTCGGCAACTTGCACCGGCGAGAAAAAGTCCTTCGATATGAGTTTTCGGCCCGGGACGCAACAGTGCGTTCTGCCGCATGTTCCACTCGATCCCGTAGGACGAACCGTCGCTCGATTGTGTGTAGCGCTCCTGGGTTATCGGAGTTGCGGCTTCGCGATGAACAATATGACCGTCGAGTTCCGGAAAGATCTCTGTTGCGCGGTCGATCATTCGGTCCGTGAGGAATTCCTTGATGGTTGAGTACGTGTCGCTTCTCGAGTAGTCATGATCGCGGACATCGGCCGCGCCGGTCGCCCACAGTCGATAGTCCATCGGGATGGGAAACATGACCTCGAGGGAGCTTGAACCTTCCGGTGCATACCGTCCCGGCACAGGGTCTTTCATGCTGGAGCAGTGAATGTACGCGGGGAGTACCGGCCGTACTCGGTCCATCCATCGCTCGGGAGTGTCGCCGTCCTGGAACTTCAGCAAGCGTTCGATCTCGCCGTAAGTCGTCCATGTTGGCATCGAAAAGTGATCTCGGTTGGGGTAGAGCGCGGCGAGGTCGACGTCGGCACCCAAGAATGCGTTGAAGAACGGTGTCGCCATACGGTAGTTGTTGACCCGTTTTTGATGTGACGGCTTCATTGCCGATGCGGGGATCAGATTGTTGTAGGTCTTCTTGATATCGGCTGTGCACACGACGGTGTCAGCGCGGTATGTGGCACCGCCTTTGAGTCGTACGCCTGCTGCGCGTCCGTTCTCCACCAGAATCTCCTCGGCGAATGCTCCGGTGACCACGTCGCCGCCGAACTGTTCGATCACTCGAACAAGGTTCGATGAAAATACCTGCCCCCCGCCGCTGGGGAACCATGCCCCGCCGGTAACGAAGAGATACCAGAAGGTGGAGAAGGCGATGAACGGGAATCGGTCCGGTGGGCAGTTCAGACTTCCGCACGGTGATGTGGTGAGCAAGGTTTGCACTCGGCTGCTCAAGTTGTAGTGGTTCATCACCGCCGTGGTCGACATCGTGGCCAGTGGCGCGTGCAGTCCCAGCTTGACCGCGGCTTTCGTGATCCCTCCAGCGGACGATGTCGCGGGTCCACGGTCGACGGCGCTACCGCACTTGCGCACCACCTTGAAGAACTTTTCGAGATTTGCGCGCTCTTTAGGAAACAATCCGGTCAGCCGAGTCATGAACTCGTCCCAGTCTGCTGCTGGCTCGAACACCAAGTCCGGGAACACGTACCGCTCGTAACCGGTGCGATCCATGGGAACGTAGGTGATGTGCTCCTCGAGGCCCAGCCCTCGGAAAACGGTAGGCATATCGCCATTCGGGCCACAGTCGGCGACGTGGTGTACTCCCACCTGCCACTCCCACTTGCCCTTACGCCTGAACACGTGAGTGCTACCCCCGACGACGGAATATTGCTCGAGAACAACAACTTTCTTCCCCGCGGCGGCGAGCGCTGCGGCGCTTGTCAAGCCGGCCAATCCGCCGCCGATCACTACAGCGTCGTACGTCTTCATTCTATTAGCCCCTTCTGGTTGGCTTTCACAGGCGGACGGTCCGCAGAGAAAGGTGGGCATGATGCATGTGTATCCGGCCAGCGGCCTTACGGCGGAGATGGCTCCGCATGATCGTACTATGCAATGGTGCATAGTAGTCGTATTTGGAGAGTTTACTTCGAATACGCAGTCAAGGGGCGGGATACTCGGACGTCGACTATCTCTCGCGAGACGTACGTTTGGATGCCAGCCCGAAACGACGCCGTACGACCCGAACTGCTTCGCTGAACAGGATCGATATGGGGTGGAAGATCACCACCAGCACGATCGCATCCTTGGGTCCGAGGATCGATCTCATCCATTCGTCGATATCCGTGCGATCAGATGTCGGCGGTTGTGCCCACAGGCCGTTAGCGGTGTTCTCGTATGCGTTTTCGATCACGAGGGTGTCGGGCGAGAACCGTTGCTGTTGGCCGAGATCTGTGGCCACATCGAAGGCAACACGACGGATGCTCTCGGGTATCGCCGCGGTACCCGCAGACGGGTAGGTGTTCGCGATCCCTCCAGCCGCTGCAGACCACGCTCCGTACACCAGCGGATTCGCGGTGCGCATGACTGCGTGAAGTCGTCGTGGGAACGACTCCCGAATGGCACTGGTGAGCAGCGCGCGCCAGATCGCGCTCGACAGTCCTGCGCCCTGATACTGCGGGCGAACGCCGGCAGAATTGGCGTAGAAGCATGTCCGACCGCCGAACACCCGCTGGTTGCTTGCGACCCATGCAGCGGGGATCCCGTCAGCATCGAGAACGAGAACAAGGCCGTGCAGGTCGTCCAGGCGTTCGTCGGCCAACCATTCGTCCCAGAAGTCCGCTGTGGTACCGGAAAACGTCTCTACGGCAATGGGTATGAACTCTCGGCGGAGAAAAGTACGTGCCTCCGGCGTCAAGGTAGTGGCGACATCGGTCCAGCGAAGGCCGGTGAAACCGCGTCCCACGGTGAATCGGTGCGCGCCTGTGAGCTTCGAAGAGGTCCCAGTCATCTCATTGCCCTCGCTCGGTCGACTTGTCCCGCCACGAGAGCAATACACTTTCGGTGCTTGCGCGTGACCACGGTAGGAAGATTGCTACTGCCACTGCGCACGCCATCGATGCGCCGACCGTGACGAACGATGCAATCTGAAAACCCTGTAGCGCTGCGTCTTTCATCGCAAAGACCAAGTCCGCTCGCTGCTGCGCGAATATCGGACTGATCGGCGTATCGTTGATTTCGATCACGCTGATGACGGTCTCGCGTGCGAAACTTTTTTGGTAGTCATTCATCAGGGAGTCCGGTATGACATCGACTCTAGGCGCGACCAGTGTTGTGTAGATCGACGCTATAGTCGAACCGAGGACTGCCACTCCGAGAGTTCCTCCTACTTCACGGGTGGTGTCGTTGACTGCAGAGCCGGCACCGGCTTCATCCAGCGAGACCGACGACATGATCGACTCGGTGGCCGGACCCTGCACGATGGCCAGACCGAGCCCCATCAGTACCATCG
Organism: Rhodococcus sp. 14-2496-1d; assembly: GCF_002259365.1. Classification (NCBI taxonomy): domain Bacteria; kingdom Bacillati; phylum Actinomycetota; class Actinomycetes; order Mycobacteriales; family Nocardiaceae; genus Rhodococcus; species Rhodococcus sp. 14-2496-1d. Next base: position 26,214 of record NZ_NPFV01000032.1, on the reverse strand, counting down.
ACACAACGACCGGTCCCAGGTACGGCGTATTGACCTCGGTCTGCCCAGCCAAGAACATTCCAATGCTCATGATTGTCAGCCCGGCCACGATGACCGCAGTCGTCCCGACCTTTTGAGCGACCATCGTCGCAACAGGCGCGCCGATCGCAATCGCAGCGGCGAACGGCAACGAGTGAATGCCGAACTGCAAGGGGCTCAACTCCATCACGCCCTGGAAGTACTGGGTGATCATGAAAAGAAATCCGAACATGCTGAAGTATGCAACTGCGATCGCCAACGCGGGCAGTGAGAACCGGCGGATTCGGAACAATGTCATGTCCAACAACGGCGATGGGTGCCTGAGCTCCCATCCGACGAAAACCGTCAGAGACAGGACGGCGACCACGTAGGCAGCGACGCTGATCGGTGACAGCCATCCATGATGGGGAGCTTCGATGATCGCCCAGACCAATACCGTGATACCTCCGAACGACAGGGCAATACCTACCGGATCGTATTTGCCGACGTGTGACGCTTTCGATTCGGGCACGAACACTGCCGTGGCAAGCAGTACGGCCACCGCTACGGGCACGTTGATCCAGAACACCGAGTGCCACGAGAAGTGCTCGAGGAGAAATCCGCCGGCCGTGGGGCCGATGGCGATGGCGAAGCCGGCCATAGCCGTCCATGCCGCGATCGCCAGCGCACGTTCTTTCGCGTCGGTAAAAATATTGATGATCAGCGCCAGAGTTGCGGGGAAGACAGCTGCGGCGCAGATACCCATAGCCGCCCGAGCGGCGACGACCTGACCCAGATCGGCGGCCACGGCTCCACCGATCGACATCGCGGCAATTCCAGCCAATCCGATCATCATTACTCGACGCCTGCCGTATCGGTCGCCAAGATGACCGAAAGCTAGCAGCAGTCCGGCGAACGTCAGAGTGTAGGCGTCGACGACCCATTGCAGGCCACTCATACTTGCCAGCAGTTGCACGCCCAGCGACGGCAAGGCGACGTTGACAACAGTGTTGTCGAGGACGACCAGTAGCTCGGCGGCACAAATCACCATCAGGGCTATCCACCGCCCGCGGAACGTCGACCGTTTGTCGGTCCGTCGCTGCTGTGACCTCACGAGACCCTCCCGAGTATGTTTCGGTACATAATTAAGAAATTATATGTAACCATGAGTAATAGCAAATTGCCCCACTTGGGCTCGGTCGCTGTTGACGCCACGGCCCGCAGCTTGGTTGTGCGTCCAAAAAGGAAGGATCGAAATTCCGTGCCGTCAGGTTTGACTCGATGGGCTCAGCACTTGTCGGTCGGCTGGCGGTAACACAGGCGAGTCCTGAGATCCTCTGTTCCGCAGTGGCATTCGTCTAGAACCCTGAGGCGCATTGAGATGATTTCCCTATCGATGCGGACCGCGGAATGCCAGTGACTGAATATCGCTGACGCTGTCATGCCGCTAGCGTGGCGAAGTACAGATCACCCGTGCCGCGTGGGGCTCGGTACCCATCGAGTCCATGCACCCGTGTAGACGTCGATCCGTGAGGTCGGCCGCGGCTTGTCTACCGCCGGTGTGGTGATCTTCGGTCCGGCACCCGATAGCCGAACCTGCACGGGGTCAGCGCGGCCGGGCAACCGGGTGGCCATTCCGGCGGGCAACGCCTCAGTGGGCTCCACCCTCGGCGTTCAGACTCAGCTCCGGGTTTGCACCGCGCCTACGGACCGTGCCGAGATGCCAGGTGCAGTGCGAGGTCGAGGCTATGCGCTGGCGCGCCCCGTCGATCTCGTCGCGTCATCCTAGAGACTCGTCGAACGTCACCCGTACCGAGATGGGTGTGGTTTGAAGCGATCGGAATGTGGCGGCGACGACACGGCTCAGCAATGGATGGGTCGCGAAGGTTCGTGCGCGAGCGGTGACGTCGTCGCTGCGGACGAGGACAGCGGTACCAGCTCGCCACTGCTTCCCATGGCGTAGACGGACGCGCGGGTCCGCGGTGATGTTCGCGCCCCAGCCCGATCGGGTGCCGTGCTGCGAGATGATCCAGGCACCGTTCTCGTCGAATACAGCGGAGACCGGTACGCAGCGACGAAGGCCACTTCTTCGGCCCGTGGTCTCGATATCGCTGACAAGTGAGACTCGAACGCCAACGGCGGTGAGCCCACGAACCATTGGGTTCGCGAGGTATCGCCCGACGGCTCGCTCGAGGCGAAACTTCTTCTTGGCTTTGATATCCGCCGACGAGTTTCCTCCGCGCGTACTCCTGAAGGCGTCGATACCGTTGCGCTGCACGGTAGTCACTGCAGTTCGCCACACGGATCGATGTGGGTCGGGATCGTTCCCGTCGCCGATCAAATGCAGCTGGTCGGTATGCCATTGCAAGTCGAGCGCCCCGTCCAGGGACTTCAGGGCAGGCACCGAGCGGAGCGTCGACGGCAGGTTCAACGAGATGGCGGGTGCGGAGAGCCTGTCCACCTGTCCGCTGAGCAAGGTATTGGCTGCGGAGGTGCTGACCGCAGCAGGGCGGCCGAGCCCTACGACGTCGCAATCGCCGGATTCAAGCGCTGCGGCCATTCCGACTCTGGTGCGAAAGCCTCCGGTGACGGCGAGCGGCACCGTTCCTGCCGCGAGACGGACGGTGCGTGCATAGTCCAGGAAGTACGCTTCCCGGATGCGGGTGCTCTCGGACAGCGACCGGTTGCCACGACCCATCATCGCCGGGGATTCGTAACTGCCGCCACTGACTTCGATGAGATCGATCTGCTCTTGGGCAAGGCGCTCGACGGTGAGCCGCGATTCCTCTTCATCGAATCCGCCGCGCTGAAAATCGGCAGAATTGAGCTTGACGCCGAGAGCGAACCCAGGTGAGACGGCACCGCGTATTTTCCGGACGATCTCGAGCAGGAATCGCATCCGCCCATCGATGTCGCCTCCCCACGCGTCGGTACGCTTGTTCGACAAGGGCGATAAAAATTGCGAAACCAGGTATCCGTGGGCACCATGGATCTGAACACCGTCGAAACCTGACGTTTCAGCGACGCAGGCCGCCGCGGCGAAGCGGTCGACGATCTCTTCGATCTCGGTACCGGTCAACTCGCGTGGAGTCGGCATGCCAGGCACATTCAATCCGATCGCGGACGGCGCAACCGGACGAGATCTGGTTGCCAGCGGATTCGCTTGCCGTCCGGGGTGATTGAGTTGCATCCAGATCGGCGCACCTCCGTCGCGGGTCGCTTTCGACCACCGAGTGAGGGCATCGAGGTCACGTTCGTCCTCGAGGACGACATTGCCGGGTTCGCCGAGGTGCCGTCGATCGACCATAACGTTGCCTGTCACTACCAGGCCGTAACCGCCGGCACCCCACTGAGTGTAAAGACGCTCGAGTCGGGCGTCCGGACCGTGCCCGCGGGTAGCAAGGCCTTCGCTCAAGGCTGACTTCATTATCCGGTTGGGGAGTACACGACCGCACGCCAACGGCAGCGGATCACTCAAAGCCACACTCTTGACCGTCGGTAAAAGTCGGCTTTTATCGGTGTTCAAGGCGTCACGTCCGATGCTCGCAGGTCGTCCCGCCGAGTATGCAACGGAACATATTACCGAGTTTTGACTCTATGTGTGAACCTCTGTCACGTCAAGATTTGGGGCCTCTCATCGAACTGCAGTTACCTTGCGCGTCCGCGCCTTGGGTCTATCGCAGTCAAACATCATCGTCCGCCGAATTCTTGCAACTCAGCGACTCCGCACTGAGCATCGTGGCGAACTGCCTGTGCGAGTGTTGGATCGAGCCGCTCAGGAAGGCTTGCGATCTGGCCCAGAGGGCACGCCGCCCAGAGCTGCGGCCAGCAGAAAGGCGAGCTCTTCTTCGACGCGGTCCAGCGCCCGCGTGCTCCGCTGAGCTTTGGCCAGGAGTAGGGCACCTTCGATAGCGGAGATCGCCATCGTGGCCAACCCGTGAGCGCGGTCCTGCCCGACTCCGTTCTGCCACAACGACGCCGCGATGGTGTCTTCCCACGAGGTGAAGGATTCCCCGGCTGCACTCAAAGCCGCAGGGCTTTGGGGTCCCTCGATCGCAACCGGTGCCACCGGGCAACCCGCGGCGTAATCGCTCGCGACAAGTTGATCACGGAACCACGCAATGATCGCTTCGACTGTCCGCGCAGGACCCATCGACGCGAGACCTGCTGAGATCATCGAACCCATGGTTGCACCGGCTACCCGCGTTGCTTCTTCGACCAGTTGAGGTCGTCCGCGCGGAAAGTGGTGGTATATCGACCCGCGAGGAGCACCTGCATGGTCTATGACGTCGGCCACGGATGTCGCTTCGACGCCCCTCTCTCGAAACAGCAATGCGGCGCTGCGCAACATATCGTTACGCGCCGTCGTCTTCCTTGGCATCATGCTCCAATCAAATTATGCCTCGAAGTATAGCTGGTTCATGAACTGCACAGCTGAACGATGTCCTTACCGCAACTACCAGGCCTCCACACGCAGACCACCCGTCACCCACCAAGTCCGGTCCGATTGTCATTAACTTCAGCGGCCGCCGGTCCACGCTTCGACCCTGGCCGGAACATGTTTGTGCCAGGGCGTCGAGGAGTATTCGTCGCGGCGATCAGAGTCGGTCAGGTCGTTCGGTGCCACCCCGACGCGTTCGGATCCACCTGCAAGGTCGAGTCCAAATCCATTGGGCAGCGAAATGTGGCCGGGCTGCATCGCATCTGTCACTTCTACGACCGCAGTGGCGGAGCCGCGGTTCGTGGTGATCGTGGCTCGGTCGCCTTCTACGAGAGACAGGTTCGCAGCGTCGCTCGGGTTCATTCTCAATGCGCCGGTGCCACCACGCTTCCGCCAGCTCTCGTCGCGGAAAATGGTGTTGGCGGTGAACGCACGACGTTCTCCCGCGGAAAGAACGAACGGGAACTCCTCGCTCGTGTATTTAGGGCTCGCTGTCCGCAATGAAGCCAGGGACGACAACAGCGGTGCGATGGCCAGCGAGACGGGTTGATTGGCTACGGGGACGTACCGCCACGCACCGCCCTTGAGATCGTCCACGGTGAAGTTCACTCCGGAGCGGTTCTCCAGGATGGCTGTAAAGAGGCTTTCCGCGTTTTTATGGCCCGCAGCGTGGACCGCACGAGGATGGTCCAGGTGAAGTTTCTGGGTGAGTGCCCACAGCACCGAGGCGGCCTTCGCGCCGTGGGGAAGCGTGGGGCCGAGGGTTTCGTAGAGCAGGTACGGTGCCAATGCTGCTGAGTCTCGGTCCAGTTTGAGAAGAGCCAGGAAAGCGGCGGCGTAAACCTTGCGACCCAGCTTGAGTGCGGTGCGGAGTACGGTCAGCCATAAGGGCTTGGCGAGTCCGAGTTCGGCGATCAATCGAGAGTAGATCTCCGGTTCGGAGAGAGTGCCCGGCAGCGGCTCGAGGATCGGTGCCCGAAGCTGAAAGCTGTTGTGCGGGAATTCTAGACTGAAGAACGTCGCTTCCCACTTCTCGAACTGGCTCGACGCCGGCAGCACATAGTCAGCGCGACGAGCAGTCTCGGTCATAGCAACGTCGATGACGACGCTGAACTCGAGATCTTCCATCGCTTGCACGAAACGCTGCGAGTCCGCCAACGAGTGCGCGGGGTTGGACGATTCGATGACCATGGCACGGAATCGATCCGGGTGGTCGTTGGATATCTCCTCGGCAATGACGTTCCCAGGAACGAGACCGCCGAAGATCGGAGTCTTGTGCACCGGTGTCCGTCGCTCGGTCAACGAATAGTCGGCCAGTGGTGCCAGCCACGAATGATTCTGCATAGCACCTGATTTGGCGAAGTTTCCGGTGAGTAACCAGATCAGCTTGTTCAAATATGATACCAACGTGCTGTTGGGTCCCTGCTGGACTCCGAGGTCTTCGTAGGTCGAGACGCTTTCAGCCGTTCCGATCAAGTAAGCAGCAGAACGAATATCGCGCTCCTCGACGCCGCAGATGAGGGCGTAAGCCGCGACATCGATCGTAAGGATGGTTGGCAGGACGAGCTCGACGCCGCGAGTATGCAGGCGGAGAAAGTCGTGATCAAGGAGGTCGTCCTCGACTATCACAGCGAGAATGGCCGCGAGGCACCAGGCATCGGTTCCGGGGCGGATCTGTAAGTGAAGGTCCGCGCGAGCGGCTGTGTCGGATCGCACCGGGTCGAGCACGATCATCGACCGATCCGGGTCCTTGCCGATCTCCTGCAAGACGGTGCGAGCACGGGCAACTCCGTGAGACTGCCATGGGTTCTTGCCGATGAAGACGCTCACCTGCGCGCGCTCGAAATCGCCGACTGTATGCCCGCCGGTCAGGTGTGCGTCGACCCAGCCTTCACCGGTTTTCTCCTGCGCCAGCGCGTTCGACCGATACCGGGCACCGAGTCCGCGCATAAGTGCCCCGCTGTACGCCCCGCCTAAGTGGTTTCCCTGCCCGCCGCCACCGTAGAAGAAGATGCTCTTCCCCCCGTGAGCATCGCGGACCGATCCTAGGCGAGCGGCGACCTCTCGGATCGCGATGTCCCATCCGACTGCGGTATAGCTCCCGTCGGCCTCTCGGCGCATGGGTGTGTCGAGCCGAGTCCCACCGTTCTGGTAATGGTCCAGTTGAAGGGCCTTGTTACACGTGTAACCGAGTGACCGGGGGTGGTCCTGGTCACCGCGGATCTTCACGATTGCTCGACCTTCCGTGCGGACGATCACCCCGCAGTTGTTTTCGCACAGGATGCATGCCGTCTTCTGCCAATCCAGCTTGTTCGCGTTCGCCATGCGGTCTCCCTTGTCGTACTATGCACTTAACCATACTATTATTATGGCGCTGAGCATACTGGAGCAGACAACTGTTTTGGTTCGAGCGCCGTGAGCAGTACCTCCGCTCCATGGACCGACTGGAAGGATCAAGACCCGATGACCACTGAGCTTTCGACGGTCGGCCTGAACCTCAAAATTTGGCAGACCTTGCAACGGGTTCCGTTCGGGCCGTGGCTCTTTGCGAAGGGACTTGGATTCAAGGCCCCCTACTTTCGCACCATCCGGCCCACGGTGGTTGCACTCGAGCCCGGACTGTGCCGGGTCGAGGCACCGAACAGGTGGCGGGTTCACAACCATCTCGGCACGTTTCACGCGATTGCCGCATGCAACATGGCCGAACTGGCGGCCGGATTGATGACGGACGCCACCGTCCCGAACTCCCATCGATGGATTCCCAAAGCAATGACCGTGGAATACCGAACGAAGGCTACGACCGATCTCGTTGCTGTGGCGTCTCTGGACAGCATCCCGGTCTTTGCCGATAGCCCGTCGCAACTAATTGTACCGGTGACAATATTGGACACGAACCGCGTGATTGTCGTTGCTGCGGAGATTACGATGCACATCTCACCAAAGCGCAGCTAGACACCCGGGAACCTATACACCTGGAGTGCCGCGTGTTTCGACAGAGTTTTGACGTAACGACGTGCTTTTTTTGCGTGGTCGACTGCGAATGCAGCACGGCGCGTCGTCAGTGTGACGGCAGCGGGTCGAAAGCGGGAATGCAAGTCCGCTGAGGGGCACGTGGGGTGCGCAGTCTTCGACGTCAACAACACCTGAGTGGTGGCCGGCCTCGCCACGTACGGTCCTGCCCCAACGAGCGCAGCTCAGAGGTGGCTGTCGTTGTTGCGGCGATACAGGTCAGCGGGATTGCCGCATTCCTAGCCGCTTTCAGAGTCCAATTCTCACTCTGAAAGCAGAGTCCTGCCTTTTGCGACTATCAACTGCTGGCCATTGGCGGCACCTTCTTCGACACCGACTCGTCAATTCGACGGTAGCCTCGACGAGAATTGCCATCGAAAGAGAAATCAGATTGTGCATGATACAACAAAATTTTCCTACGGCATACGAGCGCCCCGCGCGGGGGGGAGGGGGGTACGCGAGGCGCTCTGAACGGCCAGGAGCCGGGGGTTTTGAATTCCAGCCGTTCCCCACAATAGTAGCAAGATTTGCTGAATATTTCGCACCTGTATCGGCGATTCGAGTGATGGACCAGGCTTGGATATCGGCGCAGCGTCCATCCCTCTGTCGACCAAGACCACCGCGCTCTCACCTGTAGGCCATGTGAACTGTATGAGCGAAGGGATCAACGTGCGGACTTTCGATTGCGTGCAGACCCACGCGGGAATGGCCTCGGGCAAGGGGCCTTGCGAGATGTAGAAATGTATGGAATAGAACCTGGCGTCTTCATTGGCCGACCCGGCATGTCTCAACGCTGTAGTTGTCTGGTTGTTGAGAAGCTTCTACCCATTCCGCACGCCAGACCGGCCTTGTGATTAAGCCACCCGCTGATGCATAGGGGACTGCGTATTGTGTTTTCACAAGCACCTTCTGGCCGCCCGGTACGGGGCTCCAAGAAGTTCGTACTCACGTAACCGGCGCTGCGCGGTCACAGTTGAGTCATGCCTCAGAGATCGAGAGTCACTTCCGTTCCTCGGGCCCTGTCCACACAGATCAGCATTGTGTCCTGCTCGTCGAGAAATCGCGATCGCCCTCGCCGCTCGACGTCCCCGTCGAGCACTCGTACTCTGCAGGTGCCGCAGAATCCCTGGCGGCACGAATAGGGTGCGTCGGGTCTGGCTTCGCGAACGGCATCAAGAGTGGAACTTGCGGCATCGACCTCGATGACATCACCGTTGGCTAGACGCACGCTGAACGGTGTGCCGCCGATCACTGGAGGAGGGCCGAAACGTTCGTAATGGAGACCGACGGTCGGGTCCATGTCCAACAGTGGACGCACCGCAGACAGAAGTTCAGCCGGGCCGCAGAAGTAGACCGAACTCTGTGCGCGCACTTGTTCGAGGATGCGTGCAGGGGATTGTCGTGGTCCGGTATGGATCCGAACTCTGTGCCCACCAGGATCGAATGCTGCCAGGCGATCGAGGAAAGCCATGGCCGTGCGGCCTCGCCCGATATACGTCAGGTGCCAATCGGCTCCTGCATTCACGGCGCTTTCGATCATCGGCAGCAGAGCTGTGATTCCGATGCCAGCGGCAATGAAGACTACCCGCGGTGCCCCCGGTAGGGCATTCCGAAAGTGTACGAAGGGGAACGCATTCCGTGGACCTTGCACGCTGACGAGCGATCCTGTTCGTAGCGTGTGCGCCTCGATCGACCCACCGCTGCCGTGGTCGAGCCGGCGCACAGCGATCCGGTAGAACGTGCGGTCCGATGCCGGGCCACACAGCGAATACTGGCGGATTGTTCCCGACGGCATGATCAGATCGATGTGCGCGCCCGGGAACCAAGAGGGCAGGTCCCTGCCGTTCCGGGCACCCAGGTCAATGCTGAGCACCCCGTCGGCTTCGATCCGTGTCGATCGGACGATCAGTTCCAGTGGAATGACCGAAGCCACGGGTTCGTGATTCTTACGTCCACTCCTGGTCGCTGTCGCGGCGTACGCGCCCGCACCGGCACGCAAAAACGACATCACGGCGCTCGTGCCGCCCGAACGGCCCCGAGCGCGACCTGCACCAACTGCGGAGTAAACGCGCGATACAGCCATGCTCTAGAGGGCCGCGCGCGCGGCCGGGGAGGTCGCGAGGTACCCGACAGCCTGCGTTGTCGACCCGTACTGCGAGGGGTGATAGCCAGGGCGAAAATACTGAAAGAACATCTTTGTCAGACTGAACGGACTCGGTAGCAGCCCTTTCCTCCAGGTTCTCCGGAAATCGCGGAAACGAATCGCGCGTTGTTCGTTCGCGAGTTCCGGATCGACAGCCATCAGGTGTCTCGTACCGCGCCCCCACATCAGGGCAAGCGTCGGTGCCGCCAGCATCCAGGCGCGAACACGGTGGAAGTAGTTTCCGTCGAGATGGGTGAATAGGTCGAACGCGACATGTCGGTGTTCGACCTCCTCGGCCAGGTGCCATCGGAACAGATCCAGCACTCGAGGACTGAGGGCGTCGTCCCACGCCGTCGCATTGAGCGCGAAGTCCCCGAGATAGGAGGTGAAGTGCTCGATCGCCGCAACCACTGCCACTCGCTCAATCAGCCATGCGTGGGCCCGCCGACCCGTCAAATCACGGTCACCGAGCATCTTGTGGAACAGCTCCCGTACGTCTGAGACGAACGGCTCCATATCCAGTCCGGTGTTCTGAAAGTGATCGACCAGAGATTGATGCGCTGATGAATGAGTTGCTTCCTGGCCGATGAATCCGATTACATCCTCGCGAACCGTTTCATCCACTACGAAGGGGAGTGCTCGGCGAAATATGTCGACGAAAAATATCTCTCCCTCCGGGAGGAGCATATTCATGCCATTTGCAAAGTGGGTCGCGAAAGGACTTTCGTCGAAGTAGTGCATAGGCAAGCCGCTCCAGTCCCACGAGACGTCTCGGGCGGAGAGGGCTACCTTGTCGATGTCAATCTTGGGATCCATCAGTGGCTCCGTTCACATTATTTGTCGAGGCGACCTGAGGCGTTGAATGATCATTTACGAAACTGAGTGTCGCGGTCGCGACGACCGCGGGGTGGAAGGACGGGGCCCAGTGGCCGCCGTCAATGAAATGGACTTCGCCGGCGCTGGTACACCGATGAATATCCATCTGAATGGATGGGGTGATGAAAATGTCGCCTCTGGGTACCAGCACTTGGGCTGGCACATCGCTGAAACGATTCTCTGGGAACAGTATTCGTGGAAGAAGATTGGCTGTGTAGATTTTAAGACCGTTTCTGTTGTCACGCGATCGATGCCGCGAAGTCGATACGGGTGCAGATCCCGACTCCCATCGAGCCGCGAACGCTATCACTCGGTCCACGATGCCCAACCGACACGCGAGCGGTGCCAGCCACGGCATCTGGAAGAATCCCATATAGAAAGGAGACTTCCATTGTTGGGCAATATCTTTCCACCCGTTCGGTCCACGCCGCAGTCGCTCACTGATCCACGCCGGGATGTGGTCGAGGGATGGGCCCGAGATCGACGTCAGAGAGGCCACCCGGTGGCGGTGTCGAGGCTCGGTCGCGAGATGCCAGGCTTGCACCGATCCCCAGTCGTGAGCCAAAAGGTGTACCGGTCGGTGCGGTGAGACGGCATCGGCCACCGCAACGATGTCGTCGGCGAGTTGGTCGAGCCGATAGTCCGCCACCCTTGCAGGCGCGTCGGACAAACCGGAACCACGGACGTCGAAAGTGACCACGTTGAACGATGCAACAAGCTCGCGTGCCACGCCATCCCAGACCGAATGATCGTCGGGAAACCCGTGCACGCACAGTATCGTCGGTGCGTCAGGATTCCCGCGTTCCTGCACAGCCAGACTTGTACCGTCCGACGCCTCCACGTACCACGTCATCGCACAACTCCCGTTCGTCGATAGATTCACGATTGCGGCGCTCGCACAGACCGAACCAGGCGAGTCGGCGGCGTGTTCGAACGCTCGAGTCGCAGCGGGTGCCCCTTGCATCTATATGTATGTGTGTATACATATAACAGATAGCTGAGGGAAGATCAACACCCAGAGTTCGGCAATACTTGACTGACGAAAGGACCGCACCCTGCGACGACTCATCGAGATACGACTCGCCCTGATGCCGCCAAGACTCTCCGCGTGCACCACGGCTCGCCGGGTAGTCCTATCGAAGGCACCACGGCTCGCCGGGTAGTCCTATCGAAGGCACCACGGCTCGCCGGGTAGTCCTATCGAAGGCACCAGGCACGGACAGACGACTGACGGCGCGCGCATCATGCACTCGGGCACTCCAACTCGACGACGTGCACTACTGCCTATCGAGGACTCCTCGTCGCCGGATTGGAACACGGAAATCGACCCGACAACCGACCTCCGGCACGTGCGCCAGCGATGCTTCGCGGACCCGACACGTCGATACCGAACGAACAGCCTGAACCCATCGACCTTGAAATACGTTAATTCAAAACAATATTCAGCATCGAGAGACGCGCCATGACGATCCGCGGCCCATCCCTACGGACCACTCTGAAGACTGTGAAACTCACAGGTGTGCTCGGTGCAAGGCTTGCTCGAACCCGCGGTGGGCAACTCGGGCTTCCGGGCATGGTCATGATGTATGGATCAAGGCCATCGGTGATCTCGGACGGAACAAGTAGTTCCTGTGGGCGCAGTCGATCGCCAAGCTGGCCGAGTAAGGCGCGAGTACGCACAGACGACGACGCCAGCGATAGCCGTCAACACGCCTGCGTCCCAGGTTCGCGGCGAGTGACCCGCGCGACTGTGTCCGATCTGGTACCGGCCTTCAGCCCGGTACCGTCGCACATGTGACGCCGAGACGGAGCACGGTGAGCGGTTACAGCTACCAGTGGTCGCTGTTCGTCGACTGGTGTGCCGCGGCCGACGTCGATGCTCTCCCCGCGTCGCCGATCACGCTGGCGGAGTTCCTCGCCGAAAACCCCGCCCGCGACGCGGTTCAGTTGCGCCGGGTGTCCGCGATCAACCGCGTTCACCTCGATGCCGGCCAGCCAGCTCCCGGACGAGTGACGTCGCTCCGGATCGCACTGAATTCTGCACGTAGCGAGCGAACGATGCGGCGTGCCGCGCAGTACCGGGTTATCGCTGCCGGACTGCCGACTTCCGGATCGACGGCTGCACTGTTCGGTCGCCGCGATGCCGTTCTTCTCGTTCTCGCCGGAGCGGGCTTGTCCTACAGAGCTATTGCAGGACTCGACCGCACCGATATCGCCACAGACGGCGACAGTGTGTGGATCGGGGGCCGCCACCGAGTCGACATCGCCCCCAGCGACGCCACCGGTTTCGAGCCCGCCACGCTATGGGACCTGTGGCATACGGTCCTGCAATTCGCCGACCGCTATCCGTCGACGACGCTGCTGACAGAACATCTGCAGCGCAACACGTTTCCCGACATGACAGGATCGCCGCACCGCCGCGGTCCGGTCGCGGTGCCGATCGATCGGTGGGGCCACCTGCCTCTGCCGGTCACGGCGATGACCGCGGCCGAGGTCGGAGCGGTGATCGCGGGACACCGTACCGGCGTTTCTCCACTGCACACCCCACGTCGCGCCATCGTCAGACCGTCCGACGGTACCGATCGGAGTAAGCCGATCGCCGCGCCGGAGCCGGTGTCTGTCGAGCTCGACTCCGGCTACTACCGGTCGGGTGTCGAGGCACGTCGCCGCGCGCACACGGCGCTGGCCGGTGTACCGGACATGGTCGACGACGTCGAGGACCGTATCGAGCAACTCCTCGAACGCACCCTGCAACTCCTCGACTCATCCGACAGCGGTGGTAGCACCTGACCCGTCGGGCTCAAGATCCGGCGCACGGAGACCCCCCGCCGTCGTACACCTCATCGATCAAAACGATCGGACACCCCCCGTTGTCGCAACGGGGGCTCAACACCTCAACGCATAGCGGCGACAAATGACGTGTGGCCTAGGGCTCACCCCCGACACCCCCGCACACTGTCAGCATTTCTTGACGACGCGGTAGCCACTTCCCGTCCATCAGCCGACATCGGCACCGCACTACTCCGGTGGCCCCGGGTGCAGCTTGTCGACTCAGTGCGCCCGGATCTACGCCGAGTCACTTCGCCTATCAGATTGTATCCGAATATATAAGACTGAGTCCGATACAACTAGATACAATCCGATAGTCTGAGGTACATGGAGTACGGACTGAATCCCTTCACACCAGGGTCTGGCACGCGCCCACCCGAACTCGTCGGACGTACCGCCGAGCTCGAACGATTCGACTTGTTGATCGCGCGGACGAAGCGGCGGCACTATGACCGTGGGTTGATGTTGCAGGGACTCCGAGGGGTCGGGAAGACCACGCTCTTGGCGACCATGGCGGACCAAGCTCGCCGCCACAACTGGGTGGTGGTCGAGGTCGAAGCCCAGACCAGCGTGGAAGGTGCCGAAGCCCTGCGGCGGCGGATCGCCAAAGATATCTCTCGCGCTGTTCGTCGTCGTCAGTTCGCCGGCCCGGTAGCGGACAAGATCCGGCAGTTGACCGAAGAGTTCTCGGTGTCCGCCACCGCGTTCGGTGTCGGCGTCGAGCTCGCTCGCTCATCCGGCACCGAGAGGCCGACCCTGGGGGTCGAATTCGAGGACCTCGTCGAAGATCTCACCGAGGAACTCCGCAAGGACGGCACCGCGCTGGGGCTGTTCATCGACGAGATGCAGGAACTCGAGCCGGCGCTCCTGCAGGTGATCCTGGCTACCCAGCACCGTGCAGCTCAGCGTGAATGGCCGTTCTTCGTGTGTGGCGCAGGCCTGCCGAACCTCGCGCAAGCATTGGCCGATGCGCGGTCGTACGCCGAGCGGCAGTTCGATTACCGGACCATCGGGCCGCTCGCCGACGATCAGGCCCGCGATGCGATCGTCACACCCATCACCAGGCTGAACCAGGCCATCTCTGTCGAAGCGACCGACTACGTCGTCGCGGCGAGCAATGGATACCCGTACTTTCTTCAGGTGTTCGGTCACGAGCTCTGGCAGGCGGCCCAGCAATCGCCGTTCACACTGGCCGACGCCGAGGACGCCGTGGACACCGGCCACGCCACGCTCGATTCCGGTTTCTACAGTTCGAGGTGGCTACGGGCCACCGAAGCCGAGAAACGGTATCTGGTTGCCATTGCACGCAGCGGAACCGACACTCCGCGGACGGCCGCCCTCGCCGAGGCCCTCGGATCGAACCCGCAATCGATGGCACCGCACCGTGACTCCTGCATACGCAAAGGACTCATCTGGTCTCCCGCCCGCGGCCTGGTTGCCTTCACCGTCCCCGGGATGGCGGAGTTCATCCGTCGCCAACCCAACGCACCGATCATCTGATCTCGACGACGAACGTCGACCGGGTCGGATCGAGCACGTCGACGGGTCGTGCAGCACCGGCATCACACGGCAACGCCGGTGTATGAATTCCAGTTCGGTCCACCATTGCAGCGTGCAACCGCGCGGTGGGCGGGGTCAGAGCGAGCGACGCGAACAAGGCCGGCGCTCACGTCTGTCCTGGATTCGTGGCCGGTACGCCACACAAATGCGTTAGAACGGGTCCGGTGGGCCCGTGTTCATCACGGCCAGGATGTAGTCGTGGTCGGGTGGATCGGTCGGGTGATCGTCGGCGACCACAAACACCGACCGATCGGGCTCGGGCGGGGTGCGTGCCTCCTCCCGTGCTGCGAGCCATTCTCGCCAGACGATGCGTTCGGCGCGGTGGCGCACGATGCGGGCACGGACCGCGGACGTGAGGCCGTGACGATGGCCGATGTCGTCGAGTTCGACCGGCCCGACACCGATGTGGGCGTTCTCGACCGTGAGCAGACCGGCGACGCGCAGATCCAGCAGGGCCTCGTATCCGCTGGTGCGGCCGACCCCGATGGCTGTGAATAACTCGTCCGGGGTGAGGGGTTCTGCTGCTGCGACGACTGCGTCGTAGAGGATGCGGTGACGCCATCCGATGACGCTCCACGCCGGGTGTACGGACTCGACCTCTGGTGCCCCTGCCACGATGTCGATCGGTGTCGCTCGTCCCGCGTGTGTGGGCACCAACGCGTACCGGTCGGGGTTCTGACCCACCCCGCGTTCGATGAGCAGCAGCGGCGACCCTTCCATGTCCCTCAGCCGCTCCAGAACTGACCACACCGTTGATTCCGGGAGCATGCCGGCGGCGATGGACAGTGACCGCCCACCGACACCGACAGTGGGAACACCTTCGACTGTTTGACCGGACACTGCCGCAGCCCACGCCAAAGCTTGAACAACTGCATGGGTAGTCCATCGATCTCTTCGATGAAGAAACGCGGAAGAGACCCAAGTTTGAGCGTGGGTAAGCCAGAAGCAAAGTACCGGGTCGTAGGTACCCCCTGTGTGCTTTTGCTTGTGCCCGGTATTCCGGACTGGGTCGGGGAGGGTCGATGCGGCCCAGTCGAGTGCGCGGGCAGTGTCGCGGCGGACAGCGCGTTCAGGTTCGGCGTAGCGGGCGTACGCGGCATGCACACCAGCCCAGGCTGGTTCGGTGACGCGGGTGAGGATGTCGGCGGCGCTGGCGCCGGAGAGTACGGCGTGGGTGATGACGGACTGGCGTGCTTCCGAGCGAGAGGGCCAGCGGCGGGTGTCGATGCGGCCTGTGCGGGCGAAGTCGAGGACGCAGCGCGGCGGCGGGGTGGAGCGACAGAAACGCGGATGCAACCGGGCGTCATCACTACTGCCGAGGACGCGTTCAGCTGACGTCTCGGCTCGGATGTGGGCGTCGATCGGGCTGATGATCGGTCGGCCCGTTCCTCCGAGCAGGGCTTCGAGGCGCTGGAGTGTGCCGGCATCGGACCCGACGGTCAGGATGTCGGACGCTGCCGCAGGGTCCAGATCGACGAGGGTGCGGTAACCACCTTCTTTGCACTGCGAGCCCGGCACGGTGATGCACCCGGTTTTGTGGTTGGTCATCGGTGTGATGTCCAACGTGGGAAGTCGCGCTGCCAGAAGGCGCAACAACGGACGTATCTCGTCGGCGGTGACTGTTTTTCCCGGTGCCAGCGGTATCAGCACATGTCGGCCGCCGCTCGTCGATTCATCGACTACTACGCGGCCACCGCATTCGGACAACCACGCCAGCAGACGCGTCACGTCAGCGGCAACGGAGGCGTGGCCGTGATGTTTGGTGTCGAAGTCCAAGGCAACGACACCGGCGCGCCCACGTGAGAAGAGCGGCACAGCTGCCGGCAGTGCCGGCCTTTTGACCGTTAACGGCCCCGCGGACACGTATTTACGCGTCGTCGGGTCGTACAGCCTCATCGATCGGCGGGCAGCAATGGCCGGTGCGAAACGATGCCACAGCCGGTCTGCAGTCGCATCCGGATGGACGACACGAGCATTCAATCTTGTACCTACTTCAGGGCACGATGTACCCTGAGACATGTCCGCCAAGACAGTCCCTTCGGGGAAGAGCACCACAGAACGAGTTGCGAGCTAGTCACTCGCTTCTCTGACTTCAGAAGCCCTCGGCCCGCACGCCGGGGGTTTTTGTCATCTCAAGGTGCTGCGTAGATTTAGTTGGACTAAGACCCGAATGTCGATTCAGGTCGAGACGGCTACGCAGTCAAGGGCAATACCCCCTGTTCATGCGCGCGATTTAGTTCGCGCGCAAGATCTTCGCGGTCGCTGGCAATCGCGATCAGATCAGCGACGTATTGACTCAGAGATGTCGCGCCAGCCGAGCTTCGCTGCGCCTTGAGCGTGTCAATCAGCTCCGACGGCAGTCGGACAGTCAGCGACGTCCGGTCACCCTTACTGGGCATCGGCATGGCACGGCCTCCTTCGTCTACTTCCGCGGTCCCAACCGGTGTCTATCCTGAACCAGAATCATTTTCGAAGCGTTGAGACACGCCGAGGAAGTCACCAGGAATTACACCTCTGTCATTCAAGCGGTCTTCACGCGTTGACCGGTCCGCACTCGCAGCAGGCGTCACACAGTGGCCGTCGACCAATGTCTGCGGACGTGGTGGACACTATCTGGCATGGAGATCGCCCAAACCATCTCGAAGACTCTGCCTCACCCGCGTTACCGACTGCCGTTTGCCGGAGACATCATTGGCCTCGATACCGCCAAGCCTGTTCAAAAAGAGATGGCGATGGCCACTGAGCTCGGTGGGATCTACGAACGCAAGATTTTCGGCCACCGACTCGTGGTGGTCTCCGAACCGGAGCTTGTCGCGGAAGTAAACGACGAGAAGTACTGGGCAAAATTTCTTGCCCTGCCACATCGCAAGCTACGCGCCATCGGCGAAGACGGTCTGTTCACCGCGTTCAACTCGGAGCCGAACTGGCATCGCGCGCATGCCGTGTTAGGGCCGGCGTTCAGCAAAGGGGCCATGCGCGGTTACCACGAAGCCATGCAGGAATCAGTCAACGAACTTCTGACCTCGTGGGACAGCGGATCGGGTCCGGTAGACGCCTACGACGAGTGCTCCAAACTGACCTTCGACGTGATCGGGCGTTGCGCCCTGGCGCATGATTTCGGCTCGTTTCGCCAGCCCGTCCCCTTTGCGGACGCCATCGCTCGCGTCCTTCACTATGTGAACAAGTCATCGAACGATGTGCCGATCATCCGCTCTGTCTTAGGACGAAGGGCGACGAGGCAGCACGATGAGGACCTCCAGCTCATACGCCACACTGTCGACTCCCTGATCGAACAGCGAATGGCCCAGCCTGACTCCAGCAAAACGTCTCCGGATCTGCTCGAACATATGCTCAATACGCCAGACCCCGATACGGGCGACAGACTGACACTGGAGAACATCCGCAATCAGATCATCACTTTTTTAATAGCGGGGAACGAGACAACAGCATCGACCATCGCCTTTGCGTTGCATTTCCTGAGCACCCGCCCCGATGAGATGCAGCGGATACGGGCCGAAGTCGATGCCGTCGCTCCTGATGGCACCGACATCGAGTTCGAGAACGTGCCCAAGCTGCGACGGACACGACATGTCGTCGACGAAACTCTCCGGCTGTGGCCCGCTGCACCCGGTTACTTCCGCAAGGCACGTGAGCGCGGAGCAACTTCGCTGGGCGGGTATGAAGTACCCGAGGGATGGGTTTTTGTTCTCCTTCCACAGCTGCACCGCTCACCGGAGTGGGGGCCAGAGGCACACACCTTCGACCCCGACCGGTTCGCCACAGGGCAGGCCAGCGACACCAACCGCCGTATATACAAGCCTTGGGGCACTGGTCTGCGAGCGTGTATCGGTCGCCAATTCGCCTTACACGAGGCGGTGCTTGCGTTGGCGTCCATCGCTCGTCGGTACGAGATTCGGGCAGACCCCGATTACCAGCTCGACGTGCGAGAAGCCGTGACAATGAGGCCACATGGCGTCAGACTTTCTGTTTCGCGGCGGCCGTGACTGTACCGTCGTCGGTCTAGGTCGATCAGGAAGGGGAACCTGTGGACATCGTGAATAGCTGGAACCTGGTGGAAACCTTGGTTCCAGGACAGATGACAGTCATCAGTACTGGGGGGAAGGTCCGAGATTGGACCAAAATCGATCGCTTGTCACCTGGGCCTGAGTTCGATCTGCATGGTTTTCTGGAACTCACACGCAGTTCTTGCGCCGAGCAAGATGTGCTCTTCAAAGGCCGTCGGCGTCAAGCTCGGATTCGCGCAGTACCAGTTCTGGGGCCGTCAGGGGAAACCCACGGCATACAGGTCTGGGTGGGGGACCCGGAGGTCGAACCCGATCCTGTGCGCACCGTTTCCGGAATAGCCTGGCTACTCGAACGCACCGTCATCGAGCAGACAGTCGAGGCTTCCGCGATGTCCGGTGTATCTGCCGCTGATCACGTGCCGGAACGAACCCCGGCGGAGTACAACGCCAAGGCCGTCAAATTCGATGGGTCCGAGGAGTTGTTCGCCCAGGCACTGGTCCCTACCCACGGTCAGAAGTGGGAGGGCCCAATGTCCGTTCTTCACGCAGATGGCCGAATCATGCGTTGGCATTGCTGGGGCAGGGGGAGAACTGACCCTGCCAACGTCGGTCTGAGGCTGCTCTGGCACGACGTGACAGACACGACGGAACCCGACAAACCAACATTGGCTGAGCTGGGAATGCCGAGCGGCCTCGAGAGCGGTGGAACACGCATCGCTGTATTCGACGGCCGAACCGGGATTTTGACGATGTGGCTGCCGGAAGCTCCAACCTGGGTGAAATGGCGTGATCTCACAAGCGGGTGCGGCGTGTTGCACGACGACGACCGGGCGACACTGTCGGGTGCTCTAGAAAAGTGGACTCACGATACGTCTCCTGTGTCAGCTGATGTACACGTCCGTGCAATCGACGGCGGCGGCGCGACCGGCTGGAAGTGGCAGCAAACCCGACTCGAACTAAGGCCCTACCCTGGACAGCTTGGTGACCGGCTGGTCCTTGCGGTGCTCCCCGCGCTACAACCTTCCGAGCAGGTGCTCAAGGTTCCCACTCCCTAACCGATCGTGATAGCTTCGCCCTCGGCACCTTCCGCTCTCCCGAAGAGTTGAAGATTTCCTGTCGGCCGCATGGCCCTCAGACGCAGCCTTTGAGCACCACGTGGAACACATTTCACGTGGCTAACAAGCACGCGTCTTGGAGCCAGAATGTCGATCCAGAGTCAGGTCCCCAGTCAGGCCGGTTCGCCCCGTGGCCGCTTCCGCACACGCTCGTATGCCTCGCTGACCCGTTGCGCCGGGTACCCC
This sequence comes from Rhodococcus sp. 14-2496-1d, assembly GCF_002259365.1. NCBI lineage: Bacteria > Bacillati > Actinomycetota > Actinomycetes > Mycobacteriales > Nocardiaceae > Rhodococcus > Rhodococcus sp. 14-2496-1d. The sequence goes on along the minus strand of NZ_NPFV01000032.1, from coordinate 6,033 downwards.
AACGCTTCCGCTATCTGGCGGGCGGCCGGCGCGCTCAGCTTGCTCTGCCCGCGCTCGAGCGCCCCGATGTACTGGCTACTGACGCCGATTTCGCTCGCGAGCATCCCCTGGGTCAGCCCCCTGGATATTCGCAGATCACCGAGGTACTCCTCGTCCTCCGGCACTGAGACGAAATCGCTGATCTCGCTCCCGAATTCCTTAGCGCATCGAGCAAGAGTGTCTATGCGGGGATGGGACTGGCCTCGCTCCCACTGTGAGTACGTCGTCAAAGCCACTCCGAGAACGCGCGCAACCTCGGCACCACTCAGCTTGAGTTCAATTCGTCGCGCCCGCAGCTTGTCAGGTGCGAAACCACGCAACCGACGCCTCACCGATGGAACCTCACGAGAGGACACGATGCCACTTGTCCCAATTCGGTAGCACATAAAGCATGTTTTGATGCTATTGTATAGACACAGTTGTTTAGACAATGCGATCGGGGTTCGCCCCTGGGTGTCGGCAGAGCAAGATTCGGCTTACAGACGCACACCGCATCAACCGCGGCGTCTACGCATCACTGATACGCCAAAGAAAGCGAGAAGCCAACTGGCACAGAGTAACTCGAATTAGCAGACTCCAGATGCGCCGTGATTGGTCGTCCCGAAACGCATCCGGAGTCCCTCCACCTACAGAACAAAGCCCCAATATCGGGCCCAACTTGTATCCGCAGGGGCTCTCCCAGCCTATGCGGATCTAGCAGAACCGCAATCGGATCGGAGACACCTATGACATCTGTCGCGCAACCGCGAACGTTACATCCGGGCTCCACCTGCAATCCCGGCATCGCCCTCTGTTCCTCGGTCAACGACCGTGTTGCGGGCCTGGCCGTGTGTTCGCTCCCAGCCGCGCCCCGCCACAGCCACCACAGGCTGATCTGCGAAGAGACGAACGCGGTGATCGGTGAATGGACTGACGCCAATACGACGTTCCTGGAACCACTCCCACGGTCTCCAGTCTTCAGCCACGTGGCCTAGTACCCCCAATCTCGACTGACGCCTGAAGAGGCGATCAGTCGCGAGGGTCTACGCGGCGAACTCACTGCACTGAGGCTCCCGTGTAGCCCCTCAGTTGGTGGACCGGCGCGAGGGTCGCGTGGTGACGCTTCGACCTCATCGTGTGCCGAACTGCGCGACCCCGCCGGGACATCGAACACATTCCCACCACTCCACTGACAGAAAGGAATACGACCGATGCCTTGGATCTTCTCGCAGGACTGGTTCTGGCGCAGCCTCGGCCTTTTGTTCGGCTGACATTTCGCGTGGATGCCAGCGTGCAACGGACGCGCGCCGGCATCCACTCCCAAGGCATCACCCATCGTCCGCGCTGAGGGATCACCCGAAGGCTGACCCTCGTTTTCGGTCGTTCTCCCAGCGCGGACGGTGGTGGTTCCACCATCAACCACTCCAGTCACACATCACCCAATACCGCTGCATCGCAGCGACTTACGAAAGGCACCACCACACATGTCTCCCCAGCAAGGAATCGGTGGGCGTCACCGCCGCCGCAGAGAACGGGCACTCGTTCTCACTGCCGTGCCCGTCGCCGTCGCACTGGCGTGGGGCACCGCAACCGCACACGCGGCACCGCAGGACTTCGTGACCGCACCCGACACCGCCCAGTCCGGCACCACCGACACCACCCCCGTCGCGCCGTCGCCGGCCCCGACCAGCGAACGCCAGTTCCTGCCCGGTTACCAGGCCTCACCCCAGGTCCAGCAGTCGCAGTGGCGTAGCTACGACGACTACCGGTCAGGCAACCAGCAGTCCTCGTACCAGAACACCTACTACGAGCCTGCCCCCGCGCCGCAGGCCGCGCCGACCGACGCACCGCACGCCTTGCAAGCGTCCCCGCCGCCGGTTCCGACTGTGCAGCGCAAGGTCATTGCACCGATCGACGCACCCGAGGGCTACGTCCTCGTCGGCGGCGAACTCGTGCCGTACGACCCGAACCTGCTCGATCCGAACCTGGTCAAGCAATTCAACAACACCGGAGCCGCAATCCAGGCCGACGGCGGAAACTGGCTGGTGGACAACGGATTCGCCGACGCATCCCGCGCCGACCGTATCGCTGCGGGCACCATCACCGGAGTCGTCGCAGGCGGCGCTGTCGGCCTTGCCGCTTCCGTGGCCCCTGCCGCAGTGATCACCGGCACCGCAGCCGCCATCGGCGGCGGACTCGGCGTCGCAGCCACCACCGGCACAGGTGCGATTGTCTGGGGCGGACCTGTCGGCTGGGTCTTCATCCCCGGCGCAGCGGCACTCGCAGGCGCAGGAGTCGGCGCTGCCCTCTCGGCTCCGATCGTGCTGGGCCTGACCGGCACAGGTGCAGTCATAGGCGGCATCCTCGGTGCCACCGTCCTCGGCGGCGAGCAGCAGATCATCGAAGAGCCCGCACCGCTTCCGGCACCCGAGAGCGTCCCGGCTACCCCTGCTGCGCCGCTGACCGTCGATTCCCCCAGCGTGCAGAACGCCATCGACACCACCGTCGACCAGATCCAGGGCAGCCTCGACCTCGCCCCGGCCGACGTCGACCAGGCCGCCACGGCGGTCCAGGGGTGGACCGAACCTGCCTACGAGCAGGTCCAACAGTTCACCTCGACGGTGCTCGAGCAGCCCGCCGTGGCGGACACCGTGGCGGCCGTCAACACCGCCGCCGCGCCCGTTCTCGACCAGGCGAAAGCAGCACTGGCGGGTCTGAACCTCGCGATCTGACCTCCGGGTGCAGCCCGACCGCCCCCGATGGGTCGGGCTGTATCCGAAGGTTCGACCTCGTTCCTCACCTCGACCCTCGGAAAGGCCTGTTGTGGCACCTCGAGACCGCACCACCGACGCCGACACCCACCACGGCACCGACGACTGGTTCGCCGACCCGGTCGTCGCCGAGACCGACACCGCCGCAGCAGCTTCCGAGTATCCGACCGAGCGCAGACTGACAGTCTTGACCGAGCACCAGTCCGCCGCCACCGATCCGGACGACGACTGGTTCGTCGAGCACCCTACCGACGACATCGACGTGGACCGCCCTGACCATGGCCACGCATCCCGGCCGACGGACGGATACGGCTCCTTCGACGAACGGACCTCTCTACTTCGCGCTGGAGGCCCCTACACCGCACCCGCACCCGCACCCCCGCAGTCGTGGTGGCGACGCCACCGCGCCACCATCGCCGTCACGACCGCACTCGCGGTCCTGATCGGGGGAGTAGTGGGAGCCGGGCTGGTGCTCACCAGATTCGGCGACGAACCGCAACCAACGCCCGTACTGCTTCCCGACGAAATCGTCACCACCACAGCAGCTCCGACCTCGACCTCGACCGCTCCCGCTGCAGCGGGAGCTGCGGCCGCCGATGTCACCTGGTGCCGGGGTCAAGCCCACGGTGACCCGGTCACCGAAGACAGTGACGACCCCGGTGCGGTGGCGATCTGGCGGTTCGAGAAGGCCTTCTACTTCGACCGCGACGGTGTCGCAGCCCGCGCCGCAGGTGCACCCGATGCGGTGATGGCGTCCGCGCAGCGCCTCCAGGCAGGAATCGACCAGCTCGAACCCGATATCGAATTCTGTGTCCTGGCCGACCCGATCGACGCCGGAATCTACGACGTCACCGTCGTCGAGCGCGGCCCCGGCATCGACGGGCGCATGAGTCGCCAACGCATCACCACCACCAAGGCGCAGGCCGGCACGACGCTCATCTCCGCCATCGTCTCCCGCTGACCCCCATGACCAGGCATACCCGCTGGATCCCACCGAAGAAGAGAGAAGCCGTGCACACACCCATCGACCAGGTTCGCCGCCTGACCGTGCGCCTGCTCACCGCCACCGCCGCAGTGACCATCGTGGTCTCCGCCAGCGGCGTCGCGGCCGCGCAGCCGTCCACCACACCCACCCCACCGGACACCGGTAGCGGGGACTGCCCGGTATTGCATCTCGTCGTCGTCCCCGGTACCACCGAGATCGACGAGAACACCTCACCCGACACCGATTCCGGCTTCTTCTCCCGGCTGACCGTGCCCGCGATGCGCGATGCGAACTCAGGTGACGGGCCCGCTCTCGAACGAACTTACGTCCCGTACCCGGCGAGTTTCGGCGGCAAGCCCGGCGATCGCTCCGCCGTTCCCTACGCCCAGTCCGTCGACATCGGCGTCGAGAACACCACCAAGATGATCTCCGACATCGCCGCGCGCTGCCCCGGCACCAAGGTCTTCCTCTCCGGCTACTCCCAGGGCGGCGAGGTCGCCTCCCAGGTCACCCGTGAAATCGGAGCAGGATCCGGACCTGTCGACGCCGACCACTTCGCCGGCGCAGCACTGTTCTCCGACCCCACCCGCGCCGAAGGCGAAGACGTCATCGCCAGCGGTGGCTCCACCCCCGCCCCGGCACCGGGCACCAGCGGTGCAGCAGTGGACACCGTCCAACTCGCCCCGGCCGTCGCCGCAGCCGCCCCCGCAGGCGGCGGTATCTCACCGACACCGAAGATCGCCGGATTCGGAGCAGTCTCCGACCGGGTCGCCTCGTACTGCACCGCAGGCGATCTCGCGTGCGACACCCCCATCGACGCTCCGGCCGCCAAGCTGGTGGCCTCCATCGCCGGCCAGTCCTCGATGGACACCCGCGACCCCGTCCGGATCCTCACCGACGTCTCCACCGCCGTCGGACGCACCGCCCTGATGACCGGCGCGTCGGTGATCAACGACAACATCGACTTCGACTCCAAGGCAGGACGATTCGAGGTCAACTCGTCATCGGAGACCGTGCTGTCGAAGATGGCCAAGTACTCCGACCCCTCCGCAACCTCGACCGACGAGATGATCGACCAAGCGGTCGGCGCGGTCACCAAGATCGCCGGCATGGCTATCGGCGCGGCGATCACCGTCGCCAAGGACGTCATCACCCCCGAAACGATCGGCCAGCTCGCCACCGTCGGCCTGACCAACCCACCCGCAGCCCTCGGCATACTCGCCACCAAGGTGCTGTCCTCGGCGGTCAAGCTCGTACCCCCGGCGACCATCGACTCCGCCGTCGACGTCGCGTTCAAGGAAGTGTCGAACACCATCGACGAGAACGCCGGTCTCGCGCAGCTCGTCACCGACACCTCGTACTGGAACACCGCCACCAAACACGGCTCCTACGACAGTGTTCCGGTCGGGTCCAAAGGTGAGACCCCCGTCGAGCTGACCGTGCGATGGATCGTCGCGCTCGCCGCCGACCTGACCGGCGATCAGAGCCTCGCCGACAAGGTCGGGGCAGTGATCAAACAAGGCGCGTCGCTGTTCGCCACCACCGACACCGTCCGCAGCGCGGGAAGCATCCTCGCCGCCCACGCCACCGTCGGGGCCACCGGCACCGCAACGACGAACACAGCGGCCACCACGACGACCCCCTCTGTTTCTGCCGCTGTGCCGACCACCGTCTCACCAACCACCACTTGGTGACCGAGAACGCCGGAGAAAGAGGTGCGCCCGAGATGGCCGCACAACCAGCTGAGCACCATGACTATTACCGAGACGACGACGTGTCGGTCACCCCGGCAGGGCTGCGGATACCACCGCCCGAACGCCGAGCACCGATTCACGACGACCCGGTCGCAGTCCACGGTCGCCCGCCCGTGATGTGGCTCCTCGCCGCTCACGGGCGCTCCGGCGCAGGCACACTCGCCCAGATCTGGGCCCCGGCGGGCGATGCTCGCCGAGGCTGGCCCGCCGCCGACCGGCACCGCAATGTCGTCGTCGTCTGCCGCACCGACCGCGCCGGCCTCGACGCCGCCCACGACCTTCTCCTGCAAGCTCAGGCCGGCCTCGTCGGCGACTGCACTCTCCTCGGACTGGTCCTGGTTCCCGACGCCCCCGGCCCACTCCCCAAGACCCTGCGCCGATGGGCGGACGTCGTCGCATCCGCAGCACCAGCGGTGTGGCGAATCCCGTACGTCGAGGATCTGCGCATCCACAGACAGAACGAACTCGCGATCTGGACCCCCACCGAGCCCGACTCACCCGTTCG
>NZ_NPFV01000013.1:0-185824 GCF_002259365.1 Rhodococcus sp. 14-2496-1d | reverse complement strand
CGAGCCGGACAACGGCAGTGGCAGTGGCAGTGGCAGTGACCGCCGTGCAACGGATCGCGGCGCATACAGGGACCTGTTCGGCGACGGCACCACCGTCGGGTGGCTGCCCTGGATGGGACCACTCTCCCGCAACACCTCCCGGCAACTCGCCTGCGACTGTGTCCTGACCGCCATCGTCATGGACGAGCACGGATCCCCGATCAACCTCGCCCGCACCGCACGCACCGTCACCGCCAAACAACGCAAAGCCCTCATCGCCCGCGATCACGGTTGCGCGTTCCCCGGCTGCGGAAAACCCGCCGCCTGGACCGAAGGACACCACATTCGGCACTGGGGCGACGGCGGACCCACCGACATGAACAACCTCGTCCTCCTGTGCGGATTCCACCACCGACTCCTCCACCACAGTGACTGGGAAGTATTCATCGGCGTCGACAACCACCCGTGGTTCGTGCCACCGGCCACCGTCGACCCGTACCGACAACCCCGACCATCCCACGCCCGAGCAGGCCCCCACATCGCCTGAGCCTGCCCACACGAACCGCAGAAACAATCCAGCCCCGCACCGAGAACACGGTGCGGGGCTGGAAGAGGTTGGTTCAGGAACCCGAGGGAGCTGCCGGCGGAGCGGGAGGAGTCGCGCCATCTGCCGGAGCAGGCGGCGTCACACCGTCACCCTCAGCACCCGGTGTGGGCGGAGCAGGCGGCGTCGCACCGTCAGCCGGGGCAGGCGGCGTCGCACCGTCAGCCGGGGCGCACAGAGGAGCAGGTCCACCCTTGCCCGGGCCACCCTCAGCTGGTCCACTCGGCCCACCCTTGCCCGGACCCCCGGCGGGCGGTGCAGGCGGAGTTGCCCCGTCCCCCGGTGCCGGAGGAGTGGCACCGTCCGCCGGTACCGGAGGAGTTGCCCCGTCCGCCGGTGCCGGAGGAGTTGCGCCGTCCGCAGATCCTGGCGGTGTCGGAACGGCGGGCACCGTCGATCCGTCACCGGAGTCCGGGGTTGCCGGCACCGCAGGTACATCCGACCCGCCACCGCCGTCGGTCCGCTGTCCGAGGGTCGACGACGACGCCACCGTGGAGACTCCGGGTGAGACGTCCGGACCGGTGGCAGCGAAGACTGCCGACGCCACCAGCGCTCCTACTGCGAGCCCCGCTGCGGCCGTCGCCACCATCGGCACCCGTCCCTTCCACCGCTTCGGTTGGGTCTCTCGAACCGCGTTCCCGGGGACTGGCTCCGGGTTCGATGCGGCGGGGATCGGTTGAGTCTGATCGTTCACGTTCACTCCTTGTTCGAGTCTTTGTCGTTCGTTTCGGTCTGTCATCGACCCTGCCGCCGCTAGCTGAAGTCACCCTGAAGCCGGCCGCATCTTCAGGATCACTTCAGCTGGTGGGCGACAATCGAGGCATGACATACAGTTCCGCTCCCCGGGTGATGGTGGTGGAGGACTCGCTACCCATCCGAGAGGCGCTGGTCGCCGCGTTCGAGGACGCGGGATTCACCGCTGCGTCCTTGCCCGACGGTGACGACTTCGACACCACGATGGCAGGCTTTCGCCCCGATGTCGTGATTCTCGACGTCATGCTGCCCGGCGCGCGGGACGGGTTCGCGTTGATCGACGTCGTCCGCCAGAGCAGCGATGCAGGAATCATCATGGTCACCGCGAAGGATCAGTTGGAGGACCGCCTGCGCGGATTGAGCGACGGCGCAGACGACTACGTGGTCAAGCCGTTTCAGCTCGACGAGGTGGTCGCGCGAGCGAGATCGGTGCTGCGTAGACGCGGCAGATCCTCGGACGCAATCCAAGTGGGCGATCTATTGGTGGACGAATCCGCGGGGGTCGTCACGCGCGCCGGTCACGTCCTCGATCTGACGGCGACAGAACTTCGCTTGGCCACGTTTTTGGTCGCGCAGCGCGGACGCACGGTGTCCAAAACGTCCATCCTCGAATCGGTCTGGGGCTACGGCGCGTACGACGGCAACCTGGTGGAAGTTCACATCAGTGCGTTGCGTCGCAAGATGGAAGCCCATGGGCCACGGTTGATCCACACTGTCCGCGGCCTCGGTTACGCTCTGCGGGCCCCGCAGTGAACCGCACACCCACGCCCTCGTTGCGTACCCGCGTGGTCGCCACCGTCGTCGTGCTGTTCGCAATATTGCTGGTGATCGTCGGGTCGTCGGTGGATGTCGTTCTCGGTCAACAGCTTCGGCGTGATCTGGAGGCCCGGTTGACCGACAGGGCATCCCGTGCGGTCGAGCTGGTGGACAGCGGCGTCGGGCCCGGTGATCTGGTGCAGGCGTTGCAGGGCGACGCCATCCGGGTTCGCGTCACCGCCGCGGACGGCACGGTGTACGGCGTACCCGGCAGCGGACCGCCCGGCCCGGATATCAGGCCCGCGACCCCGGCTCCGCCCGCCGGCCAGTCGAAGGCTCCCAGCCCTCCCGGTCCACCCGATCCTCCTGCCCCGCCGTCGGATTCGTTGGAAATCACCGAGCCCTTGCCCGATGGATCGACGCTGTCACTGCTCGGCGACACCACCGCGATCGCAGATGTGCGCCGACAATTGCGCATTCTCATGATGGGTGCCGGTGCAGTCACTCTGCTACTGGCCGCCGCCGCATTGATCTACGCGGTCAGGCGCGCCTTGTCCCCCCTGGACTCGATGACGTCGGTCGCACGCCGAATCACCAACGGCGACAGAGGGCGACGACTACTGCCGTCCAAGCCGAAGACCGACCTGGGCCGCACCGCATCGGCCGTCGACGAGATGCTCGACGCCCTCGAGGATGCCGAGCGCAAGGAAGCTGCGGCAGCCCAGTCGGCGCGTCGGGCAGAGGAGGACATGCGCCGATTCCTGGCCGACGCGGCACACGAACTGCGCACACCGGTGGCCGGGATCTCGGCGCTGGCCCAGTCGTTGCAGCGCGACGCGGAGCACCGCCCCGATCGGGTCGGCAGGTGGAGCGACTTGCTGGTCGGCGAGTCCGCCAGGGCCTCGCGTCTGGTGGGCGACATGCTCGATTCCGTTCGTGCAGAGAACACTTCGGAGCTGGAGTTGTCCGACGCGGATCTCGCCGACGTGGTTCGACGCACCGTCGAGCGTGCTGCACTGCTGTCCCCGCAGGTCCGGTTCGAGGTCGACGCCTCGCAACCGGTGCCGGTCAGGGTGGACGTCGGCCGCATCGAGCAGGTTCTGTCGAACGTACTCGACAATGCCGCTCGCTTCACGCCGCCGGGCGGTAGCGTCCGAGTGACGACAGGAACCGAGTCACAGGCGTTCGTCACCGTCGACGACGACGGTCCCGGTGTCGCCGAAGCCGATCGTGAGCGCATCTTCGAGCGGCTCGTTCGGTTGAATGCTGCGCGTGACCGTTCCTCCGGCGGCGTCGGACTCGGGTTGTCCATAGCGCGCACGCTGGCGCGCGCTCATGGCGGCGAACTCGTCTGTGCCGCAGGGCCTACCGGCGCGCGGTTCCGACTGACACTTCCTGGCCCCACGGGTCGTTCCGCGGGCTCCACTCCGGCGAACCACCGATAGCTACTCGACGATCAAGTCCATCAACAGGCTGTCGTGCCACCCGCTCGGGCCCTTCTCGTATCGACGCATGATCCCGACCGGCTCGAATCCGACTGCGCTGTAACAGGCTATCGCTGCCGCGTTGTCGGCAGCGGGGTCGATCACCACACGATGATGCCCCAGTTCGGCTGTCAGGTACCGCACCAGCGTGCCCACGGCATCCTTTCCGACGCCGCGGCCGTGCACTGCCGGGTCGAGGAAGATATCGATCGACGCGTGCCGGTACATCGGATCGGTCTCCTCGCCGTACTGGATCAATCCCACTGGTGCGCCGTCCAATTCGACGACCAGACGCTTCTCGTCGGGGTTGTCGAACGGCCAGTTCTCGTCGGCGTCCTCGTCGCCCCATCGCGCGTACACCTCGGGGGTGTGCAGTATTCGGCGTAGCTCCGGCACATCCTCGGTGGTGACGGGCCGCAACACGACCCGTTCACCACGGAGGTTCATCGCGTGGCTCTACTCGGCCCGCTTGGCCGCACGCGCGGCGAGGTCCTGGGCATCGAGCTTGTCTGCCTCTTCGAGGGTCGGTGCGCTGCCGCCCAATCGCGCAGGCACCCAGTAGGCCCCTGCCTCGTGGTGATAGTTCTCCTGAAGTTCGAGCAGCATCTTCTGCATCACCGTGCGCAGCTTCTCGGTCAGTTCGTTCGGCGGACCAACGGGCGGTAGCGGTTCACCGACGGCGATCGAGATAGGAGTGTTTGTGCGGCCCAACCGTTTCGGGTATCCCTTGGTCCACACGCGCTGTGCGCCCCAGATGACCGTCGGGATGATCGGCACGCCTGCCTCGATGGCCATGCGCGCCGCGCCGGACTTGAATTCCTTGATCTCGAAGCTGCGGCTGATGGTCGCCTCCGGGTACACGCCCACGAGTTCACCGTTGCGCAGGCTCTGGACCGCCGACTTGTACGACTCCGCACCGGCCCCTCGATCGACGGGGATGTGCCGCAGTGCACGCATGATCGGGCCGGAGATCTTGTTGTCGAAGACTTCCTTCTTCGCCATGAATCGGATGTAGCGCTTCACCCGTCGTGGCGGTAGCCCGGCGTAGGTGAAGTCCATGTATCCGGTGTGGTTGACGGCGATGACGGCTCCGCCGGTGGCAGGGATGTGTTCCTCGCCCTCGACGTCGAATTTCAGGCCCTCGAACGCGAACACTGCACGAGCGATGCCGATGACTGATCGATAGACGGGTTCCACAGTCCGTTAGCGTAGTCGGTGGACGATGTCGGAGAAAAGGTCCGGCAGATGACAGGTCCGGTCGAAAGCAACGGGGGAGAGACGACGTGAAGAACAGTGCGGCACCACCACGGCGGACCAGGGTCGTCCGGACCGCGCTGCCGCTGATCGCAACGCTCGCGCTGGTGGGAGCCTGTGATTCCGCAGTCGGACTGCCGTCCGAACAGTCCGGAGCCTCGAGCACCACCACCGAGACAGCGGCGTCGACGACAACTCCGACCACAGCCTCCGCGACCACCGCGACGCCCCCACCGATCCCGCCAGGCCCACCCGTCGGCGAGGTTCCCGGAAACCCCGACGCCGCGATGGCGCTGCGTCCGTTCGTGGGCGACCTCACCGGCGGCGGAATCGGCGTCGTCACGGTGCGGTGCTGGACGGTTCCGCCCACCGACATTCCGACGATGTACGTCGACCCCGCAGCGATCCTCGCTGCCGTTGCCGCCCCCGGCGTCGACGGCCAGTACGCGGTCACCTGGACCGGGCCCACCGCAACGGTCAGCGTGAAGCGCAGTGAGATCGCGTCCGGCTACGCGTGCCCCACTGTCTACCCCACCGGCACCGCCCCCGTGTTCGACGCGGCAGACGCGGTCTACACCGTCGATCGCTACCTGGGACGTCTCGCCGGGACTCCGGTCAACCTCGGCGATGTGGAAGAGACGTACCCGATCGTGTGCGACGGCCGTCGGACCTGGGATGCGCTCGGGACCGGCGTTCCCACTGCCCCGCCACTGGTGGACAATCCCGACATCCTGCCCGGCATCACCTCGTTCGACCCCGACAGCGTGTTCGTCACCGGGCAGAACGGCATCTACACCCAGGTCAACGCAGACATCGTCGACGCGTCCGGGGTGTACCAGAACCGCACGTTCGTACTGGCCATCGGCGGCGAGGGCTACTGCATCGGCGATATCGCCTGAGCCGACCGGACTAGCGCAGGAGTGGAGCCTGCGGAACGACCCAACTAGCGCAGGAGTGGAGCCTGCGGAACGACCCAACTAGCGCAGGAGTGGAGCCTGCGGAACGACCCAACTAGCGCAGGAGTGGAGCCTGCGGAACGACCCAACTAGCGCAGAACATCCGTTCCGACGAAGGGCACCAGAGCCTCGGGGACGCGGACGGTGCCGTCGGCCTGCTGGTGGTTTTCGAGGATCGCGACGATCCAGCGGGTGGTGGCGAGGGTGCCGTTGAGCGTCGCCGCGGTCTGGGGCTTGCCGTTCTCGTCGCGGTAGCGCACGCCGAGGCGTCGGGCCTGGAACGTCGTGCAGTTCGAGGTCGAGGTCAGTTCGCGGTAGGCCTGCTGGGTGGGAATCCAGGCCTCGCAGTCGAACTTACGAGCTGCCGAGGAGCCGAGGTCTCCGCCTGCGGTGTCGATGACGCGGTAGGGCACCTCGACGGCGGCGAGCATTTCCTTCTCGTATTCCAGCAACTTCTGGTGTTCGGCGGCTGCGTCCTCGGGCTTGATGTAGGAGAACATCTCGATCTTGTCGAACTGGTGCACTCGGATGATGCCGCGGGTGTCCTTGCCGTAGCTGCCCGCTTCGCGGCGGAAGCACGACGACCATCCCGCGTACCGTTTCGGGCCGTCGGCGAGGTCGATGATCTCGCCCGAGTGGTAGCCCGCGAGGGCTACTTCGGAGGTGCCGACGAGGTAGAGGTCGTCGGCTTCGAGGCGGTAGATCTCGTCTGCGTGTGCGCCGAGGAATCCGGTTCCCGACATGATCTCCGGCCGCACCAGCACCGGCGGGATCATCATGGTGAAGCCGTTCTTGACGGCTTTCTGCGCGGCGAGCTGCAGCAATCCCTGCTGCAGCAGCGCGCCGTAGCCGGTCATGAAATAGAAGCGCGAACCCGAGACCTTGGCTCCGCGTTCCATGTCGATGAGGTTCAGTGACTCGCCGAGCTCGAGGTGATCCTTGGGCTCGAAATCGAACTCCGGGATCTGCCCGACGGTCTCGAGCAGCACGAAGTCGTCCTCGCCGCCTGCGGGCGTGCCGTCCTGGACGATGTTCGAGATCGCGCGATGGGCCGTGTCGAGGGCTGCGTCGGCCTCGGTTTCGGCGACCTGAGCCGCCTTCACTCTGGCAGCGAGCTCCGACGCTCCGGCGAGCAGCGCGGGACGGTCCTCGGCGGAAGCCTTGCCTACCTGCTTTCCCAACGCTTTCTGCTCGGCACGCAGCTGATCGCCCGCCAGCACCGCAGCGCGGCGGGAGGCGTCGGCATCGAGAAGTGCGTCGACGAGAGCGGGGTCCTCGCCTCGGGTGCGCTGCGAGGCGCGCACTGCATCGGGATTCTCGCGAAGGAATTTCAGGTCGATCACGAGAACGAACCTTACTTGCCGAGCAACCCCAGGTAGTCCTCGCGTCCGAACATCGTGGCGGCATCGATTGCCGACGGGTGACCGCCGTGTGGATCGGCTCCGCCGTCGACGAGCACGCGCACCACGTCGTCCTCACCTTTGAAGACCGCGCCCGCGAGTGGGGTCTGCCCTTTGTCGTTGGGCTTGTTCACATCGGCACCGCGCTCGACCAGCGCACGCACAGCATCGGTGTGTCCGTGGTACGCGGCGAGCATGACCAGCGTGTCACCTGATTCGTTGTGCAGATTCACCGGAACGCCTGCGTCGACGTAACTCGCCAGAGCGGCCGCGTCACCGGTGCGGGCCATCGTGAACAGTCGGCCGGCGAGCTCGCTGAGGTCGTCGTCACCTGTTGGGTCGCTCATGAGGACCGAACATACTCGGGCATGATGGAGGGTGATGTCCGGATACGAAACAGACTCTCCGCCGAGCGAGAAGTCTCGGCGAACACTGTCTGCAACCACAGCTCGACGCGGGCTGGCCATGGTTGCGGTCGGTGCGGTGCTGGCCGCGGGCGCGACGGTTTTTCTCTCCGACGGGTTCTCGACGCCCGAGAAGATCACCACCCATGCGACGGCCGGAGGGCCTGCGACCGATGGCCCCGTTTCGGCGTCGTCCTTCGGTGCCGCCGATCCGGGCGCATGCCTGCAATGGACACCCACCGACGATCCGGAGACGGACCGACAGGATCTCGCCGAAGTTTCCTGCGCCGATCCCCATCGCTTCGAGGTGGCTCGCGACATCGACATGAGCGTCTACCCCGGCGTCGAGTTCGGTCCGGGCTCGCCGTATCCCGGTTCCATCCGGTTCAGCGAACTGCGCGACGAACACTGCGAGGCCGCCGTCGACGACTACGTCGGAGCCAAGTTCGATCCCAACGGACGCTTCGGCGTCGGGCTGATGTTCCCCAGCCAGGCCGGATGGGCCAAGGGTGAGCGGACATTGCGCTGCGGAGTGCAGATGCCGTCGAACACCGGTGCGCTGATGGAGATGACCGGCTCGATTCTCGACCAGGACCAATCGAAGGTCTGGCCGACCGGCACCTGCGTCGGCATCAACCAGAACGTGCCTGCCGATCCGGTGGACTGCTCGGCACCGCACGCGTACGAGGTGGCGTCGGTGATCAACCTGACGCAGCAGTTCCCCGGCGGACACCCGTCCGAGGCCGACCAGGACGCATACCTGGAAGCCACGTGCACCGACGCCGTCAACGGCTACCTCGGCTCGGATACCGCACTGCGAGACAAGACGCTCACCCTGTTCTGGGACACCATCGACGTCGCAAGTTGGCTCGCCGGTAGCAGGCAGGTGACGTGCTCGGTGGGCAAGGAACTCGATTCCGGCGGCTTCGCGACCATCGTCGGTACCGCCAAGGGCGACATCCTCATCAACGGTGCAGCTCCCGTCCCGCCGCCCTCCGCTCCCGACGGCCGCGCATTGCCGACACCACTGCCCGGTGCCGCCCCGATCACCACCGGAGGGTGACATTCCCACCCACATGACGCGTGTCGACTTCGAGGAAGCCGTGTCCGACGCACTCGACACCCTGCCGCGCGAACTCACCGACTTCATGAACAACGTGGTGGTTCTCGTCGAGGAGGAACACCCCACCGAGGACATCCTCGGACTGTACGAGGGCATCGCGCTGACCGAACGCTACGAGTACAGCGGCCACCTACCGGACGTCATCACCATCTACCGCAAACCGATCCTCGAGATGGTCGACGACGAAAACGAGGCCCGACGGGAAATTGCAATCACCGTCGCCCACGAAATCGGACATCACTTCGGCATCGACGACGAGCGACTGCATCAACTCGGATTCGGCTGAGCACACTCACTCCCCTCCCCCGGACCGCTCGCTCACCCTCGACCGGTTCACCCTCGCACCGCTCACCCCCGGACGCGTGAATGGACCATTGCACACGTCTGAGCGGTGCAATGGTCCATTGACGCAGAACCGGGCTACGCCGTGACTGCCTCGCGGCGGATCGGGCGTACTGCGCGGTCGGTGAGGAACGCGAATGCCAGTCCCAGAGTCAGCCACAGGGTCGCCTGGGTGGCCAGGGACGACAGTCGGAATTCCCAGAGCAGGGTGGCGGGGAAGTCCGAGCCGACCTCGTTCACACCGGGCAACAGCGCATAGCCGATCCCGACCACAACCAGGAACGCGAGCAGCGGTGCGCCGACGCGGATCGCCACCGAATGCTGCGATGCGACCGCCTTGGCGATGTAGATCCCGATCGCGACGGCCAGCAGACCGAGAATCACGGTCGCCAGCCACAGCCAGGTGCGCTGGGTGATGGTCTCCGGATCGCCGACCGCGGGCGGGTTGGCCGGGTACTTGAAGAACGGCACCGCTTCGATGGCCACCCATCCGGCACCGGCCCCGACGAGGGCCAGTACCGATCCCGGCAGGGAGCTGAAGCGTCGCCCGTAGTGCAGTGCCGAGGCGAAGATCGCGCCCAGGGCCAGGCCTGCGAGTCCGGTGGCGAGGAACAGTCCGACGCGTTGTCCGTCGCGACTGACGAGCGGGTCCTCGTCCCCGTGCGAATGTGCGGCAGGGGCGCTGTCGGTGTGATGGTCGTCGGCACCGGCTGCTTCTTCGATGGCGATGGCCGAGTCGATGTGTGGCTCACCGACGACGTAGGCGACGGCTCCGGCGAGCAGGCCTGCGAGGAGTCCGGCGAGCAGACCTCGCACCAGGAGTTGGACGAAGGTGCCCTGCAGTGTCGGGCCGTGTGTGTCGGTCAGTGGCATGGCAGGCCCAGCAGGTGGCGGCCGTCGTGCATCAGTTCGTGCATGTACATGCCACTGCGGGAGATCGCGCCCTGATCGAAACCGACGAGGTAGAGCACGACGAAAGCGAGCAGAATCGTTGCGGCGACGATGACGGCAAGGGCAGCCGACTCCGTCGTATTACTGGGTGCGTGAATGATTGCCATGGTGTGTCCTTCTGGGATATGCGTCCCGTAGTCCCCGCTCGAAAACGGGGACGGCCATGCGATGAACGAGTTTTCTGACTCTCGAATTCGGACATATGCCCGACGTCGATCACAGTGGCGCAACCGCTCCGGATTTTCACCGGATTACCTGCGTACATCGCGTCTAACCTGCGAACTGTGGCACCGAACGCGATGCTGTGTCAATCGCTGTCCCGATCCACCGCAGCTCGATGCCCAAATGGCACGGTGCCTGAGCCACAACCACACGGTGCCTGCGCCACAATGACCCAGTGAGTGCGCCCGTGACCCGACTGATCCTGGTGAGCCACGCCAGAACCGACGCGATGCGCACCGGCCGGTTTCCCGGCGACGAACCACTCGACGACGCGGGTCTGCGGGACCTTGCCGCGGTGACCGACATTCCCCGAGCCGGCCGCGTCCTGTCCGGCCCGGAAACCCGCTCGGTCTCCACGGCGCGCATCTTCGGCTCGGACATCTCGGTCGAACCCGCGTTGGCCGACATCGATTACGGCCGGTGGTCCGGTCTCGAGATGACCGATCTGCCCGACGCCGACGCGATGGCCTGGTTGGGCGATCCGGCGTTCGTTCCGCCGGGTGGCGAGTCCCTCGTCGCGCTGTTCTCTCGCGTCGAGACGTGGCTGAGTACTGTCGGATCGACGCCTGGCCGCACGCTGGCGGTTACCTCTCCTGCCGTCGTTCGAGCCGTGGTGGTGCTGGTGTTGGCGGCCCCGGTGTCCTCGTTCTGGCGCATCGACGTCTCCCCGCTCACGCGCACGGCGGTCAGCCGTCGAGGCGGCGCGTGGACTGTGGGCTCGGTGGCCCGGAAGTTCGTCTGAATTTTTCTCGCGTCGAGGGAACCGAACCGAACACGGCGGCGTCCTACCTACCGACAGCGCAAAGTTCTTCGATCAAGGAGCGTGGCTCATGACCGTCATCAAGGTGGATCCGGTGGCACTGCAGCTCGCTGCCTCCGAGCTCGATGCGGTCGCCGCTCGCTTGCAGGCAGCTGTCACTGCGACGGCAATCCCCGTGCGGCCGCTACCACCGGGCACCGACGAGGTCTCGTTGCTGACCGAACGATTCTTCGGCACCGCGGCCGATACCTTCGGACCCGCTGCAGCACAGGGCATTTCGGAGTTGCACCGGGCAGCCGAGGAACTGCGGAAACAGGCCGCGGACTACGTGGCCACCGACGACGACACCGCCGGGGGCCTGCCCGGCCTACCCGGCATCTGACGCACCGAACTCGACCGCAGCAGACAACGCTCGAAACGACACAACGCTCGAACATCATGGGGGCCATCAGATGACGCTCGGAGTGACAGGTGTGGTGTGGCTGCCACGCACGGCGACGGGAAACTCGACGCGATTGCTCGGTTCTGGACCGGTGCCGTTGCACGTCGCCGGCGGTGCGTGGGGTTCGGTCGCTGCGGCGTTCACCGAGGCATCGGCGAGTATCGCCGCCGTCACCGCGGCTTTGACCGCAGGCTGGGAAGGCGAGTCGGCACTGCTCGCTCAGGCTGCGCTCGGCCGCTTCGCGACCTGGACTGCCGCCACGGCAGTCAAGGCAGCGGCGCTCTCGGTCGAGGCCCCGGCGGCAGGCACCTCGTACGGCGTGGCGTTGGCGACCATGCCCTCCCTCGTCGAGATCGGAGCCGTGCAGGCGGCCAAGGTCACCGCCGCCTCGACGGGTGGCGTGATGAACGGCAGCTACGAGGCGGCCGAGGTGGCCGATCGACTGCTCGACATCCGCGCCGCGATGGTGATGGAGGGCTTCGAGCTGGTCTCCTCGCACCGCATCGTCCAGACCACGTTCGACCGGCCGCCGGCCATCGTCTCCGATTCGGGCACCGGCCTCGGCAGATTCGCCGACGGCGCGCTGATGACATCGCCGGTTCAGGCCGCGATCGGCGGCCTGATGGCCGCAACCCAGAATCCCGGTGTTGCCGCGGCGGCAGGTCAGATCGGTAGTGCTGCCACCTCCATCGCCAGTACCGGCGTCTCGACCGTGGCCACCGCCGCCTCCAACATCGGGTCGAGTGCACTGTCCGGTGGCGTCGGGGCCGGTGGTGGATTCGCGCCCGGCGTTTCGGCATCTCCTGCCGTCGGTCCGGCGTCCACGCGTCCGGTGTCGTTCGGCGGCGGCGCAGGCGGAGCAGGTGGGCTCGGCGGTGGCGGCGGACTCCCTGGTTCGACGTTGGGGCCAGGAGGTGGTGGCTCGATGCCGGCCGGTGCTGTTCAGAGCGGTCCGACGGCGTTCGGCGCACCATCCCCGGCCGATAGCGGCCTCGCTCAGCGCGGAACGGGCGCGGCCGGCGCCCCGGCATCCGGCACGCGCGGGCAGGCCGAGGACGACGAACACCAGACCCCGGACTACCTCAAGCAGTTCGAGCACTTCGCGGACGGCCGCACCGTCGCGCCGTCCGTCATCGGCGCGGATCCGACCGTGCCGGACATCAACGGGAACGGCCGTTGATCGACTTGGGAACCGTGCCGGTGGGCCACACATTGCCGATCGCCTCACTCGGTGCGGACGAGATGGATTTCTTGGTCGACGAACTGTCGATCGTCGAGCTACCCGTCGTCCTGAACGTGTTCCCGCGTTTCGACGACGCAGCTGCGCGGGATTCCGCATTGGAACGTGGCCGCTGCTCCCTCGACTCGGCCGGACTGTCGGCCGGCGGCCGCGTCCACGAGGATCTTCGGCAGTGGATGCGTGTTCTCGAACAACCTCGCTGGTATGTCTCGGTCCGTGTGTTCGACGTCGAGAGTGCCGAGCCCGTTCCGGCCACTCGGATCTGCGTTGCGTCCGACGATCGATTGACGGTGTCGGCGGTGCGGCGAGACGACGTGGTCACCATCCGCGCCGTCGACGGTGATCCGGCCCGAGACCTCGCGGTGTCGATCGGCTCGGCTGTCGCATTCGATCCGGGCAGTATCAATGCGCCCACCGATCTGCTGGCCGAGGCACTCGATGCGGCACCGAGCGACGTCGGAGCAACCGCGTCTCGGCTACGCGGAATCGGGATAGCGCCCGACCGCACCGCGGCTCTGGCGTCGGCGATGGCCACGTGCGCAGGCAGAACCGAGATCACGGCCGTGGCCCGCAGCAACGGCACCCGCCATGTGGCCGGCAGACCGGTCGCCCTGTTCGACACCCGAGCCGGACGCATCCTCGCCACCTCCACCCTCGCCGCCGACGGCACGTCGTGGAGTTCACTGACCGGCGCAACGGATCGCCGAGTTACCGCTGCCCTGGCCGAGCTGATCTCATCGGCGCAGGGCCTTCTCGCTAACTGATCGGGTTGTCGGCCTCGTCGCTGCCCTTGCCCTCGAACGGTGGCAGGAACGTGCCCCACCGGACGCAGGACCACTCGCCGTCCGGCAGCGGGAGCAGCTCGACGGTGTGAGTGTTGTCGAGATGGTTGTCGGCCGCGAACGTGCCCTCGACGCCGGCCAGCACCGCCGCGACCAGTCGGATTGCGGCACCGTGGCTGACGACGACGACGTCGCCTGCGGTGTCGTCACCCAGGTACTGCGCGCGGAGGCCGTCGAGCACCGGGACGTAGCGCTCCAGAACCGAATGTCCGCTGTCGCCTCCGGGCACGGTCGCCGCCAGATCTCCGGCGTGCCAGCGACTGAAGATCTCGGTGAACTCCCGGTGCGCATCCGGGTCGTCGCGGTCCTCGAGATCTCCGGCAAAGGTCTCCTGGATTCCCTCGGTCACCAGCAGGGGAACCCCGGTAGCTCGCTCGATGTAGCCGGCAGTCTGCTTGGCGCGCAACGCAACCGAGGACACCAGCACCGCGGGTGGGCGTCCGATCCAGGTCTGCGCGTAGGCCTCGGCCTGCTGGTGCCCCAGCTCGGTGAGTTCGGCTCCCGGCGGTGAGGTGTCCAGTACCTTCGCGACGTTGGCCGTCGTCTGACCGTGCCGGACCAGAATCAGTTTGCCCATCACAGATCACCGCGTCCGGCACGAACGTCTGCTACCCACTGCACGTGTTCGTCGATCGGCGGCGGTACCGATCCACCCGTTCCCGTTGTGGTGGGCCAGGATCCGAGGAAGCGCAGGGGCATCTTGCGGTGAAATGCGGCCAGCATCTCCGCGACGAGCGGGTCGTCGATGTGACCCGCGCAGTCGACGAAGAACCTGTACGTTCCGAATCGTGAACGCGTGGGCCGTGATTCGATGAACGTGAGGTCGATGTTGCGAATTCCGAACTCGGCCAACGCTGCCGGCAGTGTGCCCGGATCGTTCGGCGGTTCGAGCACCACCGAGGTGCGGTCGGCACCGGTGCGCGCAGGCACCGATTGCGGCGCGGTCACCAGCACGAAGCGAGTCCTTGCGCCCTCCACGTCGATGATCCCGTCGGCCAACTGCGGCAACTTCAGACGCTCACCGGCGAGCCGCGTCGACACCGCGGCATCGACCATTCCGGCCGCAACGTCTTCCGCTGCACCGGCATTGGACGACGCGGACTGCACCACGGCGTCGGGCATGGCAGCCTGCAGCCACTGGCGCACCTGATTGAGTGCGATCGGGTAGGCGCTGACCGTGCGGGCCGAATCGAGGGTGACACCGGGACCGCCGAGAATGGTGAAGGCCACCTCGATCTCGGTCTCGGCGACGATCTGCAACCGGCGGCCCTCCGACAACGCGTCGAGCGTCGGTGGAACCGCTCCCTCGATGGAGCTTTCGATGGGGACCACGGCCGCGTCGGCCGCACCCGATCGCACGGCCTCGAGCGCTGACGGCGGGTTCGACGCCGATATCCGCTCGACCGCCCCGTCCAGGCCGACTGCGCCGAACGTTCCGAGCCTCTCGAACTGAGCAAGCGCCATCTCCGTGAACGTTCCCGATGGGCCGAAGTAAGCGATGCGAGGCACGCCTCGAGGTTACGTTGTCGACGTCCGTGAAGCGATCAAACCGACGTCGACGAGCCGGGCGCGGGCGGCAGCAGCGTCGGCGATCTCGATTCCGAGCAGCACCTCGCGCACCGCCTCGGCCGCCTCGGGGATGAGAGCCCGCAGTGCGGCGACGTTCGGAGCGGCGAGGGCCGAGGCGATGTCGTCCCCGCGCAGCGACGCCACCGTCGCAGCAAGGATCGCGAGCACATCGTCGCCGGAGTCGGCGCGGGCGACGAGGCCCACATCGGCGTGCGAGACCACCGCGAGGACGTCGGCGATGCGCCGTGGGGTGTCGCCGACGTCGATGCCAGGAGTCCGGTGGGCGAGGACGACGGCCTCCGCGGTCTCGGCCACGTCGATCGCGTCGAACATCGGGAAGACGACCAACGGCGAGGGCAACCGCAGCGTGAGCGCATCGGCGAGGTGCTCGACCGGGGCGTCGACGTGGAACCGTACGGCCTCGTAGCCGCCGGTCATACCGGCCCGGAGCTCGTCGGGGTCGATGTCGAGGTGCACCGCGATGCGCCCGAGGTCGTCCGACTCGGACAGTTCGAGCAGGGTCGAAGCCCGCACGACGGGCGGGCCGTACTCGGATCCACGCGGGGCAGCGGCGAGCGAGTGGGCGTCGGCACAGATCGGCTGCAGCAGTCCGTGGACGAGCGCGTTCGGGTCGGGTCGGTGTGGCACACCGAGGGTCAGCGGAATCGGCACGCCTCAACGGTAGACCCGGCTCTGGGTCGTTCCGCAGGCTCCACTCCCGGGGCCTGGGTCGTTCCGCAGGCTCCACTCCCGGGGCCTGGGTCGTTCCGCAGGCTCCACTCCCGTGGCCTGGGTCTTGCGATCCTCGCCACACCGCGCTAACTTAGGTTTGCCTCACCTACTCGCCTGACCGATCGCATCGGAGGAGCCCATGCTCGGCGCAACCACCACCGGACCGACCACCGCCGAACGCGTGCGCAGTGCCTGCATGCGCGCCGAGGGCGCAGCCCTGGCCATCGACGGCAGCGGCCCGGTGATCACCACCCTGCACCACCTTCGTCCCAACGGGGAGATGATCCTCGCCGTCCCCACCGACTCCCTCGACAGTGCGGTCACCGGGCAGTCCTCCCGTGCCGGAACGCCCGCCGTCCTCGAACTGACCGATCACGCGCCGCTCGCCCTGCGTGAGCCGGTGCGGTCGTTGGTGTGGCTTCGGGGCGATCTACGTCCGGTTCCGGAATCGCTGATGCGACCCATGGCCGGAGCGGTGGCCGCCGAGCATCCGCATCCGGCCCTGCTCGACGTCGGCCACACCACCTCGCTGATGCGTCTGATCGTCACCTCCGCCGTGGTCGCCGACAGCACCGGAGCGGAGCCGGTCGACGTCGACACACTGCTGGCCGCCGAACCCGATCCCTTCTGGGAGATGGAGACCAGCTGGCTCGAGCACCTCGACGCCGACCACCCGGACCTGCTGGCCCAATTGGCCCGACGCCTCCCGCCGTCGCTGCGGCAGGGTCGAATCCGGCCGCTGGGCATCGATCGCTACGGCATTCGACTGCGGATCGAGGGCGAATGCGGCGACAACGACGTCCGGCTGGGATTCACCGAGCCCGTCCAGGACGTCCTCTCCCTCAGTCGCGCGCTTCGCGTTCTCGCCGGTTGCCCGTTCCTGAACGGACTACGCGCCCGCGGCTGACACCTCACTGCACGAAACAGGGCAGACTCGTGCGGTGATCGACTTCAAGAGCTGGTTGACGCCACCGCCGCCCGCGAGCACGGCTCCCCCGCCCGATGCCCGCGAACGCACCACCATCAAGGTCGAGATCGCGATCGTCCTGCTGGTGACGTTCGGCCTGAGCGGTATGAGCAGCATCCTCTCGCTCGTCGAGGACGCGCTGCAGACCGCTGCCCTGTCCGATCAGACCGTGGCGCTGAACTCGTCGCGGTCGAGTTTCAGCCTGATCGATCTGCTGTTCCAGCTGCTGAGCATCCTGCGTCTGTGCGCCTGGGGTGCCCTGGGGTTGTACCTGCTGTGGCGAGCCGATCTCGCACCACGAGCGATCGGGCTGGCCCGTCCGCGGCTGAAGATCGACCTCGGTCACGGCGTCGGACTGGCCGCACTGATCGGGCTGCCCGGCCTGGCGCTGTATCTGGTGGGCAACGCCCTCGGGTTCAACCTGAATGTCGTTCCCAGCGCCCTCGACGACCACTGGTGGCGCGTGCCCGCACTGATTCTGTACGCGCTGGCCAACTCCGGTGCCGAGGAGATCATCGTCGTGGCGTACCTGATCTCTCGCCTGCGCAGACTCGGTCTGAGCGAGAACGCGTCCCTGCTGTGCTCGTCGCTGCTGCGCGGCAGCTATCACTTCTATCAAGGTGTGGGCGGTGGTGTCGGGAACTTCCTCATGGGCCTGGTGTTCGGCCGCTACTGGCAGCGCACCGGCAGACTGTGGCCCCTGCTGATCGCGCACGCTCTGATCGACATCGTCGCCTTCGTCGGCTACGCCCTCCTGCGCGAACATCTGTCGTGGCTCCCGTGAATCGGACGTCGAGTAAGACCGCTGTTCCCGCGACGACGGTTACAGTCGATTCGTGAACGACGACGATCGCTATGGACGGCACGGCGCGCCGGACCGGCGCACGCCGCCTCCCGGTCGAACGCCGCCACCGAACCGAACGCCGCCGGCGGACAGATCCACGCCCGGCCGGCACGGTCGTCCCGATCCCGCGCCCCGGCAAGGTCCACCCCCGCAGCAGCCTCCGGGTCCACCGCGACCCCGTCAGCAGCCACCCGGGCAACAGCCGCCCCAGCCACGGCCCAACCGCCCGCCGCCCGGCCGACAGCCGCCCCCACGTGGGTATCGACCGGGCCAGCCGCCGCCGGAGGGTACCGAGTTCATCCGACGCGACGGCCGCCCCATTCCCGGGCCGGACGGGCCACCTCGGCCGACACCGGTTCCACGCGACAGCCCTCAGCAGGCCTGGTCGCAGGCACCCGAACCTCGTTCGGCACAGTCGTATCCAGCACAGTCGAATCCGGCTCGAGCGGATGCGGCGAATTCGACGCGTCAGTACTCACGTTCGCAGGACGATCCACCGGGTCGCACCGGATACGCGCCGCGTCAGCAGCCGGAGCCGTTCACCGAGGAGCGCAGGCAACCGCCTGTGCAGCGGGCGCTACGTCGTCCCGAACCTGTTCGGCCGCAACGTGATTCTCGGTCACCGAAAGCGGCGAAGCCGCGCAGGCACCGACGCTGGGGACGACGCTTCCTGATCGTGTTGCTGGTTCTCGTGCTGGGTATCGGAGGTGTCGTCTACTACGTCGACAGTTCGTTGACGCGCGTTGACGCCCTCACCTCGTATCCCGGGCGCATCGGCGACACCCCCGGCACCAACTGGCTTCTCGTCGGGTCGGATTCGCGGGCCGGCCTGACGCCGGAGCAGGAAGCCGCGCTCGCGACCGGCGGCGAGGTGGGCCCGAGCCGCACCGACACGATCATTCTGATTCACATCCCCGAGGGCAGCGGCGCGCCGACGATGGTCAGCCTGCCGCGCGATTCGTACGTGTCGATTCCGGGCAACGGCCAGGACAAGCTCAACGCGGCCTTCGCATTCGGTGGGCCGCCACTGCTGGTACAGACGGTCGAGGGTGCAACCGGTGTGCACATCGATCATTACGCCGAGATCGGATTCGGTGGCTTCGCCGGGATCGTCGACGCGGTCGGTGGAGTGAACGTGTGCGTGCAGAATGCAATCGACGATCCGTTGGCGGGCATCAACATTGCCGCCGGTTGTCAGGATCTCACCGGAGCCGAGGCGCTCGGATTCGTGCGATCCCGCGCGACGGCACTGGCCGACATCGACCGCATGAACAATCAACGCGCGTTCATGTCGGCCCTTCTGGAAAAGGCAACGAGCGCTTCGACTTTCCTCAACCCACTGCGGTTGTGGCCGCTGGTGTCCGACACCGTATCGTCGTTGAGCGTCGACGAGGGAGATCACATCTGGAACCTCGCCGCGCTGGCCTGGGCGATGCGCAGCGGCCCGGTGACCACGACGGTGCCGGTCGGCGGATTCCAGGACTCCGACGTCGGAAACGTTCTGCTGTGGGACGACACTCGCGCGCCGGCATTCTTCGACGCCATCGCACAGGATCGCGAGATCCCGCCGGAACTGCTGACCGGCGGCCCCTGATCGGCAGGCGGGAGCGGTAGGCGGGAGAGGAGCCTGCGGAACGACCCTGGGTTGTAGGTTGAGGACCATGACATCGCCGTCTGCCCAGCCCGCCGCCCCCGGTACGTCGTTCCACGACCTTCTGCGCGCCCAGGTCCGGCACGAGTTCACCGCTTCGCAGCAGTACGTCGCCATTGCGGTGTGGTTCGACCGCAACGATCTACCGCAGCTGGCCACGCGTTTCTACGCTCAATCCGCCGAGGAGCGTCGGCACGCGATGATGATGATCCGTTTCCTCATCGACAATCGGCTCGAGGTCGACGCGTCGGGCATCGACGACGTGGTGACGGCATTCCGGTCGGTCGTCGAACCGGTGGAACTGGCACTGACTCAGGAGTCGACGGTGACCGAGCAGATCACCGCGCTCGCGCGCGCTGCCCGGGCCGACGGCGACTACATCGGCGAGCAGTTCATCCACTGGTTCCTCACCGAGCAGGTCGAGGAGGTGGCGGCGATGCAGAGTCTGCTCAATATCGTTCGCCGGGCCGGAACCAACCTGTTCGACATCGAGCAGTACGTCGCACGCGAGATCGGCTCGACGGTGATCCGCGCCACCAATGCCCCGAAAGAAGCCGGAAGAGCGTAGTTTGCGCCCTGCTCAGAGCGGACATTTAGGATTCACTGTATTAGGCTACGTTCGCCTCAATAAGGTTCGACTTGGATGACAACGCCTCTGACCAGGCATATTGTCCTCGTCATGAGCGTAGACATCAAAGAAACCAGCCACACCAAGTTCCATGCACTTCTCCGCGACCAGATTCGCAACGAGTTCAACGCCTCGCAGCAGTACATCGCCACCGCTGTGTACTTCGCGAATGTCGATCTGCCGCAGCTGGCCAAGCACTTCTACGCGCAGTCGGTCGAAGAGCGCAACCACGCGATGATGATCGTGCAGTACTTCCTCGATCGCGACATCACGGTCGAGCTGACCGGCGTCGACGCGTCGAAGTCCGTCTTCACCGATCCCCGTGAGGCCATCGCCCTGGCGCTTGCGCAGGAGGAGACCGTCACCGAGCAGATCATCGCTCTGGCGAGCACCGCACGCGAAGAGGGCGACTACCTCGGCGAGCAGTTCATGCAGTGGTTCCTCAAGGAGCAGGTCGAGGAAGTTGCCAGCATGAAGACGCTGCTCAACATCGCCGATCGCGCGGGCCACAACCTGTTCGATCTCGAGCAGTTCGTCGCCCGTGAGATGAACACCAGCGTGACGGCCGACTCGGGCGCACCCACCGTCGCCGGCGGATCGCTGTAGATCCCGCCGCACGTCTGGGCAAGTAGCGCGCTCATACGGGTGGCCGCCCGAACAAGGATTCTTGTTCGGGCGGCCACCCGATGTGCTTTTCCGAGCAATTCCTCTCGGCCGTACATCCGGCCGGGAGCCGTCAGCGCAACGTGACCTGACGACCGCGCAAGCCGTCACGTGAGCGCAGCTGCGCTGCCGTGAGCGGAGCGTCGACAGCGAGAGCCTCGGCCAGCTTCTCGCCGAATTCCTTTGTGGGCGCGGCCCATTCGGTGGGGTGCATCTCGGGGTCGAGGTCGAACACCGGCACCAGCAGTCCATGTGTGCGGAACGAACCGGCGTAGCGCGAGCCCTCACCCAGGTTGAGATCACCCGCAGCGTGCAGCCGCGCGAGAGCGAGCATCACGTCGTCCTCACTCTCCGGACGAACCCACCGGATGTGCGCCTTGTCGCCGGCATCCACCCACCACGCCGCGACGACGCCGTCGGCTTCGATCCGCGCCGAGGGCATGATCGCCTGGTTCGCGCGCTCCACGGTGGCAGCCACATCGGCTGCGGGAGTGGCACTTTCGGGGATCCACCAGTTGAAGTCCTGATGGACGGTGATCTCGAGCAGAGCGGACGCGTCGAGCACCTCGGTCAATGCGGGGGTGGCGTCGGTGATCTTCGCGGCTTCGAGCGACTCGCCCGCGGACGCGGTGGACACCCAGCCCAATGCGCTACTGATATCTGCTGCAACGTCTTTCGATTGCGTCTGCACCTGTAGGCCGACGAATCCCTCGACGGTGCCCCCGTCTTCGCGCACCAGTGCCGCGACGGCTCCGGGCAGTACCGTTGCCAGTGTGATGGTGCGACCGTCCACGGTGATCGGCGCGGTTGCCGTCGCCGACGGGACGAACTCACGCAGCGCTACGAGGTCGCATTCGGCAGCGAGGCCTTCGAACGGGCGCGTCGACGCCGATTCGATGCTCGCCCGTTCCGCTTCCCGCTGCGCCAGCTTCGCTGCGCGGTTGCTGTCCTGCTTCGGTCCACTGTTTCTTTTGCTCTTACCCACGCCCGAAAACCTACACGTTCTTCGATTCGAGCCAGGCTCGCGTTCGACCGGGATGGTTGGTGGCAATCCAGCCGACACCGAGCTCGCGGCACAGCTCCACGTCCTCTTTCTCGTCGACGGTCCACACGTAACTGGCCCGGCCGGACGCTGCTGCGCGGTCGATGATGGCCGGGTGCTCACGTAGCGCACCTATCGACGGACCGACAGCGGTGGCCCCGACGGTCGTCGCCGCTCCCCCACCGAGGTAGTGCGAGCTGTCGCCGAGGAGCACCGTCGGAAGCATCGGAGCCGACCGCCGTACGCGCCAGACGGCCGATGGCGCGAACGACATGATGACCGCGCGCGAGTGGTCGGCCGACGCGGGTGCCCCGATCCCGAACGTGTGCAGCTCGGCGAGAACCTTGCTCTCGATCAGCGAGCCGTACCGCACGGGGTGCTTGGTTTCGATGAAGAGTTTGACCGGCTTGCTGGTCCAGTCCAGGACGAGCGAGATGAGGTCGTGCAAGGTCAGAAGTTCGGCGGGTTCGTCGGCGTCGCCGTAGTTGAGTCGGGCGAGTTCGGCGAAATCCATCTCGCTGACGATGCCGGTGCCGTTCGAGGTTCGATCGACCCGGCGATCGTGCACGCACACGATGTGCCCGTCCTTGGTGAGCCGCACGTCGCATTCGACGCCGTCCGCTCCCTCGCGCAGCGCGAGGTCGTAGGCGGCGAGAGTGTGTTCCTTCTTGGCCGCGGACGCACCTCGATGCGCGACGACCAGTGGCCCACGACGATCGGGACTCACGACGCCGTCACCGCCTCGGATTCGTACTCGGGTTCCTTGTCTTCGCGCTGCTTTTCTTCGGGCTGCTGCTGTTCGGGCTGCTTCGGCTTCTGCTCGGTGCCGCTGGCGAGCACCCAGCGGGTCGGTCGTGACACGGCGGAGCCGCGCAGCGTGCGGCCTTCCAGTCGGCGCATCACGGCCAGGGTCGATACGGCCGAGACCGCGGCCACCAGTGCCACGAACGCCGACAACAGAACTCCGTCGGCGCGGGCCTGAAGGGAATCACGCAGGTTCCACAACAGCTGGACGATCACCAGCGCATTGCTCGCTGCCCAGAGCGCCCACCAGATGCGAACCAGTGTCAGTTCGCGGTGCACGTCGGCATCGGCACCGCCTCTGAGGCGGACCACCTCGGTCAGGTAGACCCCTGGCATCACGATGCGGACGAACGGCAGCATCGACATCAGCAACATCGTGCGCACCGAGCGCGGATCGGTGGAGCCGGCGGCAGCGAAGGTACGTCTGCGCCGGTCGATCAGCCAGCAGGACGAGGTGATCAGCGCCGCCAGACCGATGAGCAGTGCACCGACCTGAGCGAAGTACACCAAGGCGTCGGACACGGCCAGGGTGATCGGCGAAATCAGTCGCACTCGGTTGTGCAGCAGGATCCCGTACCTGAACACTTCGGCGAACGCGGCGAGCGCCAGCAACATCGCGGTGACGAGGACCAGGTTCTGAGCGTTGGCTGCGTATCGCTCGACGCGACCGATGCTGCGATCGGCGTCGGGGTCGCGGGGTACGTCGCGCAAGCCCCAGGTAGGTGTCGAGGTGTAGTGCGGCGTCGGGGTCGGCGATACGGATCGGCTGCGGCGCTCGGCTCTACTCGACGAGATCGCCGGTCGGGCTACCCATCGGAAGTTTCGGGCACCGTGCGCGGGCGCCCTGGTGGACACCGGCGAGAGTAGTACTCCGTGGCAGCGGGGGCACCACGTACCCGGCCGTGCGCCGACAGCCCAACGAGTGCTGCAGCGGGCACAGACCTGGAACGCCTGAGCGCGTCCCTGCGGTGCCGACATCTAGATGATTCTCGCTTCGTGGTCGTCGTCGCGCTGGATCGGTCGACCAGCGGCCTGCCAGGCGAGCATCCCACCGTCGACGTTGATCGCGTCGTATCCCACGCGGTTGAGGTATTCGACGACGCGCGCCGAGCGACCACCGGCTTTGCAGACGACGTACACCTCGGACTGGTTGTCGATCTCACCGGCGCGCGATGGGATGTCGCCCATCGGGATGTGAACGGCGTCGGGTGCGTGTCCGGCTTGCCACTCGTCGTCCTCGCGCACGTCGAGCAGGATGGCCGCCGTCGGGAACGGCACCGGAAGACGATCGACGGTGACGGCGGGAGACTGCTCGGGATGCGACACACCTCGATCTTGTCACGCGTCCGCGCGGGCCTGCCACCCGTGTCCTTTCGACCGAAGCGCCGTCTCGCTATGACCTGCGTCACTCAAGTCACATGAGTTATCCACAGTATCCACAGATCGATCCACAGAATCGGGGCCTGTGCCGGTTTCTATTCACAGGTCAAAGCTCCGAGTCGGTCTCGCGGTGTACCGAATACCAACTCCGCCTGTGGATCGATGGTGATTTGACACAGCCGTCGTCTGCGCTTCCGATAATCCGCTGTTTAGGCTGGCGAACATGACTTCCACAGAGCTGCGCGTCTTCACCGAACCGCAACAAGGCGCCACGTACGACGAACTGCTCCGCGTCGCGAAAGCTGCCGAGGAGTTCGGCTACGGCGCATTCTTCCGGTCCGACCACTACCTCGCGATGAGCGGCGACGGCGGCCCCGGCCCCACCGATGCCTGGATCACCCTGGCCGGGCTCGCCCGCGAGACCTCGACGATTCGGCTCGGCACCCTCGTCACCTCCGCGACCTTCCGCTACCCGGGGCCGCTGGCCATCAGCGTCGCCCAGGTCGACGCGATGAGCGGTGGTCGCGTCGACCTCGGGCTCGGTGCGGGCTGGTTCGAGGACGAACACAAGGCCTACGGCATTCCGTTCCCGCCGCTCGGCGAACGCTTCGACCGACTCGAAGAGCAACTTGCCGTCGTCACCGGACTCTGGAACACACCCGTCGGCGAGACCTTCTCGCACGCCGGCACGCACTATCCCGTCACCGACTCCCCCGCGCTGCCCAAGCCGGTGCAGACACCGCACCCGCCCATCGTCATCGGCGGCGGAGGCAAGAAGCGCACCCCGGCACTCGCCGCGAAATACGCCGACGAATTCAACATCCCCTTCGCCTCGCTGGCCGACACCGAGACCCAGTTCGGTCGCGTCCGCGCAGCCTGCACAGCCGCCGACCGCGACCCCGACTCCCTCGTCTACTCCAACGCCCTCGTCCTCTGCTGCGGCCGCACCGAAGAAGAAATCGCACGACGCGCCGCCGCCATCGGCCGCGAGGTGTCCGAACTACGCGAGAACGGTGCCGCAGGAAGCCCAGCCGAACTCGTCGACAAAATCGGCAGCTTCGGAGCCATCGGCGCGACCCGCGTATACCTGCAGACCATGGACCTCACCGATCTCGATCACCTCGAACTCGTCGCATCCGAGGTTCTTCCGCAGCTCTGACCGACCAGAAACCGACCCGCCCGAGTCCACTCAACGTGACATCGACTGCCCAAAAGTCCACTGAATGTCACATTGAGTGCCCATGGGGGGCTCGGTCAGGCGGCGGATCGGGTGCGTAGGCGTGAGTAGTGCGCGCTGATGTGTCGTGCGGCTGGCAGTTCGATCCAGCGGTAGATGATTTCGGCGAGTGCGGCGGTACCGGCCAGGAATGCCAGGACGGCGGCGGTGGGGCCCAGGTGCGGTTCGACGGTTGCGTAGATGCGGTAGAGCACGAGGGTGTGGATCAGGTAGATCGCGTAGCTGCGGGTGCCGATCCACTTGACGACGGGCCAGCGGGTGATGGGTCCGTCGTATCGGGCGAGGACGAGGACGGTGCCGGTGACGACCAGCAGGGTCCAGAGGTAGGTGCCGCCCATCCAGAAGGTGTGGACTTCGATGGCCAGTCGGATCACTTCGATCTGGGCGATGACGCCGAGGACGACCCATCGCCAGGTGATCAGTCGTGCCCATCCGAGGTAGATGATCTGGCCGAGGAACAGGGTCGGGAGTACGCCCGCGACCTTGGTCAGGAACGGGATCGTGTACGGCTGCGGGAGGTAGAGGTTGTAGACGATCACCAGCGCGCACAGTGCTGCGCCGACCAGTGGCACCACGATGGGCCTGGTGCGCAGCGTTCCGCGCATGGAGATGCAGTAGAGGTAGAACACGATCTGCACGACGAGGGTCCAGGTGACACCGAGGACGGCGACCTCGGGTCGGAGGAAGAAGCCACCGAGGAAGAAGCTGAGAAATGCCTCTCCGTTGGTGATGCCGGGTTGGCCGCTGAACATCCCGTTGAGTCCGAGTTTGACGAGGATGACGGCCATCGCGATGGCGAACCAGAGGGCCGGGACGAGGCGGGCGAGACGCGCGACCATGAAGTCCCGACGCGATTGCCGCATGGCGGACCGGGTGATCAGCAGGCCGGTGAGCAGCATGAAGATGCTGACGCCGACGAAGGACAGGTGCATGTTGAGGCCGGCGTCCTGGATCAGGACGGTGTCGACGACGTCGATCATCCACCAGCCGCCGCCGACGTCGTCGAGCAGATAGAACGAGATGTGCGAGTAGAGCACCGCGAGGACGGCGATGACGCGAAGGAGGTCGGCACCGTCCATCTGCACTCGGGGCGCGATCACCGGCTGTGCGGCGACGGACTCGTCGACCGTGTTTCGGCTCGGTCGGTCCCCATCCACACCCTGGAGTTTAGGTTCCGTTCATGTATTGGACCAATCCGCAGCCGATGCGCAACTGTTTCGTGATATTCGGAGCGGATTCACAGCCGAACAATTCGACTGTCTCGTTCACGCGAAATTATTCCGAGAAAAGCATCTCGGTTACAACTGTTGCACTGGGGGTAGGAATGAGATTGGGTTGAACCCTACGAATGATCCGCAGTAGGACGAACGTGCCCGCATCACACGATGGGTACGGCGTCGTTAGAGAAGGGAACCACGTGTCCGAGTACACCTTGCCCGACCTTGATTTCGATTACTCCGCCCTCGAGCCGCACATCTCGGGCGAGATCAACGAGCTTCACCATTCCAAGCACCACGCCACCTATGTCGCAGGCGCCAACACCGCGGTCGAAAAGCTCGCCGCAGCGCGTGACAACGACGATCATGCAGCCATTTTCCTGCTGGAGAAGAACCTCGCGTTCCACCTCGGTGGCCACGTCAACCACTCCATCTGGTGGAAGAACCTCTCGCCCAACGGTGGCGACAAGCCCGAGGGTGAGCTCGCTGCCGCGATCGACGACCAGTTCGGTTCGTTCGACAAGTTCCGCGCACAGTTCACCGCTGCCGCCAACGGCCTGCAGGGCTCCGGCTGGGCAGTTCTGGGCTACGACTCGCTCGGCAAGAAGCTGCTCACCTTCCAGCTCTACGATCAGCAGGCCAACGTGCCGCTCGGCATCATCCCGCTGCTCCAGGTCGACATGTGGGAGCACGCCTTCTACCTGCAGTACAAGAACGTCAAGGCCGATTACGTGAAGGCGTTCTGGAACGTCGTCAACTGGGCCGACGTCCAGGCTCGTTTCGAGGCCGCGACGTCGAAGACCCCGGGTCTGATCTTCCCGTAACCGAGGAGATCGCCGACAGTCGAACAACTGCGAGACAGGGCCACCGCATCCATTGCGGTGGCCCTGTCTCGTCGAACGACTTTTGCCTTCGCTGCCGCAGGGATCGCCCGAATAGAGGCGATACCGTGGTCGAGCATCGCGAATGCCCGGCAGAGCAGGGGGCGGCTACGTCTCGGCTGGCACTCTCCCCATCTTGTGTGCCAGCCGTTTTCACGTCATTCTCTTCCTACCCAACGTCGTGTACCCGGCTTCGAGCCCTGTACCTGTCTGGGAGGAATGCGCAATGGACGATCGAGATCTCATCGGTGTCTCGCCTTTTCACGCCGCCGGTCTGCTGCGCGGATTCGTGATCTCCGGCCGCTGGCCGGACACCACCAAGGAATGGGCACAATTTCTGGCCCTCGCCGTGCGGGTGGCCTCGATGCCGGGCCTGTTGGCGACGTCGACGGTGTTCGGGGTGCGGGAGGAGTTGCCCGACGACCCCGCGCCGGGGACGGTCGGCTTGGTCGTCGCCGAGGGTCCGGTGATCGGAGATTTCGCGTTGGCTCCCGGACGGTTCGCCGCGCAGCAACCCGCCGCATTGCTGATGCTGCATCCACCGTCGGAGACGACACCGACACTCCCGGAGTGTGCGGGCGCGGCGTCCGGCTGCGTTCTGCTCCCCGGTCTTCCGCATCTCGGCCTCGATCACCGGGCGGCGTGGGTGGAGGCCGAATCCGACGGCACCGTGACCTCGATGGTCAGTCGGGTCGGCCTCGATCCGATCAGCGATCCCGACACCGCAGTTTTGGCAATGCTCCTCGCCTCCTGACCGCTCCCCGCACACGATTTTTCGGGTGCCCAAACTTATTGGCGCATTGGACAATTCGCGAAACGGCACTTAAAGTCGTCTACAGCGAAGGGGAGTAGCCCCCAATCAACGTGTCGACATACTGGTCGTAAAACTGCGACCCGGCACCTGAACCGGTTCTTCCGGTGGGCGAGACCTTCGGTCCGTTCGACGACCGAGGAGTCTTCTGTGCTGTCCGCATTACTGTTGAGTTTCGCTGTCATTTTCGTCGCCGAGCTGGGTGACAAATCCCAGCTCATGGCCATGACATTCGCCCTGCGCTACAAGTGGTACGTCGTCATCGGCGGCATCACCGTCGCCACCACCGTCGTGCACCTGGTCTCGGTCGCGGTCGGCCACTTCCTCGGGGTGTCGATTCCCACCGAGCTGATCTCCATCGTCGGCGGCGTCGCGTTCGTCATCTTCGGACTCTGGACGCTGCGCGGCGATTCCCTGTCCGACGACGAGGGCGCGAAAGCCTCCCGGGTCACCAAATCCGCGTTCCTCGCGATCGCCTCGGCGTTCTTCCTCGCCGAGCTGGGCGACAAGACGATGCTGGCCACCGTCACTCTCGCCGCCGACAACGACTGGGTCGGCGTCTGGATCGGCTCGACGGTCGGCATGGTCGCGGCAGATGCACTCGCCATCGTGGTCGGCGCAGTGCTCGGAAAGCACCTGCCGGAACGCATCATTCAGTACGGCGCGGCCATCCTGTTCTTCGTCTTCGGTGCCGTCCTGTTCTTCGAGGGCCTGATGCCGGGCACCGCAGCCCCGTACATCGCTGCCGCAGCGGTTGTCGTGATGTCCGCCGTCGTCGTCGCCGTGTTCGTTCGGCGCTCCCGCACCCGGGCCGCACGTGAATCGGAGAAGCAGACCACCATCGAACGCGCCTGACCTTGGTTTACACTCCTCTCCCGGGAGGGGTGCATGGACGACGACCAGCAGGTGAGCACGACCGACGCGGCGCACCACTCGACCGATCGGCTGATCAGAATCACCGGCCGATTCGTCGGTGTCGGTTACGGGGCGTACCTGCTGCTGTTGATTCCCGATATCGCACGCACCGGAAACGTCGTTCCCGGGTGGTGGACTCCGACGACAGTGGCCGTCGTGTTCGGCACCGGATTCGCCTTCGCGGCCTCCACATTTCACCCCAGCATCGGAGTGATTCGTACGGCCGGATCCATCGCCGCGCTGGCGTTCCCGGTCATGGCCGCGCTGTGGTGGACTGCCTGGGACGGCGTGACGTTCGATCAGGGGGGAACGTTTCTCGCGGCATTTCCCGGCGTGGCGGCACTTGCCGCTGCGACGGTGTGGCACCCTGTCCCGGCGTTCGTTCACATGACCGTCAGCGTCGTTCTCGTACAGCTCTCCAATCAAGCCGTGCGAGAACCGTTCCCCCGCAGCAACATCGTCGCGGAGATCTGCTTCGCAATGATGTTCTGCACGGTGTTCGTCGCCGCAACACTGGCCGCGGTACGTACCGGACGCATTCTCGACGCCACGATCTCGACGACACACGACGACGCAGCCCGGGCGGCTGCGGCCACCGCGCGCGAGGTCGAGCGCGAACGGTTGGACGCGCTGATCCACGACGAGGTCATGTCCTCACTGCTCGCCGTGGCTCGCCACGGCCGCACGCCCAGCCTGGCGCGTCAGGCCCGCTCGGCTCTGATGCATCTGGATGACCTGACCACAGGAACCGTCCTCGAAACGTTCTCGGCCGACGAGGCTTTGGCTCAGCTCCGTTCTGCCGCAACGACGGTCGACGAGTCGATCGAATTCACCGTGAAAGACGACTCGCTGGAGCGCACGGAGCAGTACCCGGTCGAGACAGTACGAGCCATCGCTGCCGCACTGGCCGAAGCGTTGCGCAACAGTCTGATTCACGCACAGGCATCGAAACGATCGGTCACAGCCCGGCTGGCTCCGTCGACGGTGGAGATCACCGTGATGGACGACGGCATCGGCTTCGATCGACGCTCGGTGCCGCCCCACCGACTCGGCGTCGCCGTCAGCATCGAGGGCCGGATGCGTCAGCTCGACGGCGGATCTACCGACATCGTGTCCTCCGCCGCAGGCACCATCGTGCGATTGGGCTGGAAGCGATGAACGGCGAGGACGTTCGCGATCTGCTGTCGATGAAGTCGGCGGCTGCATATGCGGTTGCCGGATTCTTCATCTTCGCGTGCCTGGTGTGTGCATCGACGACCCTGACCGGGGTGTCCGCGGTGTGGCCCGAATACGCGGCGGTGCTGGCGCTCTCGGCCGCGGTCATCCTGTTGCTCCGCGCGCCGGGTGACCCGCCGAGCCTGCGGTCGACCGTACTGATGACCCTATCGGGCCCGGTGGCAGCCGCCCTGGTCTTCGCAGTGGTGCCGGTACCGCTGAACGGGAGCCTGCAGACGTGGCCGCTTGGCATGCCACTGGTGATCTACACCTTCATGTGCGTGCGCGGTCGGACGCTGGCCGCGTGGGTCGGGTTGACACTGACCATGTCCGTGGCCATCGGATGGGCGGTGGTGACGGGTCAGGGATTTCTGTACGGACTTTCGTTCAGCGCCATCAACATCGCGCCGCTGTTGATGTCGACGTTCTTCGCGTTCACCATCCGTCCGCTGGCCGCGGCAATTTTCGAGCTGCGCAGGCAGTCGACGGTGCGCATCGCGTCCCAGGCTGCCGCGGCGGCAGTTCTCGAGGAACGCGACGCTCGGCTGGCCAGTCTCGACGCCTTGGCCCGTCCGCTGCTGCAGCGCATCGCCGACGGTCCCGATCCCACCGACGAGGAGATCCTCGCGTGTCGGCTGCTCGAAGCCGAACTTCGCGACACCCTGCGCGCCCGCGGTCTGGTTCGGCCCGACCTCGCTCGCGCGGCCAGGTCTGCGCGGGCCCGCGGGGTGGAGGTGATGCTGCTCGACGACCGATCTCCGAACGCTCTCGACGACGACGCCCGAGAACGCATCGTGGCCGCCGCGTCGAGCGCACTCGATGCCGCCGAAGCAGGCGCGGTGACGGTCCGGCTCCTACCTCCTGGCCGCCCCGTGGCGGCGACGATTCTGCTCGACGACCTGGGCGACGGTGCACACCGAGTCGAGTACGACCACACCGGGCGCAACCGAAGCTGACGGCCGGGTTTGGGCGCAGACCGTCGTGGTTACCCTGCGGCGGACCAGTTGGTCTGCCGCACCGGCAGCCGATGAACGGAGCCCAGCAATGCCTCTCGATCGTCGATCCTTCCTGATCGGATCCGGTGCCGCCGCAGTGCCGTTGCTGCTGGCGGGGTGCGGTTTCGTCAAGTCCAGCCCGTCGCAACAGGCCGAGGGCACGCTGACGTTCACCACGTGGGGAACCGACGCCGAGTTGGCCGGCTTCCGAGCCTCGATCAGCGCGTTCGAGGCGGCCAATCCCGGGTCGACGATCACCCTCAACGCGGTGCCGTACGAGCAGATGTTCACCAACATCGACGCCCAACTCCAGGCGGGCAATCCGCCCGACATCTTCCGCGTGCCGTACTACACGTTCGGCGCGTATGCAGGCCGCGGCCAACTGCTGGATCTGTCGCCGCTGTTGGCGTCGGACACACGTGATCAGTTCACGCCGACGGCGTGGGCTGCGGTGCAGAACGGCGGAATTCCCTACGGCCTGCCGCACCACACCGATACCTCGGCAATTCTGGTGAACCGAAACCTGTTGTCGCAGGCCGGTATCGACTCGGTTCCGACCACTCTGGACGACGCCTGGACGTGGGACGAGTTGGTGTCGATCGGTGACCGACTGCGTTCCTCGCTGCCGGCGGACCAGTATCCGTGGGCCTACAACTGGCAGGGCAACGGTGTCACCCGCTGGCTCAGCCTGCTGTTCCAGGCCGGCGGATCCTTCCTGGCCGAGGACCAGAAGACGCCACTGATCGACTCCGACGAGGCTCGACGGGCCGTCGAATTCTCGTCGTCCTTCTTCTCCAAGGGCTATGTGCCGGCCAACAACACCATCGCGTCGTCGAGTTACGCCAGCGAGGCCTGGTTCTCGCAGTCGGTAGCCATGGTCTGGTCGGGTGCGTTCCAATTGCCCGACGCCGATGCCACGGCCAGTTTCGATTGGACGGCCACCTATGCGCCGCGAGATCGCCGGGGCGGCGGCGACTTCGGCGGCAATGCACTCGTGGCGACGTCGCAGACCTCTCAGCCGGAGCTGGCGGCGTCGTTCCTGGAGTTCGTCACCCAGCAGGAGCAGATGCGGAACTTCTGCCGGGCCGCCTCACTGCTGCCGACGCGCAACGACCTGCTCAACTCCGACCTCGAGTTCGATGTTCGCTCGGAACTGGCTCCGATCTTCGCGGCACAGGCGACCACCGTGCAGCCGCAGGATGCAGCGCAGGTGGCATCCCCGTCGATGTCGGCGATCATCCCGGTTCTGAAGGAGCAGCTCGATCTCGCGTTCGCGGGTTCGCAGGATGCCGCTGCCACCGTCTCCGCGTTGCAGAGCGGAATAGCCGAGGTCACCGGCGCATGACAGCCGAACCGATCACCGGGGCCGGGCAGAAAACCGGGCCAGGGCCCGAAGCCGAGACCAAGCGCGCCGGGGCCAGGAAGGAGGCGTTCGCAGCCGCCGGGTTTCTCGCCCCCAGCTACGCACTGTTGGCGGTGTTCGTGCTCGTTCCCCTCGTCGCCGCGTTCGTCGTCAGCCTGCAGCAGACGGACGGATTCGGTGCAGGCGAGTTCGTCGGCGCAGCGAATTACGCACGCCTGGTGGAGGATCCGCTGTTCTGGCGGGCACTGATCAATACTCTGCTGTTCACCGCGTTGGTGACTCCGCTGTCGATGCTGTTCGGTCTGATCGCGGCCGTACTGCTCAATTCCGCGCTGCCCGCCCGGCCGCTGTGGCGCTCGCTGGTGATCCTGCCGATGGCCGTCTCCGGTGTGGCGACCGGCCTGATCGGCATTCTGGTGTTCGACCAGAACTCCGGTGTGCTCAACAATCTGATCGGGTTCCTCGGTCTGCCCGCCATCGACTGGCAATCGTCTCCAGGGCCGGCGTTCGCATCGATCGTCATCGCCACCGTGTGGTGGCGCACCGGGCTGAACATGCTGATCTACCTGGCCGGCCTACAAGGTCTCGGTCCCGATCTGTACGAGGCGGCCCGGTTGGACGGTGCCAACGCGTTCCAACGCTTCCGGAACGTGACGGTGCCGCTGCTCGGTCCGACGTCGTTCTTCCTGCTGGTGCTCAACGTCATCTACTCGTTCCAGGTGTTCGATCTGGTCTTCGTTCTCACCGGCGGCGGACCGGGCGGGGCGACATCGGTGTTGGTCACCTACGCCTACGAGACGGGGTTCGTCACCCGCGATCAGGGTTACGCCGCGTCGATCGGCATGGTGCTGTTCCTGTTCGCCCTCGTCTTCGCCGCCGCACAGTGGCGCGCGAGCCGAACGAAGGATCTGGTCGAATGAGTGGGCCGAGGAACGCGTCCGCTCGCCGGGCACTGGTACTGCGCACGGTGGTCATCGCCGTCATCGGCCTGATCACCGTCGCTCCGCTGTATTGGATGCTCGCCGTGGCGTTCTCGACTCGCGGCGAGTTGCTGGGCGGCGGCGAACTGCGCCTGTGGCCGCGCCAGGTGACGTGGGAGAACGTCACTCGCGTGTTCGACTCGTTCCCGGTCGCGACGTGGCTCGGCAACTCGATCGCCATCGCCGTCGTGGTCACGATCATCACCGTGGTCACGAGCCTGCTCGCGGGATATGCGTTCGCGCACTTGAGGTTTCGGTTCTCGACGCCACTGTTCTTCATCGCGCTGGCCACGTTGGTGTTGCCCGTGCAGGTGATCATGGTGGCACTGTTCCGCATCGTCGTCGGCCTCGGCCTGTACGGCACGTACTGGGCGGTGATCCTGCCGAGTTCGGCGTCGGCGTTCGGGCTGTTTCTCGCACGCCAGTTCATGCTCGGCATTCCGCGTGAGCTGCTCGAGGCGGCGCGTCTCGACGGTGCCGGGCATTGGCAGATCTTCCGGCGCGTCGTGCTGCCCCTGTCGGGACCGCTGATCGCTGTCCTCACCTTCATGAGCCTGCTGCAATCGTGGAACGATTTCGCGTGGCCACTGATCGCGCTGCGGGAGAACGAGTTGTTCACCTTGCCCATCGGCCTGCTGTACCTGCAGGGCCAGGCGAACAGCGACTACGGTGCCACGATGGCGTTCGCGCTGATCAACGTCGTGCCGATGGCACTGCTGTTCCTGTTCTTCCAGAAGTACTTCATCGCCGGATTCGCGCGCAGCGGGATCAAGTAGGTCCCATCCAGGGTGCCTGAAGGTGGGTGAGGTGTCCCGCCGGTTATGGTGCAAGCGACTACGAGGTCGCTGCCTGTGCCGCGGCCCGCCACCGTGAGCGAAGGGGATCGTAC
Organism: Rhodococcus sp. 14-2496-1d; assembly: GCF_002259365.1. Taxonomy (NCBI): domain Bacteria; kingdom Bacillati; phylum Actinomycetota; class Actinomycetes; order Mycobacteriales; family Nocardiaceae; genus Rhodococcus; species Rhodococcus sp. 14-2496-1d. The sequence continues at coordinate 151,529 of NZ_NPFV01000013.1, read as the reverse complement.
GACGTGGAGATTTCAGGAACAGCAGCACTTGTCACCGGTGGAGCGTCGGGCCTCGGTGCCGCAACGGCCGCTCGTCTGGCCGCCGCAGGCGTCACCGTGTTCGGGCTCGATCTGCCGCAGTCCATCGAGCGCGCCGGAGACAGCGTCCCGGCCGGGGTGACTCTGCTGCCCGCCGACGTCACCAGCGAGGCCGAGGTCGAGGCCGCCCTGGACACGATCGTCGCATCCGGTGTGCCGCTGCGCATCGTCGTCAACTGCGCAGGCGTTGGCTGGGCGGGCCGCATCCTGTCCAAGAAGGGACCGCACGATCTCGAGCTGTTCCGCACGGTCATCACCATCAACCTGCTCGGCACGTTCAACGTGATGCGGCTGGCCGCGAACCGGATGCAGTCACAGTCGACCGTCGACGATGCGGGCCAGCGCGGCGTCGTCATCAACACCGCATCGGTCGCCGCCTTCGAGGGCCAGATCGGCCAGATCGCCTACACCGCCTCCAAGGGCGGCGTACACGCGATGACCATCACCGCTGCCCGCGACCTCGCGCAGGTCGGCATCCGCGTCAACACCATCGCGCCCGGCATCGTCGACACCCCGATGCTGGCAGGCGTCACCGAGGAATACCGTCAGGGCCTCGAGGCGTCGGTACCGTTCCCGTCGCGCCTGGCTCAGCCCACCGAGTACGCGCAGCTGGTGCAGATGATCGCCGAGCACGACTACCTCAACGGTGAGACCATCCGCATGGACGGTGCGATCCGTATGGCTCCGCGCTGACCACTGCCCACTCCGCGTGGCCCCGCCGATCGACGCGGGGTCACGCGCGAGCGCGCAGGTCCGCCACCGTCGGGATCTCCTTCTCCGCACGGTCGGACATCCACTCGCGCAACACTTTCGTGGCCAGAACGTCGTCCTCGTTGTAGACGAGCAGTCGCTCGCGCTGCGTGTGGTCGGGCTCGTCGTCGTATCCGACGGCTTCCCGATACCAGCCCATCGACGCCTCGCCGCCGGCCTCGTCGTCACGCCACGCGAATCCTGCGACCGGCGCAATCTTCTTCAGTCCCTTGCCGTTCGGGCAGATGAACTGATCGCTCACGGCCTGGTAGATATCGACCCACTGCTCACTGTCGATGAACTCGCGGATCTGCGCCTCGGTCGGCACCCCGGGAACGTCGGCGAAGCGGCGGGCCGAATCGAGCAACCACTTGTCCTCCGCCTGCCGTGAATAGCAGTACGCGGCAAAGGTTTTGCCGCGCGCGGCCGCATCGGCCCTGGTGTCCATCAACCAGTTCCAGAACACCGCGAACGAGCGGCCCTCGTCCACGGTCGGCAGCGGATCCCAGGTGACGAAGCCGCGATAGGTCGGCGGCGGGCCACCCGCTTCGGTGAGCAGCGTGCCCCACAGGTACGCGCCGTGTTCCTGATAGCTCTCCATGTCCACGTCCACCTCGACGTCGGCGCGGCGCACCGTCACGGTCTCCGAGCGCCGCAGCAACGGCACGTCGGCTCGCCAGGCCAGTGCCGCGGACACGGCGTCGTCGAAGTTTCCGAAAGGCCACTCCTCCGGTGCCGGGCCGGTCCACTGCGCCAACTCGTCGATGGTGCGCACGCCCGCGCTGCGCAGCACATCGGCGCGGGAACCGGAGGCCACCAGCGAAACGTCACGAACGGCCTCGAGTTGCGGCTTGCAGTCGAACCACCACGAACAGGATCGGCACTCACTGACCTGGGAGGGAACGGTGAACGCGGTGCCCTGCGCAACCGAGAGCCGGTCTGCGAAGCGGGTGTCGTATTCGTCGAGGACCGAGGTGAGATCGTGCACCAGCATGCATTCGCCCTTGTAGCCCACCGCGCCGCCGACGGGCGTGGCCGTGGCCAGGCCCTCGTGCGCCAGCATGCGATACAGGTGAGCGAGCCGGAGCTGGTCGCGGAGTTGGCTGCGCACCTTGCGGGTCTCGTCGATCGCCGGAGACCATCGATCGAGCGGGGTGGTGCGCGCGCCGCGGCCGGGGTCGGTGACCTTGTGGTTGACCACGATCACCGGGATGTAGCCGCCGGACGCGTCGCGGACGAGCAGTTCGCTGCGCCCGCGTCGACCGGTGTCGCGTTCGAGGGGCAGTACCGCGTTCCAGATGCGTTCCACTCCGTCCCGACAAGCGGCGACGGTGGCGTCGGCAGCGTCTCGGGCGGTGGGCTCGTCGATCTCGGTCCACAGCATCGGATCGTCCACGGCCAGCTGCGCGCGGATGTTCTCCCGGTGGGCCTGAGCTGCTTCGCGACGCTGCCGCACCCCTGGGTTCTCGGGTTCACCGCGCAGCAACGTTCCGTACGCGGTGTCGAGATAGAGCCGGTGCCTGCACCGCGTCAACGATCCGGCATCGAGCAGCACGGGTGCAGGAGCTCGTCGACCGTTCACACTTCAAGACATTAGGTCAGCCCTCCGACAGCCGGTGCAGATCACCGCCCGTCAGCCTGCGAACACCACCGCCCGATAAGGTGTGTGGAACGCACTTTTCCCGCCCAGCAGCACATGTCAGGAGCCTTGTCGATGGGTTTGTTCCGCAAGCGTAAGGGTCGTGCCACTCGCAAGGCAGAGGCCAAAGCTCTCAAGCACAAGGCAACACTCGAAGCGAAGCTGGGCGCGAAGAACGAGCGCAAGCAGTTGAAGGCGATCGCCAAGGCACAGCGCAAGCTCAGCGCGGTGGAGGCCAAGTCGCAGAAGAACGTCGAGAAGGCGCAGGTCTCTGCCCTCAAGGCTCAGCAGAAAGCTGCGATGCAGGGAACACTGAGCGTGGCTCAGATCCGCAAGTATCTCGGTATTGCCCGGCTGCTGATTCCGGTGTTGGCCCCCATCCTCTACCGCGGTGCGACCGTCGTTCGTGCGCAGCTCGACAGCCGCAAGGCGCAGCAGCTCGGTGTCGCACCCGATCAGCTCAGCGAGTACACCGGCCACGGCGGCAAGCTCAGCGCACGGATCGCCGGTGCCGAGAAGTCGCTCGGCACCATCGGTGCGCGCCACTCCGATCCCGAGACCAAGAGCTTCGGTGCCGCGATCAGCGAGCGTCTCGACGATCTGACCACCGCTGTCCGCGCATCCGAGCAGATGCCGCCCGCTCGCCGCAAGACCGCACACGCCGCTATCTCCGCAGAGCTCGACGGCATCGAGGCCGATCTGCTCGCCCGTCTCGGCGTGCGCTGACCCCTGAACGAACCGATGACCGACAGCTCAGCCGCCCCGCTTCGCGGCGGAGCTGTCGGTATCGTCACCGCGGCGCTCGCGGTGGCCGCACACGGCATGGCCGGCGGCGACTGGCCCGACGGTTCTGCCCTGGCCCTGCTGATCGTCGTCGGCATCGGTGTCGGTGCCATGACAGCCCTGCCCAGGCGTTCGACCGTTCTGCTGCTCCCGGCTCTGCTGACCGGCCAACTCGTCGCCCACATCGCGCTGAGCCTCGGCAGCGCAGCTCAGATGCACGCACACTCCCTGCTTCCCAGCACAGCCATGATCGCCTTCCACGCGGTCGCCTCGGTCGTCACCGGATTCACGATCGCCGCAGCCGAGCGCCTCTACGGCCCGATCACCTCCATCGTCCGAGCGGTTCTCGCCCTCCTCACTCCCCTGCCCGACGGTTCCGCCGTCGGTCGCGTCTCCATGTCCGTCGCGGTTCCGTCGGTGGACGGCACTGCGCTCGACTGGGTCATCTCTCGTCGCGGGCCCCCGGTGTCGATCTACTGACCGACATTCCTTTTCCCGCACATCTCTGCACAGAAATGACCCAATCCATGAAGAGCTCTCTTTCCCGTGCCCTGTTCGTCTCAGGAGCCACCGTCGGCGCGTTGCTGATCGGCGCAGGCGCAGCGTCCGCACACGTCGTCGTCTCGGCACCCGACGCCGCGCAGGGCGGCTACTCGGTGCTGACGTTCCGCGTTCCCACCGAGTCCGATACTGCCTCGACCAGTTCGGTCAAGGTGACCCTGCCTGGCTTGAATTCTGCTCGTACGCAGCCCATCCCGGGCTGGACGTCCACCGTCGAGAAGGACTCGGCCGATCTGGCCGTGTCGGTGACGTGGACGGCGAACCCCGGTTCCGAGGTCGGCCCGGGCCAGTTCCAGCAGTTCCTGCTCTCCGCGGGACCGCTGCCCGAGCAGGAGACCGTCTCGTTCCCGGCCACCCAGACCTACACCGACGGTGAGGTCGTGAACTGGAACGAGCCGATGACCGAGGACGGTAGCGAGCCCGAATTGCCCGCTCCCACCCTGACTCTGGCCGCGGCCGGCGGTGATGCGCACGGCAGCGCCCACACCGAGACCACCGCAACAGCCGAGGCATCGGCGGAGTCGTCGTCCTCCGACAACACCGCTCGCTGGCTCGCCGGCGTCGGACTGGTACTCGGAGCCGTCGGCGCAGGTCTGGGCATCGGCGCGACGATCAGGGCGCGGCGCTCGTGAGATCGCTCGTAGTTTCCACGAAGGCACTGCTCGTCTCGGCCGCAGCACTGCTGGTGCTGTTGATCGCCGCACCGATCGCATCGGCGCATTCGCAGGTCACCGGGTACAGCCCGGCCGACGGCTCCTCCCTCGACTCGTCTCCGGCGACGGCGTCGGTGTCGTTCAACGAGGTGCCGCAGTCGCAGTTCGCCACGCTCAACGTCGTCGGGCCCGACGGCAACATCTGGTCGAAGGGCGACGCACGCATCGAGGGCCAGAGCGTCGTCGTCGACGTCGGTGAATTGGGACCGATCGGCGAGTACACCCTCGCGTACCGCATCACCTCGGCCGACGGTCATCCCGTGAGCGGCACGGCGACGTTCACGCTGACGCAGGAAGGTTCCGGTACTCCCGGGGCACCGGCCGACGCGTCGGGCACCTCGGAGGAGTCGGATGGCGGATTCCTCGGCGGCTACGGACACATCGTGTTGATCGTGGTCGCGGTTCTGGCCTTCGCGGGCGCGTTGGGGTTCGCCCTGCGCAAGCCGAAGACCCAGAAGTAGTACCGACGTGGCTGCGGTGGGCGAGAGAAGCGTTCGGTTGGTGCTCGCCGCCGCAGCTGCGGCGTTGCTGGGGGTCGCGGCGGCATTCGCGCTGGCGTACCCCACCTTTCCCGGTGGGTCGTCGTGGCTACGGGTGATCGCGGTGGCGTCGGGCTCGGTGGTGTTGGGGTTCGGAGTTCTCGCTGTCCTGGACGCCAGTTCCGAGTCCCGACGCCCCGCCGTCGACCCGCTGGTGATGTGGCGCGCGATCGGCTATCTGTCGGGGCTGTGGGCGGTGGCCGAGTTCGTTCTGCTGGCCGCTGCGGCAGCCGATTCGGCCGGGCGTACGCCACTGACGTTGTCGCCGAGCGCTTTCACCACGTTCGCCACCTCGATCTCGGTGGGCCGTCTGGGTTCGGCGACGGTGATCCTCGCGCTCGCTCTGTGCGCCGTCGGGGTGGCCGGGTATCGGTCGCGGGCGAGCTGGTCTCCGACTCCGGTGATCGTGCTGGCGTCCCTCGCCCTGGTGGCGCGGCCGATCACCGGTCACATGTCGCAGTTCGCGTTCGGCTCCTTCGCCGTTGCCGTGCATGTGCTGTGCGCGTCGGTGTGGCTCGGTGTACTGGGTGCGATGGCGCTGAGTCTACGGAGCAAATCGGCGTGGGCGACTCTGTTGCCGGTCTATTCGCGGGTCGCGTTCTGGTGCGTCGTCGGGGTGGCCACCACCGGGGTGCTGGACGCGATTCTGAAGCTCGACAGCCTCGGCGCCGTGGTCGAGACCGGTTACGGCCGAATCGTTCTCGCGAAGGTTCTCGCCACGGTGATCCTGGTCGCGTTGGCTCACCGGATCCGTGGGACGTGGTTGCCGACCGTCGCAGCACACCGATCCACGGTGGAGCACTCGGTGGGACGAGCGGCCGCACACGTCTGCCTGCTGGTGGTGGCGTTCGGCTTGGCCGCGGCGCTGGCGACCACCGCGTGAGCCGGCGGTAGGCACAACCGTGTCGGTGCGCTGTACTAGCCTGAGTGCATGCCGAAGTTGACTGTGGTGCCGGGTGGATCCTCGGCACCTGCGCTCGGCCGCATCCACACTGTCGCAGAGTTCTTCGCCGGTATCGGCTTGGTGCGAATGGGCTTGGAGCAGGCCGGTTTCGAGGTCTCGTGGGCCAACGACATCGAGCGCGACAAGCACCACATGTATCGCCAGCACTTCGGTGACGATGCAGGCCATTTTCAACTCGGCGATGTTGCCCACACCCGGGGAGACGACCTGCCCGACGATTTGTCGTTGGCGTGGGCGTCGTTTCCGTGCACCGACCTGTCGTTGGCCGGGGGCCGCGCCGGTCTGGCGGGCAAGAACTCCTCGACGTTCCGGCATTTCACGCGGGTGTTGAGTGAGCTCGGTGCCGCTCGGCCGAAGGTGGTGGCGCTCGAGAACGTCGTCGGGCTGGCCACCAGTCACGGCGGCGACGATCTGGCCGCAGCGGTGCGAGAACTCAACGAGCTCGGCTACTCGGTCGATGTGCTCACCATCGATGCTCGACGCTTCGTTCCGCAGTCGCGTCCACGCCTGTTCCTGATCGGCGCGCAGAATCCCCCTGAGGATGCCCGCGATCCCAACAGTGAGCTGCGGCCGGATTGGTTGCAGGCGGTGTACGGCGATTCGACGTTGCTGACCCACCGGGCTCCGTTGCCGAGTCCGCCGATTCCGTTGACCAGCGGCCTCGGCGATGTGGTCGAGCGCATGGACTACCGAGACGATCGGTGGTGGGACACAGCCCGTACCGCGGCGTTCGTGCAGTCGTTGTCGCCGATTCAGTTGCAGCGCATCGAGATTCTGAAGAAGTCCCGCAAGGTCAGCTACCGCACCGCCTACCGTCGCACCCGCAACGGCGTCGCGGTCTGGGAGGCCCGGCCCGACGACATCTCCGGCTGCCTTCGTACCGCCCGCGGCGGTTCGTCGAAGCAGGCGGTGGTGAAGATGGGCAACGGCCGGTTGCAGGTGCGTTGGATGACGCCGCTCGAATACGCTCGCCTGATGGGTGCCGGCGAGTACACACTCGACGGTCTACGAAACAACCAGGCGCTCTTCGGTTTCGGTGATGCGGTGTGCGTTCCCGTGGTCACGTGGCTCGCGGAGCACTACCTGATGCCACTGGTCAGCGGAACGATGCATGCATCGAATACAGCTGCGGCGCATGTCCAGTCACGGTAAGTCCTCGCTGCGGTCGTCTGCCGTCGCGCCGCGCAAGAGCACTCTTCCCGCGGACGATGTGCAGTCCTTTCGCGCGGCCCTGCGAGAAGTGCTGAGCGAGAGGGACGATCAGGGCCGGGTGTGGTCGGCGGCCAAGTGGGGCGTGTATGCGTTCTACGATTACGACGGCGAGCCGATCTACGTGGGGCAGACCAAGGAAAAGCTCAGCGTTCGGGTGCAGCGTCACCTGACCAACCAGCGCACCGACGCCGTCGCGATGCGGGTACTCGACGTCTTCGAGGTCGCGGAAATCGAGATCTGGCCGCTGTGGCAGTACGAGGATCTCAAGAAGTCCGACGGAGCAGAACGATTCCGCGCAGCCGAGCGTGATCTGAACGCTCACGAGTACACGGCGTACCTCGAGGCCATCGACAAGTCTCGACACAAGGCGATCCTGAACGAGAAGATCCCACCGGTCTCGGAGCCCATCGCACTCCCCGCGTCGCTGCGTCGGTCGCTGATCTCCGAGCAGACCCGCCGCGAGCGCGGCCACCCCGACATCCGTATCGCGCGCCGTGCCGAAACCATCTCGCGATTGGCAGCGGTCACTCGCGAACGTGGCGAGGTCTCCGAGGGTCTACGACGCGTCTTGGTGGTCCAGGCCGTGCGCCTGGCCTACCTGTCGGCCGAACGGCTCGCCTTCGTCGAGGGACATCCCATCCCCGATCCCGCCGCGATCGACGTCACCGCCCTGGTGGGTTCGGTGCTGCACGAGCGCAGTGAGCCTGACGATCCCGAAGACACGGAAGATGCGATCGAGTCCGCGGACACCACCGAGCCCTACGGCGAGTTGGACCTGTTCAGCGAGTACTGACTCGCGCCGCCGTAGGCTCGCCCTGTGCCGCTTCCCCCTCACGTCGCCGATCTCACCAGCATCGATCTGCTGCTGTCGGTGGCCGAGCTCGGCAGCATCGGGCGAGCGGGTAGAGCCCACGGCATGTCTCAGCCCGCGGCCAGTGCCCGCATCCGCGCGCTGGAGCGCCGTGTCGGCGCGCCGCTACTGAAACGGGGCGCACGCGGGACCGTGCTGACCGAGTTCGGCGAGCTCGTCGCCAGTTGGGCCGCGCCGGTCGTCCGGTCGGCAGAGGACTTGGCGACGGCGATCGCCGCACTGCATGCCGAACGCATCGGCCACGTGCAGATCGCCGCGAGTCAGACTGTCGCAGAGTATCTTCTGCCGCGCTGGCTGGTCACGCTGCACACGCTTGTCCCGCACATCGTGCCGACGCTGAGCTCGGGTAACTCGACAGTGGTCGCCGAGAAGGTGCTCGCAGGCAATGCCGACGTCGGTTTCATCGAAAGCCCCAGTGTCCCTACGGCTCTGGATCACCGGACCGTTGCCACCGACGAACTGGTGCTCGTGGTGGCACCGGACCACCCCTGGGCCGTCACTGCGCCGTCGGCCGCCGAGATCGTCGGCACCGCCCTGGTGACGCGGGAGGCCGGGTCTGGGACGCGCTCGGCCTACGAAAGCGCCTCGGCAGCAGCGGGTCTCGGGCAACCGGCCTCGCCGCTCCTCGAGGTCTCCTCGACGACGGCGATCAAGTCCGCGGTCGGAGCGGGAATCGGCGGAGCCGTGCTGAGCTCACTGGCCGTCGCTCCCGAGCTGGCGGCCGGGACCCTGGTCCGCGTACCGATTCCAGGACTGACACTGCATCGTGAACTGCGGGCGATCTGGCCGTCCGGCCGCGCGCCGAGTGGACCCGCCGCCGAGTTGCTCACCGTGGCTGCGAAGGCGCAGCCATAGCCCTGGGTTATGACTGAGTGTTGAACCGGTGCCTACCGAGCCGGCACGGCACCCCGCAGGCTGAAGACATGACCGTGACAGCTCCTACCCGCGTGGTGCGCCGCCAGCCCTTCGAGCACATCACCCCCAACTGGTTCGCCGCGGTGATGGGGACCGGCATCGTGGCCACCGCGGCCGCGACGTTGCCGGTGCAGTCCGCGGCTCTGCACGTGTTCGCGGTCGCAGTCTGGGTCTGCGCAGCTACGGCGCTCATCGTGATCGGTGCGGCCTTCGCGATGCACTGGATCGGGCACCGCGACCGAGCTGTCACCTATGCCCGGCACCCGGTGATGGTGCAGTTCTACGGCGCTCCGCCGATGGCACTGCTCACCGTCGGCGCGGGAGCAGGCCTCCTCGGAGTGGACCTGCTCGGATCCACCGCGGCGACCGCGCTGTTCGCCGGTCTGTGGATCGCCGGAACGATCGCCGGTCTGCTCACCAGCGTCGTGGTTCCCTATCGCATGATCACGTCCGTTCACCGAGAGCAGGTCACAGCCCTACCCGCATGGCTGATGCCCGTCGTTCCGCCGATGGTCTCCGCGTCGACCGGGGCGTTGCTGCTTCCGCACCTACCCGAAGGCCAGTGGCGGCTGGCGCTGCTGTGCGCGTGCTACGCAATGTTCGGACTGTCGCTGATCGTCGGGATGATCACGCTGACTCTGATCTACGGGCGGCTGCTGCACGGCGGTCTACCGCCCGTCGACGCGGCTCCCACTGTGTGGATCTCGCTGGGGTTGATCGGTCAGTCGATCACGGCGGCGAACCTGCTCGGCACCGACGCATCGATGGTGTTCACCGGTGCACAGTCGTCGATCGCCGTCGGATTGCACGTCTTCGGCATCGGCTACGGGCTGATCATGGGCGGCTTCGGTGTGCTGATGTTCGCGCTCGCGACGGCTCTCACCGTTCACGCGGCGCGCAGGAACCTGGGGTTCTCGCTGACGTGGTGGTCGTTCACCTTCCCCGTCGGCACGTGCGTCACCGGGGCGAGTGCCCTGGGACAAGCGCTGAATTTCGGTGCGGTGCAGGCTCTGGCCGTTGCCCTGTACCTCTTGCTGCTCGCCGCCTGGTTCACCGTGGCCACCCGCACTCTGCGCGGTATCCGGCGCGGAGAGTTGTTGTACCCCGCCTGATCTCACATGTGCGAGAGCACGTTCACCACGTTGCCGTCGGAGTCGCGAAAGAAGAATCGGCGTACGCCCCACTCCTCGTTGGTGATCTCGTAGACGATCTCGAGTTCGGCGTCCATCGCTGCCCGGTACGCCGCGTCCACGTCGTCCACTTCGATCGACGCCGACGGGTTGACCGGTCCGGTGGGATCGATGGTGATCAGGCTCAGCTGCGCCGCACTGTCACCCGACGGCGCGAGCGTGGCGATCCACCCGTGATTCATCACCACCTCCATGCCGGTGACCTGGACGTACCTGTCCAGCGCCGCATCGAGATCGGTGACCGTGAGCAATGGCATCGCGCGCACAACGTCCATGCCCGGACTGTATCGCCCACCCCCGACCGCGGATCGGCTCCCCAGTTTCGGATTTCCGACTGCGATCGGAGGCCGGGATCCATATCCGAGGAGCCGATCCGCAATCCGGCTCCAACCCTGTGACCCACCAGACAGGAATAATGTTTGCTTAGCGCATGTATGTATATATATGGTTGCAGACAGCAAGTAAATGGAACTCATCGTTGGAGCACTCATGGCAGTTCGATCCACTACAGCGGAGTCGCTGGTCGAAGAGGTCTTCCTCTTCGGGCGCACGCTGAAGCGGGCCGTGGCCACCGGAGTCGAGGATTCACCCCTGCCGCAGGCCCTGACCGGAGTGTTGGCCATCCTGGCGACCGAGGGCGAATGCAGACAGACCGACCTGGCCAGCAGGCTCTGCGTCAGCCAGTCCGCCCTCAGCCGGCAGATCGCGGACCTCGTCGACCTCGGCTACATCGATCGGCATCCCGATCCGGACGACCGAAGGGCGTCCCGGGTCTGTGTGTCGGACGTCGGCCAGGTTCGACTGAAACAAATTTGGGACAGACGCGCACGTCGCCTGGCAGAGATGCTGAGCGGCTGGAGCGAGTCCGAGGCACTCGATGCACTCGACTCGATCCGCAAACTGAACGACACCTTCAACGAAGACGCCCACGCCCATCACCAGGACGTGGTCCGCATTGAATCGATTGCGAGATAGAACATGACTACATCTGCGGAAACTCCGCCCAATCAGGCAGTCGTCGATCCCGACGCGATGTCGCACCGCCAGATCCTCGAGGCACTCACCGGCCTGCTGGCTGCGCTGTTCACCGCGCTGCTGAGCACCACGATCGTCTCGACGGCGCTGCCCACCATCATCGGTGATCTGAAGGGTTCGCAGACCGCGTACGCCTGGGTCATCACCACAGCCCTGCTGGCCAACGCCGCCTCCACTCCCATCTGGGGCAAGCTCGCCGACCTGTTCAACAAGAAGGTGCTGGTCCAGAGCGCGATCGTCATCTTCGTCGCGGGCTCCCTGATCGCCGGCTTCGCACACAACGTGCCGGTACTGCTGGCTGCCCGCGTCGTCCAGGGCATCGGCATGGGTGGTCTGACGGCACTCGTCATCGCCATCATCGGCACCATCGTCTCGCCGCGTGATCGCGGCCGCTACTCCGGCTACACCGGAGCGGTCATGGCCGTGTCGATGTCCGGTGGCCCGATCCTGGGCGGCGTCATCGTCGACAGCCCCCTCGGCTGGCGTTGGTGCTTCTTCGTCTGCGTGCCGCTTGCTGTCATCGCCCTCGGACTGCTGCAGAAGACCCTGCACATCAAGACCGTTCGCAAGGACAACGTCTCCATCGACTGGCTCGGCGCACTCCTGCTCACCGCAGGCGTTTCCGTTCTCCTCGTCTGGGTCTCGTTCGCAGGCAAGGCGGACTACTACGCCTGGATCTCCCGTGAGACTGCCTACCTGGTGGGCGGCGGAGTTCTGCTGCTGATCCTGACGGTCGTCGTCGAGGCTCGGCACAAGTCGCCGATCATCCCGCTCAAGATCGTCACCGAGCGCACGACCGGCCTGGCCATCATCGCCTCCATCGCCGTCGGTGTCGGCCTCTTCGGAGCCACCACCTTCCTCGGCCAGTACTTCCAGACCGCTCGCGGCTACACCCCGACCGAAGCCGGATTGCTCTCCATCCCACTGGTGTTCGGCATGCTCGTGGCCTCCGTCGGTTCGGGTCAGCTCATCACCAAGTTCGGAAAGTGGAAGCCGTTCATCGTCACCGGATCCATCCTGCTGGTGATCGGATTCCTGCTCCTGGGCACCATCGATCACGCCACCAGCCTGGTCACGGTCGGCATCTTCATCACGATCGTCGGCCTCGGTACAGGCATGCTGATGCAGAATCTCGTTCTCGCAGTGCAGAACACGGTCAGTGTGCAGAACGTCGGTGCGGCATCGTCGACGGTTGCGTTCTTCCGCACCTTCGGCGGCGCGATCGGCGTCTCGGTTCTCGGTTCCCTGCTGGCGACCCGGGTGGCCGACAAGTCCGCAGCCGGCCTGGCCCAGCTCGGCGTCGACAGCTCGTCGGGCGGCGGTGGATCGCTCGATCTCACCTCACTGCCTGCTCCGGTCCTCGAAGTCATCCGCACCGCGTACGGTGATGCGACCGGTCGCATCTTCATGATCGCCGGGTTCGTCGCGATCGTCACGCTGATCGCGGTCGTCTTCATTCCCAATCGCCCACTGCGCCAGACGATCGACATCGCGTCGACCCCTGCCCAGGGACCCAAGGATGAGCCGCAGGACCAGCTCGCCGAGATTCCCTCCTTCGGTGCCACCCAGGATTACGTCTCCGCCGAGTACGACACCGACCGTCGCTTCGAGGGCGGCCGCGCCGAGGGTCGTCACGAGGCGCAGCCGGGGCAGCGCCCCTTCGAGGGGCTGAGCACCGACGCACGTGACCGGCTGCTCGCCCTGCTGCTACCCGAGCCGAAGGACACGCTGGCGGCACTGGACGAGGCCGAGACCATCCGCGCCGAAGTGATTGCACTGCAGCAGGAACTCGACGCGAGAATGCTCGATTTCGATGCGGTCTGCGAGCGGCTTCGTCGCCTCGGACTCAGTGAGCAGCAGATTGCTCGGGTGTTGGGAGACAACCACATTCCCGACAGTCGCAATCACTACGCACACGCCGGACTGAACGGACACAGCGTCAACTAGGCTCGCGCGTCGACGAAAGTTCCCCGCACCCCCACCGGGAGTGCGGGGATTTTTCGTTCTCTATGCTCCAAGACCGAACCGTCCACCATCTTTCGGTTCTGCACAGGCGGGAGGATCTTTCATGACACGTCGTCTCCGGGTCTCCGCCGCCGCGGTCCTGGTAGCAGCGCTTGCCTGCGCGTCGTGCGGAACCGAGGAACGAGCGTCGACGGCCGGCACTCCCATCGACGGTGCAACAGGACCTGCTCCGACTCTGGGCTGGACTCTCACTCCCTCGGATGTGGGTGTCGAAGGCGGTCAGTTTCGTGATCCCGTTCAGGGCAGCGACACCGATTCGACGGAATCCGGTTCCATCTCCGACGGCTCGACGGTCGTCACGCTCGTCGGCCGCCTCGACGGCAGAGAGTTCGTCGACGCCACCCTGGTGGGATTGCACATCGCCGACGGTGCGGTGCGGTGGCGTACCCCCGCGGAGAACGTCGTCGGCTGCGGTGAGGAGTTGGTCGACGGGCAGGTCGTCTGCTACCGCGGCTCCGCAGGCACGACATCCGAAATCCTCACCGTCGACGCTGAATCCGGGGAATCGAGTACTCGGGACGTAGCGTTTCCGATCACCGGTCTGACCACCACGGACGGCCACGTGTACACCTCTCGGGCGGTCCGCGAGGGCGTCCGGCCGACGGTGTCTCGCGGCACTGCGGACGACGTGGACGCGGACTGGTCGGTGCAGTTCGATTCCACGTCCTCACTCAACACACAGTTCGCCTCGACGCTGCACACCGAGAACGGAATCGGGCTGTTCGACGACGGCCGAGGAGTGTTCGCCTTCGACCTCGCCACCGGGGAGAACCGGTGGTCCAGAACAGCTCCGAACTGCGCTCGCTCGGGCACCGCCTCGAGCGACGGCAACGTGCGGGTGGTGCGGACGGACTGCTCGGATCCCACCGTGGTCACAGGTTCGGAGATCGTCGACGCCGACGGATCCGTGCTCGCTGCAACGGATTCCGTGACCCTGCAGCGGCCGACGTTCGACGCACCCGCCGAGCAGAGCCCGTTGCTGCTCGGGACGGGCGGCTATCGGCCGCCGAATCCGGATCCCGTGTGGACCGACGAGAGTCTGGTCTGGGCTGTTGCGCCGGAGATCACCGGACCCGCCGCTGCGTTCCTGTCCACCAACGGACTGGCATACGCCGTCACGGGTTCGGTGGCGCTACTGCGCAACAACGACACAGCCACCGAATCCGCAATCGACCTCGACACCGGGAACACGCTGTGGAGTCGCGAATCAGGAGGTTTCGCGGAGGTCGGTGCGCTCGACGGTGACGTCGCCACTCTGTTCGGACCGGAAGTGCTGCGCGGGATCGACGTCGGAACCGGATCCACAGTGTGGGACATCCCCGTGGCGACGTTCGACGACGAGGGAATCGATCGGCAGTCGTGGCCGATGTTCGATCGAGTCGGCACCGACTCGATCTTCACCAGGGCCCTGAGCATCTCGGTCCTGCGTACGACCTAGACCGTCCCTCGTCGCCCGACGTCGCCGGGCCCGGTTCTACCGACCCGGGATGTACTTCAGCGCCTTGACGAAGGGCGGCATGATCTTCGCCCACAGCTTCGGCGGAAGTCCGCGCGGTCCACCGAGATTGAGCAGACGCGTCGTCGCGATGGTCTGCGACTCGGTGTACTTGAGCAGGCCCTCGGTACCGTGCCTGCGTCCGACACCGGATACGCCCATGCCGCCCATCGGAGCACCGGTGGTGCCCCACGTCGGTGCGTAGCCCTCGTCGACGTTCACGGTGCCCGAATGCAGCCGTGCCGCAATGGCTTCGCCCTGGGCCTTGGTCTTGGCCCACACGCTGGCGTTGAGTCCGTACTCGGTGTCGTTGGCCTTCTCGATGGCCTCGTCGACGTCGGCGACGGGATAGATCGACACGAGCGGCCCGAAGGTCTCGGTTGCCGCGCATTCCATGTCCTCGGTGACGTTCGTCAACAGCGTCGGCTCGTAGAACAGCGGGCCGATGTCGGGGCGCGCATTGCCTCCGGCGACGACGGTCGCGCCCTTGACCTTGGCGTCGTCGACGTGGGCCGAGACGGTCTTGATCTGATCCTCGGAGATGAGGCTGCCCATCTCGATGCCGAATTCGTAGTCGGCTCCGAGGCTCATGTTGCGTACCCGCTGACCGAACTTCTCGGTGAACTCCGCGGCGATCGACTTCTCGACGTAGATACGTTCGATGGAGATGCAGAGCTGGCCGGAGTTGGAGAAGCAGGCCCGCACGGCCGCGTCGGACACTTCCCGGAGGTTGGCACCCTTGGCCACGATCATCGCGTTCTTGCCGCCGAGCTCGGCGGAGAATCCGATGAGTCGACGCCCGGCCTGCTCGGCCAGGAGCTGGCCGGTAGCGGTGGAGCCAGTGAACATGACGTACTCGGTGTTCTCGACGATGGCGGTTCCCACCACCGAACCCGGGCCGGGAACGACGGCGAACAGGTCACGGGGCAGACCGGCCTTGTAGAGCAGTTCGACGCAGGCGAGCGCGCAGTACGGCGTCTGACTGTCGGGCTTGAGCACGACGCCGTTGCCTGCCAGCAGTGCCGGGATGGCGTCGGACACTGCGAGGGTCATCGGGTAGTTCCATGGGGCGATGATTCCGACGACGCCCTTCGGCTGGTAGCGGACCCTGGTCTTGGTCAGCACGGGCAGCATGCCGGTGACCTTCTTCGGAGCCAGCAGCTTCGCGGCGGTGCGCGCGTAGTGCCGCGCGGTCATCGAGATGTCGAGAACCTCTTCGAGAGCGGCGGCGCGGGACTTGCCGGTCTCGGCCTGCGCCATGTCCATCAGCTCGTCGCGGTGGGCGAGCACCAGGTCGCGGTAGCGGTGGAAGATTTCGGCGCGCTCGGACACGGGCCGCTTGACCCAGGCAGCCTGAGCTGCGCGGACGCGCGCGATCGCGGCGGTCGCATCGGCGGCGGTACCGACCGGGATGGTCGCCAGTTCCTTGCCGGTGAACACCTCGGTGATGGTCTTCGTCGGCCGCGATTCGGCGTCGGGGATGGCGATGAGATCGGCGAGCCGGGTGAAGGTCGCAGCTGACGGTGCTGGCATGGACGGGTCCCTACTGGTGAGTAGTGTTCGGAGTAACAGACAACCTACCTGCTTGCTGGCTCAGTTCACAGACCCGAAATTGCGCCACCGTATGGCACGATGGTCACTGGTCTACCGGACGTCGGGGCGTACGGAGCTACAGGGTGGGAATCACATGCGCAAGGCACTCGTTCTGGCCGGAGCCGCAGCATTGATGCTGTCGTTGGCAGGCCCGGCTCAAGCCGATCCTGTTCAGGACTTCATCGCTCCCCCTTCGGACCCCGCTGCGTACCTGCCCACCCCCCTGGGCGATGCGTGGTTCGATCCCCCGGCCGGGTACGAGAACCTGCAGCCGGGCACGGTGCTCAACCGTCGAGACGTCGCGGTGACGACCGAGGCGTCGTCCGTTCAGTTGCTCTTCCGTTCGACCGATTCCAAGAACCGCCCCATCGCGGCGGCGACGACGGTCCTGACGCCCACCGCGCCGTGGTCAGGAGCCGGAGATCGTCCCGTCGTCGCATACAACGAGGCAACGGACTCGCTCGGTAATCAGTGCGCGCCGTCGTACACACTGCCGCGGGGCAACAACAAGGAGATCGATCAGGTTCGAATTCTGCTCGGTCGCGGCTACACGGTGGTCGTCACCGACTATCAGGGTCCTCGACAGGCCTATTCGGCCGGTCTCGTTTCAGGGCACACCGTGCTCGACGGCGTGCGCGCATCGCAGAGCGCGGGGGTGGCTGCGGACGCTCCGATCGGCATCACCGGTTACTCCGGCGGTGCCATCGCCTCGGGTTGGGCCGCGCAGTTGGCTCCGGAATACGCGCCGGAGTTGAACATTGCCGGCGTCGCGTTCGGTGGCCCGCCGACCGACTACAAGATTCTGCAGACGTCACTGAACGGCCAGATCGGATCGGGTCTGTTCACTGCGGCGACGATCGGCCTGTCCCGCGAGTACCCGGAGATGCGGCAGCTCGCCAACGACAACGGCAAGCGACTGGCTCTGGCGCAGAAGGATCAATGCGTGGACGTGTTGTCCTACACGGGACTGCTGCTGCTGGACCAGCGAAACCTCTCCAACGTCCCCGACGTGTTCGAGCATCCGATCACCAAGGCGATCGTCGAAGAGAACCGCATGGGCCAGCGCAAGCCCGACGCACCGATCTACATCTACCAGGGACTGCAGGACTTCCTCATTCCCAAGGAGGGTGCCGAGGCGGTGCAGGACCAGTGGTGCGCAGCGGGGGCGTCGGTCCGGCTCGAAGAGATTCCAGGGGATCATTCTCTGGCGCAGACCAACGGCCGTCCCGGAGCGTACGACTGGCTCGGGCAGCGGCTCGCCGGAGAATCGACCTCCGGGTGCGAGCGCGTCATCCGCTAGGAGTTGCCCCTGCGGAACGACCCGCGAGGCTCGTAGCTTGACCCTCACGTCACGGGAGGCGGCACAGTGTCTTTCGTGAGTGATTCTTCCGCGAACGGTTCGGCCGGCTTGCAGGTCGGGGCAGTCTCGAAGTTGGTGGGTGTCAGTGTCCGAACGCTGCATCATTACGACGAGATCGCGTTGGTGGTGCCGTCGGGCAGAACGCCGAAGGGCTATCGGACGTACTCGTCCGCCGATGTCGAACGGCTGCACCAGGTTCTGACCTACCGCGAACTCGGGTTCCCGCTCGACGCCATCGCGGCGTTGCTCGACGATCCTACGGTCGATGCCATGGCGCATCTACGCCGACAGCGCGACCTACTGAACGAGCGGATCGATCACTTGCACGCAATGGCTGCGGCCGTGGACAAGATGATGGAGGCGAAAAAGATGGGTATGCAACTGACTCCCGAGGAGCAGCGAGAGATCTTCGGCGACAACTGGCCTGGCGAGGAGTACGCCGAGGAAGCCGAGCAACGCTGGGGCGAGACCGACGAGTGGAAGCAGTCGCAGCAGCGGACGGCGTCGTTCACCAAGGACGATTGGAAGGCCGTCAAAGAGGAGACGGATCTACTGGAAGCGGATCTCGCTGCCGCGATGCAGCGGGGTGTGTCGCCGGAGTCCACCGAGGCCGGGCAACTGGCCGAGCGTCACCGGGCGTCGATCGAGCGGTACTACGACTGCGGCTACGAGATGCAGGTGAACCTGGCGGAGATGTACATCGCGGACGAGCGATTCGCCAAGCACTACAACGACATCGCCGACGGCTTGGCGCAGTACCTTCGTGATGTCATTGTCGCGAACGCCGCTCGTCAGGGGTGACGCGGACCATCGCAGAACGCTCGTGTGCGGTCGATCCTCCCCAGACTCCGTGCTTTTCGTCGGAGTCGAGCGCGTGTTGCAGGCAGCGTGCGATCACGGGGCATCGTTCGCACACGAGCTTCGCCTGTCGCTCGAGGCTTTTCAGCGAGTATCCTCGCAATCCCAACGGCGGGTAGAACATCGAGACCGGCATCGAGCGGCAGGCGGCATCGATCTGCCAGTCCCAGTGCTCGGCGATCGGTTGCAGTGCTTGCGCTTTCATCGGCAGTGTCCACCTCTTTCGGATCAGCGATCGAGCAGTCGGCGAGCGTTGCCGGATGTGGTCCCTCGCCAGTTGTCCAGTCCGCCGTTCGCGGCACCGGCGTCGAGTGATTGCAGTTGGTCCTGTACCGCGGCGATCGGCGTGAAGCAGTAGTCGCTGCCGTAGACCAGACGATCGGGGCCGACGGTGGACAGCAAGGCGGGCAGCTGCCTCGGTACAGGAGTTCCGGCGAGGTCGAACCACAAGCGCTGCAGCACATCCGGTGTGGTCGGGGTCCCCAGACCCACCTGGGTTCGGAAGAAATCGACTCGGTCCGCCAGCAGTGGTAGAACTCCGCCGCCGTGAGTGAACACCCAGCGAATGTTGGGGAATCGATCGACCACGCCCAGCAGAATCAGGTCGACGACGGTTCGTGCTGTGTCGAAGAGGAATTCGATCATCGGCGCCGGACGCCCGAGCGATACTGCCCCCGAATTCGGCGGTGACGTCGGATGTACGAACACGACCGCCGATCGCGCATCGAGCGCCACCAGCAGTGGCGTCAAAGCGGCGTTGCCCAAATACATTCCGCCGGCGTTCGACATCACCGTCACTCCGTCGGCCCCCAGCTGGTCCAGCGCACGGATGGCCTCGACCGTCGAATCGACGACGTTCGGCAGTGGCAAGGACGCGAAGAACCCGAGTCGGGGCCGATTCGCGACCACCCCGGCTCCGAAATCGTTGACCCGTCGAGCCAGTTCGGCCGCTTTTCCGTCGTCACCGAGGTGGACACCGGGCGAGGAGACGGACAGGATCGCGCTGTCGATGCCGCAGCCGTCCATCATCTGCAGGTGCTCATCGACCGACCAGGACGGCCACTTCGGCATGCCGTCGGGAAGGACGATGCCCGACGCGAGAGCTTCGCGGAGATAGAAGTCGGGAACCATGTGCGAGTGGACGTCGACGAGCCCGGCCGACGTGAGGCCGGGGGACGCCGATGCCATGGCGGAGGTCAAGGTCGAGAGGGCAACCCCGGAGATCGTCGCGGCACTGAGAGTGCCCAGCAGCGTTCTGCGATCGATCACAGTGGAGGTCCTCGTTTCGATGCCACCGACTCAACTGACGTTATCGTCACATATGAGATAATCCGCAGTCAACGGTGAGATGTACCAACGAAGATCGGACTAGCATTGCGCGATGACCACCGAACGTACGAAGCCGAGCCCGCTGCAATTTCTGGGGTATTCGTTCGGTCGCACGCTGCCCGAGTCCATGCAGGAGTGGGTACGCAAGGACTTGGTGGGCAAC
Source organism: Rhodococcus sp. 14-2496-1d (assembly GCF_002259365.1). Classification (NCBI taxonomy): domain Bacteria; kingdom Bacillati; phylum Actinomycetota; class Actinomycetes; order Mycobacteriales; family Nocardiaceae; genus Rhodococcus; species Rhodococcus sp. 14-2496-1d. Next base: position 131,456 of record NZ_NPFV01000013.1, on the reverse strand, counting down.
GGAGCGCAGGTCCGCTACATCGCGCGGTTCACGGTGCCCGTCATCCCGCTGCTGTTGTTGTTCTTGTTGATCCCGGGACCGCTGTGGATGTCGCTGGCGATGATGGCCTTGCTGTTCATTCCGCTCGTCTACTTCGCGATCGCATTGATGAACGTCTACCGGCGGCATCGCTTGTTGATCCACGGCCTCGATCCGCAGTTGATCAACGCGAAGGCGCAGAGCCGCGCCGACCGCACTCGAAACGACTACGAACGCCGTCACGGCCGCGGTTGATGTCCGGGCGATAGTCTGTGCCGCATGACTTCACCTGTGGAATTCAAGGCAACAGCTGATCTGGCCGACGAGATCGGTCCCGACATCCGCAGCTGCGACACCCAGTTCATCCAGTACGGCAAGCACACCGAATTCGCGGGCCCCATCACCACCATCCGCTGCTTCCAGGACAACCTGCTGGTGAAGCAGACTCTGAGCGAACCCGGTAACGGTGGCGTTCTGGTGGTCGACGGCGACGCCAGCGTGCACACCGCACTCGTCGGCGACATCATCGCGGGCCGGGGCGTCACCAACGGTTGGGCCGGAGTCATCGTCAACGGCGCGGTGCGAGACTCGGCGATCCTGCGCACGCTCGACATCGGCGTCAAGGCACTGGGCACGAATCCGCGTAAGAGCACACAGACCGGCTCGGGTGAGAAGAACGTGCCGGTCAGCTTCGGCGGCGTCACCTTCACCCCGGGCGAGATCGTCTACAGCGACCACGACGGCGTCGTCGCGGTCTAGTCCGACGCAGAAAGGGACGGCGATTTCGCCGTCCCTTTCTGCGTTTGCCTCTACTTCACGAACGCGAGCAGCGCGTCGTTGACTTCCTGGAAGTGCGTCCACAGCAGTCCGTGCGGTGCGCCGTCGACTTCGACGTACGTGGCCTCCGGGAACACCTTGTGGAACTGACGGCCGGTGGAATCGATCGGCAGGATGTTGTCGGCCGTGCCGTGCAGAATCAGCGTGGGCTTGCCCGATGCGCGTACCTTCTCCACATCGCCGCGGAAGTCCTCGAGCCACGTGGGCACGACGGCGTAGGCGGCCACGGGCGCGCTGTTGGTCGCGGTGTTCCAGCTCGCACGTACCGTCGCCTCGCTGATACGGCTCCCGAGGTTCTCGTCGAGGTTGTAGAAATCCTTGTAGAAATTGTCGAACCAGGCGAAGCGATCCTCCCGCGCGGCACTGTCGATGCCGTCGAACACCGACTGCGGAACTCCGGTTGGGTTGTCGTCGGTCTGCAGCAGGAACGGCTCGAGTGAGGCGAGAAATGCGAACTTCGCGACGCGATCCGTGCCGTACTTCGCCGCGTACCGAGCGAGTTCGCCTGTGCCCATGGAGAATCCGACCAGGATGACGTCGCGCAGATCCAGTTCGGTCAGAACCTTGTCCAGGTCCGAGGCGAAGGTGTCGTAGTCGTATCCGACGGTCGGCTTGCTGGATTGGCCGAAGCCGCGGCGGTCGTAGGTGATGACGCGGTAGCCGGCGTCGAGCAGCGCCCGTGACTGACGTTCCCAGGAGTTGCCGTCGAGTGGGTAGCCGTGGATGAGGACGACCGGCTGACCGGAGCCGTGATCCTCGTAGTAGACCTCGACGGGGGTGGAGTTCTCGGTTCCGACGTTGATGTACGCCATGATCCTGCCTTCCTGTGTCCTGATCATCGAGCGGGAGAACGGTCGTTCTCTGCGTATGTGGACTACAGTAGAGAACGTTGGTTCTCTCGGCAAGGGGTATGCGATGACCAGTACGGAAATCGGACGCGCCCAGGTGGTGAACGCCGCGGACGCACTGTTCTACGCGCGCGGTATCCAGGCGGTGGGGATGGACGAGTTGCGCGCCAAGGCCGGTATCTCCCTCAAGCGCCTGTACACGCTCTTTCCCTCGAAAACCGCCATCGTCGCCGAGGTTCTTCGTGGTCGTACTCGGCAGTGGAACGACGGCATCAACGCCGAGGCCGCGGCCTACGAGTCACCTCGTCGGAAATTGCTGTCGATCTTCGACTTTCTGGACCACTGGTTCCGGGAGGACGACTTCCGCGGGTGCGCCTTCATCAACTCGTTCGGTGAACTGGGTACAACCATGCCCGAGGTCGCCGACGCGGCACAGCAGCACAAGAAGAACTTCATCGACTACGTCACTCGATTGGCCGTCGAAGCCGGATGCGCTCCGTCGGTGGGACTGCAGATCGCGTTGCTCGCCGAAGGTGCGCAAACCACCGCAGCCATCACCGAACTCACCGAATCTGCCACTGCAGCAAAGGCTGCGGCCGAGGTGCTGCTGGATTCGGGTAAGCAGTAGCGCAGCCCTGGTGTAGGCGGCGCCGAACGTGCCACACTCGATGCCATGACGGCATTCGGCCCCGCTGTTCCGATTCTGCGCATCTTCGACGACGTCGAAGCGCGTGCGTTCTATCTGGACTATCTGGGCTTTTCGGTCCAATGGGAACATCGATTCGAGCCGGATCTGCCGCTGTACATCCGTCTTTCGCGCGGGGACTGCACCCTGGATCTGTCCCAACACTACGGCGACGGCACTCCGGGAACCTCCGTCTGGATACCGATCACCGATGTCGCGTCCTTCAATGCCGAACTGCTCCAGAAGAACAACCCACGCAGCCGACCGGGAATCGATCACGACGCGCCGGGCGGTCCTACCATGACGGTCATAGACCCGTTCTCGAACACCCTCCGCTTCTGCCAGGTGAGTCGCTGACTCATCGAAAATCACTGACATTTGACACTGAAATCATCTGCGTGGCGTCGTTAGCGTCGACGACATGAGCAAGCTACGAATCCTCGCCGCCCTCACAGTATCGACGTCCCTGCTGGTCGCCGGGTGCTCGTCGACCGATCAGCCGTCGACCGTCGAGCCGAGCACCACCGCACCCTCGAGCGGAACCATCGAGACCGACGACGTTCAGGCAGCATTGGACGCACTGGTCGACGCCGGTTCCGTCGCCGCGGTCGCGCAGGTACGCGACGGCGAGAGTTCGTGGTCGGGAGCCGCAGGGCTCGTCGAGCGCGACGGCACCGAGGCGGCGTCGGCCGACGACCCGGTCCGGATCGCCAGCGTCACCAAGGCGATGGTTGCGGCCGTCGTGCTGCAACTGGTCGACGAGGGGAAACTCGAGCTCGATCAGCAGGTGGACGAGTTGCTTCCCGGGGTGCTACCCAAGCCGGTGACCGTCCGCCAACTGCTCGATCACACCAGTGGGGTTCCGGACTACTTCACCGGATTCGACTCTGCGGAGCAGATTGCCGCCCGTGCGAACGACGCCGTCGCCGACGACGAGTTGATCGCGCAGGCTCTGGCCATGCCCTGGACGAGCGAGCCAGGCCAGGAGTTCAGCTACGCGAACACCAACTATGTTCTTCTCGGACGGATCGTCGCCGAACTGGACGGCAAGTCCATCGGACAAGCGTTGCAGGACAGGATCTTCGATCCGCTGGAGATGGCCGACACGACGTACCCCACCGATTCCGCTCTGGACGAGAACGCGTTGCACGGCTATGTCCTCGAGAACGGAACCTACACCGACGTCACCGATTACGACGCCGGCATCTGGTCATCCGGTGCCGCCGTGGTCTCGACCGTCGGCGACATGAACACCTTCTTCAGAGCACTCTTCGACGGCACACTGATCCCGCAGAACCTTATCGACGAGATGCAGGTCGTGACGCCGTCGACGTACGGACTCGGTCTGCTGCTGGGCGGAGACACGTGCAACCCGGGTTCGGGTGAGCTGGTGTTCGGCAACCGCGGCAACGGCTTCGGCTACCGCACCTACGCGTTCTCGAGCCCGGACGGTCAGCGTCAGGTATCGATGGCCTGGACCACGGCCGGTCCCAACCCGGCCGCCGATCCACTCGAACAGCCTGCCTCCGAAGCATTGATCGCCGGACTCACCTCCACCTGTCCGGCTTAGCACTCACAGCACACTCACCCAGCCGTGCACTTCGTCGCTGGTGAGCGCAGCCTGGTGACGCTTTCGCAGGGTGAGCGTCACCGGGCCCGACTCCTTCGTTCCTATTGCGCGACCGTCGATTTCGTACACCGGCGCAACTCCCGCCGAGGTGCCGCAGACGAAGACCTCGTCGGCGATGTACAGCTCGGTGAGGTCGACGGTGCGCTCCTGAACCGTCAGCCCCTCTTCGCGCGCGAGCGTCAGGAGCGTCCGACGGTTGATGCCGTCGAGGATGTCACTGGTGACGTCAGGGGTGATGAGCGTTCCATTACGGACGAGAAAGATGTTCGCGGCACTGAGCTCGCAGACGTGACCGTTGATGTCGAGGAAGATGCAGTCGTCGAAGCCACTGTCGATCGCATCCTGTTTGGCCAGAACAGAATTGACGTAAGCTCCGTTCACCTTGGCGCGCGAGGGAATTGCGTTGTCCGGGATGCGTCGCCACACACTCGTTTTCAGACGCATTCCGTTCTGCGGAACGATGGGGGTGGCGTCGTACAGGAAGATGGACACGGTGGTGTGCAGGCCACGCACGCGCGTTCCCGGGATCGACTCGTCCACGTGGACGGTGGCCCGAACGTAGACCTCGGTCGTCGGAGCGTTGGCGGCGACCACGTCGCGCGTCGCCTGGACGAACCTCTCGAAGGTCCACTGCGACGCGAAGGTGTCGATGCCGATGATCTTGCAGGACTCAACGAGGCGTTGATAGTGATCGAGCAACCGGAACGCGGTACGCCGATCACCGTCCACCTGCACCGGGAAGACGGTGTAGACACTGAGCCCGTACAGAACGGCCGAAGTGGCGACTCCAAGCGTCGCGTCCTGCGCGTCGACCAGACGGTCGCCGAAATACACCTTCGAGTGTGGAAGAGCCATGTGGCGATGCTAGCCGCCCATCGAATGCGGGCGACAACGGTTTTTCTTCTCTATCGTCGAGTGCATGAGCGCACGCACCGTACCGACCCGAACCCTGTGGAACGACGGCCCCGAAGTCGGTGCCATAGGCCTCGGATGCATGGGGATGACCTGGGCATACAAGGCCGACGATCAGACGCAGAGCCCCGATCGAGTGATCGGTCATGCCCTCGATCTGGGTGTGAACTTCATCGACACGGCCGATGTGTACGGGCCGTTCACCAACGAGGAAGTTGTCGGAAAAGCCATCGGGAACCGGCGTGACGAGGTGATCCTCGCGACCAAGGGCGGTCTCGTCTCCCACGTCGGCGACGCCGGTGAACCCGTCATTTCGGGCCCCAACGGCAAGCCCGATCACCTTCGGCAGGCCATCGACGATTCGCTGCGCCGCTTGGGCGTCGACCATATCGATCTGTACTACCTCCACCGTCCGGACCCAGAAGTGAACGTGGAGGACAGCATCGGCGCGATGGCCGAGGCCGTGCAGGCAGGAAAGGTGCGTGCACTGGGGGTCTCGGAATTCAGCGTCGAGCAGCTGGATCGGGCCCAGCAGGTGCATCCGATTTCGGCGGTGCAGTCGGAGTTGTCGCTGTGGACACGCGATCACCTTGCCACGTCGCTGAAGTGGACGCAGGACAACGGTGCGGCGTTCGTCCCGTTCTCACCGTTGGGCCGCGGATTCCTCACCGGCAACTTCCGCGGAACCACCCCTGCCGCAGACGATTTCCGATCGCGATTGCCACGCTTCAGCCAGGACAACCTCGATGCGAACCTCGTGATCGTCGACGCCATCGCGGGTGTCGCCGACGACCTCGGTGCGACGCCTGCACAGGTGGCCTTGGCCTGGGTTCTTGCGCAGGGCGAGCACGTGGTGCCGATTCCCGGTACTCGACGCACGTCGCGTCTCGACGAGAACGCAGGAGCGGCGACGCTGACCTTGAGCCCGGATCACCTTGCGGCACTGGACGCTCTGCCTGCACCCGCCGGTAGTCGCTATTGAGATCGTCCGCGTCGACCCTGCCGCCGATCGGGGGCTCGCCGAACGGATTCTCGCGGTGCAGAAGAGTTCGTATGCAGTCGAGGCGCGACTGATCGGCGACGAGCGAATCCCGCTGCTGCACGAGTCGGTGGACGATCTGTGCGCTGCGCAGGTCCACTGGCTCGTCGCGCAGGACCAGCACGACATCCTCGGGGCTGCAGCGTGGTCCGAGGCTGAGATCGACCGCCTGGTCGTTGCTCCATACGCCCATCGGCGAGGCATCGGTAGGGCGTTGGTCGGCACAATGCTGGAATCGATTGTCGCACAACGCGTGCGTGTGGCCACCGGGCGAGACAATCCACCGGCACGCACGTTGTACGAGGCCTTCGGCTTCGTGCACACCGAGGACACTCAGGTACTGCCCGGGCTGTGGCTCGCCCGCTACGAAATCGTCCGCTGATCAGAGTCAACGGCTTTCGGTCCAGGGCCTGTCCCCACCCGACTCGGCGAGGATCATTCCGACGTTGGAGCGGTACCGAAGATGGGCCAGCAGATTTCGGTTGCGGTGAACGCATACGGCTCCGATGGCGTTGCGCCGAGGTAATGTTCGCGGATCGGTCCTCGGCCGCTCACCAGTCGTTCGTTCACGTACGTCCCCAGGGCCGCGTAGCTGCGGTCGATGCCCTCGTGACCGCCGGAGTGTGTGAGGACCGCGAACTGGGCCTCGGGTAGGGCCTGCGCCCGGATACCGTCCGGAGGGTCCGCCGATCCTGGAGCTGCGACGAACAGCGTTGCTTCGCCCCGGGATTCGAGGAAGAGTGCCCGGTCGTACAGGCCGCCCGGCACGACCTCGGAGTCGTCGCCTGTCGCCGCGACTGCATCTCGCAGTTTCCCGACCGTCACCGCGAACCAGCTGTCGATCTCGGCGACCTCGATGGTGGTGCCGATGGACCACACGGCGAGGGCCGGCTCGAGGCGCAGTTCGATCTCGGCGGGTGCGTGCACGGGCGAGAGTAGTTCGCGCAGCGCGCCGACGGTATCGCGAGTGTGCTGTAGCTGCATCTCCATCCGTTCGAGATGACTCGTGAGGATCGCGGTGCGGGCCGCGGCGTCGTCTGCACTCAGCAGCGCCTTGATGTCCGGGATGGACATGCCGAGCGATCGGAATCGGCGAATGATGTGTGCGTGATCGACTTGGCTGGTGTCGTAGAAGCGGTAACCGGTGTGTGCGTCGACGAGAGTCGGTTCGAGGATCCCGATCTCGTGGTAGTGGCGTAGCGCTTTTCTGCTGAGGCTGGTCATCACTGCGAAGTCGCCGATCGAGACCTGTGCGCCCATGGCGTCCTCCTGTCCGTAGCACCGTTCGCGTTGTCGGTTGGGCCCATCGTGAAGTTTCCCCCTAGGGCAAGGTCAACAGGAAGCCGGGACCGAGTGTCGGGCACGGATACCGGTGCAGACCCAGTGTTGACATTCCCCTTGGGGGAAGCATCACCGTGGGGTCATGACAACAGAATGGGATGGACTCCCGGACAACGTGAAGACGTTCATGACCGCACTCGACGCCCGACAGGGCGCGCGAGCGCTCACCGTGTTCACCGCGGACGCCGTGGTGACCGATGAGGGCCACGACCACTCCGGCCGTGAAGAGATCGAGGCATGGCTGACCGCCTCGGTCAGCGAGAGCGAATACACCTACACAACAGAGTTCACCGGGGCGACCACGACCGGCTCGACGGTCGACGTCGTGCAGCACCTGGAAGGCAACTTCCCCGGGGGAGTCGTCGACCTGCACTACCGCTTCACGCTGGACGGCGCGCTGATCGACCGCTTGGTGATCGAGCCATGAGCAAGCGATGGTTCATCACCGGTGGCACACCGGGCGGCTTCGGCATGGCCTACGCCGAGGTGGCGCTGGAGGCGGGAGACCGCGTGGTACTCACCGCCCGGCGCCCGGAGGAACTGACGTCGTGGGCCGAGCAGTACGGTGACCGCGTTCTCGTCGTGCCCATGGATGTCACCGACGCGGAACAGGTTGCACGAGCAGTACGAACAGCCGAAGAGCACTTCGGCGGTATCGACGTGCTGGTCAACAACGCCGGCCGCGGCTGGTACGGATCGATCGAGGGAATGAGCGAGACCTCGATACGGGCGATGTTCGAGCTGAATTTCTTCGCCGTACTGTCCGTGACCCGCGCAGTGCTACCAGGTATGCGCGCCCGCGGAAGCGGGTGGATCGTCAACGTGTCCTCGGTGGCCGGACTCGTGGCGGCGGTCGGATTCGGCTACTACAGCGCCACGAAATACGCGATCGAGGCCGTCACCGATGCGCTGCGCCAGGAGGTCGCCGAGCACGGCATCTCCGTGTTGGCGGTCGAACCAGGGGCTTTCCGCACGAACGCGTACGCCGGATTCGCCGAAGAGCCGGTCGCGGAGGTGATTCCGGAGTACCACGACATGGTGCAACAGGTGCGGGCCGCCTTCGTCGACATGAACGGGGTGCAACCGGGAGATCCGCATCGCGGTGCCCATGCGGTGATCGCAGCGATGACCCAGGACCCGCCGCCACGCCGACTGATCCTGGGCAACAGCGGGTACGACGCCGTCATCGACGCGTTGGAACAGAACCTGAGCGACATACGATCGAACGAGACACTCTCTCGTAGTGCGGATTTCCCCGCATAGCGGGACCGCCGAAGCAACGTACGACACCGAGCATCCGGGCCTGAATGTTGCTCGGATGGCGACGGATTCGAGGCTGGGCGTCGACCGGAGCCACCTCTCGAGCTGGGTCGATCTCTCGGCTTACAGCACGCCGCCCGTCCGGACGTACGCGCACGCTCGACATGGCCGCGCGTTGCGCTGGCTCCAGGCAGTGCTGTGCCCTGAGACTGGTTCGGACCGTCAGGCGGGTTGTCGTGGTTCTTCGTCGCCGGTGTCGTTGTGGTTGTGGTTGTGGTTGTCGGGTGGGTAGAGGACTTCTTCTGGGTGGTGTGCGTGATTGATCAGGCCTCGGCGTGTGGGATCCATTCCGGCGGGTGGGTGCCACAGGGTGCGGCCCGGGTAGCGATGTCGGGCTCCGGTTTTGGTGGTGGCCCATTTGCCGGGTCCGGTGCCGACGAGTGCGTGGTGCATGTCGCAGCCGAAGGTCAATCCGTCGATGTCCGTGTTGCCGCCGGTGTTCCAGTCGGTGACGTGGTGGGCTTGGCACCAGGTTGCGGGGCGGGTGCAGGAGGGGAAGCTGCAGCCGCGGTCTCGGGCGATGAGCACGATCCGTTGGTCGGCGGAGGCGATGCGTTTGGAGCGGCCGAGGTACAGGGCTCGGCCGTGATCGTCGAAGATCGTCAGGTAGTGGTGGGCGTGCGAGGCCATGCGGATCGCGTCGCGGATCGACACCCGTGATCCGGTGGCGGTCATGGCGTAGCCGCAGCCGGCTTCGAGGTCTTTCAGGGTCATGGTGACGATGGCGGTGACGGGTAGGCCGCGGTGGGTGCCGAGGGTGCCGGAGGCGAGTGTCTGACGGAGCGCCAGTTTCAGGGCGTCGTGTTGGCGTTCGCGTTGGGTGCGGATATCCCGCGCGGCGGCAGCGTCGCGTGCTGCAGTCTTGTCCTGCGCTGCCGTGTTCGGACCTGCATCGTCGGTATCGGATCCAGCGGCAGCGTTGTGTCGTTGAACAGTGTCGTCGTCGGCGGTGTCATCTGGGTCAGGCGTGTCATCTGGGTCGCGCGTGTCATCTGGCACTGTGCCGCAACCACATTCGAAACTCTCGCCGCATCCGCCGTCACCGTCACCGTCACAGCCGGTGTTGCCCCACAACCCTGCATCGCTGGACGTCGACTCGGGCTGCGGCGCAGTGGCACTGTCGTCCCCTTCACTCTCGTCATGGACGACGGACGTCGGGTCGGCGGGATTGTTCACGCCCGGTTTCGCGGCTTTGGAGAACAGGGCTTCGAGGTAGGCCCGTAGTTCGGGGTCGACGCAGAATTTTCCTTCGGACATACCGTCGGCACCCTGCTCACCGAGGTAGAAGAACGCATCCCGCCGCTTCCGTGGCCTCGGCTTTCCGTCCTCGTCCTCGTCCTCGTCGTGGTCGCCGTCGGGGTTGAGGATCGAATCCAGGTGCGCCACCAACGGTGCGAAATCGTCGGGTCGCCTGGTCGAGGCGTAGCCCGCCAGTTGCTCGTCGGCGAGCTCGCGCGTCTGCGGATCGACATCCCGGGGCAGATGGCGGAAGAATTCGCGGATCATCTGCACATGCTTGGCATCGAGCAACCCCGCCCGCAACGCAGCAGCAGTGTGCGGCAGCAACGGCGGCAGGACTTCCCCGGAGAAGGCGGTGCGGTCACCCAACTCGGCAGCCAGACGGACCCGTGCTCCGGCTGCTCGTGGGGTGATCCGCAGCATCCACGCCACCGACGACGGGACCGATCCCGGGTATACATCGAGGCCGTGCTGAGAGATCAGCTCGTTGAGCCAGGTGTACGAGTACGCGGTCAGCGACCTGGTCGCCGTTTCCATCCGTTGGATCACCGCGCGCCGGTCCGCGTTCGTCCACGACACCGACGCCTGCCCGGCCAACTCCGCGATCGCGGATTCAACTCGGTCGACCAGTGCCGACAGTTCGGGATCGGACACCTCGGGGGCGGGCGGCACCGTCTCGATGCCGTCCACCCCTGATCCGCCGTCCCCCGAAAGCATGCACAGAATCTATCGCGACCCACCGACAAAATTTCGAACAGACGTTCTCCGTATGGCCGTACCGCAGATCGGTAGCGTGGTGACATATGCATTGGAGCGGTTCGCGGGCTGAGGCTCTGTATCGACCGGAACGAGTAAGGACACACAATGACCGTGCGGGCGTCCAGCGATCCTTCGGCCGCCGACTGGCTCGTTCACGCAGAGCGCGATTGGTGGGACCTCGCGGTCCGAGGTCCGCTGGGGTACCCGAGCTATGCGCGGCTACGGTTCATTCCCGATCCGACGTACCCCGGTCAGCGTGAGGGCGAAGCAGACGCTCCGTACGACGAGCGTTCGGAGACCGAACAATTGGCGACAGTCGTCGCTACGCTGTCGAAGCACACGACCAAACCGGAGGACTGCTACTTCTGCGTATGGGAAGGCTGGGGCGGACTCGAGGTTCATGGTGCCGCGCGAATTGCCCTCCCGGAACGGGAAGCGTTTCTGTTCAGGGGACCTGCCCTGGACTTACAGCAGTGGGAGCAGGCACTCGATCCCCCGCGTCCCGAAGGATTGCCGATTCCCTCGTTCGTCTGGCCCGGCGACCGCTCCTGGTGCATTGCAAACGACGTCGACCCTCACTTCGCCACCATCGGTGCCAGCTCAGCGGCGATCGAGGACGTTCTCGCGGACCCTCGAGTCGACACTGTCATCGACGATCCTGCCAGACCACAACCTTGGTACAGCCAGTGAATACTGCCGGCACAGAATGGTCGAACGCTGATCTGCAACAGGATGTCTCGGAAGCAGGCAGGGTAGATGACAGTCTGAAAGTCGTCGCCGAAACCACCGTGGGCTCGCTGGTCCCCACTGTGTTCGACGCCTATGCGCTCATCGACTATCCCGCTCGTAACGGGAGGCCGAACCCCTTGTCGCCGGCGAAAACCGTTGCAGCCTGGCATGTTCAGCTGGTTTCCATCATCGAGGTACTCGCCCGAACCACGAACACACCGAACGAATGCTGGTTCGCGGTCTGGGAAGGCAACACCGGACTCGACGACATTCGCGAAACGGCACCGACCGCGAATATCGCCGGTTACAACTACTTCCTGGTTCGAGGTCCCGTCTCACGCGCAGCGGACACCCTTGGTGGGTTGTCGCCGAATCTCTGGTGGCCCGCGGACCACGCATGGTGCGTGGCTCAGCACTTCGACTTCCCGTGCGCATATCTCGGAGGCAGCACTGATACCGTTGCGGACCTCCTCGAACTCACCGACGTCGAGTCCCGATCGGTCCGCGTCGACCAGATCATCACCGCGGACCAGCACGACGACCGAGAAACCTCACCCATCGAACGCAACAGTCTCGACGACTGATGCGTCCCATCGAACTCCGAATCCCTTAGGTAACGAACCCCGTTGGTAGTACTCCAACGCGCCGTACGGTGCCACACTGAACACGCCTGGGTGACGAGTCGCGATCCATGCCTCACGTTGCGCGAGAAAGCCGGCGCGATCGACCACTCGAAGGTTGCCCCGCGGGCTCGTCTTGTGGTCCAACCACAGGTATCTGTCCCACACCAAGCAGCCGTGCAACAACACATCACCTATCGGGTCTTCGTCACCCATCATGGCGGTAAAGCCGTCACCGGGGTGAGCGATCCTCTCCGTTCTGCCATCGATATGCACGGCCTCAACCCGAGCCGGCACCTCGGCGCACACCTGCGGGGGAAGTTCCATCTGCTCTGGTGAAGCCCAGTACGTCGTGGGTGAGAACACCGCACCTACGGCTGGTTCGTCAGGCCAGGGTTCCATGTCCTCGAGCATCCACAGTTGCGGCATTCGCCCATGCGCCTCAGGAGAACTGCGCCCTCGGAGCACCCATTCCCGGGTCGATTTGGAACGGTCCGCTCGCAGAGGGCGCTATCGGGAAATCGAAGATCGCCGTGGGGATGTACACGGTGGCACAGGAGTTCGGAATGTCCACCACCCCGGACAGGCGTCCTTCGATCGGAGCCGATCCCAGTAGCAGGTACGCCTGCTCGGGGCTGTAGCCGAACTTGGTGAGGTAGTCGATCGCGTGCATACATGCGTTCTGGTAGGACAGGTCGGAGTCCAGATATTTCTGCTCGCCGTCCACGGTCACCGAAATACCCGAGAAGGCAATCCATTCCGAGTACTGCGGCGCGGTGTTTCCGGGCATGAAGATCGCGTTCTCGCTCACCCCGTAGGTTTCCATACCGCCCTTGATCAGGTCGACGTGCAGGTCCATGAAGCCACCCATCTCGATGGCACCGCAGAACGTGATCTCCCCGTCACCCTGCGAGAAGTGCAGATCACCGAAGGACAACTTCGCGCCCGGCACGAACACCGGATAGAAGACGCGGGTTCCTTTGGTGAGGTTCTTGATGTCCTGATTTCCACCGTTCTCCCGGGGCGGCGCTGTACGTGCGGCTTCACCTGCGACACGGGTGAATTCGTCGCCGCTCAAGGAACCGAGGATTGCACCGTCGAGCTCGGGTGCAAGGGCCAGTGGCGGAACCCGATTGGGATCTGTCGCGATCAACGCACCTTCACGGGCGTTCCACTTCGCCAGCAGGGCAGCCGACGGCGCGGTCCCCATCAGCCCGGGATGGGTGATGCCGGTGTACTTCACGTGCGGCACGTGGCGAGATGTGGTGGTCTGACCGGAAAAGTCCCAGATCGCCTTGTACGCATCGGGGAATCGATCGGTGAGAAATCCGCCTCCGTTCTGCTTGGCGAAGATCCCCGTGTAGCCCCAACCCTGGCCGGCCAGCGGACCCGAATCCTCCTGCGGTATCGGACCCACGTCCAGGATGTCGACGATCAGCAGGTCACCGGGCTCGGCACCCTCGATGTGGAAAGGCCCTGACAGTGTGTGCACGTTGTTGAGCGGCGCATTCAGGATGTCCTCGGCGGAATCGTCGTTGTGGATGGCCCCGTCGAACCACTCGCGACAGTGGGCACGAAAGGACGTACCGGGTTTGACTGTGACCGCCGCCGGGATATCGGGATGCCATCGGTTGTGGCCGACGACCTCCTGCTCGGTGAAACTCTTCGTCGAGTCGAGCGGAAACAGCAGTTCGGGCACGAAGCACCTCCGGTTGCGCGGATTCTCCTGCCTCGATCATTGCACCGTCGCGGTCCATCCGGTCGGATATGGCATGTAAACCTTGTATGACGTTGTGCCGGAACGTTGCTGATATCTCGTCTCCGACTACCCTCGGATGCGTGCCCACCTACAGTTTTCGTTGCGCGCGACGATGCGCCCCCGTCGAGCAGAGATTCTCCATGGCGGACGCGCCATCCGAGGTGACGTGCCCGGAGTGCGGCGACGCGGCCGCACGACAGATCTCCTCGCCTGCTCTCGGACGTGGGAACAGCGCTGCGATGAAGGCACACGACGCCTCGCGCGCCACTGCGGATACACCTGCCGTGGTCTCGTCTCTACCTCCGGCCGGCAGATCCGCAACAAGGACCACGTCCAATCCACTGCATCGCCGCCTGCCGCGCCCCTGACGACTCCGCGTTTCCCTTTCGCTACGACAGGGAAGTCCGACGCCATGCCCACGCTTCCAGCTCCCCCGTCGATTGCCGACGGCTCCACCACCGAGGACGTCGTCGACTGGGTCGCCGAGCATCTGGGGGACCTGACTCGCGAGGGTCCGGATGCCATCACGGCCGGCGGCATTCGCGGCGGGCAGTCCGCTGCCGATACCGCGCTGGCCGGACTCGACATCACCGGATACGCGCGCGATCGCAGCACCGTTCTACCGGTGAATCGCCGAGGCGCAAGCCGCATGTCGCCGTACATCCGACACGGGCTGCTGACGCTGCGGGAGGTATGGGACGCGGTCGCCGACGCTCCCCCACGCGACCGTTCCCGCTATCGCGACGAACTGATGTGGCAGGAATACGCGCGTCATCTCTACGCGCGCACCGGATCCGATCTCGGTCGTTCGCTACGCCGTGAGCAGCCGCGACCCCAGGGCTGGACCGCGCAGCCGTGGCCCGAGGAGATGAACTGCATGTCCTCGGTGGTGGGTGAATTGCACCAGGACGGCTGGCTGGTCAACCAAACCCGCATGTGGCTCGCCTCCCAGTGGGCAGTCCGTGCCGGGGCGACGTGGCGCGACGGCGAAGACGAGATGTTCGCCCATCTACTCGACGGCTCCCGCGCAGCCAACCGCCTCGGCTGGCAGTGGACCGTCGGTACCGGAAGCGGCAAGGTCTACGGATTCAGCCGGTGGCAGGTGAACAAGCGAGCACCGTCCCTGTGCCGCAACTGCGCATTGAAAGATGCGTGCCCCATCGAGAATTGGCCCGACGACGAGCTAGGCCCGGCGGTCGACGGTCCCGATCTGAACAAGGCACCGATTCCCGCCGGCCCCGCCCACATGGAAGGCACTGGCGCAGAACAGGTGTGGATAACGGCAGAGTCACTCGGCACCGCAGACCCGGCACTGGCCGCCGACACCGATCGACCCGCGGTGTTCGTCTTCGACGAGCCACTCCTGCGGAAACTCAGGCTCTCCGGCAAGAGGCTGGTCTTTCTCGCCGAGACGCTCGGCGAGATCGCGTCGACCCGCCCGTTGGAGGTACGTCGCGGCAGAGTGTCCGACGAGCTCTCCGGACGCTCCTTGGCTACCACCTGGGCACCCGTTCCCGGCTTCTCCCGCATCGCCGACGCCATAGCCCCGGTCGAGTTGCATCCGTGGCCGTGGCTGTTCCGACCCACCACATCCTCGGTACGGTCGTTCAGCGCGTGGCGACGCAGTCATTGAACGGCGGTCCTCGACCGGAGCTATCTCCGCAGCACCGAAATCCGGCCTTCTTCACTGCTGACCGATACCGACCTCGGAGAACTCGGATCGTCGACGACGTCGATCTCGACATCTCCCTTCTCCGACGTCGCCTCGACGTCGTACAACTCGGCCGGCGGGAGTTCGATCATGCTGTCGCCCTGCATGTTCTGCACACGTAACGAATCCGGCGGCAGCCTGGAATCAACGGCGACCCGACCGAACGTCGTGTCCACCTCCAGTGCCGACACGGCCGCATCGGTGATGTCCACGTCACCGAATCGTGTTGTTATGTTCAGGGTTCCGGCAGATCCCCGAGAGATCACCGAACCCGCCGAGGTGGACACCGATGTCTGCGCGTCGACGTCGACGAGCTCGACATCGGCTGTGGTGCCATCGATATCGAGTGTCAGGCCCGACGGTATCCGTAGTTCGAGACCTATGTCGCAACTGCTGCGCTTCCGGTAGGAGCATTCCACAGCGATGTTCGACCCGTCGTCACTGATGTCGACGGTCGGAGTGTCGCCTCGATAGGAACCGTCGGCCCGCACGTGCACCTCCGAGTCGGGACTCATGGACACCGACACGTGGGCGAAACCGGTCGTGAGCGAGAGATTCTTTCCGGTGATCGCTGCGTCGGTGGCGTAGTCGAACGACTGCATCTTGGGCATGGTGAATCCGTAGGCAATCGTGGCCGTCGTCGCCGCACCCGCCACGCCCACGACAGCTATGGCGACCGACACCGCAACGACGTTGCGCCACAATGACTTCTTCACTGAATCGCTCCCAGATATCGTAGGACGGCCATGACGCGGCGGTGATCGGCACTGTCTCCGAGTAGCCCGAGCTTGGCGAAGATGTTTCCGATGTGCTTCTCCACGGCAGCTTGACCGACCACCAATGCAGCGGCGATTCCGGCGTTCGACTTGCCTTCGGCCATGGCGGTCAACACGTCCCGCTCCCGCGGGGTCAGCGAATCGAGTGGATCCGACCGTGGGGCCCGCGCCAGGATCTGCTGCACCACCTCGGGATCGATGACGGTTCCACCGGTCGCAACGGCCCGCACGGCATCGGCGAACTCGTCCACGTCGGCCACCCGGTCTTTCAGAAGGTATCCGACGCCGTCCGTGCTCTGCCGGATGAGTTCGGCTGCGTACCGTTCCTCCACGTACTGAGAGAGCACGAGAACTCCTACAGCGGGCCACCGTTGGCGAATGACCAGCGCTGCGCGCAGACCTTCGTCCAGGAAGGTCGGCGGCATGCGTACGTCGATCACGCACACGTCGGGAAGCGGATCGGCAGCGGACATGGCCGCGAGCAGTTCCGACGCATCGGACACCTTCCCGATCACGTCTGCTCCGGTATCGATCAGCAGGCGAGCCACACCCTCTCGCAACAGAACCGAATCGTCGGCGATGATCACTCGCACGGGATGCTCACCTCGAGCCGCGTCGGGCCGCCGGACGGCGACGTGATGGACATGGTTCCGTCGATTCCGCTGAGCCTGTCCTCGAGCCCGGCCAGACCGCCCCCCGGTGCCGGATGCGCTCCCCCACAACCGTCGTCGACCACCGTCACTCGCACGGCGGACTCGACTTTCGAGACATCGACTCGGACGTGGGCGGCCTTCGCGTGCTTGCTCACGTTGGTCAGGGCCTCGGAGACGACGAAGTAGACCGTCGACTCGACCGTCGCGTCCGGGCGTCGATCACCGGAGAGGGCGGGGTCGATACGAACAGTGACCGGTACCGCACACAACGCCGCGACGGACGACAGAGCGGCGTCGAGACCGCGGTCGGTCAGAATCGGCGGATGCAGACCGCGCGTGAGGGTGCGGATCTCGCCGATCGCGTTCTTGGCCTCCCGGTGGGCATCGTCGAGCAGTCCTTTCAGTACCGCATCGTCCGTCGCCGAGGCGCGCGACTTCGCCTGCCCCAGTGACATTGCCACCGATACCAAACGCTGCTGGGCCCCGTCGTGCAGATCGCGTTCGATGCGGCGGCGTTCGGCATCGGCAGCGTCGACGACGCGAGCACGACTCACCGTCAATTCGTCGACCCTCCTACTGGATTCGGATCGGCCGAGAAGGGCTGCGGCACTCCACCAGTCGAGCCGCGCCAGAGCTGTGAGCAGCAGTGGAACCCCCGCGACGAAGGTCACCAGCGAGGCGAAGCCGACCAGCGCGACGAACGGATAGCCCACCCGATCTCCGATTTCGAGCTGATTGCCGACCGGGTTCGTCACGATCCAGGCGACCGGTGCCGCCGCCAGAACCGGCAGGACCACGAACAGCGCCGGCAGCAAGAACAGCAGAACGGCCGAGACCGGAATCCGAAGGAGCCAGTAGCAGAACGACTTCCACAATCCGATATCGCGGAGGCACCAGACGAACCTGCGCCAACTGGTCGGGTACACGGTCAGTTCTGGGCCCTCGATGGAAATTCCACCGGTGAAACCGATTCCGGCACGCGCTGCACGGTCCATCCACCGGAGCGCCACTATCGTCAGCGCGAAGACGAGCACACCACTGAGCGCAAACGGCAATGCGCACACCGCCAGTACCAGCAGTCCCAGGATCACCCAGCCGCCGAGCCCGGCGACCGTCGATGCCAGCAGCGACGCCACCGCCAGCCACCAGTTCGGCGAGATCCATGCCCTGAGCGGATTCAGGGGAATCGGTAGTGCCTCGTTCATGCGGATCAGCCTAAGTCGGGTGTCGTCGGCTTGTCGGCACTGTGAACCCACGGCCCGAGGTAGGGCCAGCCCTACCGTCGGTCCGTGGGTCGATCGTGGTGTTTTCCGCGTTCCGGACGACGAGATTCGACAGGTATGAACCTGAACATCCTCGATGTGGACCGGTTGTCGTCCGTGCCCGTGTGGGTCGTCTTTGCCGTCGTCTTCGCACTGCTGGCATTCGAGTCCGCGTCGTTGCTCGGTCTTTTCACACCGGGAAACAGCGTGCCGATCACGCTCGGGGTGCTGACGTCAATCGGTGTGGTGCCGTGGCTGCCTGCCGTCGTCACCGCGGCGGTGGCGTCGAGCATGGGTGCGCAGTGGGCGTTCTGGCACAGTCGCCGCACCGGCACCGTGTTGGGTCTCGGACGAGCGGAGTCGGCGCTGCCTGCCGCGGTGATGAGGGTCGTGCTCGGGCTGACCACACAGGCGCGATCGAGGCCGCGCGCTGTCGCCATCGTCGGACACCTCATCGGGGGTATCCGCACCATCACGCCCCGGCTGGTCGCGACGTCCTCACTGCGGCACCGCGAGTACACGGCGCTCAGCCTGCTGGCCGCAGTCGTGTGGGCGGGTGTACTGGTGTCGGTCGGAGCGTGGCTGGGTGACCGGACGGTCATCAGGACCGCGCTTGGATACGCCTGGATTCCGGCTCTGACCATCATGGCTGCTACCCAGCTCAGGCGTCGAACACGCTCGTCTTCTCCCGAACTTGTCGAAGCCCGGTGATATCAAGGAGGTAGAGAGATACGACAGAAAGGGATTCGCATGTCCGCACGCTTCGATACCTGCAACGGCACACTCGTGATCCACGCGGTCGGCGGTGCGGAGTGCACGGAGCCGGACTGCATGGATCTCGAGTACGTTCGTCACTTCCTGGTGCTCGAATGCGAGGAAGTCACCGGCGGTTGCCAGTGCACCGCCCTCGTGGAGTTCGCTCAGGCGTCCTGACGTCGAACCACCGGCTGCTGCAGTTCGGTCACCCAATTCTCCTGCGGCTGCGGCTCGGACACCAGGTAGAACTCGCGGCAGATGCCGGAGAGTTCGTAGCCGTTCGCCTCGATCCATGTGATGAACTGCTCCCAGGTTTCGCCGATCGTGGCCATCGAACCGTGGTGGACGGTGGTCACCGCGAGCTCGACGGGCGGTAGCTCGCGCACCTCGTAGCCCTCACCGCCCACGACCTGGGGTCCCACCTCGAATGCGGCATGCACGGTGACGCCGCTGCCGTCTCCGTCGTCGACGGCCTCGTACATGGCGATCGACGACGGCCCGAACGTCACGCCGTGCCCGGCGAGTGTCCGGGCGAGCCGGGCGTACATCGGACCGATGATCGGTCCGATGTTCTGTGGGCCGAAGCCAGCGGCGGTCTCGGTGAGAACGGCAATACGGGTGGCCGGCAACGACTTGGTATCCACGGTGATCATCGAAATCCCTTCGGTGTGGGAGAGTCGCGCTTCGATGCGGCGCAGGCGAGCGGCGTCGAGATCGAGCCGACGAGCGACATCATCGCGCTTGGCCGTGAGCATCTCGCGTAGCCGATCGTCATCGACCTGGCCGTGCACGATCTGTGTCACCTCGTCGAGCCTGAACCCGAGGTCCTTGAACATCAGAATGCGTCCCAGAACTTCGAACTGCGAACCGTCGTACGAGCGATACCCCGTGAACGGATCAACCCGCGCCGGCGTCAACAACCCGATCTCGTCGTAATGCCGAAGCATACGAACCGACACCCGGCCGATCGATGCGAACTCTCCAATGCTGAACATGACCCTCCGAGGTTCTCGTCTCACACAGTGTGAGGGTCAAGCGCAGGAAGCCGGAAGCGAACCACCGGGCCGATGCAGTCGACTTGCTCGCCTCCGGCACGCTCCAGAGTCGCTATCGAGGCTGCGTTGCTCACCTCGCAGACTGCCGTTACCCGGGTCATGCCCATGCCCGCCGCGAGCGTCAGCACCTCGCGTACTGCCCACGATGCAACTCCCCGACCTCGTTCGGACGGGCGAACCCCGTAGCCGATGTGCCCGAGTCGGGCGGCGAGTTCGTGGCTGTCGTGTCTGAGCGCGATGCCGCCGAGGACTCGTTCGCCCGCCACGATCCAGCGGTACGTGCACTCCGTATCGTCTCGAAGCCGCTCGATCCAATCCGAAAAGCCCTGTGCGGACGCGACATCATCGTCAGCCGTCAACCCGAAACCGTCCTCGTGAAACCCCGGCCCCCATTCGGCGTACGAATCCCTCCACGCAGCAGCGAGATCACCGGAGGGAACGACGAGGTCCACGGGCAGACGGTAACACCGGCGTCAGACCCGACGCACGGTCGGTGGTGGCGTCGTTACCACCAGCGACAGAACCACCACCGCCGATCCGGCGGCCGTTCATCGAGGGGTGATGGAACCGAGGAACGAGGTGGTCCAGATCGCCGAATTGGCCGATCCTGCAGCATCGTTCGTCGGAACCAGACCGTTGAGCGTCACCTGGCCACCGGTCAGGCCGAGAGCCGGCTGCGGCGGCAAGGTGAAGCCGCAGGACTGCTGCACGGTGCCCGGCTCGATCGGCAGATCCATACGAAGGCACTGCCCGGTGGACGTGGCCGTGAGCGCAGGCGTGACGCCGTAGCTGGTGATGCTCAGCGATGCGCCGAAATCCGGAGTCGACGGGTTCTGATAGCAGATCGATGCGGTGGCGGCCACGTCCGCGGACGGCTCGGTCGATGCCGCGCCAGTGGCGGCGTCCACGGACACGGCGTGGATCTCGGTGGTGCGCACGCCACCCGGACATGCGGGAGTGCTTCCGTTCGAAACCGAGTTCACCTCGCGTCCGACGCTGTACTTCACCGACCCGGTCGGTTGCGGTGTTCCTGCAACGGGTTCCGGCACGGGGGCAGTGCCGTCACCGAGTGTGTAGAGGGTCCACAGCGAGCCGGTGCGACCGTCCGGCAGGCGAAGCGGGTTGACGATGGAGTTGCTGGTCGCGACGCCGTCGACGACCCCGGACTCGTTGGGGTTCACTCGCATCACACAATCGACGGCCGCGCGTCCGGGCGAACCGATCAGGAACTCGAGTCCGCACGGGCCGTACATGGAGAGCGTGCCGAGGCCGGGAGCCGTCAGAGCACCCCACTGATCCAGGAAGGCCTGGCCGTCGAGCAGGGGCCCGTCGCACACGTAGATCGGTCCGACGTTCTGGGCCGTCGGGTTCTGAAGGAAGCCCGTCGACGGATCGTTGGTGAAGGTGTACATCCTCGCGTCGAGTCTTTCGACCACGGTCAGCGAGCGCGGTGAGCCGAAGTAGTCGTTGCACGCAGCGTTGTCCTCGGCGGTGGGGCGCTGACCACTGTCGACGGTACGGAAGACGCTGAAGCTACCCGGCCCGTCGTCGATGGACCCCATGATGGTCGCTGGTGCCGGGCTCGGCCCAGGATCCGCCGAGACCGTGGCGATCGGACACAATGCGACCGCCACTGCAGACACCACGACGCCGCGCAACCACTTCTTCGACACGTGTTCCCCCGGAACATCTGGATCCGCAATCGGTGCAGATCGGACTCACCCCGCCGAGGACAGTAGCGCAACAGGCGTTGAGAAGCGAGAGTTGGAGAGACCACAGCGGCAGCTGAGACTTCGCCGGAAACTTCCGACCCGGCGGTACGACACGGCTATGGTTCGACCTGCGCACTCACCGACCGAGGAGAAACTTCATGAACAAGCGTCTGGCATCGTATTCGGTTGCAGCACTTGCTGTTTCCACATTCTTCGTGGCCCAACCCACCGGTGTGGCGAACGCTGCCCCGTGCTCGGATGTCGACGTGGCCTTCGCCCGTGGAACCGCGGAGTTCCCCGGCCTCGGTATCACCGGCGGGCCGTTCGTCGATCGGCTGAAGTCGGAGTTGTCGGACCGCTCGATCAGTACGTACGCGGTGAACTACGCGGCCGACGTCACACAGGCCAGCGCCGGACCGGGATCTCGGGACCTCGTCGAACACCTCACGTCCGTCGCAGCGTCGTGCCCGTCGACGACGTTCGTGATCGGGGGATACTCACAAGGGGCCACCGTGGTGACCAACGCTGTGGGTCTGCGGACCAGCAGCAACAACACCGGAGCCGTCATCCCGGCGGAGATCGCCGACCGCATCGACGCGGTGGTGGTGTTCGGCAACCCGCTCGGGCTCCGCGGCAGCAAGATCGAGACCGCCAGCGCCACGTACGGCCCGCGCACGCAGAGTTTCTGCACGGTCGGCGACCCGGTGTGCCAGATCGGCAGCTTCGATGTTCTCGCGCATCTTCGGTACGCAATCGACGGATCCACCACCGCCGGTGCCCAATTCGCAGCGGCTCGAGTTCGTAGCTGACCCGATCTCAGCGGCGCAGGTTCAATCCCGTCGTGGTCGAGAAGTAGTGGGCCGCCTCGGCGCGAGGGGCGATGCGGAGGACATCGCCCTGCGACGGGGTGGCGATGTCGGGGATTCGCGCGATGATCTGCGCCCCGACGGTACCGAGGTTCGACGCGTCCTCGACGGTCCGGCCGTAGATGTAGGCGTCCGCGCCGAGTTCCTCGACGACGTCGACGACGATGTCGGTACCGGAATCGGAAAGCGTCCACGCTTCCGGTCGGACGCCCATCGTGACGCGGCTGCCGTCGATTCGATCGGAGATCGTGTGCTCGATGGGCACCGACAGCGATCCGAGCTTCGCGGCACCGGCGACGACGTCCACCTCGAACAGATTCATCGCGGGCGATCCGATGAATCCTGCGACGAATGCGTTGACCGGGCGCTCGTAAAGCTCCTTGGGGCTGGCGCACTGTTGCAGCACACCGGCTTTCATGATGGCGACGCGATCACCCATGGTCATGGCTTCGACCTGATCGTGGGTGACGTACACGGTGGTGGTGCCGAGCCTGCGCTGCAGCAGCGAGATCTGAGTACGGGTCTGCACGCGGAGTTTGGCGTCGAGGTTGGACAGCGGCTCGTCCATGAGGAACACCTGCGGGTTGCGCACGATCGCGCGGCCCATCGCGACTCGCTGCCGCTGACCACCGGAGAGCGCCTTGGGTTTACGGCCCAGATAGTCGGTGAGATCGAGGATCTTCGCAGCCTCCTCGACGCGTCGGCCCACCTCGGACTTGTCCATTCCGGCGATCTGCAGCGCGAAACCCATGTTCTTGGCGACGGTCATGTGCGGGTACAGCGCGTAATTCTGGAACACCATCGCGATGTCGCGCTCCTTGGGCGCGAGTGACGTGACATCCCGGTCTCCGATCTTGATGGCACCGTAGTCGACGTCCTCCAGACCGGCGAGCATCCGCAGCGAAGTGGACTTACCGCAACCGGAAGGCCCGACGAGCACCAGGAATTCGCCGTCCTCGATAGCGAGGTCCAGCGATTCGACTGCCGCGACGTCCGATCCCGGGTAGAGCTTGGTGGCTCCTTCGTACGTGACCTGTGCCATGGGAGTGCTCCTTTGTATGGGTTAGAAGAATCGATGTGCGGAGCCGGCGGGCTCGGCAGTGAGAAAGGTGGGTTCCGGCAGTCCGGATCGTGCTGCACTGGAGGCGATCTCGTTCGCCACGGTCTCGACGAGTTCCGAGGGCACCAGCGCAATGGCCGATCCGCCGAATCCGCCGCCCGTCATCCGAGCGCCGTACGCGCCTGCCCTCAGGGCCGCGTCGACAGCGCTGTCGAGTTCGGGAGAACTGACCTCGTAGTCGTCACGCAACGACCTGTGCGATGCCGTCATCAACTCACCGAGCTCGGCACCTGCTGCACCGCGGTCGAGGAGTTCGGCAGCCTGCTCCACGCGCCCGATTTCACTGATGACGTGGCTGACTCGGGCGATCAACGTCTCGTCGCCGAGTCCCGAGACCGCCCGCTCGAGATCGAGACCTCGTAACGTCGTCACCCCCAACTCGGCGTACGCCGTATCCAGGGCGGCGCGCCGGGCTCCGTACTGACCGTCGACCAGACGGTGCGGGGCGTTGGTGTCGATCACCAGCAAGCGCGTTCCCGACGTGGCCAGATCGAGGGGGATCTGACGCGTCGAACCGTCCAGGCAGTCGAGCAGCAGCGCGTGTCCCACCTCGGCCGACATCGCGATGTTCTGATCCATGCCGCCCGTCGACGCGCCGGCGATCTCGTTCTCGGCGCGAATACTGGCGTCGATCAGCACCTTTCGGTCGAGCCGAAGACCGAACAGATCGTCGAGCGCGAGGGCGAACGAGCATTCCAGCGCCGCCGAGCTCGACAGCCCCGAACCCACCGGCACCGAGGAATGCACGGCCACGTCGACTCCGCCGACTCCATGCTCACCGAGTGCCCAGGACACTCCCGCCACATAAGCCGCCCAACCCGACGGGGTGCCCGGACCGATCTCGTCGAGCTCTCCGGTCCACGACTGCTCGGTGTGCGTCGACACGGCCCGCACGGTCGTGTCCTCGCGGCGACGCACTGCAACCGCGGTGGCATACGGCAGCGCGAAGGGCAACACCAGTCCCCCCGCGTAATCGATGTGTTCGCCGATGAGGTTGACGCGACCCGGAGCGATCCAGACGCCGTCGGGTTCACCGCCAAGTGCACTGCGGAACAGCGCGGCGGCACCGTCGGCGAGATCCTCGTCGGCAATCACGTCGAGCCAGTTCACGCGAGCACCTCGCGCATCCGGTCTGCGATCCGCTCGGGAGTGGTGTCGTTGATCCAGGCTCCCATCGCAGATTCCGATCCGGCGAGGAACTTCATCCGACCGGGTGAGCGCATCATCGAGAACAGTTGCAGATGCAGGCGTCCCAGTTCGCGATCTGCTCCGACAGGGGCCTGGTGCCACGCCGCGATGTACGGCACCTCGTCGACGCCCTCGAAGAACGCGTCGACTCCACGCAACAGATCCCGATAGACCACGGCCAGCTCGTCCCGCTCCGCACCGCTCAACTCGGCGAGATCTGCAACGTCGCGACGCGGAGCGAGATGTACCTCGACCGGCCACCGCGATGCTGCAGGCACGTACGCAACCCAATGCTCGGCATCGACGACGATGCGTCGCCCCGAACGCAGCTCGGCGGCCAGCACATCGGCCAGCAGAACCCGGCCCGTGCTCTCGAAGTGCTTGCGAGACTGACGAATCAGCGCATCGGTGCGCGGCGGCAGGTACGGGTACGCGTAGATCTGACCGTGCGGGTGGGTCAGGGTGACGCCGATCTCCTTACCCCGGTTCTCGAAGCAGAACACCTGCTGGACACCGGGGATCGCGGACAATGCGGTGGTGCGATCGGCCCAGACGTCGATGATGGTGCGGACGCGAGAGAGCTCCAGCGCGACGAAGGATGTATCGGGGTCACTCGCGAAGCAGATCACCTCACACCGCCCGGTGCCGGGAGCCATCGGCCACAGCGCTTCGCCGTCCACCTCGCTCGGAAGTGATTGCTGCGCTGCCGTTTCGGACAGGGACGGGAAGCGGTTCTCGAACACCACCACGTCGTAGTCGGCCGCCGGAATTTCCGTGGCCGGACGGTCCGGTCGGCTCGGTGCCAACGGCGACGCGTCGGCCGGCGGCAGGAACGTGCGGTCCATTCGCTGCGCCGCGATGACGATCCATTCCCCGGTGAGAACGTCGAATCGCATCTGCGACTGGGACATCGACGGTGAGAGGGCTCGGGTATCGACCAGATCGCGGGTGGCTCCACCGGAGAGGTAGGGCTCGGTGTCGTCGTAGTAGATCAGCTCACGGCCGTCGGCCAGAGTGGTCGACGTCTTGCGCATCGAGTGCGTCGGGGCGTCATGCGCGGTCATCGAGTGCTCGTTCCTCGTTCGTGTCGGGGGTGTGCTCTCCGGCGATCACCACGTCGTCGACCGTCTCGGACAACGCCTCGTGAACGCCGGGGTCGAGTCCGGCATCGGTGACGAACACGTCCACGCGCGAGAGCGGGATGGTGTTGGCCAGTGCGCGAACACCCCACTTGGTGTGGTCGGCGAGCACGATGACGCGACGAGACGACGCGACCAGCGCCTGGTTGGTCTGTGCTTCCATGAGATTGGGGCAGGTGAGCCCGGATTCGATGTCCACACCGTGTGTTCCGAGAAACAGCATGTCCATGTGAATACTCTGTAGGGCACTGACCGTGAGCGGTCCGACGAGCGCGTAGGACGGCGTGCGCTGTCCGCCGGTGAGCAACACCGTCTGATCCGACCGCCCACCGGTGTGGAAGACCTCGGCGACAGGCAGCGAATTGGTGACGACGGTGATGTCCGGAACGTCGAGGAGTTCCTGTGCGAGTGCGTGCGTCGTGGTGCCACCGGAGATGCCGATGGAGGTCCCGGGCCGCACGAATCGTGCAGCGGCACGGGCGATTGCCGCCTTGGCATCGCGATCGAGTTCGGACTTGGCCGAGAACCCCGGCTCGAAGACGCTCGCCGATCGCGGCAGCGTCACGCCGCCGTGCACCCGCTCGACCAGACCGCGGGCGACGAGCTCGTTGACGTCGCGTCGAATGGTCATGTCCGACACCGACAGTGCAGCACCGAGATCCGCGACCTTGACCGCACCCTCCGCCGTCACCTGGTCCAGGATCTTCTGCTGACGCTGGTGGGCGAGCATCAGCGGTTCTCGGCGATCACGGCACTGCCGCCTGCGGCCAGGATCAGTTCGCCGTCGATCTGCGCGCCGCCGACCAGATCGGTACCCGAGGCGGGCACGCTGACCTTGTCGGTTCCGTGGTTGAGCACGAAGAGCCAGGACTGCTCCCCTGCCGACCGACGGACGATCTCCACATCCGATCCGAGATCGCGTCGGGTGTCGATTCCGGCTGCGGCGCAGAGCTTGTCGGCGAGCGTGGCCCAGCCTGCCGCGTCGGGCACGGTGGCGGCGTACCAGGCGGCACCGGTGGCGACGGTACGTTTGGTCAGCGCGGGAACGCCGCGCAGATGCCCCCGGGTATGGCGCGCCAGCACATCGACGTCCACGGTCGTGGTGAGGTATTCGCTCCAGATCTCACCGACGGTCTCGTCGTCGAGAGTCAGCGTCTCGCCGTCGGCGAGCGGGAAGAACTCCTCGACTCGGACGCCGAGCAGCTCACGGAATGCGCCCGGGTAGCCGCCGAGTCGCACGTGGTCGTCCTCGTCGGCGATTCCCGAGAATGCGGTGACCAGTACCTGCGCGCCCGCATCGGCCGCGTCGGCAATCCGCGCCGCGGTCTCGTCGCTGCACAGATACAGAGCCGGCACGACGACGATGTCGTAGCCGCCGAGATCCGTGGACGACGGAACGACGTCGCAGGTCACGCCTGCGGAGGTGAAGCCGCGATGTGCCCGTCGGGCAATCTTCATGGGCTGCATCGCCATCGACGGATGGCCCTCCTGCTCGCATGCCCACTGCGATGCCCAGTCGAAGAGCACGGCGACCCGGGCATCGACGGTGCTTCCTGCCACCGGGGCCATACGACGCAGCGCAGCGCCGAGCTCGACGACCTCACGCCAGCGTGCGGAGTCCTCACCGGCATGCGGCACCAGTGCGGAATGGAACTTCTCGGCCCCGGCCTTGGAGGCACGGAACTGGAAGTACGCGATGCCGTCTGCGCCTCGGGCCATGTGCGCCAGGGAGTTTCGCATCATCTCACCGGGCATCTTGGCCCGGTTGATGTGCTGCCAGTTGACCGCGCTGGTGGAATGCTCCATCAACAACCAGGGTCGACGGCCGGCGACGCCGCGGGTGAGGTCGGCGGAGAACGACAGCTTGTGATGCGCTGCCGCGTCGCCGGTCTCGGGGCCGACGAGGTAGTGGTCGGTCGAGACGATGTCCTGCTCGGGGGCCCAGGACGCGTAGTCCATGTTGCCTGCGAGCGCGGGGCCCTGGCCCATGCCGACCATGAAGTTCGTGGTGACCGGGACGTTCGGGGTGATGCGGTTCAGCACGGCCTTCTCGGCGCGGTACTGCTCGAGGAGAGCGTCGGAGCAGAAGCGGCGCCAGTCGAGCTGGTGCGTGGGATTGCCGAACGTGGTGCTCACCGACGGGGGAACGATCTCGTCCCAGTCGCTGTAGCGCTGGCTCCAGAAGTCGGTTCCCCAGGCGGTGTTGAGGGTCTCGAGGTCGATGTACCTGGCGCTGAGCCATTCTCGGAATGCATGGGCACTGTCGTCGGAGTAGCACAGTGCGTTGTGGCAGCCGAGTTCGTTGGAGACGTGCCACATCGCCAGTGCTGGGTGCTCACCGTAGCGATGCGCCATCTTCTCGACCAGCACGAGCGAATGTTCGCGGTACACAACAGAACTGGGGCTCCACGTCTGACGGCTTCCGATGGCGTAGCGGTAGCCGCGCTCGTCCACCGGGCGCATCTGCGGGTAGGCGGTGGCCAACCACGGCGGGGGCGAGGCCGTCGCCGTTGCGAGGTCGACGCGGATGTCGCCCTCGTGCATCAGATCCATGACTCGGTCGAGCCACTCGAAGTCCCACGTCGACGCGGTCGGCTGCAGGCGCGCCCAGGAGAAGACACCGACGGTCACGAAGTCGACGCCGGCCTCGTGCATCAGCTCGACGTCGCGTCGCCAGACGTCCTCGGGCCACTGCTCGGGGTTGTAGTCGCCGCCGAAGGAGATTCCCTGGGTCGGCCAGGTGCTGCGTCGCGCTGTGTCCATGCTCACAATATGAACGAGCAGTTCTCAGATGTCAACATGAATGAACATTTTCTTACTGATGCTGGTGAGCGGGCCTCGAAGAGCTTGACAGACGCCCTCGCGTCGTGCTTCTGTAACCTGCATCACCCCGGATGGTCAGAGAAACGACGCGGAACCTACCGCGAATATGTTCACTTCTGATCGTTATCGATACTTCTCGTCGAAGGACTTCCATGAACCCACACGAGTGGCCGCGCACGTGGCAGCCGTCACGACGCGATTTCCTGCGGTCCGCGCTCGTCGCCGCGGGTGCGATCACCGCCGGTGGCGCGCTGTCGTCGTGCTCGAACAGCGTCGACCCGAACGTCACCACGCTCGGGTCACGCTTGTCCGACCCCAACTCCAAGCTGGGTGTCGAGGACTTCGTTGCGATGTATCGACAGCAGACCGGGCGGCAGCTCGCCGTCAACACCGTCGACTCGACGTCGTTCCAGGAGAACGTCAACAACTACCTCCAGGGCACGCCCGACGACGTCGTCACCTGGATGGGCGGGTATCGGGTGAAGTACTTCGCCGAGAAGGGGTTGGTGGAGGATCTGTCGCCGATCTGGGCGAACCACGGCGGTGGCTTCAACGACAGCTTCCGCGAGAACTCGACCGGTATGGACGGCAAGCAGTACCTGATCCCGTTCTTCTACTACCCGTGGGCGGTGTTCTACCGGCCGAGCCTGTGGGCCGAGCGCGGGTACGAGCCCCCGGCGACCTACGACCAGTGGGTAGCGCTGAGCAAGCAGATGCAGGCCGACGGCCTCACCCCGATCGGCTTCGGGGCCCGCGACGGGTGGCCACCGTTCGGAACGTTCGACTATCTGAATCTGCGGCTCAACGGCGTCGAGTTCCACCGAACCCTGCTCGCCGGAGACGTGAGCTGGACCGACAATCGCGTGCGTTCCGTGTTCGACACCTGGCGTGAACTGCTGCCCTTCCACCAGCCGCAGCCGCTGGGCCGCAAGATCGCCGATGCGCAGATGGCGCTGCTGAACAAGAGCGTCGGGTCGCTCGTCGCCGGCATGTTCGTGGCGCAGAGCTTCCCCGCCGGTGCCGAGCGCGACGATCTGGACTTCTTCACCTTCCCCGAACTCGATTCAGCCGTAGGAACATCCACGGTCGAGGCACCGATGGACGGGTTCATGATGCGCACCGACCCGCGCAACCGGCCCGGAGCCGAGGACTTCCTCACCTACATGACCGGCCCCGACCCTGCCGTCGCATACGCGAAGCAGGATCCGCAGGCCATTCCCGCTCACCGTGACGCCGACCTGTCGAGTTTCCCTGCGCTGGTGCGCAAATCGGCTGATCTGGTGCAGAACGCCGAGGAGATCACCCAGTTCTTCGACCGCGATACCCGTCCCGATTTCGCCTCGATCGTCATGATCCCGGCCCTACAACAGTTCATCGGCAACCCCAACGATGTCGACGGCCTGGTACGCAGTATCGAACGCCAGAAGTCGGCGGTGTTCGGAACATGATCGTGCGCAGTGCGATTCGGACCCCATCATCCACTCTACATCGAGATCAGGTAATGCCATGA
Source organism: Rhodococcus sp. 14-2496-1d (assembly GCF_002259365.1). Lineage (NCBI taxonomy): Bacteria > Bacillati > Actinomycetota > Actinomycetes > Mycobacteriales > Nocardiaceae > Rhodococcus > Rhodococcus sp. 14-2496-1d. The sequence goes on along the minus strand of NZ_NPFV01000013.1, from coordinate 101,149 downwards.
CCGCACCCGAACGGGTCAAGTCGCCGAAGATTCGGCGCAGTGTTCGCGAGAAGTGGACCATCGCGCTCATGCTCGGAGTCCCCGCGCTGATCGTCATCGGTCTCGTCTGGATTCCGACGATCTTCACGGTGATCCTGTCCTTCGCCCGCTGGGACGGCATCGGCGGCACATCGAGCATCGAATGGATCGGCACTCGGAACTACGTCGATGCCGTCGAGGCCTACCCACCGTTCCAACAGGCCCTGCACAACAACGTGCTCTGGCTGGTGTTCCTGTTCCTCGTCCCCACCGTCATCGGCATCCTGCTGGCGATCCTTCTGGACAAGAACCTCAAAGGGTCTCGGCTCTACCAGAGCATCTTCTACATTCCCGTGGTGCTGTCGATGGCTCTCATCGGCTTCATCTGGCAGCTCATCTACTCCACCGAAGGCGGCGTCCTCAACAGCCTGCTGGGCACCGACGTCGACTGGCTCGGCGACCCGGACATCAACATCTGGGCCGTGATGGTCGCCGCCGGGTGGCGTCACACCGGCTACATCATGCTCTTGTACTTGGCCGGCCTCAAGGCCATCGATCCATCCGTCCGCGAAGCCGCGGTGATGGACGGTGCCGGGCCGATCCGCACGTTCTTCAGCGTCATCTTCCCGCTGATGAAGAACACCAATCTGCTCATCGTCGTCATCACCGTCATCGAGGCACTGCGCGCCTTCGACCTGGTCTGGGTGATCAACAGGGGCAGAAACGGTTTGGAACTGATATCGGCGTTGGTCACCGCCAACGTCGTCGGTGAAGCAGGCCGCATCGGCTTCGGCTCGGCCCTGGCGACCGTCATGCTTCTCATCTCTCTCGTCTTCATCGCCCTGTACCTCGCCATCGTTCTTCGGAGCAAAGACTGATGACCACTTCACTCACCCGCACAGCACCGCCCGAGCGCGATCCGTTGACCCGCAACCGCGCCGCCGTCGCCAACCGTCGGCGCGCCGGCACCGCCCAGATCGCCATCTACGTGCTGTTGACCGTCATGGCGCTCGTCTGGATGTTCCCGCTCGTGTGGGCGGTGTACAACTCGTTCCGCGACTACGACTACGTGTTGCTCAACGGATACCTGTCCGTCGGCGGTTATACGTTCAGCAACTACATCGACTCGTGGCAGATCGGCGGAATCCCGCACTACTTCTTCAACTCGCTGATCATCACCGTGCCGTCGGTACTGCTCATCCTGTTCTTCGGCTCGATGGCGGCATTCATCCTGGCCCGCTTCAGCTGGAAGTTCAACATCTTCATGCTCGCGGTGTTCATCGCAGGCAACCTGCTGCCCCAGCAGACATTGCTCACGCCACTGTTCCGTCTGTACAACGCAATTCCCGTTCCGTACTGGATGAGTTCGTCGGGTTCGCTGTACGACAGCTACTGGGGTCTGATCATCGTGCACGTCGCGTTCCAGACCGGATTCTGCGTGTTCGTGCTGAGCAATTACATGAAAACAGTTCCGCACGAGCTGCTCGAGGCCGCCACCGTCGACGGAGCGAGTCTGTTCCGCCAGTACTGGCAGGTGGTCATGCCGCTGTGCCGTCCCGCGCTGGCTGCACTCGCGACACTGATGGTGACATGGATCTACAACGACTTCTTCTGGGCTCTGGCCCTGATGGTCAGTGGCGACAAGCTCCCGGTGACGACGGCGCTGCAGAATCTGCAGGGTAGCTTCTTCACCGACACCAATCTGCTCGCCGCGGGCTCGGTGCTGGTGGCTCTACCGACAGTGCTCGTATTCGTTGCGCTGCAACGCCATTTCGTATCCGGTCTGACGATGGGTGCCAACAAGTGAGTTTTTCCGTCCTTCGCCGTGACGGTGTCATGGTGATTCTCGGCCCGTCGTCCACCGCCGTTCCGGCCGTGCTGCATTGGGGTACCGATCTGGGCGAGCTGTCCGAGAACGACCTGACCGAGCTGCGCAGGGCCGCGATCCCCGCTGTTCCGCATTCGAGCGTGGATGTGCCCCGGTGGCTCACCCTCGCACCCGGCAGCGACGACGCCTGGCAGGGCACACCGGCTCTGGCATTGCACCGCAATGGGTCGGTGCAGTACCCACGGTGGGGCGACGTCGCTGTTCGCGCCGACGACTTCCGTTGTGAGGTCGAGGCGTCCGACTCCGAGTTGGGAATCGCGTGGTCGATCGAGTTGTCGTTGGAGATCGGTGGCTCACTGCGAGTGCAGCAGAGTGTTCGCAACGTCTCCGGCGGACCCTTGACCGTCGACGGCGTCGTGACGCTGATGCCGTTGCCGGACAGTGCAACCGAACTACTCGACCTGACGGGACGGCACTGCCGCGAACGTACCCCCCAGCGGCGACGGTTCGATCACGGCTCTACCGTGCGCGCCTCACGACGCGGTAGAACCGGGCACGACGCCACCCTGGTTCTCACCGCCGGTAGTGAAGGCTTCGGCTTTCGCACTGGCGAGGTATGGGGTGCACATGTCGCCTGGAGCGGCGATCACCTGCATCTGGCCGAGCGTCTACCCGAGCGGGCCGGCCAGGCCTCAGGAGTGTTGGGTGGCGGAGAGCTGCTGGCACCCGGCGAGGTGATACTCCAGGACGGCGACACCTACACGACACCGTGGGTGCACTTCGCGTATTCCGATGCAGGGCTGGATGGTTCGGCGCAGTCGCTGCACCGATGGATGCGATCCCGATCCGCACATCCCACCTCGCCGCGACCGGTGGTGTTGAACGTGTGGGAAGGGGTCTACTTCGATCACGATCTCACCCGACTCCGCGAGATCGCCGACGTCGCCGCGCACGTAGGCGTCGAACGATTCGTGCTCGACGACGGATGGTTCCGACACCGCCGCGACGATCGAGCCGGCCTCGGCGACTGGCAGGTGGACGAGGGCGTCTGGCCCGACGGACTGGCACCGCTGTTCGATCACGTTCGTGAACTCGGTATGAGTCCAGGACTGTGGTTCGAGCCCGAGATGGTCAACCTGGATTCCGACATCGCTCGGGCGCATCCGGATTGGCTGCTCGCGGCACCCGGGCGACTACCCCTCGAATGGCGTCACCAGCACGTGCTCGATCTGACCCGCCCGGAGGTGTTCGAGTATCTCCTCACTGCCATCGATACCGTGTTGACGAACGAGCGGCCCGACTACGTGAAGTGGGACCACAACCGGGACCTGATGCTGGCGGTCGATTCCGACGGACGCGCTGCGGTGCACGCCCAGACCTCGGCGTTCTATCGGCTGTTGGACGCGTTGCGTTCGCGGCATCCCCACGTCGAATTCGAGTCCTGTGCATCCGGCGGCGCCCGCATCGACCTCGAGGTCCTCGAACACACCGACCGCGTATGGGCGTCGGACACCAACGATCCACTCGAACGTCAAAGGTTGCAGCGGTGGACGACGCAGTTGCTGCCTCCGGAGCTGATCGGCTCGCACGTCGGTCCGCAGATCGCGCACACGTCCGGTCGGTGGTCGACTCTTCAGTTCCGTTGCTTGACATCACTGTTCGGTCACGCCGGATTGGAGATGGACGTCACCGAGCTGGCGGCGGAAGATCACGAGTACCTGCGGTCGTGGACTGCGCTGTACAAGGAATTGCGCGGACTGCTTCACACCGGCAACGTGGTACGCGCCGACCATCCCGACCCGAGTGTCTGGGTGCACGGCGTCGTGGCTGCGGACTGCTCGGAGGCCGCGTACGCAGTGGTGCGAATGGACACCTCGCCCGAGGACCGCACCGATCGGGTTCGGCTTCCGGGCCTCGATCCGGCCGTGCGGTATCGCGTCGAATTCGTTCATGCACTGAGTGATTCCGGCAACGGGATCGAGCTACCACCGTGGATCGCCGACGGCGGAGTGGTCGAGCTGTCGGGTTCGATGCTGGCTCGGGCAGGTGTGGCACTACCGGTGCTGTTCCCGCAGACCGGGGTATTGCTCAGGGTGCAAGCCGTCTGAACTGTGAATCGGCTCCTCAGTTCTGGATTTCCGACTGCGATCAGAGGATGGAATCCGAATCCCAGGAGCCGATTCGCCGCTTCAGTCCCAATTCACCCGGGACGCCATGCTCAGTAGCTTTGCTCGACGCGTCTCGTTTGTCTCGCCGATTCGGGCAATTCGCCCGTATACATGCGCCCGAAAGTCGTTGTGGTGATGCCGATTCTGCTCGGCTGGGCCACTGGTGATGCAGTTGTGCAGCAGTGCCCGGAGAGTGTCGTACTCCTCTCGGGGCACCGCCGGCCACGAGTTGACGACGAGTCCGGTGAGCTGTTGTCGCTGATGAGCGCGCCTGACCCTGGTCTTGTCCGGATGAATTGCGAAGCCTTCGTCGTGGGCGATCTGAGTAATCAACCACAGCAGTCTGTCCACGTCGAGGTCTGGCCCACCGGAGAACGCCAGATCGTCGGCGTATCGGCTGTAGCGGGCACCGACGGACCGGGCAAGCCCGGTGGCCCGGATATCGAGTTGTCGCGCAGCCAGATTCGCCAACGCAGGTGACGTAGGCGCTCCCTGCGGCAGGTGGGTGGCGCGAAGCCGCGCCGCCGTGGGACGGTCCACGCCGACCAACTCACGTGCCGGGGTCACCGTGGTACAGAGCGCGGCGAGATTCGCCGCGACTGTCCGCGGATATCCCACGGCCTCGAAGATCGCGACCACTCGATCGAATCCGATGGACGGAAAGAAGCGCCGAAGATCCACCGAGATCACCACGTCGCGTTCGGAATGCGACATCGCGAATGTACGCGGACTGCGCGCTTTCGCGAAGCCGTGCGCCGCCGGATGAGCCGGGATCCGATCGAGGATGCGGCGCAGTATTTTTCGTTGAATTTCCCGTAGACGTGGTTTCGGCACTTCGAGCAGTCGGATGCCCTGACGCTTGTCGAGCCGTGCAGATCGATAGTGCTGCAACGGGAACGGCGCAGTGCGAAGCCTGCCCTGCAGATCGGCGAACCATTCGATTTCGGAGATCGTCAGGTCCAGCGACCGCGCGAGCTGACCGGTGGTCTCGTACCGCGGTACCTCGAATCGCCAGGGCTTGTCACTGTTGCGCGTCGGTCTCTGTGACGACACCGACGGCTCCGGAATGAACGGAAGGTCGCGCAGCAGAACGAAAATCGACGCCTCGTCGAACGGCGGACTCGGATACAGATTGATGACCCGATCCGCCAACCACGTCGCTTTGGCCGGGACGAGTGGCTCGAACGCCTCCGCGAGTCCGGATCGCGTCCACTCGGCATCCGCAGCCAGGCGCGCCAGCGTCGCGGCCGCCTGTGGGGTCAATTCGCGTTCGGTCACAGGCGGTCGTCGATCGGATGCAGTGCCGTGGAATTCAACGCCGTGACATGCAACGGCGCGGGGCGACCGAAATCTTTCGTCCTCGGAGCTGCCAAGCACGCGGAGCGTGCAGACCAGCTTCGGACGCAGTGCTCGATTCTCGTGATGTACCCAGGGGTTACCCCTGAGACCGGTCCCGCGGACCAACTCTCGCCCACGCGCCGCTGCATCCCTCCACCATGCCAAAGGGACGCAGATCTGTCAGCGCGTTGCCCGCAGGACCGTCACGGAAGAAGAGACTCGACTTCGCCCATGAGGTCGGAGATCTGCGGCCGAATCTGCTGGTTCACCAGCGTCCACCGCGCGCGACTACCCGCCGATCGACCGCGATTCCGAACGCCGAGGTTCGCAGCGAAGGTATTGGAACCGACAAGAGCCGGGCTGCGTCCAAGGACGTAGACGTCCGCGAGAAATGGGTGAGGCAATGCGTAGGGCACGACGATGGATGCCGGCGATGGCGGTGCTGGTGATCGCCGCGGGCTGCTCGAGCGACACCGACGGCGACGCCCTCGCCGACGCGACATCAAGTGGGGCGGCCAGTACGACCAACCCCGCGCCGACGCCCTGGGACCCATGCACCATCCCCAACGAGGCCATAGAACGAGCGGGATTGAACGTGGACACCAAGGAGTCCGGGGTGTTCGGGCGGGATCAGAATGGATTCAAGATCTGTGGGTGGGAGAGTCGGCCGCCGAGCAGCAAGTACTACGTGCGAATTTTCGTCGGTTTCGAGACCATGGACTTTGTCAACGATCCTAGCTACTTCAACCGACTCGAACCTGTTCGGGTGGGTACGCGCGACGCCACGCAATATCAGCAACTTACGGCCGATGCTGGTCTGAACTGCGGTGTCGCCTTCGTCTCAGGTAACGAATTGATCAGGGCAACAATCATCACGGGCGCAGGGGTCGGAGACCCGCCGTACGACCCGTGCACCGAGTTGAACAAGGTCGTCGCCGCTCTCGATTCTGAACTTCCCACCTAGACCACGCCCATACGAAAGGGATCGAACTAGTGGCCAATCCCCAATCGGATCCGCTCACGTACTGGAAGGACCTGAATACGCAAGCCGACGAGGGCACCTTGGCCATTCCCGCTGAAGTCGCTGCCAAGTGCGACGCGGCCTGTGTCATTTACCTCGCGCACCTCGAGAAAATGCAGATCGACGCGCTCGCGTTGGCAGAAGCCAAGAGTTGGGGCGACTTACCGTCCGCGCAAGCTCTGCAAGCCCGGTTCGGTCGCCTCGCCACCGGCACCGATCGGTCTCTCGACGTGATTCTTCAGCAGCACATCGAGGTCATCGAATCAATGCGGATGCTCTTTCGGCGCTACTTCGACGAGACCGAGGCTACCGATACCCAGACGTCTGCGAACATCACCGCACTCGCTCCGGGAAGCTAGCAGCGCAACACTTTTCGATGGACTTCGACCTCGCGTTTGTCGTTGTCCAGTCGCCGTTCGACCGGCAGATAGCCGTGTGAACGCCACCATCCGATGCTCTCGACCATGCTGACCATCGGACCCACGAACACATGGGTCCACCCCTGCGCCGCAAGCCTGCGCTCGAGCTCCGCCAGCACCTGATTCGCCACACGATCGTGGCCCTCGTCCGCGTCGACGATCAGACTCCCCACCCATGGCTGTCCCTCGCGCGGATGCGGAACAAGCAACGTCACCACTCCCACGATTCGTTCTGCTACACGAATCACCAGGCACTGGGAGTTCTCCATAACCGTGTTGTGCCACAGGAACTTCTCGACATCCTCCGTGGTGAATGCGGTGACACCGGTGTGCAACGTACTCGCGTCGAGGAACTCGGGATTGCTGTTGAACACCGCCAGGAGGTCCTCAGGACCATCGCTGCCCTCGACCTCCCGGACCGCATACGAACCCACGTCGAATCGGATTTTCATCACGCCACGATAAGTCCACTACCCAATCCACGCCCTTCATCGTCATTCACGCCCGCTACAGGCGGTGTGAATCCCCACGAGGGGCGTGAATCCGCGCGCAAGCACTTCTGGCAGGCGATTCGTTTGCAGGCAGCTACCCGCAAGACGGTCGTGCTTCGCAACCCCTACCTCGAAGAGGCGTCGACGCCAACCTGCCACGGGCCGAAGCCGAAGTCGCTGCAGCTCGAGTCGACTTCTGCTGGTCCCTGGGAAGAATCAGCCTCCGTGCGCCTCGACGGCCACGGGCTGCCATTCGCGCCAGCTCGCGAGCCTCGACTCGTAGTCCTTCGTCGCGATCTGCAGTGGTGCGTCGCCGAAAAAGACTCGCAGTGGCGGCTTTTCGGCGTCGACGACCTTGAGCAGTGCCGACCGTGTTGCACTCGGATCACCGGGAGTCGCCTGCCGGGCACTGCGCAGCTTCGCAGCCTTGTCTCGAATCGAGTCGTACGCGGCGATGTCGGTGGACTTCTTGGCAGACGGGCCGGACCAGTCGGTGGAGAACCCACCCGGCTCGATCAGCGTCACATGGATGCCGAAGTCCTCGACCTCCTGGGCCAACGCCTGACTGAACCCTTCGAGGGCCCACTTGGACGCGTGGTACGCACCGACATTCGGGAATGCGGAGATTCCACCGATGGACGACACCTGCAAGATGTGGCCACTCCCTTGCTCACGCATGAACGGCAGGGCCGCCTGCGTCACCCACAGCGCGCCGAAGACGTTGGTCTCGATCTGCGCGCGGGCATCTTCCTCGGAGAGTTCCTCGATCATGCCGAACTGGCCGTAGCCGGCGTTGTTGACGACGATGTCGAGCGAGCCGAACTTGTCGTAGGCCTGCTGCACAGCCGCGAAGTCGGCCGCGCGATCGTTCACGTCCAGTTCGATCGGCAGGATGGCGTCGCCGTACTGCTCCACCAGGTCCTTCAATGTGTCGGTGTTGCGGGCGGTGGCCGCTACCCGGTCACCGCGCTCGAGCGCTGCGATCGTCCACTCACGACCGAAGCCCTTGGAGGTGCCGGTGATGAACCATGTCTTCGCTGCCATGAATCTCGTCCCTTCGCTACACGGACAGAAGTAGGGACGACGCCCGCTGCAAACGCCTCTCGGCGAGTGGTCGCTCGAAGCGACAAATGGGGTGAGGCCCGGGGCTTGCCAAGCGGACGCCGTCAGGGGTTCCAACGAGACACCCCCGCCGACTATTCCCCACCCGTCAGCTGTGTTCGGTGATCATCACTGCCATGGTGTTCGGCTCCAACGCTTCGAAGATATGCGGCACATCGCCGGGGTAGGCCACGTAATCGCCCGGAGCCAGCTCGACGGCCTCGCCGAGCGGCCCGACCATGGCTCGTCCCGCGCTGAGCACCACGTGCTCGACGACACCCGGCGAATGCGGATCCGAACGCCTAGGTTCGCCGACGTCCGCGCTGATCAAGTAGATGTCTCGGCGGGCGTTCGGCGGAGACGACGCCAGCAGGGTGGCCGTATAGTCCGCTCTGTCCGACGCGAATCTCGGCCCCTCCCCCGCACGGATCAGGCGGACCGACTGCTTTGCGGGCTCGACCAGCCTGGAGAACGGCACGTCCAGCGTGACGCTGAGTGCCCACAGAGTCTCCAGGCTCGGATTTCCGGTACCCGATTCCAGTTGCGACAAAGTCGATTTGGCGATGCCGGCACGGCGGGCGACTTCTGCGAGAGACAGGCCGACGCGTCGTCGCTCCTGCTGGAGAGCGGCAGCGATGGCCGCAATCGGTGGACCGGTATCCGCCATTCGTTCACTCCATCGGTACGTCCGTTTGATTTGACGAACAGACTAACAGGGTCCACTATAACGACCATGCGTTCGACATGGCGAACCCTGCAGGGGGTCAACATCCGCGACATTGCGTTGGTCTGCTTGGCCGACGCCTTGGTCGGGGCATCGTTCGGTGCCATCTCCGTAGCCGCGGGCCTGCCACTGTGGCTTCCGGTCGTGATGTCACTGGTGGTCTTCGCGGGCTCGTCCCAGTTCATCTTCGTCGGAATTCTGGCGGCCGGAGGAAATCCCGTTGCTGCTGTGGCCAGCGCGTTGCTCGCCAACATCCGACTGGTTCCGCTCGGCTTCTCCATCGGCGAGGTGTTTCGGAACGTCGCACCACTGAAGCGGCTACTCGGCACTCACCTCATCACCGACGAGGCGGTGGCCTTCAGCGTGGCCGAACACGACGAGGGCAGCCGTCGAACAGCGTTCTGGGTGTGCGGGATCGGACTGTTCGTCACCTGGAACATCGGCGTGGCGATCGGCACCCTTGGCGGTGGAGCGATCAGCGATACCGCCGCACTCGGTCTCGATGCCGCATTCCCGGCGATTCTGCTGGGACTGATCATGCCTGCGCTCCGAGACCGGGCCACCCGCAACGCAGCCCTCGCCGGAGCGTGCATTGCGCTCGTCGCGTCGATGTTCCTGCCCAGCGGACTACCCGTTCTCCTGGCACTGATCGCCGTCGTACCGGCCATGTTCTCCAATACCCCTGCCGCACAGAAGGAATCCGCATGAACCTCACGATTCCCCTGCTCGCGTTGATCATCGGCACCTACGCCCTCCGCATCGCCGGCCCGGCACTCCGAACCCGAGTCACCATCTCCCCTCGCATGGACAAGGTGATGACCACCGCAGTCGCCGTGATCTTCGTGGCACTGGTCGCCACCTCGACGCTCCTCGTAGGCAAGGACTTCGCCGGATTCGCGTTACCCGCAGGAGTAGCTGTCGCTGCCGTACTCGCCTGGCGACGAGCGCCGTTCGTAGTCATCGTTCTCGCCGCAGCCGCCACCACTGCGGGGCTTCGATGGGTCGGCGTCGCCTGAGTCTGCAACACTGGGTTGGTGTCCGAGTCCCCTGTTCAGTCCGTCGATCGCGCGATCGAGGTGCTCGAATACCTTGCCGACCACGGCGAATCCGGTGTGCAGGACGTTGCGGCGCACCTCGAAGTGCACAAGTCCACGGCGTTTCGCCTGCTCAGCGCACTGGAGTTTCGCCGACTCGTCGAGCAACCAGGCGAGCGCGGCAAGTATCGCCTCGGCATCGGTTTGATCCGCCTCGCCACGTCGGTATCCGCGCAACTCGACATCACCCGCATCGCCCGACCGATCCTGCAGGAACTCGCCGACACCATCGGCGAGACCGTCAACATCGCTGTGCCGGACGGCAACGTCACCGTCAATATCGATCAGGTCCGCGGCGGTTCGTCGATCATCAGTCACAACTGGCTCGGTGAGAGATCTGCCCTGCATGCGACGTCCAGCGGGAAAGCACTGATGGCGTACGACGACTCGCTTCTGAAAGCCGGAGTCGACGGTCATCTCGAACTGTTCACCGCCAACACCATCACCACCAAGACCGCTCTGCTCGACGAGATCGAGACGGTCCGGTCCACCGGAATCGCCTACGCGCGCGAGGAGTTGGAGATCGGACTGAACGCGACAGCGGCCACCATCCTCAGCTACGACGGCTCCGCGGTGGGTGCGATCACCGTCTCGGGCCCCGCCTACCGACTTGACGAGGACCGCCTCACCGCGGCAGGGGTGTCCGTTCTCGCTGCTGCACAGCGCGTCTCGACGCTATTGGGTTGGTCCGGCCAAGCGTGATCCGACCCAGTCGTGAAACGCCCTGATGTGATGCTCCGCCGGCACCAGCACGCCGCCGTCGCGATACATCCGTGACGACATCGCCGGCTGGCACCGCTCGCACGCCTCGAAGTCCTGCTCGTTGACGCGATGGAACAGCTCCACACTCTTGTCCATCGTCGCCGCGCTGTGCGGATCTGCCACGACTGCAGGGGCATAGAGCCAATCGCATTCGACGACCGTTCGATCGACGGACATCGGGAACATGCGATGGATGATGACGTGGTCGGGAACCAGGTTGACGAACACCGTCGGCCTGATCGTGATGGCGTAGTACCGTCGATCCCGATCCTCCCCTACCCCGTCGAGGGCGTCGAATCCGTGGGAGCCGTCGACGGTGAAGCCGGCTATGTCACTGCCGAACTCTGCACCGTGCCCCACGTACGTCTGTGCTGCCATGCCGTCGGCGAACTCGGGTAGCACCTCGGTGAGCTCGGGATGAATCGTGGCACAGTGGTAGCACTCCATGAAGTTCTCGACGATGAGCTTCCAGTTGGCCTTGACGTCGTAGACGATCCGGCGCCCGAGGGCGAGTGATTCCACGTCGTACGAATCGATGGCACCCACACCTCCGAGTCGTTCGCGAACGTCGCCCTGCACCGTGTCCTCGAACGACGGGGCCTCCTCGGCAACGCACACCCAGACGTATCCGAGCCATTCCCGGACATGCACCTTCCGGAGCCCGTACTCCACCCGATCGATCATCGGCATATCGATCAGGTTCGGAGCTGCGATCAGCTTGCCGTCGAGATCGTACGTCCATGCGTGATAGGGACATTGAAAGTTTCGACGCACCGTGCCCGACGCCTCGGTGCACAGAGTCGCGCCGCGATGTCGGCAGATGTTGAAGAACGCAGTCACGCCGCCCTTCCGATTGCGGCTGACCAGGATCGACTCTCGACCGACCTGAACCGTGCGGAATTTTCCGGGCTCTGCGATGTCGTCCGATCTGGCGGCGCAGAACCACATCTGCTCGAAGATCTGCTCCTGCTCGCGAACGAAATATGCTGGATCGACGTACGTTTCGCCGCCCAACGTCGGGAGCAGAGTGGGCTGCAGTTCGGGATCGACCATGGTCATGCCGACACCGCGCATCTCGCCGGGTCGAACAGCGCAATCGGGTGTGACGTGGCCCCGTTGATCGCAAGGTCGGCCAGAACTTCTCCGATGACGGGAACGAACTTGAACCCGTGGCCCGAGAACCCGCACGCCACAGTGACATTGGCGTGGTCCGGATGCTTCGCCAGTACGAAATGCTCGTCCGGCGTCGTGGTGTACATGCAGGTCTTCGCATCCAGGTGTGGTCCCGACAGCGCCGGGAACGTGGTGACGATGCGCTCCTGCAGTCGAGCGATCTCTTCGGGATGCACTGTGCGGTCGATGGTGTCGGGATCACATGGTGTCCCGGCGCGGAAGAACGAGATCTTCACACCGCCGCCGTCCCCGTCGATGGCCGGAAAGCCGTAGATCTGATCCGGCCCGTCCCCGCAGATGTAGACGGGGTGGTGCGAGCTGTCGAAGGCCGCTTCGCCCGATTCCGGGGTGACCCAGTGCATCACCTGCCGTTCGACCACCAGCGGTACGCCGATCTCGGCCAACAGCTGCGGTGCCCACGCTCCCGGTGAAATGACCAGTGCTCCAGCGGTGTACGTTCCGGCCACCGTAGTCACGGTCACCGAGGAGTCGGTGGATTCCCAACCGAGCACCTTCTCGTCGTAGCGCAGTTCGGCACCGGCAGCCTCGGCGAGATCGAGATGTGCGGCCACCGTCGTCTCCGGTCGCGCGATGCCCGCCTTCTCCTCGAACAGGGCGAACTCGTCGGACCTGAGTCGGACCGTCGGGAAGCGTCGCTGCGCCTCGGCAGGGTCGAGTACGTCGTGCTTCAGACCCCACTTCTCCGACGCCCGCAGGCTTCCGCCGAACGTGAGCCCGTCGGGCCTTCCCACATAGAGGCCACCGGTTTCGGTGAACACATCGCGCCCACTGTCCGCGGCGAGGTCGTGCCACAGTTCGTACGCGCGCAGGAGCAACGGCACGTAGGCCGGATCCTCGAAGTACGACTGCCGGTAGATGCGGGAGCCGCCGTGACTCGATCCCAGCGCATGCGCCGGTCCGAATTGGTCGATACCCAGCACCCGCTGCCCGCGTCGGGCGAGGTGACAGGCGGCGGCGCTACCCATGCCGCCGATACCGAGGACGATCACGTCATACGTCATATCTCTCCTAGGTCGTTCCTGCAGGCTCCACTCCCGCTATCCCTGGGTCGTTCCTGCAGGCTCCACTCCCGCCTCAACATCTGATCTTGCTCATGTCGGGATCCACCAGCGGTTCGGCCATGACCGTCGCGGGTAGTAGGTCTCGGAAGTACTGGACTGCAACATGATCACCGGGTTGCAGCCCTGCCGGTAGCCAGGCGTAGGCCACCGTCCTGCCGACCGTGTATCCGTACGCGGCGCTGGTCACGTACCCGACCACGGTGCCGTCGCGCAGTACCGGTTCCTTACCCATCACCACGTGAGACGGGTCGTCCAACGTCAGGCAGGTCAGCACCGGGCCGTCGCCTCCTTCGTGCAGCGCCGAGGCTCCGACGAAGTCACCCTTGGCCTTTCGTACCGCAAACCCGAGCCCCGCCTGATACGGATCGTGTTCGGTGGTCATGTCGGTACCCCACGACCGGTAGCCCTTCTCCAGTCGGAGACTGTTGAACGCACTGCGCCCTGCGGCCACGACGCCGTGCGCCTGCCCGGCCTCCCACAGCGTGTCCCACAGGCGCAGTGCGGTATCGGCGTCGGTGTACAGCTCCCAGCCGAGCTCGCCCACGTACGACAGTCGCAGCGCCAGGACGTCGACCCCGCCGACATGAATGGTCCTGCCGTTGAAGTACTTCAGACCGGTATGCGAAATGTCGGCCGAGGTGAGCGGAGCCAGTACCTCCCGCGCCAACGGTCCCCACAGACCGATACAGGCGGTGGCACCGGTGATGTCGCGAACGTACACATCACTGCCGGCATGGCGCAGCATCCAGTCCTCGTCGAGCGGACCGTTCACTCCCACTTGGAACCGATCCTCGGCAACTCGGGCGACGGTCACATCGCTGCGAACACCACCGGTCGCGTCGAGCATCAGTGCGTAGGTGACGCTGCCGACCTTCTTGTCGAGCTGGTTGGTCGTCAACTTCTGCAGCAGCGCGAGCGCACCGGGTCCGCCGACCTCGAGGCGTCGCAGCGGCGTCATGTCGTACATCGCCACCGCCTCGCGGGTGCGCCAGGCCTCGACGGCGCTGATCGGTGACCAGAACTTCGCCGACCACGGCTCTCGCTTCGGTGCCTGCCACTGTTCCGGAAGTTGTTCGAGCAGAACGCTGTTCGACTCGTACCAGTGCGGTCGCTCCCAGCCGGCACCGTCGAGGAACATCGCGCCGAGCTCCTGCTGACGACCGTAGAACGGGCTCACTCTCAACGGCCTCGGTTCCACCTTGGGCTGCAGTGGGTGGATGATGTCGTACACCTCGACGAAGTTCTGCGCACTGGTGCGCGCCACGTTCGACGGCACCAGGTCGGTCTTCTCGAATCGGTAGAGGTCGCACTCGTGCATGTCGATCTCGCTGTGCCCGGTGATCATCTGCTCGGCGAGCGATTTCGCGACGCCGGCAGAATGCGTCACCCAGATCGCCTCGGAGACCCAGAGCCCCTGCACTTCTCGTGATTCTCCGACGATCGGTGCGCCGTCGGGTGTGAAGGAGAAGATGCCGTTGAACGCGTGTTGTATTTTCGCGTGTTCGAGCGTGGGAAGGAGCTCGGTGCTGCGCTGCCAGGCGTCGGCGAAATCGGCGTCGGTGAACGGCATAGACGACGGCATGTTCTGTGCGGTCACGTTCTCACTGGAACCGAGTTCGCGGGAATCGACGGGCATGGGACGGTGGTGGTACGAGCCGATTCCCAGGTGATCGCCGTGTTCGCGGTAGTAGAGCCGCTCGTCCTGATGACGGAGGATGGGCAGAACCGCTTCGGTACGAGCTCGACGCGACGGCAGGTCCAACTCGGTCGTGTGCGCGTACTGATGCGCCAGGGGCTGTAGCGGCACCGTCATACCGAGAAGCTCGCCCAGCTCCGGCCCCCAGAATCCGGCGCAGCAGACGACGATATCGGCCTCGAAGGTGTGCTCGCCCGCCCGCACGGCCGTGACTCGACCGTTGCTCCGGTCAATCGACGTGACGTTCATGCCGCCGATGAATCGCGCCCCGCGCGCGGTGGCCAGCTCGGCCTGCGTCGAGCTGGCCTTGACGGCCTTGGCCAGTCCGTCGTCCGGGGTGTGCAGGCCGGCGAGTACCCGGCCGCGATCGAGCAGGGGGTACAGCTCGAGACAGCGTTCGGCGTCCACCACCTCCGAGGTCAGTCCCCAGGACGTGGCGAAACCGTGGCGTCGATGCAGCTCGTCGACGCGCTCGGGCGTCGTCGCCACCTCGAGGCCACCGACGTCGAGGAAGCAATCGAGGCTCTTGAACTTGGCGGCCGTGTAGGCCGCGAAGCGCGACATCGATCGGGAAGAATTGGTGGCGAACACCAGGCCCGGCGCATGCGAGGTGGAACCTCCGGTGAGCGGTAGCGGGCCCTTGTCCAGGACGGTCACGTCCGTCCAGCCACGTGCGGTGAGTTCGTCGGCGAGGCTGCAGCCGACGATTCCGGCACCGACGATCACAACCCTCGGGATGCTCGAGGACATGACACGCTCCTAGGGGGTGTACGTCGAGTTGATTTAGTTGCACAATACGAACTGCACTTCGTATAGCGCAACAGATTCACACGATCGAAACTCGAGCGTTCCATCGCCGCAACGGGGTGATCCCACGCTGGGTACAACACGAGCACTGCACACCCTCAGGTCCCCGGAGGCCCGACCATGACCGCAACGTTCTCCACCCGCGTCCTGCTCGACGTCGGTCGCGCCGAGGATCTCCCCGACGGCGAGGCCCTGCGCATCACCCCGGCCGGAGCACCGCCGATCGCGATCTTCAACGTCGAAGGTGAGTTCTTCGCCATCGACGACACCTGCACCCACCAGGACGCCTCATTGTCCGAAGGCTGGGTGGAGGATTGCGCCGTCGAATGCCCGCTCCACACAGCATGTTTCGACCTACGCACCGGAGCGGCACTGGGTGCTCCCGCGAAGATCCCCGTACGTACGCACGCCGTACACGTCGAGGACGGAGTCATCCGCATCGCGGTCACTCCGTGAAGTCGGTGACCGTGGTCGGAGCCTCGCTCGCCGGGGTGGCCGCAGCCCGCGCACTGCGCGATCAGGGTTTCGACGGCCGCATCACGATGATCGGCGACGAAGTGCACCTGCCGTACGACCGACCGCCACTGTCCAAGAGTTTCCTTCTCGGTGACGAATCCGCACTGCCACTCGACATCGACGGTCTGGACGTCGAGTGGCGTCTCGGTTGTGCGGCCACCGGCCTGTCGGGGACCACGGTCTCGACCGCATCCGGCGATATCGGCGCCGACGCGGTGGTGATCGCAACCGGAGCTGCGGCCTGCCGGCTCCCCGGCACAGTCGGGATCGACGGAATTCATGTGCTGCGCAGCCTGGACGATGCGCGTGCGCTGCGGTCTTCGCTGTCGTCGGGAGTTCGGGTCACGGTGGTCGGAGCCGGGTTCATCGGCAGCGAAGTCGCCTCCACTGCAGTGGGAATGGGCGCTTCGGTGACCGTCGTAGAAGCCTCGGAGACTCCGCTCGCTCGCGTGTTCGGCAGTGAGCTGGGCTCACTCATCGCCGGGTGGCACCGCAACGCCGGTGCGGCACTGCTGACCGGAGTATCGGTAGCCGGATTCGTCGTCCAGGCGGGCCGGGTACGTGCGGTGGAATTGGCGGACGGTTCGATGATCGAGTCCGACGTGGTCGTCCTCGGCGTCGGTTCGACGCCGAACATCGGCTGGCTCGACGGATCCGGCCTGGACATCCACGGCGGAGTGGTGACCGATCACCGCGGCATCACCTCCAACCCAGCCGTCGTCGCCGTCGGGGACTGCGCTGCAGTGCGAGATGCCGCCGGGGTGATTCGGCGCGACGAACACTGGACCTCCGCCGCAACCCGCCCTGCCGTCGCCGTCGAGGCACTGCTGACCGGTGGGTCCAAGGGGTTCACCGGACTGCCATACGTGTGGTCCGACCAATACGCCGCGCGAATCCAGTTCGCCGGACATCACGGACCCGACTGCATCGCCGACATCGTCGAGGGCGACCCCACCACCGGGCCCTTCGTCGCTCTATACCGACACAACGACCGCCCGGTCGCCGTGCTGGCGGTGTCCTCGCCGCGATCCTTCGGCAAATGGCGCCGTCAGGTGGTCGATACCTCGACCCTGATGACCTGAGCGTTCCCTGTTTCCCTCCGCCGACGGCACCCCCTAGGTCCACTCGATGTGACATTGACCCCCGAAAAGGCCACCGAATGTCACATTGAGTACCCACCAACGGCAACAATGGTGATCGAACACGGGAATCGATTGTCGACTTTGGGAGCAGCAATGACCGCGCTGGATGCAGTACGACGACGGTGGCCGAAGACGATGCCGCTGCAGCCGCTGCCGTCGGAGTCGTGGGCCAAGCAGGAGCCCACTTGGAAGGGTGCGAATCCGCAGGTCATCGAGTCTGCTTTGAAGCGTGCGAAGACGCGGACCTCGGGCAATTGGTTCGTGTTCGCTGCCAGTCGTGACGTCAAGGCCGACAAACCGTTCGGCAGGTATGTCGGCACCACCGAATTGGTGGCCTGGCGGGACTCTGCGGGCAAGGTGCACATCGGGCCGGGTGCGTGCCCGCACCTGGGCGCGGCGTTGGATACCGCGAAGATCGAATGCGACACATTGGTCTGCCGCTGGCACGGTCTTGCGCTCGGGCCGAAGGGCAAGCCCGGTTGGCGTCCGGTGCCCGCGTTCGACGACGGGGTTCTGGTGTGGGTTCGGCTCGACGAGCTCGGTGGCGAGGAGCCGACGCCCGTCCCCGTGGTTCCGATCCGCCCGCCTGCTTCGACTGCTATCGCCGGTGTGGTCACTCTCGTCGGCAAGTGCGAGCCCGACGACATCATCGCCAATCGACTCGACCCCTGGCACGGTGCGTGGTTCCACCCGTACTCGTTCGCACGGCTGAAGGTGGTCAGCGCACCTACCGACATCGATGTGCCCGAAGAGGACGATCGCTTTCTCGTCGATGTGACCTTCCGCGTCAGTCGTGGCGTCGGTGTGCCGGTGCGGGCCGAGTTCGTCTGCCCCGGTCCCCGCACCATCGTGATGCGCATCCTCGACGGTGAGGGAGCGGGCAGCGTCGTCGAAACCCATGCGACCCCGTTGGCCCCCGCACCCGACGGCACACCGCGTACCGCCGTCATCGAAGCCACGATCGCAAGTTCGGATCGACCGGGATTCCAGATGGCGCGCAAGGCGTCCGGTCTCCTGCGACCGGCGATGAACTTCACCGCTGCACGGTTGTGGAAGGACGATCTCGACTACGCCGAGCGACGCTACGAGCTGCGTTCGCAGGGCCGGGCTTGATCTAGCCTTCGACGAACTGGGCGAGTTGCGCGATGACGGTACCCCAGCCGTCGTGGAAGCCGTACTCCTCGTGCATCTTTCGGTCTTCTTCGTTGCGGTGCATCACGTGGGCGTTGTACTGGGTTCCGTCGGGGTGGTCGGACAGGGTGATCACCGCGGTCATGAACAGCTGCGGTGCCGGCCGCCACCCTTCGACGAGGGA
Organism: Rhodococcus sp. 14-2496-1d; assembly: GCF_002259365.1. Taxonomy (NCBI): domain Bacteria; kingdom Bacillati; phylum Actinomycetota; class Actinomycetes; order Mycobacteriales; family Nocardiaceae; genus Rhodococcus; species Rhodococcus sp. 14-2496-1d. The sequence continues at coordinate 82,454 of NZ_NPFV01000013.1, read as the reverse complement.
GTTGGTGAACACGATGCGCTCACCGTCGTCGACGGCGAGGAAGCAGCCGTCGATGTGCGGAGCGAAGTCGCCACCGGATTCGCTGATGAGGGTCCGGAAGGCCCCACCCGGTCGCGGGTCCCAGCCGTCCACCCGGCACAGAGCAGGCGCAGGGATCCACCACTTCTCGAATTTCGACGGGTCGATCCACGCACTCCACACTGCTGCGCGTGGAGCCTTGATCACGCGTGAAATGGTCAGGTCGAGGGAAGGATCGATCGATGTCATTGCGCTTCACTTTCTTTCGCGGTGTCGGTGACGAACTGTTCGAGGCGATCGGTGCGGGATTCCCAGACGGCTCGTTGCTCGCGTAGCCAGTGATCGGCCACGTCCAGGTTGGCTCGCTCGATCGTGCATGCACGAACACGGCCCACCTTGCGCGTGCGAATCCAGCCACTGCGCTCGAGCAGATGAATGTGTTTCATGAACGACGGCAGAGTCATGTCGAACGGTTCGGCAAGTTCGCCCACCGTGGCCGGTCCGGAGCTCAACCGGCTCAACACTGCCCGCCGGGTCGGGTCGGCCAGTGCCTGAAACACATCATCGAGAACGGTCGAATACTGAGCCATAAGGCACACTATCGCCAAGTCATACTGAGTGCAAGAGCTAAGTATCGAAACCGACTTCCCTGATCACGACCCATGCTGCGGCACAGCACTATTGGATCTGAAAAATTTCTGAGAACCTCCAGAAAACCCCTTGGCACTCGAAGGGTCAGAGTGCTAATTTCTGATCTGCACAGTTAACGAGCGACTCGCCACAGGGGTGAGCGCATCTGGGTACAGGAGGTGGTTGCTGTGCTTCGTTTCGATCCGTTCCGTGATGTCGATTCCCTCACCTCGGCCATGCTGGGTGCCTCTTCCGGTTCGGACCGCGCCCCGCGATTCATGCCGATGGACCTCTACAAAGTCGACGACCACTACGTGCTCAGTGCCGATCTTCCCGGCATCGACCCCGGATCGATCGATGTCGACGTCGACCGCGGTACGTTGACGCTCACCGCTCATCGATCCGCTCCGGAAAACACAGGGGTGCAGTGGATTACCTCGGAACGATTCGCCGGCACGTTCCGCCGCCAGGTCTCGCTGGGTGACGGCGTCGATACCGAGCGCATCTCCGCGGCGTACGACAACGGCGTTCTGTCCATCACCATTCCCCTCGCCGAACGCGCGAAACCACGCAAGATCGACATCGCACACACCGAGCAGAAGTCCATCGAACACGAATCGACCTGACCCGAAACGGACAGCCGAACAGATCACGAAAACCATTGGGGTGATGCACTATGCCATCCGAGGCGGTGGTGTGGACGGAATCGGCCGACCGTGAGCAGTGGTGGCGCACAGTGGTGGGTGTCGAGACGAGCATCAGGGAATGCTCGACGGCGGATGTGCGCGATCAGTGTCGAGCCGAGCCTCTCGACGACGATCTCTACCCGCACACACAGCAAGCAGCGTGACGAGAAAGGCCGGTACCGAATACTCGGTGCCGGCCCTCCGTCATCGGGACCTCTACAGAGACAACGAGAAGAACGTGCTCGATGGATCGAGCACGTAGTCCGCGAACGGTGGGCACTCGACGAACCCGTGGCGCACATACAGCCTGCGGGCAGCAGCGAAGTAGTCCTGGGTTCCCGTTTCCAGGCTCACCCGCCCGTACCCACGTCGACGCGCATCGTCGAGAACATGCACGAGCAGGCGCGAGGCGACACCCTGCCCCCTCGCCGCCCCCGTGGTCCGCATCGACTTCAGCTCGCCATGATCCGGGGTGAGCTCCTTCAGCGCTGCGATACCGCACAGTGTGTCGGCATCCCAAGCCGTCCACACGCAGACGTCGGACCCCCGCAGACCCGATAGATCCAGGGCATGCACACTCTCGGCAGGCGAGGTGGCGTTCATGTCCGCGAGATGCTCGGTCAGCAGCGCCTGCACCTGCGGACGCGACAGATCGTCGACCTCGATCCGCATGCCGGAACTCACCTGTTCATGAGCCTCTCGATGGCGTCGAACATCTTGAATCGTCCACTCGTCGGCACTGTTTCGATGTCGTGACCGGTGACGCCCCAGCTCGCCAACAGTGTGTTCGCGGCCTGCAGCCCGGTGGTGGCCGCACGTTCCATCAGCGCCACCGGCAGATCGATACGGATTCCGTCGCCGGCAAGTACCAGTGCGGGTTCGGGGGTACGGACGGTGGGGCGCTCGGCGAACGCGCCGAGGCCGAACATGGGGCAATCGTCACGCCACTCGGATCGTTCTGCGATCACCTCTGCATCGGCGGTTTCCGGATAGATCTCGTGCATCCGATCCATCAGCTGCTGACGCGTCACCTCCTCGGATTCCTCGGCGGCGTAGGCGTGCAGTTCGACGACGGAGCCGCCGGTGCGGGCAGCCCACTGTGCGGCCTCGTCCTCGAACCGCTCGAGCACGCTGATGTTGTCGATCGGAGGCATGCCACCGGTGCCGATGAAGGCGGGGCGATCGGCGTTGACGGCCTTGCTCAACCACACGCGGTGCACCAGGAACGGCGGTGTGTTCTGCAGCGCAGCAACCTGTTTGCGCCAATCGGGCGTCCCCAGCTCGGGTGACTGCTCGAGCACTCGCTGCAATCCGGCGATGTCGGTCGCCAGTACCACCGCGTCGGCGTCGATGATGCCGCCTGCGTCGACGCGAAACTTTCGCAACCCGCCGCGGCTGATCTCGCCGCACGGTGTGGAGGTTCTGATGTCGACTCCGAGTCCGGTGAGGTACTCCCCCAACGGGTTCCACAGAGCCTGCGGGTACGGGTCACGGGGAACGTCGAAGATCAGGCCCTCGGAGGAGCCGAGGAAGTAGATGTGGAACATCATGGCGAGCTCGGCGGCAGACATCTTCTCGGGGTCGGCGAAGAAGCTGCGGGAGAACACTCCGAACGCCAGGTGCCGCGCGGCCTCGGGGAAGTTGATGTTGCGCAAGAACTCTGCGGCGGGAGTGGTGTCCAGCTCGTCGAAGGTCTTGGGCACGCTGACCGTCATCAACGGCAGTGCCGCAATACCGTTGAGGTCGGTGAGGTCCTTCCACCGGAACGTCGGACTACGTTTGACGAACGCGAAGGCGTTGAGTGGCGGCGTTTCGGGCAAGCCCTTGAATCCGTCGATCCGGCCGTCACCGTCGATCAGTGGGTAGTCGTCCACCGGACGCAGCCGAGCCAACTCGGGGTCGGTGCGGCGGAGCAGGTTTCGCAGGTTGTAGTACTGCCGAAAGAACGCATGGAAGCCGCGGCTCATGGTGGCGGGTGAGCCGTCCTCGAGCGTCGTGTCCCATCCGCCGACGCGGCCGCCGAGGTAGCTCTCGCGTTCGACCACGTGCACTTTCACCCCCCGCTCGGCCAGCGCGGTCGCAGCACTCAGACCCGCGATGCCACCGCCGACCACCACCACCTGCGGAACGTCCGCCAGCTGTGCGGCGTCGGAATACCCTTGCACCGCAGCATGAGTGACTCTCTTGGAATCGGTCAACGCTCTTCCTCCGCGGGACGAGAGCCGAGGAACGTGTGCACCACACCGTTCTGCCAACCGGTCATGGTCTCTTTGGCCACCCCGGTGTAGCCGGCTCGCTGCATCCGCCGCATGAAGGCCGAGGCACCGTCGAAGGTCACGACGCTGCGCCACAGGTGCCGGTACAGGGTGGCGTCGCGCGTCGCCAGCCAGCCGAGAGGAATGATGATGCCCCAGCTCACCACGTTCCAGGAGATCCTGGCCCGCAGCGAGTCGTGCACCGAGTACTCGTGGAATGCGATGGTCGAGCCCGGACGCAGCAGGGACAGAAGCGATTTCAGCTCCGTGTCGGGATCGTCGACGTTCCTGATGAGGTACGCGGCGAGTATCGCGTCGAACGGACCGTCCACCCCGTTGATCGCCAGATCTTCGACGCGTGAGTGCACGAACGTCACGTTCGACGGCCAGTCCTTGCTCCGCGCGACCTCGAGCATCTCGGCCGACGCGTCGGCGGCGACGATCTCGGCATGCGGCGCGGCTTCGAGCAGCGCTGCAGTGGATGCGCCGGTGCCACAACCGATGTCGAGCAGACGCAGGCCTGCACCCAGGTTCGGGATCCGCAGCCGCTTGGCCGACTTGAGCAGGTGTTCGTGGTAACCGGGGTTCGCTCCGACGAGCCGGTCGTACGCCTTGGCACCGACATCGAATGCCCCGGGAACTTCGTTGCGCGGCAGTCCGCCCTTACCGACCTTCACAGTGCCTCTTCCTTGCTGACGCGGGCCGAGGGCCCACCCTGGACCGATACGACATCACCGTGCTGCAACTGCCGTCCGCGCCGCACATCCACATCCCCGTTGACACTGACCAGACCGTCGGCGATCACGCCCTTCGCCTCGGCACCGGATTCGATGAGGTTGGCGAGCTTGAGGAATTGACCCAGTCTGATCGATTCGTCGCGGATGGGGACATCGTGTGCGTCGGACATGTCTCCATCCTGTACTAGCAAGCCGTTCGCTGCTACCAACCGGTCACATCGACGAACGGAACCGGCGCAACCGCAGGCTGTTGCTCACCACGAACACCGACGACAGCGCCATCGCGGCACCGGCGAGCATCGGGTTGAGCAGGCCCGCAGCGGCCAGCGGCACAGCGGCGACGTTGTAGGCGAAGGCCCAGAACAGGTTGCCCTTGATCGTGCTCAGGGTGCGCCGGGAGAGCCGGATGGCATCGCCCACGGCCCGTAGATCACCGCGCACCAACGTCAGGTCGCTGGCCTCGATCGCCACATCGGTGCCCGTACCCATCGCAAGCCCCAGATCCGCCGTGGCGAGGGCGGCCGCGTCGTTGATGCCGTCGCCGACCATCGCCACCACCTTGCCCGACGCCTGCAGTTCCCGAACGGCATCGACCTTGCCCGTCGGCAGGACACCGGCGATGACCTCGTCGATTCCCACCTCGGCGGCGATCGTGCGAGCGGTGGCCTCGTTGTCGCCGGTCAGCATGACCGGGGTCAGGCCGAGTGCCCGCAGTTCCGCGACGGCCTGCTTCGAAGTCGGCTTGACCGAGTCGGCGACCACCAGCACTCCGCGGGCCCTGCCGTCCCAGCCGAGAGCGACGGCGGTGCGTCCCTGCCGTTCGGCGGCCTCGAATGCATCTGCGAGTTCAGTGGGTAGAGGCATCGACCAGTCGGCCAACAACGAGCGACGCCCGAGGACGCCGGCGCGACCGTCCACGACGCCCTGCACCCCGAGGCCGTCGAGGCTGGTGAATTCTTCGACGGCCATGGACCGGGTCGAACCCGCGATGGCGCGGGCGATGGGGTGTTCCGAACCCGATTCCAACGCTGCCGCCACGGCACGGACCTCGGTCTCGTCCTCACCGTCGGCCACGTGAACCGACTGCAGCGTCATCTCACCGGTGGTGACGGTCCCGGTCTTGTCGAGTACGACGGTATCGATGCGGCGCGTGGATTCGAGGATTTCCGGGCCCTTGATCAGGATCCCGAGTTGAGCGGCCCGGCCGGTGCCGACCATCAGCGCAGTCGGTGTGGCCAGGCCGAGCGCGCACGGGCACGCGATGATGAGCACCGCGACTGCAGCAGTGAACGCGCCCGCTGCGGAACTGCCTGCACCGAGCCAGAATCCGAGGGTCGCGACCGAGATCGCGATGACGATCGGCACGAATATCCCGGAGATACGATCGGCCAATCGCTGCGCCTGCGCCTTGCCGGTCTGCGCGTCCTCGACGGCCTTCGCCATCTGTGCGAGCTGAGTGTCGGAGCCGATTCGCCTGGCTCGGACGGTGATTCGGCCACCGACGTTGAGCGTCGCGCCGACCACTGCGTCGCCGACGCCGACTTCCTTGGGCACGGATTCGCCCGTCAGCATCGATCGGTCGACGGCCGAGGAGCCGCTCTCGACGGTGCCGTCGGTGGCGACCTTCTCGCCCGGACGAACGACGAACAGATCGCCGACGGCCAACTGCTCGATCGGAATCTTTTGTTCCGTATCGCCTTTCAGAACGGCCACCGTCTTGGCACCGAGGTCCATCAGAGCGCGCAGCGCCGCGCCGGCCTGGCGCTTGGATCGGCTCTCGAACCATCGTCCGGCCAGGATGAAGGTGGTAACGCCCGCTGCGGCCTCGAGGTAGATGTTGCTTGCCCCGTCCGTACGCGCGATCGTGAACTCGAACGGATGCGTCATACCCGGGGTGCCTGCGGTGCCGAGGAACAGTGCATAGAGCGACCACCCCAACGCCGCGAGGGTGCCCATGCTGACGAGGGTGTCCATGGTCGAGGTGCCGTGCCGCAGATTGGTCCATGCGGCGCGGTGGAACGGCAGCGCGCCCCATACGACCACCGGCGCGGCGAGAGTCAACGACAGCCACTGCCAGTTGGTGAACTGCAACGCCGGAATCATCGCCATCGCGATCACCGGCACGCTGAGCACCGCCGAGACGATCAGCCGCTGCTTCAACGGGTCGGCGGGAGGCTGGTCGGCCGGTTCGGCCGCAGGCAGAGAGGCGGTGTAGCCGGCCGCCTCGACGGCCGCGATGAGGTCTTCGGTGGCCACGCCGTCACTGGTGACGCGCGCCTTCTCGGTGGCGTAGTTGACCGTCGCCGTTACCCCGTCGAGCTTGTTGAGCTTGCGTTCGATGCGGTTGGCGCACGACGCACAGGTCATGCCGCCGAGGATCAGTTCGGTTTCCTGGCTCATGCCTGCTCCTCCCGTGCTTCGATGGTGAATTCGGCTGTGTGCACGACGCCCCCGTGCTGAAAGTCCAGGAAGAGCGCATATGTTCCCGCGGTCGGCGCGTCGACGGTGAAGTCGACCGTCGGTCCCGGCGGGCCGTCCTCGGGGTGAACGTGTAGATAGGCGAGGTCGTCGGCGCGGAGGGCCACCAGGTGTCCGTAGGCACCGAGATACGGCTCGAGATCGGTGACCTCGCGGCCGTTCTGCGCGATCGACAAGGACACGATGGAGTCCTCGCCCGCGGTGACCGCTCCGGTGAGCGTCACGTCGTAACCGTCGACCCTCGATGTCACATTCGGTGTACTCAGGGGCTCCGGCCGATAGTCGCCGGGAACGGTCAACTCTGCCCCGAGGGTGATGTTCTCCCCGCCGGCCGGGGTGAAGTCGGCGAACAGGCGGTACGGCCCGGATCGGGTGAGATCGAGAGTCGTCGACCATGTTCCCGACGCGTCGCGCGTCGGATGGACGTGCTGGAAGTCGGTCAGATCACGCCGAACGACGATGAGGTGCAGTTCCTCGGTGTGCATGAGGTCGTAGTCGGTCAGTGCCGCCCCGTCCGGTCCGCTGATCGTGAAGGCGACCGGTACGTCCGGTCCCGATTCGACGACCGATCGTTCGAGCGAGAGTGTATAGCCGTCCTGGGTGGCCTGGAGCCCGGCTGGCACTGCGGCCGGGGCAGCCGTCTCGTCGTGCGCGTCGTGGCCGGTGTGCGACGCGGCTGCGGTCGCCTGGGCGTCGGGTCCGATCTTGTCCCCGACGAACAGCGCCGCCAGGAACAGGAACGCGATCCCGACGAAAAATCCGACGAGCTTGGTGGGTGCGTCGAGCTCCTGCCGTTCTGTGTTCACGGCACTACCCTACCCCCCCAGGGTATCTATTCGGTAGTTCCGAGTGTCATCTTGTATCCGACGTGGGCGAGCCCGGGCATGACGGTCTACTGCAGCGCTCCCACCACCTCGTCACCGTGCACCGCCACGACCTGCAGGTTTCGCGGGTCCGATGAGATGTCGTCGAAGGCGGTGCGATACCGATCCATGTCATCGGCGCGCTCCCGCATGAGACCCAGCGGGTCGTCGACGAGCAGAGCCACGATCGATTGGAGGTCCGACGCCACCGCCTCGCGCACGACGCAGGTCGACCCATCGGTCAGGTCGAATTCCGTCGATGTCATTCGTCTGCGAAAAGCCATGCGTACGACGGTAAATGATGCGGTTTGTAACGCGAACGACCCGACCGACGAAACCCCGGGTAACCCATTGGCAACTGCAGTGGGGATCGGTTCGGGCGGACATGATGGGGATCGAAGACATGAATGTTGGCAAGTCGAAGCGTGCGCGCGTCGCGCTGAGCGCGTTTGCGATCGGAGCCCTCGGTGCCGGAGTGGTCGTTGCCGCACCGTGGTCGACTCCGTCCACGAGCACCGAGGCATCGATCGAACTGGTCTCGACCGCAACCTGCTACGACATGGTGAGCATCGCTATCGGCGGCCGCGGCGACACCCCGCGCGAGGGCGTCAAGTGGCTCACCACCCCCGAGGGCGAGCGGCTCCCCGCAGCGATGTCCGGCGACTACTCCAGCGACTGGATCGACCAGGCCGTCCGTGCGCCCAACAACGGCAACGTGGTTCCGGACTCCTACGCCGCGGTGTACGTCGAATACCCGGCAGACCTGGCGAGCTACGAGAACGCCGTACAGACCGGCGTCACCAACTCGCAGACCATCATGAGGACGATCTCGGCGTCCTGCCCCAAGACCCGCTTCGCCATCGTCGGCTACAGCGAGGGCGCAGACGTTGCCCGCCGCACCGCGATGGAGGTCGGTAACCAGGTTGCGTCCGCCGACGGCACCTACGGAATCGTCGACCCCAACCAGGTCGTCGGTGTCGTCATCTTCGCCGACGCCGGCCGCGTCGCCGGGGAAGGACCGTTCCCCGGCGCCGAGAACCCGTTCAGCAATCCGGACGGCTTCGACACCCGGTACCAGAACGGCAACAACGCAATTCCCGGTCAAGGAGCACTACCCGGTACGTCCGGTGGATTCGGAGCGCTCGACGGCCGAGTGGCGTCCTTCTGCTCCGACGGCGACCTCACCTGCGCACTGCCCGCCAACACGTCACTGATTCACCTCGCCGCCAACGTCGGTCGCCAGGTCAACGCCGACGCGCTGCAGAACGAGAACCTCAACCCCGCCACCGGTGCCGATCTGGCGCTGGCACTGGGACGCATCGCCGTCAATGCCTTCAACGACATTGCTTCTCAGCCCAATTGGATGCAGAGTGACGAGACGTTCCTCGACGTGCTGATCAAGGTGTCGGAGCCCGGCTACAAGCCCGGCACAGTGACCACTCCGGTCTCGGCCAAGGTCGACGGCGAGCAGGAGCCCATCGAGACCGGTCAGATGGTCGACATGGTGTACCTGCCGCAGAAGATCTTCAAGGAGATCACCGGATTCATCTCCTCGAACCAGAACACCATCCCCGTCGTGATGAACGACCCGTACGGCCTCACCCTGGCACCCGGATCGGGACACCACTTCGACTACTGGCGCGACGCCGACGCCGCCAACGGCAAGCCACTGACCTCGGTGCAGTACGCAGCGGCCTGGCTGACCCAGCTGGCCGAGCAGGCCAACCGGGGCGAGCCGGTGAAGACCAAAGAGGTGCAGGAGAAGGCCGGACGTGCAGCGGTCGAGACGATCGTGGCACCTGTGACCACGTCGGCAACCACGACTCCGAAGGCCACCACGACCACCCCGGCAACCCCGTCGCCGATCGTGACCACCACCGTTCCGGTTGTGCCTGCACCCGTCACCACCGCCGAGACACCGGCACCCGCCGTCGTCGCGACGACCCCCGAGTGCACGATCCCCGTCGAGGGTGAAACCCCCGTCGAGGGAGCACCGCCGGTCTGCGTCACCGCAACCGAGACGGCTGCCGAGTCCGTGATTCCCACGACCACCGAGGTTGTACCTGCGCCGTAGTCCAGTGCAGAACGCTCACGAGCCCGTCCACCGCAGTCATCGGGTGGGCGGGCTCGTGCGCTGTCGCATCAAGCGGTTTGCCGTCGAATTCACCGGACTCAGGCCGTGCCGCGTAGCTTCCCTCGGATCACGATGCCCACGATCAGAAGCGCCACAACGACGAACACCACCATCGACGGACCGCCACGGTCGAGACCGGTCGGCGTCGGAAGAGGCGCGAGCAGTGCCAGTGCCAGCGGGGACAGCGGCAGTCCAACCCGGCCGAGCAGCGCGTCGGTGATGAGCGTGGCACCGAAATACGAGGGCAAGAACATCGCCACGGCGACGCAGAAACCCAATGTCAGATCGGAGACGTCGTCGGGCAGATCTCTGTTCCGGTTGTGATCGGCCATCCCATGCAGGCTACGGCCACGGTGCCGTCGCGGGAATGACGCTGTCGGCAGCTACCGAGCCGCCGGATTCTGGGTGGGTCTGCGCATCAACACCGCGCAGGCAACCGTCACCACCGCAACGACCACGAGCCCGGCCAGCGACAACACCAGGTGGTCGGGCTCGCTCGTGCGGGTAGCGACCGAAACGTCCGAAGACAGGCCCGGCTGATAACTCGCGGAATACACCACGACCGGAAGAGTCATGGTGAACAACGCAGGCAACGCGACGGCCAGCGAACCCGGCGCCGTCGACAACACGGACACCAGCGCGTACGCGACGACGAACGGCAGAGCGAACTGCGACAACGACGGCAGAGCGATGTAGCCCTCGATCAGCGATGCACCGGCAACGACGAGCAGCCCACCCAGTCCGACGTACAGTTGCGGCCACCGGTAGCCGATCCCCGCTCCGACGACCAGCAACGCGACACTCACGGCGAGTTGCAGCGAATCCTCGACGGCGAATCCCATCGACCCGATCGTGGCCGACGCGAACAGCACCAGCAGTACGCGCCCGTCTCGCCCGGGGAATGCGAACGCGGCCACCACCGCAAGCACGGCCATACCGGCAAGTGCACCGAGCCAGACGGCATCCCCACTGTCGTGGCCGGCGGCGAACCAACTCACGACACCGGCAGCTATGGGCAGCGGAAGTCCGATCAGCCGAGTCCGTCGGGTCTCGTGCGATTGCAACGCCACATCGCGGTGTGCCTGGTAGAGCGAGAGCGCCGTACCCAGTGCCGCAATCACCATGACGATCGCTCGCTCCGGAACCACCGCATCCTCGGCACCGACGACATCCCACACGAACACGGGACCGTCGTCGGCTTGCAACAGGGCATCCAGCGCTGTGCCGAGAAGACCGGCTCCGATCGCGGCGACGGCCAGCGATGCCTGCGCTGCGCGATGTCGCCCCGCGAGTACGGCGGAGGCGCCGAGCAGGGCACCTGCGCCCACTGCGCAGGCCCAGTCGCCAAACATCCCGGTCACCATGCCGACTGTCCGGAACACGACGACGAGTACTGCTCCGATCGCCACGACCAGCACACCCCGCGCACTCGAACGCGCGAGCGCGACGCTCACCAGGCAGGCGGTCAACGCGAGGACGGCGAGCCCGTTGACGATCGTTGTCGGTGAACCGAATTCGGCCGTGCTGCTCAGCAGGGAGTCGAAGGGTCGGATATCACTGACCGCATAGCCGACGACGAAGCCGGCCAGGATCATCGACAGTACTTTCATACTGTCGATCATGCCGTCAGCCGAATTTCACTCCCTGCGCCAGGGGCAGTTCGTTGGAGTAGTTGACCGTGTTCGTAGCTCGGCGCATGTATGCCTTCCATGCGTCCGAACCGGATTCACGTCCGCCGCCGGTTTCCTTCTCTCCGCCGAATGCCCCGCCGATCTCGGCGCCGGACGGTCCGATGTTGACGTTGGCGATGCCGCAGTCGGAGCCGGCAGCGGACAGGAAGCGCTCGGCTTCACGCAGGTCGGTCGTGAAGATCGATGACGAAAGACCCTGCGGCACATCGTTGTGCAGTGCAATGGCCTCGTCGAGGGTGTCGTACGTCAGCACGTACATGATGGGGGCAAACGTCTCGTGCTTGACGATGTCGGTCTGCGCGGGCATCGTCACGATCGCGGGCTGAACGTAGAACGAATACTCGTCGACCACGTTCACCCGTTCCCCGCCGACCACCACTGTTCCGCCGTCGGACACCGCGGCTTCGAGCGCCTTCTGGTACCCCGCGAACGCACCGGCGTCGATGAGCGGGCCCACCAGAGTGTCTGTGGCCAAGGGAGATCCGATGGAGAGCGTCTCGTATGCCGCGACCAGCTTTGCGACCAGTTCCTCCGCGACCGAGGAATGCACGATGACGCGTCGCAGCGAGGTGCAGCGCTGACCGGCCGTCCCGGCGGCCGAGAACACCAGTCCACGCGTCGTCAGATCGAGATCGGCCGACGGCGTCACGATCGCGGCATTGTTTCCACCGAGTTCGAGCAACACCCGGCCGAATCGCTCGGCGACCCGAGGTGCGACGGCACGGCCCATTCTCGTCGAGCCGGTGGCCGACACCAACGCGACTCGCGAATCGTCCACCAACGCTTCGCCGGACGCGCGATCACCGATCACCAGCTGTGCGATCTTGGGGTCCACTCCCGCGGCAGCGGCGGCACGCTCGAACAGCGCCTGCACTCCGACGGCGGTCAGCGGAGTCTTCTCCGACGGCTTCCAGATGACGGTGTCTCCCGCGACCAGCGCAAGAGCGGTATTCCAACTCCACACCGCGACAGGGAAATTGAAGGCGGTGATGACACCGACGACACCGAGCGGATGCCATTGCTCCATCATCCGATGCCCGGGCCGTTCGGTGGCGATCGTGTTGCCGTACAGCTGACGCGAGAGTCCGACGGCGAAGTCGCAGATGTCGATCATCTCCTGCACCTCACCGAGCCCCTCGGAGACGATCTTTCCGGCCTCGATGGACACCAGCGCGCCCAGATCCTCTTTGTGTACGCGCAGCAGTTCGCCGAGTTCCCGAATCACCTGACCACGTACCGGAGCGGGCACCTGCGACCACGACACGAACGCGGTGCGCGCGTCGGCGACGACGGCCTCGACGTCGGCAGCCGAGGCCGACGCCAGCGACGCCAGGTTCCCACCGGTGATCGGCGACCGCGCGATGATCGCGTCGGGTCCCGCGGGGGCGTCGAGCGCGATCGTGGCACCCAGCCGGTCGAGGATGGCGCGAGTGCGCACACTCAACTCGTCGTGGGTGATGGATGCAGACATGCGCGTACACCTTCCGTGAAGAGAACCGAACCGTCGAAGATCAGCCTACCGACGACGGTCACAACAGTATAATTTCCTGTCATGTGGACTTGCTTACGGAATTTTAACGCGTATCTTCGTCTTCATGACGCAAGTATTACAGCGCACCGGAGTGACCATCGATGCCTCCAACGTCCGCGACGTGATCGGCGAACACCTGTTGGCCGACGGTTTCGAGTTGGTACTGGACCTCGATGCTTCGACCGGGTGCACCCTGGTCGACGCCAGAGACGGCACCCGCTATCTGGACCTGTTCACCTTCTTTGCGTCCAATGCGCTGGGCATGAACCATCCCGCTCTGATCGACGACCCGGAGTTTCGGGCCGATCTCATGCAGGCGGCGATGAACAAGCCCAGCAACTCCGACATCTACACCGTGCCCATGGCCCGATTCGTCGACACGTTCGCGCGGGTTCTCGGTGACGCTCGCCTACCGCACCTGTTCTTCGTCGAGGGCGGCGCACTGGCGGTGGAGAACGCGTTGAAGGTCGCCTTCGACTGGAAGTCACGGTGGAACGAGCGCAACGGCATCGATCCCTCGTTGGGCTCGCAGGTGATGCACTTCGAGCACGCATTCCACGGACGCTCGGGCTACACGATGTCGCTGACCAACACCGACCCGAACAAGGTCGCCCGCTTCCCGAAATTCGACTGGCCGCGCATCCCGTCCCCCTTCATCAGATCCGACGCGAACATGGACGATCTCGAGGACGCATCGCTGGCGGCAGCCCGCGTGGCGTTCGAGGCCAATCCGCACGACATCGCTTGCGCCATAATCGAACCCATCCAGGGCGAGGGTGGAGACCATCACTTCCGGCCGCGCTTCCTGCAGAAGCTGCGCGAGCTGTGCCACGAGTTCGACGCGCTGTTCGTGATGGACGAGGTGCAGACCGGTGCCGGAATGACCGGCACCGCATGGGCATTCCAGCAGCTGGGCGTCGTCCCCGATGTCGTCGCCTTCGGTAAGAAGGTTCAGGTCTGCGGCGTCATGGCCGGCGGTCGCGTCGACGACATCGACGACAATGTCTTCGCTGTCAGCTCCCGCATCAACTCGACGTGGGGTGGCAACCTCACCGACATGGTGCGGTCGCGTCGAATTCTGGAAGTGGTCGAATCCGAGAAGCTCATCGACCGCGCCGGTGAGCTCGGAGCAGTGCTGTTGAACATGTTGCAGGAGCTGGCAACTCGACACACGGCTGTATCCGAGGTCCGTGGACGCGGGCTGATGTGCGCCTTCTCCCTACCCGACGCCTCCACCCGCGACCGAGTGATCGAGCTGTTGCGCACCGAGGAACATGTTCTGGCGCTCGGCTGCGGCGAGTCGGCAGTGCGATTCCGCCCTGCACTGACGATCACCGAAACCGAGCTGACCCAGGCCGTCGACTCCATCGACCGGGTGCTGAGAATGCTCTGACATTGTCAGGTAACTCTTGACAACATCGGCGGCCTGCTGTCAGGATTTTCCTGACACAGGAGGTCGGTCATGGATCCCATCACCCTCGCAGCCGAGGCTGATATCACCGCTGCAACGCGGGCGGTCGTAACAGCGGCAGCCACCGAAGCGGGCCGTATCGCAGACGAGATCATCGGCACCGGTCCGCTGCCGGGCACCCCGGAATGGGAGGCCGATCAATCTTCCGATCTGCCTGCACGTCGGAGTCTCGCGTGGCATCTACTCAGCCTGCGCGTGCAACTGGCGGCAGGCCTGGACGGCATCGAAACCGTGGTGGTGCTCCGGGTTCAGGGTGCAACGTGGGCGACGATCGGGACGGCCGTCGGCATGTCGCGGCAATCCGCGCACGAGCGGTGGGGTGCCCGCTCGGCGGCGATTCTCGATCCGGTCGGCGACGGTCTGCCCGAGATCGTGCCGAACGACAGTCCGGCCTGAATCACAACAACATTCGCTCTGCGCCCTCTGCCACGGCATCGGCTGCCCGTTGGAGTGCGGCAGACGACAACGACCACTGCTGCCAATACAGCGTCACGTCGTCGATTCCGTTGTCGTCGAAGCACATCAGCGTCTCGCGGGCCTGAAGATCCGGAATCATGCCCCAGCCGAAGCCGAGGTCGACGGCCCGTGCGTAATCCGAGGACGCAGGCACCAGATGTCTCGGCGGCTCATGCGGTTCGACATCGAATCGCTGTAAGTAGTTGTCCTGCAACCGGTC
The DNA here is from genome assembly GCF_002259365.1 of Rhodococcus sp. 14-2496-1d. Classification (NCBI taxonomy): domain Bacteria; kingdom Bacillati; phylum Actinomycetota; class Actinomycetes; order Mycobacteriales; family Nocardiaceae; genus Rhodococcus; species Rhodococcus sp. 14-2496-1d. The sequence goes on along the minus strand of NZ_NPFV01000013.1, from coordinate 67,284 downwards.
GTCGGCATCGAACACCACCACCGGCGCGGAGCGCAAGGCCTCTGCCGTCACTCCTGCGGTGAACCACCGTTCGATGAACTCGGGTGTGGCCGACGGCCGGTAGCGCATTGCACCGAGGCGTCGGACGGTGCAGCCACGAACCGGATCGGCAACGGACGTTATTGCGGCGGAGACGATCCCGTCGTGCAGCAACTGCGCCGTCCGGTCCTGATCCTGTCGATGCAGGTCGAAGGTGGTGTTGCGCGCCAGTGAAGAGAGCGCGGGCAACACCCAGGTCGCCATCGAATCCGCATTGACGGCGAGCGAAATCGGCGCGGCGACGCCGTCGTCACTCAGTTCGGCACGAGTCTGCTCGGTGAGAGTGTCGATCTGGCGCGCCAGACGCAGCACTGCGACGCCCGACTGAGTTGCGACCACCGGCTTGCTCCGCTGGACCAAAGTCCGGCCGAGTGATTGCTCCAGTGACTTGATGCGCTGACTCACCGCCGAGGGCGTCACGTACAGCGCGCGGGCCGCGGCTTCGAACGTTCCGCTGTCGACCACGGCCCTCAGGGCTCTGAGCTGCTCGATCTCCATCAGATGAAGCTACGCTAATTGTTCCTGAAATACATTCGCTGGACCTAATGACGGCTCGCTCCTAACGTTGCCGTCATGACCTCCCTTGCGGCCGCACAATCGACCCTCACCGGACTGGGCGTCGGACTTTCCCTCATCGTCGCCATCGGAGCGCAGAACGCCTTCGTGCTGCGCAAGGGGCTGCAACGAGCCCACGTATTACCGGTGGTCGCGGTGTGCGCACTGTCCGATGCGGTCCTCATCCTGGCCGGGGTGGCTGGAATCGGTGTCCTCGTGGATCGATTTCCCGTGGCTCTGCGGATCGTGACCGTCCTGGGTGCTCTGTTTCTCCTCGTCTACGGTCTGATGGCGTTGAACCGCGCCCGAACACCTGCTTCCATGACCTCCCAGGTGGAGGGAACGGGTTCGCTGATCGCCGCCCTTGCCACCTGCCTGGCCCTGACCTGGCTCAATCCGCATGTCTACCTCGACACCGTGGTGTTTCTCGGCTCGATCGGCAACCGACAGCCGGGGGACTTGCGGTGGTGGTTCGCCGTCGGCGCGATGCTGGGCAGCGTCCTGTGGTTCACCGCCCTGGGCTACGGATCACGGGTGCTCAGTCCGCTGTTCGCCAAGCCCGCGGCGTGGCGAGTACTCGACCTCGGCATCGGAGCGATGATGCTCACCCTGGCTGCTCTGCTGGTTTTCGGCTGAGCCACGACACTCGAGACGTTCGCAGCACTTGATCGGTGGTACAACGAGTGATCTGATAGTCGCGAAAGACCGACCGCACGGTCTCGAAAAGACTGGAGGATTTTCCGTGCCGTACCTCGGCCTGCTGATCATGCTGCTGTCGATCTTCTGTTTGATCGACGTCATCACCGCCGACGATTCGAGAATCCGGCACCTCCCGAAGATCGTCTGGCTGCTGCTCGTCATCGTTCTGCCGCTCGCCGGGTCCATTGCGTGGCTCATCGTCGGCCGGCCCGAGAACGGCGGCATCTGGGGTGGCAGCGGTGCACCTCGTACTGCGTCGGCCTACCCCGAGTACGACGCAAGGCCCGGACGGGCCGTCGCCCAGTCGCAGGAAAGCGACGAGGAGTTCCTACGCCGCTGCCGCGCCCGCGCCGAGGAGCAGCGTCGCATCGCCCGCGAACAGCGCAAGAGCGAATGAGCCGACAACTAGAGAAGCCATGGCCAAGCTGACGACGTTTCCCGAACCGAACTCCGCCCTCTCCGATCCCGCCAACCTGTTTCGCGAGTACCTGCGCTTCTATCGCGGCGAGTTGGTACGGCGAATCACGGCCCTGAGCGGCGATTCCTTGACCACCACAGCCCTACCCTCCGAGTGGACCCCACTACAGATGCTGACCCATCTGGTGCACATGGAGCAGCGCTGGTTCGTCTGGGGATTTCTCGGCAGGGCAGTCGACGCGCCGTGGGGTGACGAGAAAGACGGCTCCTGGCATGTGCCGGCCGAAGTGGACGCCGAGACCCTGCTGACCAGGCTCGACGACGGTGCCCGGCTCACCGAAGAAGTACTGAGCACACATCGGATGGACGAATTGGCAACTCTCGGTGGAAGATTCACCGATGAGCGGCCGACTCTGATCTGGATCTGCTTCCATGTACTCCAGGAATACGCCCGTCACCTCGGCCACCTCGACGTCGCAGTCGAACTGGCCGGCGGGCCGAGAGGTGAGGGACCGGCATGAGAATCAACATCACCAGCGTCTTCGTCGACGATCAGAGCAAAGCGCTGACGTTCTACACCGAGGTACTGGGCTTCGTCGTCAAGCACGACGTAGCCATGGGTGGCCCCGATCGTTGGCTCACGGTCGTCTCGCCGCAGGATCCTGAAGGCACCGAGTTGCTGCTCGAGCCCAGCGGTCATCCCGCAACCGCACCGTTCAAGGATGCACTGTTCGCGGACGGCATCCCGTTCACACAGTTCGCGGTGGACAGTGTTGCAGCAGAATACGATCGGCTCATCGGCCTGGGCGTTCGGTTCACTCAGCAGCCCACCGAGATGGGCCCGGTGATCACTGCGGTGTTCGACGACACCTGCGGCAACCTGATTCAGATCATCGCTCCGTCGAGCTGACGCCTCAGAGGTTCGCGTACAGATCGACGGTGGTGCCGTCGGGATCGTGTACGACGGCATAACGCTGCCCCCAGAACGCATCCCACGGCTGCAGGTGTCCGGTGTACCCCGCCTCGGTCACCGCTGCCCACGCCGCGTCCACTCCGGCGGCGGAACCGCAATCGAACGCGAGCGCGACGCGGTGGCCCCCGCTGGGCGGCGTCCACGTCGGATCGAACGACGCGATGGTCGACGGCAGGTCGAACAGCAACCTGACGCCGCCGAGGTCGACCTCTACGTGCTGCTCGGCATCGGCGTCGGCCGGAATGTCCAGTCCCAGAACGCGATAGAACGCCAGAGCTGCGGCCATATCGGCGACGACGATCTCGATTCCTGCCAGACGTGGTTTCACGACGACAAGGCTAGCCGTGTCAGCCCCAGTTCGCGGCATTCGTCAGACAGAACGGATGCCCGGCCGGATCCAGCAGCACCCGCCAGGTATCGCCCGGCTGGTCCTCGGGCAGCGTCGCACCCAGCTCCACCGCAGCCGACGCCGCGACATCGAGGTCCTCGACCGCCAGATCGAAGTGAAACTGCTTGCTGCCGTTGGCGTTGGGCCACGACGGCGGTTGGTAATCGTCGACGCGACCGAATCCGAGCGCGCTGCTCGGACCCTGCAGCATCGCGTAGTCCTGCTCCGCGTGCACAACGCTCCAGCCCAGCAACGACGACCAGAATTCGGCGCTGGCCGTAGGGTCGGCACAGTCCAGGGTGACCATCTTCAGCGTGGCAACGGGTGTCTGGGTCATGGTGTTCTCCTTTTCGTGTCGGACCAGGCTCCTACACTGACGCGCGTGCCGGATAGGAAAAACGCGACAGCCACCCAGTCCGGCGTCCTGCGGCCGGATCAGCTGGCTCGGTATGTCGATCTGACACGGCTGCCGTGTGCAGCGGCGTTGGAACCGTGGGTCGAGAACTACTGGCAGCTGCGATGGGATCTGCCGTCGGACATCTCGTATCGCAGCTCGACGCTCCCACACCCGGCCTGCACGTTGAGCGTCGAGCACGGCTGGACCCGGGAAGGCGTCGTCGAACCGGTGGTCGTGACGGGCGTGCTCACCCGTCGCTTCGACGTCGTGCTCGCCGAATCCGGTTGGGTGTTCGGGGTCAAGTTCCGTCCCGGCGGATACGCGAGTTTCACCGGAACCGTGGCCCGAAATCTGCGCGACGTCTCGGTCGCGCCGCCGACCCCGTTCCGAGCCGAGACCGTTGCTGCACTGGCCGAGCTGGGAGGACATCTCAATGCCGACCACTGCCGAACCGTCGTCGACTCGGTTCTCGTGCCCTATGCCCGTCACGTGGAACCGGAGTACCGGACCGTCCTGGACATCATCACGACGATGCTGCGCGACCGGACGCTGGTTCGCGTCGCACAGGTGGAACAGCGGTGCGCAATCGGCACCCGTCGATTGCAACGGCTGTTCGAGCGCTACGTCGGTGCGACGCCCAAGTGGGTGCTCGGGCGGTATCGGATTCACGACGCTGTCAGTGAGCTCGACAACGGCTACTCGGGTCCGCTGGCAGACCTGGCCGCCCGATACGGCTGGTTCGACCAGGCTCACTTCACTCGGGAGTTCACCGAACTGGTCGGAATGCCGCCGAGCGCCTACCAACCCTGAGTAACGCCTTCGTCACGCAATGCGACTTTTGCGGATTCGTTTGGCACAGTATCCCGCGGTGCTCGACGAGCATCTCGGTGAGGAACAGCAGCACAGAGGAAGAGTGGGCTTCAACGCATGATCAACATTCTCATCGCCGGTGGAATCGCGTTGGCGGTCTCGATTCTGTTGACTCCATTTCTCATCGCGCTGTTCACCCGGCAGGGATTCGGCCAGGAGATCCGTGTCGAGGGTCCGGCAAGTCACCACGCCAAGCGAGGAACGCCGACGATGGGCGGCGTCGCGATCATCGTCGGCCTGTGGGCCGGTTACCTCGGCTCCCACCTGGTGACGATGGGCGGTGACGGACCGTCGGCTTCGGCGCTGTTGATACTCGCTCTTGCGACGGCACTCGGCGTTGTCGGCTTTCTCGACGACTACATCAAGCTCCGCATGAAGCGGAGCCTCGGACTCAAGGCGACCGGCAAGTACGTCGGACAGATCAGTGCAGCGGTGATCTTCGCCGTGCTGGCGCTGCAGTTCCGCAATGGGAACGGACTGACTCCGGGCAATGTCGAACTGTCGCTGGTACGCCAGTCCACGTTCTTCACCATGGCCCCGATCGTCTTCGTGCTGTTCTGTGTCTTCCTGGTCGTCGCCTGGTCCAATGCGGTCAACCTCACCGACGGTCTCGACGGCTTGGCCGCAGGATCGATGACACTCGTCCTCGGCGCGTACACGGTGATGACGTTCTGGCAGTACCGGCAATCCTGCGCAACCAACTCCGTGGCCGGGTGCTATCAGGTGCGCGATCCACTCGACCTCGCCGTCGTCTGCGCGGCTGCCGCGGGTGCCTGCATCGGATTCCTCTGGTGGAACGCAGCTCCGGCGAAGATCTTCATGGGCGACACCGGCTCACTCGCCCTCGGCGGACTGCTCGCAGGCCTGTCGATCGTGAGCAAGACCGAACTGATCGCCCTCGTCTTCGGAGCCCTGTTCGTCGCCGAGAGTGCCTCCGTCGTCATCCAGGTCGCGTCGTTCAAGAGCACCGGAAAGCGACCGTTCCGCATGGCACCCATCCACCACCATTTCGAGCTGGCCGGCTGGGCGGAAACGACGGTCATCATACGACTGTGGCTGTTCGCTGCCATCGCGTCGGCACTGGGGCTCGGGTTGTTCTACAGCGAGTTCCTCGCCGCCGTCGGCTGACCTCTACGATTCTGGGATGACTGACGAACTGTCTCCGGTTGCCAAGGTCGACGCTCTCGCCGCCGAACTCGAGCAACTCGATGCTCGACGCGTCGCCATCGGGGTCGAACTCGTCAATCTTCAATTCGGTCTCGACGGAGACGCCAAAATCCGCGCGACGGAAGTCTTCCACAGCGACTACCTGGGCCGACTCTTCGCACTGGTCGACCAACTGCGCACCGACGAATAAGGCTTCAGGGCGCGACCATGCAGCCCGGGCCGAGCGGAGTGGCCGGGTGAACTTGTGGCCGAGAACTACCTGCGTGCTGAAGTACGGACTCGTTCGTGTAGTCCTGAACATCGACCCACGGGCCACTTGACCTCAAGCTCTGTTCAGGTTTTAGGGTCTGCCTCATGACAACGACAACCAGCAGACCGATGCAGCCGCCAGAGCGTCAGCCCATCGGGTTCTGGACCGCGCGAGCCGGGGAAGCCATTCGAGCACGAACCCGCGGCGCACTCCACGAAATAGGCGTCACACAACCCGAATGGTGGCTCCTACATCAGATCTCGCTGCATCCCGCAGGAGCCGATCGCGCCGAGACGATCGAGAAGATCGGTCACAACGACACCCCGGAGGTCATCGTCGAGGCCATCGACTCCGCGGAGTCCAAAGGTTGGATCGTGGAATCGAATTCGCGTATGACGTTCACCCCGGATGGTCGCGACACGTTCAGGCGCGCAGCCGATCTCCAGAACATGCTGCAGAAGGAGCGCATGAGGGGCATCAGCGAGGCCGACTTCGTGACCACCATCGAAGTCCTGCAACGAACGATCGAGAACGTCGGAGGCAATGCCTGGCATTGGTGACGATCAGGCGGTGCGGGCCACCTCGCGCGGGATCGGGTTACCCTCGAGCCCTCGACATCAGCACGCCTACAACTAAGCCGACGACTGCTCCCAGAACAGGCAAACCGACTACGAGTGCGCCCAGCGGCCCAGGCATACCCAGGAACTCCGAGTACTGCGAATGGCCTGCGACGAACGCGTAATTCACTCGACGCGGTGCGCCCGTCCACAGGACGATACCGATCGACGCGATGAGCCCGAGTGAGAATCCAATCAGTGCGGAGACCTTACGCATCCGAGCGGGCTTCGCGGGCCGCTGCTGCGAATGCGGCCATGCTCGGGAATTTCATGTCGACGCTGTATTGCTCGGACGGCTCCGGTGTTGCGCCCCATCCGGGGCGATCGTGTCGCCGATCGATCCACACCGAGGCGATGCCGTGCCGTTTCGCCGGTACGTGATCGTGGAACAGGCTCTGCGCAACATGGAGTAGCCGTGATCGTGGAACACCCAGCGTCTCGAGGACTCCATCGAGCGCGTCGAAGTGGTTGTCGGCCGGTTTGTAGGCCTTGACGTCCTCCGCGGTCACGATGGCATCGAACTGCACGCCGAGCCGGCGGTTGCTACCTGCGAAACCGTCGCGGTGCACATTGGACAGTATGACGAGCTTGTAGCTCTCACCGAGGGACGCCAAGGCGTCGGCGGAGTCCTCGAATGCCGGCCAGTCCGAAACGGAGGCCCCGAGCTTGTCCGCCCACTCGGCCGATACAGGTATTCCCAATGCGCGCCCGGTCTGCGCGAAAGCATCGGCGAGTATCCGCGGGTACAGCGCAGAGGGTGAATCCCGCTGCGCCTGAGATTCGTTGACGCCGTGCATCTCGAGAAGCTCGTCGTCGGACAGCGGAGAACCGGCCTGCTGCGCCCATGGTCTGAGCACCTCGAGGATGCCCGCTTCCCAATCGATCAGCGTTCCGTAGCAATCGAAGCTCAGGACGTCGTAGTCGGCGAGATTCATGCGGCCGGTCCTCCTTGCGACAATTCGATGACGGCCGACTGTTCGTGCCGATACCGTGTTCAGGTCACCAGCAGCCTACTGCTCTTCGTCTGTTCTCGAGCGTCCGACCGTCGCTGCGACCACCGGACCGGACGCCGACCGATTCGAGATCAAACGTGTTGCGCAGCAGATGTATCGGGTTGTTCACCGTGGTCTCGTCCGGGAAAGTGTCAGGCGGGGTGAGCTCGTTCGCAGCGATCCGTGCGGACCATCGCCGGGTCACGACGCAGGTAGAATTTCATCGAGCCGACTCGATCGACGACGAAGGGCAGCCCTGTGAGCATCGACCGCGACAGTGCCGACACCAACAAACGCAATGTCGACGACGCACTGAACAAGATCGACAAGCCCTGGCAGCCTCACCGACTCGTCAGCGTCAACGACTACGAAGTGAAGGTCGTCAAGCTGCTCGGCGAATTCGTCTGGCACACACACCCGGACACCGACGAGATGTTCTTCGTCCACAGTGGGGAACTGATCATCCAGCTGCGCGACCGGGACGTCGTTCTCGGACCTGTTGATGTCTTCGTCGTCCCGGCAGGCGTCGAGCACTGTCCCAAGGCCGTCGAGGAGGTGTCGGCATTGCTGTTCGAGAGGGCGGGCACCGTCAACACCGGGGATGTTGGCGGAGAGATGACTTCGCAGGTCCACGAGTTGTGACTCGACTGAAGCTGCGCGCTGCTGTCCCGTCCGACGCCGATCTTCTCTTCTCGATGGCGTCGGACCCGGAGGTCGTCCGATGGGTCGGTGATGGAAAACCCTGGAGTAGAGACTATTTCGATGGTCGATTCTCACGTGCCCTGAACGCCGAGGACACCCGAACGCCGGACGTGCCGAGGTGGTTCATCGGCACCGCCGAGGATCGACACCCCGTCGGCTTGCTCAGCCTGACTCGACGATCGGATCACATCGAAGTCGGGTACTGGGTGCATCCGACCCATTGGGGTCGCGGCTACGCCGGCGAACTGATCGACCTCGCGCGGGATCACACGGATGGTCTCCCGATGGCCGCGCAGGTGTATCCGGCCAACAGTGCCTCACGTCGGGTGCTCGAGCGTGCCGGGTTCACACTCGTCGACGACGGTGATCCCATGATCTTTCGATGTCCTCCGACGTAAGGATTCTCCGGTTCACCAGGTCCTGATGGGACGGGGCCGAACCGAGGTGCGGCCGGTGGTGACGCCACGCACCATCGGTCGCATCAGGAATTCGTGCGGAAACCCCAGGTCGATAACGCTGGCTGCGTGCAGTGCATCGAGGTGGGATTCGTCGAGGGTGACATCGAGCGCAGAGATGTTCTCCTGCAACTGTTCCGGAGTACGCGCGCCGATCAGCGAGCTGACGACCGACGGATGCCTGAGCGTCCATGCCAGCGCCACCTGAGCCGCGGACGCCCCGAGTTCGCGTGCGACACCGACGACGGCGTCCGCGACTGCGAGCCCCCGCGTGGTCAGCGTTCCGTTCGCCTTGGCGTGATCGCGACGGGTTCCCACTGGGCTGTCCGAGCCCGCCGTCGCAAGGTCTGCGGCAAAGTATTTGCCCGTCAACACGCCACCGCCGAGGGGAGCCCAAGGAATCACACCGAGGCCCAAACTCGCTGCCATCGGCAACAATTCCCGCTCGGTTGTTCTCTCGATCAAGCTGTACTCCACCTGAAGTGCCGCGAACGGCGGCCACCCGCGCAACTCCGCGGTGGTCTGCATTCGCGCGACTTCCCATGCCGGTGTGTCCGAAATTCCTATATACAGAACCTTTCCCGAACGGACCAGCTCACCGAGCGAAGCGATGATCTCGTCACTCGGCGTCATACGGTCCCACGCGTGCACATACAGCAGGTCGATGTAGTCGGTACCGAGATTCCTCAGGCTTGCCTCGACGGACCCGCGGAGACTCTTTCTACCGCCCCCACCTGCGTTCGGATCCGACGGATCACGCGTCGCCGCATATTTCGTCGCGACGACGACCGAATCGCGGCGGCCCCGGAGAAATGTACCCAGGTACCGCTCCGACTGTCCGTCGGTGTAAATGTTGGCGGTGTCGACCATGTTTCCGCCGGCGTCGAGGTAGGCGTCGAAGATTCTCCTCGAGTCTTCCTCGTCCGCACCCCAACCCCACGCATCGCCGAATGTCATGGTTCCCAGCGACAGCGGTGAAACTCGCAGACCGGAGCGGCCCAGCAGTCGGTAGTCGTCCAAACGTGTCATCGGTCATGTCTCCTTCGTGTCCGGTCCCACTCACCGTCCTGGAACCGAGGGGGAACGGAAAGGACCAGATCATCCTGGGAAGAGCGGTACCAGGCCGATCGCGCCCGAGTGCCCTACCGTGGATCGGGTGAGCGGGCACCTGGGTCGAGACGAACTGGCGGCATTTCTGCGCGCCAGGCGCGAGGCGCTGATCCCGTCGGACGTCGGTCTACCACCTCGGATAGGGGCATCACGTACGCCCGGTCTGCGGCGTGAGGAGGTCGCTGCGTTGGCCGGTGTGAGCGTGGATTACCTCGTTCGTCTCGAACAGGCACGTGATGTCAGGCCGTCCGCCCAAGTGGTGCAGTCACTGTCGAATGCGCTGAAGTTGTCTGCTGATCAGACGGGCTACCTGTTCACGCTCGCCGGCCATCGCGCACCCGACCGACCCGCCGTCCAGCAGGTGCCCGACGGCATCCGAGCGTTGATCGACGACATCGGTCCGCTGCCGGCGATGGTACTCAACCACCGACTCGACATCCTCGCCGCGAACGACACCATGGCCGCACTCCTCCTCGACATCGACGAACGCCCGGTGTCGGAGCGCAATGTTCTACGAATGTGTTTCCTGGACAGACGATTCGACGGATTCTACGAGGCACGCGACGACGTCGTCCGAGGCGCGGTGGCAGACCTGCGTGCCGCATGGGTGAACCACTCTCACGACCAGGAGCTCGCCGCCTCGATCGACGAACTCGAACGAGGCAGCGCAGAATTCGCCCGCTACTGGCAGTCCCGTGAAGTGTCGGTGCGCAGCCGCGGTGACAAACCGATGCGACATCCGCTCGTCGGACCGGTGACCGTGACGTTCGATGTCCTCACTCCACTCGGCGACCCTGATCTACGTTTGATCGTCTACCGGCCTGTCGATGCGCAATCTCGTTCTGCGCTGGACGAACTCGGCCGGTTACGCTCTCATCGAAAGCAGCGGCACCTGCGCACGATCTGAATCCGACCTTTCGCGGCACGGAAAGTCGAGACTCCATCGGTCCAGTGCTCCTATCGTTTCGGGCAGAACGAAGGAAGGTCACCGGCACATGCTCGAACGATGGAACGCAGCACTCGACTACATCGAGAAGAACCTCGACCGCGAGATCGATCCGACCGAACTCGCTCGGATCACCCGCACATCGGAGTATCACTTTCGACGTGTGTTCTCGGCGCTGGCGGGACTACCACTGTCGCACTACATCCGACAACGCCGAATGACGCTGGCAGCAGCCGACATTCTCGACGGACAGGGTGTGCTCGACGTCGCGACCAAATACGGATACACCGCGGACGCGTTCACCCGCGCCTTCCGAGACCTACACGGCATCACACCATCTCGAGCACGCCGCCCCGGAGCCATCCTTCGTTCCAGACAAGCAGTGACATTTCACCTGACCATCGAAGGACGAAGCACCATGCGATACCGCATCACCGACCTGCCTGCATTCCACATCGTCGGCAAAACCACCCGAATCCCACTCCGATTTCACGGCGAGAACACCGCCATGACCGAATTCCACCGAAACCTGGCCCCCGGAACCGGCGACGAATTACGCGAACTTGCCGACCTGCCCGAACTCCCCGACATCCTCTTCGTCAGCGACGGCTTCGAACCCGAACGCGAGGACGGCAGTCTCTTCGACTACTACTTCGCAGTTGCAAGCACGTCGGCCGGAACACCTGACTGGGACACCCTCGCCGTGCCCGCATCGACCTGGGCGGTATTCGAGACGAGCAGCAACACCGCACTCGCCCCCGCACTCCAACAACTCTGGGCCGACGCCTTCAGCGAATGGTTCCCCTCCAACCCCTACGAAACAATCCCGGGACCGGAAATCCTGACCGTCACCGAAGCCTCCCCCGACTGGTCCTCGGGAGCGGGAGAACTGTGGCTCCCCATCCAACGAAATCCATAGCCGTCCTCATCTCCTCCCCTCCCGGCGCTGCCCCCCGTTGACCACTCAATGTGACGTTCAGTGGCCTTTTCGGGGGTCAATGTCACATCGAGTGGACTGCTGGAGGGAGCCCAGCGCACGGCCGATCGGTCTCGGCCGCCGTGCTCGGTAGTCTGACGACATGTTGGCCGGCCGACGAGAGGGGTTGCGTCGGCGATATCTGTCGCTGGGGATCGGCGAGCTGGTCGCAGCCGTAGTCTTCCTGACGCTTGCCCTCACCATGGCGATACCGCGGCTCGACGACCGACAGGACCGTCTCGCGTTGTGGTCCGCCCTTGTTCCGTTGCTCGTCGTGCTCGTACAAGCGGGGGTCTACTGGCTGCTGGCGCGTTCCTGGGTCGAAAACCACCCGATGCCCGTCTTCCTACGCGGGACCTACCGGGTGTGTCGAATCGTCGACGTCGCGTTGCTCGCTGCCGGGTTGGTGGGCATCATCGTATGGCTTCCCGCCGGGATCGGTGCGGCTCTCGCCGTCGTCGCGGTATGGCTCTTCGGAGTCATCGAGTTCGTCAACTACTTCGTCGTCCGGCTTTCCTATCCCGTACGCCATTGGCTGTCGACTGTTCGTCAGCTGCGCACTCCTCGATTGGTTCGCGACATGAACACTGTTGCCTGACTCCACCGTCGGCGTACCCGGTAGACACTCGATGTGACATTCAGTGGACTTTTCGCCAGTCAATGTCACATCGAGTGGACTGCGGTCGACTGGGCGAAACGCTCAGGACGATCGACGAGCCAGGATTTCCGTGATGTCGGCCAGAGCAGGGATTGCCGCAGAGAGTGCTCGACGGCTGTCCACGGTCAGCTCGTCGAGTGCGTCGGAAAGGACCTGCGAGCTGACTGCGTCGTATTCGGCGAGGAGGCGGAGGGCCTTGGTCGACGCCGTCAGGGTCGCTCCCCGGAGGTCGTTCGACGAGATCGATCGTTCGACGAGACCCGCGTCGACCATTGCCTTGATCAGGTTGCTCACGGTGGAGCGAGCGAGGTTCAGATGTGCCGCGAGGACGCCGGGGCTCATCGACGGCTTGTCGACCAGCGCCCTCATCACCTCGACGTGCGAGTCGGGGAGGTCAGGCAAATCCGCGGCCTCGCGGGTCGCGCGGAGCAGCGAGCGTCGCAGCGGCCCCAGTTGTCGCGCGAGCTCGATTGCGGAGGAGTGCATCGTTCGATGATCGCACATGTAGTTTTGCCGCAAACATAGTTTTGTGACAAAATGTCCTTATGGATATAGAGACCTCGGTTCAGAATCCGGTCCCGAATCAGGACCTCAGCGGCATCGTCGGGCACCGCTTCATCTACACGTACGCGAACAACTGGCAGTACGAGATGTACGTCAAGAACGCTACGACGATCGACTACCGCATCCACACCGGCATGGTCGGTGGTCGATGGGTCAAGGACCAGGAAGTCGATCTGGTCCAACTCGATGACGACGTCTACAAGATCTCATGGAACGAGCCCACCGGAACATCCGTCGTCGTCAACGTCATTCCCGGCAAGCGGCGTCTGCACGGCACGATCTTCTTCCCTCAGTGGATCGAGTTGGACGGTACGAAAACTGTTCTGTACCAGAATGATCATCTCGACGAGATGCGCGCCTATCGTGATGCCGGACCGACCTACCCCATTTACGTGGTCCCCGAATTCGCCCGAATCACTTTGTTCGAGCACGTCGGCATCGACGACGAGACGATCGTGTCGCTCGCGCCCAGCGATCTGCCCGACGGATTCGCCGACCGAACGAACTGACGTGCGCCCCGATCTGATCTTCGTCGCACATCTGTCGGTAACCGTGGGCGAACCGATCGACTTGGGCGAGGTGGTCGATGGTCACCGCCGCATCGTGCCGATCCTCGGCGGGACCGTCGAGGGCCCCCTGCTGCGCGGCCGAGTCCTGCCCGGCGGAGCGGATCACCAGATTCTCCGCAACCCCACACTCACAGAACTGGACGCCCGATACGCCCTCGAGACTGATGCGGGCGAACGAGTCGCCGTACACAACATGGGCATACGAAGTGGTGCCGAAGAGGACATCGACGCACTTGTCCGCGGCGAAGATGTGCCCGCCGATCGCGTCTACTTCCGAAGCCAACCGCGCCTGTCCTCCGCCGCAAGCCGCCTCGCATGGATGAACGAACGACTGTTTCTCGGATCCGGCAAACGACTGCCGAACTCGATCGAACTGGACATCTATCAGATCACCTGACCGACGTTATTCCGCGCAGTCAATGTGACATTCGGTGGCCTTTCGGGCAGTCAATGTCACGTCGAGTGGACGGGGAGGGGTGTCAGGCCATCGATTGGCCGTAGACGTGGGTCACGGAGATAGTCACCAGAACTCGTCGGTCGGCGACCATGACTGCTCGGTATTCGTTCCAGTCAGGGTGCTCACCGGCCGCAGCGCGGTAGTAGTCGACCAGTGCCTCGACTTCGGGGCTGTTCGGTGACGATCCCGGACCGGTGAGGGTGACGGTGCCCTCCGCCGTCGCCCATGCCCTACCGTCGGGACTGGTCACTTCTAGTGCGGCGCGTGGATCTCGACGCAAGTTGGCCGTTTTCGCTCGTCCTTCGGTCACCGAGATTCGGATGGTCTCGGCAGCGCGATCGTAGAACGGCGTCACCGGCGAGAGCTGCGGAAGTCCGCTGGCCTTGATGGTCGCCAACACTCCGATTCGGCTCTGTTCGAGAAGGTCGTGTGGATCGAATGCGCTGTCGGTCATGGATTCCCCTCAGGTCGTGTTGACAACTCGGCCGCGTAGGCCCCGATTGCTCGACGATATTTCCCCATTGCAGGGTTCGCTGCCTGAAGCGCACTCCGAAGCGCCTGCGCTACATCCCCGATATCCCACAGGGCCAGCGCCACGAATGCGTCACGTGCGGAGATGTATTCGTTCGCGAACTCGAACTCTCGGAGCACATGCAATGCATCGTGCGGTCGCCCGACATTGCGCAATGAACTCGCCAATTGGATCCGGGCCTGATTTTCCCGGTCGCCCTCGAGACCAGCCGACAGGGAGGCTTCATACAACGGGACTGCGGCCGCACCGTCGCCCAAGAAGTCTTCCAGCGATGCACGCTCGAACAGAGTACGAGCATCCGAATAGGATGCGGCCGAGAGCAAGTCCGCCATCTCGACACGCATACGGACGGGGTCGGTGTCATCCGCTTCACGCCAGAACGCCACTAGCGGGTCCACATTGCCTCCACCTGTCGTCACGCGCTCCATCGTCGCAGACACCGCTTAGTCTCGACAGATGGATGTGGACCTGTCCCTACTCAAGTTGCTGGTGGAAATCGACCGCAGCGGGTCGATGACGGCCGCTGCCGAACGGCTCATGTTCACCCCCTCAGCTGTGTCCCAGCAGGTCAAGAGACTCGAGGCCGTCGTCGGAACCCCGGTCCTCGAGCGACACGCACGCGGAGTGAGCCTCACCGAGGCCGGTCGGCTCGTTGCGGGGAGAGCGGCGGCGATCGACACGCAACTGTCTGCCCTGCGCGCCGACCTCGACGATCTGCTCGACGCCCGCAGCGGCCACGTCACCCTGGGCGTCTTCCCTTCCTTCGCTGCATCTCTTCTGCCGGACGTCATGAGTGCATTTCGCTCTGCGCATCCAGGGATCGATTTGGGCATACGGTCGTCGCGGCTGCGCGACCTGCACGCGATGCTGCTGGGCCGAGAAGTAGATTTGTCCTTGGCATGGGACTACCCGGAATTGCCGATGGTGGTCGACGACGTCGAGACCGAAGTCATCGCCGAGGACGCCACGGTCCTTCTCGTTCCCGCGGGTTGGTCTCGGAGAGGCCCCGTTCCACTCCAATCGCTCGAAGGCGAACAGTGGATTGTTCGCGCGTCGCAGCACTCCATCACCACGATGTTCCGAACAGCCTGTCTCAAAGCCGGTTTCGAGCCGAAGATCCTGATCGAGTCCAACGACTACATGGAATCTCAGGCGATGGTTGCTGCCGGGCTGGGACTCACCGTGGCACCCGCGATGACCACTCGCTACCTTCGCGAGGGCGTCGAGTCGATTGCCTTGGATGAACTCTCGAGGCGGCGAATCCTGCTGTGCCGCCTCGAGCAGCGGGCGCCGTCCCCTGCATCGAATGCCATGACATCGGTGCTCGTCACGCTCTTCGAAGCTATGAATTCTGCTTGAGTCAGATGTAAGAAACGATCTCTGGTCTTCACGCTGCGTAGGCGGCAAGGTATGCCACAGGTCACATCGGTGACCTAGTCCGCAACAGTGCGGACGTGAACACCTGGAGACATCGTGACTACCGGACACCCAGCGCCAGCCCCAGACAACACAGTCGAACTGGTGGTTCTCGCCGGCGACGGCATCGGTCCCGAGATCAGCGCGGCGACTGCCTCGGTGGTCGAAAGTGCGCTCGCGCACAACGGAATCACCGCCAGGTTCACCGATGGAACCATCGGTTTCGATGCGCTCGCCGCCTCGCGGACAACCATGCCCGACGCCATCGTCGATCTCTCGCGTGCAGCAGACGGCGTCGTTCTGGGCCCGGTGTCGCACCTGGACTACCCACCGACCTCCGAAGGCGGCGTCAACCCGTCGGGAATACTGCGGCGAAAGTTGGACCTGTACGCCAACATTCGGCCCGCCAGGACTGTCCCGGCTCTCCCGAATCCTCTCGGCAAGAACTTCGACCTCGTGATTGCCAGAGAGAACACCGAAGGCTTCTATGCCGATCGGACGATGTTCGCCGGTGGTGGCGAGTTCATGCCCACAGAGGACCTCGCACTGGCCATTCGAAAGGTGACTCGTCACGGTTCCGAACGCATCGTGCGCCGAGCGTTCGAGCTGGCACGGACGCGTAGATCGAAAGTCACCGTGGTGCACAAGGCCAACGTCCTCAGGCTGAGCGACGGGCTGTTCCTCGAGGCGGCCAGAGCCGTCCGGCAGGACTTTCCCGACGTCTCCTACGAGGAGCTATTGGTCGACGCTGTCGCCGCGCTGCTGATACGTCGACCGGAGTCCTTCGACGTGATCGCAACCACCAACATGTTCGGGGACATCCTCTCGGACGAGGCCACCGAGCTCTCCGGCAGCTTGGGATTGGCGGCGTCACTGAATGTCGGTGACAAGCACGCCGTCGCGCAAGCACAACATGGATCGGCACCCGACATAGCAGGGCAAGGAATCGCCAATCCCGCGTCGCTGATCGGTTCTGCCGCAATGCTCCTGGACTGGATCGGACAGCAGCGCGGCGACGAAAGACTGACTGCAGCGGGCAGATCGATTCATCGAGCCATCGACACGGCCGTGGGTATGCCCGAGACCCGCACGGCGGACCTCCACGGAACCGCAACCACCGAGCGCTTCACGCTCGCAGTAATCGAGCACCTCGAATCGGAGCGCTGAATCATGTTGGCAGTGCTCGGATTCGTCTCACTCGCATCCTTCATGCTGGTGGTGATCAAGAAGTGGGCGACGGCACTGGTTGCCGTCGTCACCATCCCCATCGTTGTTCTGTTGATCAGTGGACAGGGTGCAGCGCTACCGGACATGGTCGCGAAAGGCATCGAAACCGTTGCTCCCACAGCAATTTTGCTGCTCTTCGCGGTGCTGTACTTCGGGATCATGATGGACGCCAAACTGTTCGACCCCATTTCGCGCGGCATCATCCGACTGTCCGGCGGAGACCCAGTCAAGATCTGCGTCGGCACAGCGGTTCTCGCACTCCTGGTCGCACTCGACGGCGACGGCACCACGTCATACATGATCATCTGCTCCGCGTTTATCCCCATCTATCGCAAGCTCGGAATCAACCCCCTGGTGATCGCCACGATCGCGACCATGGCTCTCGGGACCATATCCGGTACTACGCCGTGGGGCGGAGCCGCGACCCGAGCGATCAGCGTGCTGCAGATCGATGCCACCGAGTACTTCGTACACATGCTGCCGGCGATGCTGCTGATGTCCGCGGCGATCGTCGGCCTCGCGTACCTGTTGGGGCGCAGCGCACGTAAGAAGATCTCCCCTGAGCGCATCGCCGAAGTCACCGCGCACGTGTCTGCTGGCGGGCACGAAGAGGGCTCGGAGGGAACACTTCTGACGAAGGCAACCTGGCGAACGTGGGTGAACGCAGCACTGACGGTCACCTTGCTGGTGCTGCTGGTGCTGGGAGTCGCGGACCTATTGGTGCTGTTCATGCTGGGATTCATCATCGTGCTCGTCGTCAACCACCCCAAGCCCTCCGATCAGGGCGAGGTGATCCGATCGCACGCTGCCAACGCCGTCCCCGTCGTCATATTGGTCCTGGGTGCCGGCGTGTTCACCGGCATCCTCACCGAAACCGGTATGACAACCGCCATGGCCGACGCGCTGATATCTCTGATTCCGGACGGTGCCGAGGGCATGATTCCCGCCGCAGCCGCGCTGATCGGCATACCGCTGAGCTTCTTCATGGCCAACGACGCCTACTTCTTCGGGATAGTGCCGGTACTCGCGGAATCGGCTGCGCAGTACTCCATCCCACCCGAAGAGATGGCGCGTGCCGCCGTGATCGGCCAGATGGCTCACTCGATCGGACCGGCGTCGGCACCGTTGTGGGTTCTTCTCGGCCTGGTCCGCGCGTCACTGGGCGACTTCCAACGCTTCGCATTCCTGTGGGTGTTGGCCGCGTCGCTGATGTACATCGTGTTCGCGATTGTCACCGGAGCCATCTCGGTGGGTCTGTGACCTATTGTGCTGCCACGAATTCGATTCGATTGCCCACTCCGTCGCGGGTATGGAACCGTCGTCGACCCTCGATCCCCTCAGGGTCGGCCCAATCGACCGGGTAGCCGGCAGACGTCAACGCCGCAGCGGTTGCATCGACGTCGGCAACGAAAGCCGGGTGCGCCTTCACTGCCGGACGAAAGTCGTCGTCGACGCCGACATGCAACTCACCGTCGGGACCACCTACACCCGGCACCCGGAACCAACAGCCCCCGCGAACGGCCAACAACGGCGGCTTCGGGACCTCCTCCCAGCCCAAGGCTCCTGAGAAGAACGCTCGCTCTAGATCCTCGCCGCCCGCCGGACACGCGACCTGCACATGATGAATCATCGACAGAACGTACCGCCGACTCGATTGACACGTCGATGAACGGTAGGCAAACGTATGGGCATGCAACTGAGATTTCTGGCCGGCATCTCGACGGCCTTCGCATTCAAGCTTCTGCTGATGCGAGCGCTGACACTCAAGCTGCAGCGAGACATCGAAGCGCTGAACAACGGCGACTACCGTCCCCTGCTCGCGTCGTTCCACCGAGACGCAGTGCTCAAGTTCGCCGACGGAGACAGCCGCTGGTCGGGCACCCATCGCGGCCGCGCAGCCATCGAAAGATTCTTCCAGGACTTCGTCGCAGCCGGGATACAAGGACAGATCAGCGAAATCTACAGTGGCGGCGCACCCTGGCGAATGACCCTGCTCGTGCGGTTCGACGACCGAGCCCACGCAGCCGACGGCACCCAGATCTACAACAACCGCACCGTGCTCCTGGTCCGCACGAGCTGGGGGAAAATCATCTCGCAAGAAGACTTCTTCGAGGACACCACACGCATCGACGCATTCGAGAAGAAACTGCGGCAACTCTAGATCACCCGGCCCGGCATCACACCGTGTGCCATCCGCCGGTACTCAATGTGACATCCAGTGGCCTTTTCGGCGGTCAATGTCACATCGAGTGGACTCCAGGGTCGGAAGGGGTGGGGCGGCGATAGGTCACCTGGGGGTAGTTGTCGGCATTCGTGACGCTGGCGTTCACGTTGTATACCGTGCGCACGAGGTGTTCGGTGATCACTTCGTTCGGGGTTCCCGATGCCACGATGGTGCCGTGATCGAGGACGATGATTCGGTCGCAGAACATGGCGGCGAGGTTGAGGTCGTGCAGGGCGATGTAGCTGCTCAGGGGTAGGCCTGCGACGAGGGTGAGGATGTCGAGTTGATGTTGGATGTCGAGGTGATTGGTCGGCTCGTCGAGCAGTAGTTCGGTGGGTTGCTGGGCGAGGGCTCGGGCGATCTGGACTCGTTGGCGTTCGCCGCCGGAGAGGGTGTGCCAGCGTCGGGTGGCTTTCGATGCCATGGCGGTGTCGGTGAGTGCTCGTGCGATGGCGGCGTCGTCGTCGGATGCGTCGCCGCCGAGGATGCCGTGATGTGGGATGCGGCCGAGGCGGACGACGTCGCGGACGCTGATGTCGACGTCGGTGTCGGAGTGTTGGTCGACCATGGCCACCCGTCTGGCGACGCGACGTCGGCGCAGTGTTCGCAGGTTGTCTCCGTCGAGCAGTACGTCGCCACTGTCGGGTGCGACGATGCCGGCAAGAATTCGCAACAGGGAGGATTTGCCCGAGCCGTTGGGGCCGATCAGGCCGATGGTCTCTCCCGGTTCGGGCGCGAAGCTGATGCCGTCGAGGATCGGGTGTCCACTCCGGGTCCATCGAATGTCTCTGGCGTGCAGTGTCATCGAGATCTCCTGAGCCGAAAGAGAATCAGGGCGAAGGCCGGAACGCCGATGAGGGCCGTGACCACTCCGACCGGAATTTCCTGTGGTGCGAACACCGTTCGAGCGATGGTGTCGACCCAGACCATGAATATTGCCCCCATCACCACCGTCGTCGGGAGCAATCTTCGATGGCGCGACCCCACGAGGAAACGAGCAGCGTGCGGTAGCACCAGCCCCACGAATCCGATGGCACCGGCGGCGCTGACGAGGGCGGCCGTGATCAATGCGGTGATGACCAGCAACAGGATTCGCACGTACTTCACCGGAACGCCGAGGGATGCGGCCGCGTCGTGCCCGAAAGTGAAGGCATCGAGGGCCGAGGTGTTGAACAGGCACACCGCCATGCCCAGCAGTGCCACAGTGCCGCACAGTGCCACGTC
This sequence comes from Rhodococcus sp. 14-2496-1d, assembly GCF_002259365.1. Lineage (NCBI taxonomy): Bacteria > Bacillati > Actinomycetota > Actinomycetes > Mycobacteriales > Nocardiaceae > Rhodococcus > Rhodococcus sp. 14-2496-1d. Next base: position 46,821 of record NZ_NPFV01000013.1, on the reverse strand, counting down.
CGTCCAGTCGGCGCCGCTCAAGGAACCGAGCAGCCAGAACAAGACTCCTCGGGTTTGCTCGGCGTCGGCCGAAGATATGACGATGAACGACGTCAGAGCCGAGAACAGTTGTGTACCTGCCACTCCCGCGAGCACGACGCGGTCGTTGCCGCCGCCCGCACCTGCGGCGAGCAGCATGACCAGCACGAACGACAGCAGCGCTCCGGCGAAGGCTCCGGTGGACAGCGACAGTGCACCGCCGCCGACGCCGAGCACCGCGACGACGACGGCACCGGTGGATGCGCCCGACGAGATACCCAGTACGAACGGATCGGCGAGGGGATTGCGCAGCAGCGATTGCATGATGGCTCCGCACAGCGCGAGGCCTGCACCGCAGACGGCGGCGAGCAGCGTTCGGGGCAATCGCAACTGCCAGACGATGCCGTCCTCGATGCGGCTCACCTCGGCCGTACCGATCCCGATGTGCCCCAGTATCACTCGATACACATCGGATACCGACACGCTGGCCGGACCGATGGTCACGGCCACGCCGATCGAGAGCACCAACACCACGAAGCCACCGAGCAGAAGCGGGATCAGCAACCCGCGATCGGTCCGGCTCATGGGGTGGTCGATCCCCAGTTCTGCAGAGCAGCAGCAACTTTTTCGACCCCGTCGATCGTACGGATCGACGGGTTGAGGTCGGCGCCGTTGACGACGATGTACCGCTTGCTCTCGACGGCGGTGAGCCGACTCGTGACGGGATTCGATTCCAGGAAGGCGATCTTGCTGTCGAGAGCATCACCGGCGATGCTCCGTCGGCTCAGGTCCGCGAGCACGAGCGCGGTGGGATCACGATCGAGAACACTCTCCCAATTGACCTGTGGCCATTCGTCGGTGGTGTCGGCGTAGATGTTCTCGGCACCGACGGATTCGGTGATGATGCCCGACGATCCACAGCATCCGGCCATGTAGGGGGTGTCGGTGTCGGCGAACCAGTACGCCAGCGACACACCGGAGGCGTCGACGGCTCCCGATGCCTTCGCGAAGCGATCCTGCAGTTCGGCGATGAAGCGTTCACCGCGATCACGGACGTCGAAGATGGCCGCGAGGTCGCGAATCTCCTGGTAGACGGTCTCGATCTCGAGTGGCGACGTACGCGCGCCGTCGGAGTTGACGCTGTCGTCGGTCTTGCCGTTGCAGTCGGTGGGAGAGAGGTAGCTCGGCACACCGAGCTGCTCGAACTGGTCTCTGTCGGCGACGCCTCCCGGTCCGAGGGTGCCGCCGAACGACGCGGTGACGAAGTCGGGCTCGGCGTCCAACACCACCTCGAGGGAAGGTTTGTTGTCCGCCAACCTGGGCACCTTCGCGTTCTCCGACTCGAGGTTCGCACGGACGGGGTCGGTCCAGGTGGCGGTGCCGACCATACGGTCGGCGAGGCCGAGCGAGAGAAGGATTTCCGTCGAACCCTGATTGAACGAGACCGCACGTTGCGGCGGGGCGTCGACGACGACGTCGCGACCGCAATTGTCGATGGTCAGCGGATAGTTTCCTGTGGTCGGGGTGGCCGCGTCGGTCGTCGCCGTGGACGAACAGCCGGCGAGAACGAGGAACGAGACAGCGCCTAGTACGGCGAGGGTGGTGCGCATCGTGAAGAGCTTCCTGCTGAGGGCTCGTGTCGCGGAGCCGCGGTTGGAGGTGGATCGCGACGTCCGAGCATTCGGACTTCGAGCTCTCACTCGTCACCGTTGCGCGCCAGCTCCGGAATTGCACCGGATTCCCTCTTTCGTCGCGTGCTGACCCTATCGTGCGGGGTACCTCAACGGTCAGCCTGCCGTTGCTGTCACCGGCTCCTGTCCGTAGCGACTCGGAAAGGTTCTGCGCGCCACCACGACCACGGCCAGCGCTGCGGCGACCAGGACTGTTGCAGCAGCGGTGACGGCCCCGATGCCGCTCAGGTCGATCACCACACCGCCCAGCAGTGCGCCCGTCGCGATCGCCAACTGGAAGGAAACGACGTAGATCGCCGACGCCTTGTCCGCATCGGCCGGGGCGGCTCTGACCACGGCCGATTGAATACACACCGGAAGGGTGGTGAAGGCCAGCCCCCACAACGCGATGGCACCGACAGCGAACACGGCCCAGCTGCCCGGAGCCCCGCTCAGAGTGCACCAGAGAATTGCCACTGCCGCTGCGACCGCACCGAGGGCCGCGATGGTCGAGTGCCGGGGCCACCGGTCGTAGGTTCTCCCGATCACCCAGATGCCGACCACCCCGAACAGTCCGTACAGCATCAGCATCAAGGTCAGGGTGGTTCCCGCCGATCCGATGGCACGGTCGACGATCACCGAGAAGTAGGTGTACGCGGCGAAATGACCGAGGACGGCCAGGAACGTCACTGCACACAGAACGGCAAGGGAGCCGTCGAGCACCCGCGGTGTCTTCTTCGTTTCCGAGACCGCTCGGGTGACCGGTAGTGCCGGGAGGACGAAGTACAGCGCCACCGCGATGGCTGCGGCGACGATGCCGAGAATCGTTGCTGCGGTACGCCATCCGAGCCATTGGCCCAGTGCTGCCGTGAGCGGGTTGCCGGCAACCAACGCCAACGAGGTACCGGCATACACCGTCGCGATGGCCTTGCCCTGCTTACCGGGTAGTGCCAGCGATGCCGCGACCGGAGCGACGACAGCCCAGAAGACTCCGTGCGTTGCCGCGCAGAGCATTCGAGAGATCACCAACATCGGATATCCGACCGATACCGCCGAGAGGAGTTGCGAGAGTGCCAGTGCGGCAACGGTGATGACCACGACGCGTCGTCGGGGCCACTGCCGCACGAACCGGATCAACGGCATCGTCATCGCGGCGACGCCGTACGCGTAGAAGGTCAGCAGGAGACCCACGGCGGATTCGCCGACGCCGAGGTCCCCGGATATCTCGGGGAGCAACCCCACGGGCAGCGTTTCCGCCGTGACGTAGATGAATGCGGCTGCGGCGAGCACCAGCAGCTTCGGTAGCGGCGACGACATGCTGTGTATCGTTACACATCATCGGTGCCGCGCGCTACAGTGGGCCGGTGAACACTCGGGTGACCATGGCCGACGTCGCAGCGTCCGCAGGCGTTTCCACCATGAGCGTCTCGTACACCTACAACCGACCGAGCCGAGTTTCCGCGGCCACCCGCGATCGCGTGCACGAAGCAGCTGCTGCCCTCGGATACGCCGGTCCCAACCGCACCGCGCGGTCGTTGCGCAGCGGCAGGCACGACAGCATCGGCGTCGTCCTCGGCGAGAAGCTCACCTACGCCTTCGAGGATCCCCAGGCTCGACGCTTTCTGTCCGGCATCGCCGAAGCGTGTCTCGACGCCGACACCGCGCTGGTGATGCTGCCGAACCTGCACCGCGACACCGACAACGCTCGCATCCGAGACGCACAGGTCGACGGGTACGTGGTGTGGACCACGGAGATCGACGACCCCTTGCTCGACGTGCTCGTCGAGACCGGCCGCCCCACGTGCATCCAGGGTGGGCCCGACCACCCCGGCCTGAACTCGATCGCCATCGACGACAGAGCGGCAGCCGACGCAGTGGCCACCGCCGCATTGCACAGCCGATCTCGACCTGCCATCGTCGCTCTCAGGCCCGATACCCGACGCGAATCGACGATCGTGCGTGGCGCGGACGCGTCGGACATCTCGATGCCGGTGACCCGAGCTCGACTCGAGGGTTACCGAGACGCATGCCTGCAATCGGGGATCGAATGGTCGACGGTACCGACACTGTTCACCACCAACAACGCCCGCCCCGAAGGGGACCGAGCAGCGCAGGTGTTGTTGCAGGACAACGCTATCGACACATTGCTCGTGATGAGCGACGAACTTGCCCTCGGGGTGCTCGATGCTGCGGCCACGGCCGGAATCGACGTTCCGGGGCGACTGGCCGTGACCGGGTGGGACGACTCCCCTGCCGCGGCCGAGGCCGGATTGACCACCGTTGCGCAGTCGCTGTTCGATCAGGGCCGGTCGGCGGCTCGGTGGGTGCTCGGACTCAGCGACAGCGTGGACGACGCGATCTGGAGCGTCGAAGAACGAGCATCGACAGGACGCGCAAACGGCCCACAAACCAAGGACACCGTGATCTAATAGTCCTAAAAAAGGGGATGCTCCCTGTTTATAGCGTTCAAGCAGACTCTTCGGCTAGTATCATCCATGGCTGTCCGGCCATGAGGGGGAACAGTGAGCCGAGAGCACGACGCGCCGCCCCGTCATGTCGCCGCGGTCACCTCAGCCGCCGCCGTAGTCGGAACAGCCGCCCAACGCGACGCGCTGACCGGTCTTCCGAACCGCGTCGAGATCCTTGCCCTCATCACCGACGAGCTCGAACGACGCACCCCGGATCGTCAGTTCAGCGTCCTGCTGGTCGACATCGACGGATTCCGAGAGTTCAACGACGCCCTCGGACCCGCCCAGGGCGACAGCCTGCTGTGCATGGTCGCCGACCGACTGCTCGCCTCCACCCGCCCCGGCGACACCATCGGCCGACTCACCGGCGACGAATTCGTCGTCATCGCACGGGGATGCCACTCCATAGCCGCGCGCGCCCTGGCTGCCGGATTCGCGAGCATCTTCGAGCCCGCCTTCGAGCTCTCCGGCCGCCAACTCACCCTCACCGCCAGCGTCGGAGTCGCCTCGAGTACCACCACCGACATCAGCGCCACCCAACTGGTCCACAACGCCACCGCAGCCATGCACGCCGCCAAAGCCGTCGGACGCAACGAACACCACGTCTTCACCGACGAGCTCCACCACACCAACCGCACCCGACTCGAACTCATCGAACGACTACGCGGCACCGCCATGGTCGAGCGCGAACTGACGATGGTCTACCAACCCATCGTCGAACTCGCGACGGGAACGGTCGTCGGGGCCGAAGCACTCATCCGATGGAACCACCCCGAACTCGGCCTGCTGATGCCCGACACCTTCATCCCCCTCGCCGAGGACGCCGACCTCATCGTCCCGCTGAGCATGTGGATTCTCGCCGAGGTCGCACACACGATCGCGGACTGGCAGACCCGCAACATCCACCTCCAAGTGGGCGTCAACATCAGCCCAGCCCACTTCGCCACCGGAACCCTCGCAACCGACGTCATCGACACCGTCGACACCTACGGCATCGAACCCGGACGACTCGCCCTCGAACTCTCCGAATCACAGACACTCCACGACCTCGACGCAGTCCACTACCAACTCCGCGACGTCCAACGCCACGGCGTCCTCATCGCCATCGACGACTTCGGCTCCGGCTTCTCCTCCCTCGAACGACTCGCCACCCTCCCCGTCGACACCCTCAAGATCGACAAATCCCTCACCCAACACCTCGACAGCGACAACCTGCACCGACGCCGCGCCATGATCACGCTCTGCACAGCCCTCGTCGACGTCACCACCACTCTCGGCAAAGACACCGTCATCGAGGGAATCGAGACACCGGAACAACTCCAGATCTGCACCGACATGGGCGTAACCTTCGGCCAAGGACACCTACTCGGACGCCCCATGTCCGTTGCGGCACTCGAACAATTCATCACCCGACACAGCACCCACAGCGAATCCGCATAACCCGAGGAACCGAACGTGAAGATCGACAACGAAGTCCAACGCTTCACCGACGCACCCCGAGCCCAACTCTCCACCATCAACCCCGACGGCACACCACACCTGGTCCCGATCGTCTTCGCCGTCGCCCCCACCGGCGACCGAATCTTCACCGCCATCGACTGGAAACCCAAGACAACGCAGAAACTCCAGCGACTCGACAACATCCGCGCCGACCCCGCCGTCAGCCTCATCGTCGACCACTACACCGACGATTGGTCCCAACTCTGGTGGATCCGCGCGGACGGATCCGCCCACATCGTCGAAACCTCCAGCGCCGAAGGCACATCGGCCACCGACGCCCTGGTCGCGAAATACAGTCAATACAAAAACAACAGACCCGAAGGTCCGGTCATCATCATCGACAAACTGTCCTGGAGATCCTGGTCGGCTTCCTGAACCCCGCCCTTGCCGCTGCCCCTTGTCCACTCAATGTGACCTTCGGTGGCCTTTTCGCCCGTCGATGGCACATCGAGTGGACTGCGACCGGGTGACAGTGCAACGAAATTCGTTGGCAGATCGGGTGCACTGTTGACACACTGCTGGCCATGCTGGATGTACCTCCCGATCGGATTGTCACCGGCCGACTTCTCATTCGTCGCGAGTCGGCCGGCGATGCCGACGCCGTTGCCGACGTGATCGGTCGCAATCTCGCGCGCCTTGCGCCGTGGATGGGGTGGGCGACCGAAGAAGCGGCCCAGCCTTCGGTGCAATCGGCTCGCATTGCGGAGGCCGTCGAGCAGTGGAATGCCGGGGAGATGTTCGATTACGGAATTTTCGAGCGCGACGGCGGTGCGTTTCTGGGCAAGATCGGGATGCATCGCCGGATCGGCCCGCACGGCATCGAATTGGGTTACTGGCTCGACGCCCGGGCCGAGGGACGTGGGATGATCAGCGAGGCCGTCGCCGCCCTCATACGGGAGGCCTCAAGGCTGGACGGAATCAATCGAGTCGAAATTCATTGTGACGCAGCGAATCTCCGGAGCCAGGCCGTACCCAAGAGGCTTGGATTCGTGCTGGACAGGATCGAGCATCGGCCGATCGCAGCTACGTCCGAGACCGGCAAGCACATGGTGTGGGTGTATCAACCCGAGCGACTACGAGCCTGATCCGCTCGCGGTCGGACCGTGACATTCGGTCGCGGTCGCGCCTTGGCCTGCTCGTAACGCGCACGAAGGTCGGACAGAACGCGTTCCGGGTCCTCCCGAATATCGCTCGGCAGATGTGTCACCACGATGAGGCCGGCATTCTGCGCTCGTTCCCGACGCGCCACCGTCGCCCTGTGCGCCGCGGGCGAGAGATGGTATTCGAGCGAATCGATCTCCCAATCCAACGCGACATCGTCGAGCCAGTTGTCGGCTATCAGCAGGAACCTGCCCTGCTCGTCGTGGACAGCCACGTTGTGCTGCATCGTCGGAAGTCCGCTGCGCGCGTACAGCTTCTGGGCCTGAGCCTCCGCCACCGAGTGCGCACCTGCAGCCAGTTCCCTCAGAACTCGACGTGGCATCGCAGTTCCCCGCGTACTACCGGCGTTCAGTTCCTTCATGATCGCGTCCACGGTGGCCGCACCTCGCTGCACGACACCGGCAATCAACGCCATGCACTGCTCGGCATTCTTCATCCGTCGAACTGCATCGCACAGACACCGAACGATCGGGGCGACGCGAAGTCCCGACTTGATTTCCGCCGTCGGCATTCGCCACGTCCGCTCCACGACAGCGAAGCCCACGGACTTGCGATGTTGCGGCTCGGGAATCAGTGCGAACGTCTCCTCCAACGAACCCGACGTGCCCAATCCATGCAACGCCAGCCCTGCCCGACCGCTGATGAGAGCATCCTTGCCGCAGTAGATCGCCACCGCGGAGGCGCGTTCGATCGGCGTCAGCGAACGATTCTTCAAGAACACCAACCCAGGTAACGCCCGTGACCAGCTGCCGTCCGGCTGTGTGCGTCGAACGATGGTCTTCGACGCCACCCCGAGCTCGAGTAAGTGCGCTGTCCTCATGAAGCCGCGATCCGACGCAGCCGCGATCACCTTCGCATCGACTCGTGCTCCACCCCGCTTCATGGCCATGATGATGCACAGTCCGCGCACCCCGAATCCGCCGCGACGACGGGAAACGAACTGCCCTGTGGATAACTCACGCCCTGTGGACGAACTTTCACCCACGCGCGCCGAGGCGACGTCGTATCGAGATCCAACGCACCTGAAGATCCGCCGCCCGCACCCGACCCGATGTCCACTCGATGTGACATCGACTGCCGAAAAGGCCACTGAACGTCACATTGAGTGGGCGGGGGTGCGGGCAATGGGCACCTGACTCGCCTTGGCGGGGATACCGTCTACGGTGCAAGTGCATTCTGACTTCGGGAGTGAGATATGACGGCGACAGCAGTTTCCTCGGAGCGGTCCGGGTCCATGGTTCCGCGGTCGTTCGTGCCACCCGAGCGCGGTCGTTTGAGTGAGGTTCCGCATATCGCGGGTCTGGTGCTCGGTGTGTTCGCGGTGTTGTTGTTTCTGTGGAGTCTGTCGCCGACTCTTCGTTTCCTGATTCACGTTCCGCGTGAGTACGTCGACAGCTATTACTTCGATGCTCCCGATACGAGTTTGTCGTGGGCGCTGGTGGTCGGTTTGTTGGCGGCGGCGTTGGCGAGTCGTAAGCGCATTGCGTGGTGGTTGCTGACGATCTATCTGGTGTTGTTGGCGATCACCAATGTGGTCGAGGGGATCACGGACAAGAGCGTCAATTCGTGGATTGCGCTGGCTGTCCATGTTGTGGTGACGGGGGTGTTGATCGCCGCGCGCAAGGAGTTCTACACGCGGGTGCGTCGTGGTGCGGTGTGGAAGGCGCTCGGGGTGCTCGTGCTCGGCGCGGCCGTCGGGACGGTGATCGGGTGGGCGCTGGTTGCGCTGTTCCCCGGATCGTTGCCGGAGAGTCAGACGTTCCTGTGGGCGTTCAATCGCGTGACGGCGTTGGCGACGGTGGACAACGAGCAGTTCGACGGCAGGCCGAACGGCATCGTGAACACGGCCCTCGGGCTGTTCGGAGCGTTGGCGTTGTTGGGGGCTGTCGTCACGTTGTTTCGGTCGCAGCGGTCGAGCAACGCGCTCACCGGTCGCGACGAGTCCGCGCTGCGTGGCCTGCTCGACAAATGGGGTGCCGACGATTCCCTCGGCTACTTCGCCACTCGGCGCGACAAGGGCGTCATCTTCGCCACCAGCGGTAAGGCGGCGGTGACGTATCGAGTCGAGGTCGGCGTCTGTCTGGCCAGTGGTGACCCGATCGGAAATCCCGAGGCGTGGCCGCATGCGATCTCGGAATGGTTGGACCTGGCCGAGAAATACGGCTGGACCCCAGCTGTCATGGGCGCCAGCGAGATCGGCGCGACCGCGTACAAGCGGGCCGGACTGAGTGTCCTCGAACTCGGCGACGAAGCAATCCTGAAAACCAAGGATTTCAACCTCAATGGACGCGAGATGCGCCCCGTGCGTCAGGCGGTCAACCGGGCTCGTAAAGCGGGTGTCGTGGTCACCGTGCGTCGTCATCGTGACATTTCGTCGGAGGAGATGTCGGAAATAATCGCCTGCGCGGATGCGTGGCGCGATACCGAAACCGAGCGTGGGTTCTCGATGGCGTTGGGTCGACTGGGTGATCCGCTCGACGGCGATTGTCTTCTGGTGCAGGCAGTTCAGGGCGAGAAGGTGATCGGCGTCCTCTCGCTGGTGCCGTGGGGTCGCACCGGTGTGTCCTTGGATCTGATGCGTCGTGATCCGGCGTCGCCCAACGGGGTGATCGAACTGATGGTGACCGAGCTCGCCACCAGCGCCGATCAATTCGGGGTCGGCAAGATCTCGCTGAACTTCGCGGTGTTCCGCGCGGCGTTCGAGGAGGGCAGCCGGATCGGTGCCGGGCCGGTGTTGCGAATCTGGCGCAGCGTGCTGGTGTTCTTCTCTCGGTGGTGGCAGCTCGAGGCCCTGTATCGCTCGAACGTGAAGTACCTTCCGGAATGGGAGCCGCGCTACCTCTGCTTCGCCGACAATCGGGTGTTGCCCAAGGTCGGCGTCGCGTCGGCCATCGCCGAGGGCTTCTTGACCCTGCCGACCTTCCGACGCGCCTCGAAGCACACCGGTTCTCACGTTGCGGTGCCCGCGGCTCTGGCCGACGCCGACGACATTCATCCCGACGGCAGCGGCCCCGACAGCGTCCCGGACGAGCCGACACCGGGCCGTAAGCGTCCCGACCAGGTGCGCGTACGCATGTCGAAACTCGATCGTCTCGAACGCGAGGGCACCGAGGGCTATCCCGTCGCCTATCCCCCGACGCATACGGTCGAGGCGGCGGTGGCCTCGCCGCAGGGCACAACGGTACGAATTGCCGGACGCATCCTGCGGATTCGCGACTACGGCGGTGTCGTATTCGCTGTGGTGCGTGACTGGTCGGCCGATATCCAGGTTCTCTTCGACCGCGATCGCGTCGGGGATTCGATCGAGAACTTCGACGCCGATTTCGACCTCGGCGATCTCATCGAGGTCAGTGGCGCGATCGGCCGCAGCAAGCGTGGGGAGCTGTCGCTGCTCGCGACGGACTGGCGAATGAATGCCAAGTGCTTGCATCCACTGCCGGACAAGTATCGCGGACTCACCGACCCGGAAGCTCGGGTGCGGCAACGCTACGTCGATCTGGCGATCAATCGCGATGCTCGTGCACTGATGATCGCCCGATCCAATGTCGTGAAGTCACTTCGTGATTCGCTCGGCGAGCGCGGATACATGGAGGTCGAGACACCGATTCTGCAGCAGGTTCACGGCGGTGCCAACGCAGCACCGTTCGTCACCCACATCAATGCCTACAACCTCGACCTCTACCTGCGGATCGCACCGGAGCTCTATCTCAAACGCCTGTGTGTCGGAGGCATGGAGAAGGTGTTCGAGATCGGCCGCGTGTTCCGCAACGAAGGCGCGGACTTCAAGCACAACCCCGAGTTCACGATCCTCGAGGCCTACGAGGCCCACAGCGACTACGAACGCGCAATGGTGTTGTGCCGCGAGCTGATTCAGCGAGCAGCCGTTGCCGCGCACGGACGCGAGATCATCCTGCGCCCGGACGGCCCGAACGGAGAAATGATCGAGATCGACATCTCCGGCGAATGGCCGGTCAAGACGTTGCACGGTGCCGTCGCCGAGAAGTTGGGAGTGCCCGTCGAACCGGCGACTCCTCTGGAGGAGCTGCAACGCCTGTGCGACGAGAACGACATTCCGTACGAGAAGACCTGGGATGCTGGGGCCGTCGCGCAGGGAATGTACGAACATCTCGTCGAGGACTACACCGAATTCCCCACTTTCTACAAGGACTTCCCGACGTCGATGTCGCCGTTGACGAGGCCGCATCGGAGCATTCCGGGCGTCGCCGAGAAGTGGGATCTCGTCGCGTGGGGTGTGGAGCTGGGTACCGCGTACAGCGAGCTGACCGACCCTGTCGATCAGCGACAGCGCCTCACCGAACAGTCGCTGTTGGCGGCCGGCGGTGACGAGGAAGCGATGAGCCTGGACGAGGATTTTCTGCAAGCACTCGAGCACGGGATGCCGCCGACCGGCGGTCTCGGCATGGGAGTCGACCGGGTCGTCATGCTCATCACCGGTGGCAGCATTCGGGAAACGCTCGCGTTCCCCCTGGCCAAGCCGCGTCAATGACCTTCCCTCGTGACCGATCCACGCACACGAGTGTGCAAAACGGGGAAAATGATGGAAACTGGAGCGTGAAACAGTCGACAGGTCGGTAGAGCATCGTGGAGTACCAAACATGGACAGCGGGGATCGAGCCGAACGCAGTGCGTTGTTTCCCGTGAAACATCCTCCCGGTCAGTACGTCGAGGTGGACGGGCAACGTCTGCATCTGTTCGTACGCGGAACCGGCCCCACGGTCGTCCTGTGCGGAGGCCTCGGCAGTAACTGGTTCGACTGGAACGACACCGTCGACATCCTGAGCGCCCACCATCACGTGGTCGTTCTCGACCGCCCCGGCTTCGGACTCAGCGACCCCTTGCCCGCCGGTGCCACACCTACCGTCCGCGGGGAGGCAGACCGAATCATCGGTGTCCTCGACGCACTCGGAGTCACCGACCCGGCCGTCGTGGTAGGTCATTCGATAGCCGGCTTCTACGCAGAAGCTGTGGCCCGGCTGTACCCGTCGCGCACCCGCGGAATTCTGTTGCTCGATTCCAGCGCCGAATCCGACCCCAGACGCTTCGTCCCGACCGTCGTGCGCGTCGAGGCTGCCCACGTCATCGCCACCGCGCTCAGCAAGACCGGCCTGCAGAAGCTGGTCGGACCGCGTGTGCGACGCGTCCTCAATCAGGCGACACCGCCCGACGGCACACCGCAGGAGACGTTCGACTGGGTCGACGACATCTATCGACGACCCACCTACCTCGCCGCCGCCCTGGTGGAGGACGTCGTCTACCCGGACCTCGCCGCCGAACTGAACAGAATGCGGAAGCGTTCGCCCCTCGTCGTTCCGGTCATCGTCGCCGCAGCCCACACCGGACGACCCTCCCCGTGGGGCAAGCGATGGATCAAGACTCAACGCAAGCTGGCCGCGTATCTGCGGGCCGACTTCACTGTCGTCATGCCCGCCCACCACCACGCCATGATCGACAAGCCCGCCGAGGTCGCAGCCCTCATCACCGAACTGGTGTGAACTCCTCGAGGCGACGCACGTAACGTGTGTCACCGAGCCCGTAGCCCAAGACCCGAGCCGAAGCTCGGCGATGGCGCGGTAGCACGAGAGGAAATTGAAGATGGGTGCGATCAGCACGACGCAGGGACGACAGTCGAAACTACTCGGACTCGGCGTTCACCGCCCCGAGAGAGTCGTGACCAACGACGAGATCTGTGAATTCATCGACTCGAGCGACGAGTGGATCCAGACGCGGTCCGGAATCAAGAACCGGCGCTTCGCCGATCCCAAGGAAAACGTCGTCGAGATGTCCATCGCGGCAGGTCGTAAGGCCCTCGAAGCCAGCGGAATCACCGCCGACCAAGTCGACACCGTCATCGTCGCCACCTCGACGCATCTCGAACTCACACCCCAAGCAGCTGCAAAAGTAGCGCACGGACTCGGCACCAAGGGGCCGGCCGCATTCGACATCTGCGCCGGCTGCGCAGGCTTCTGCTACTCCCTCGCCGTCGCATCGGACCTGGTCAAGGCCGGAACGTCCAAGTACGTCCTCGTCATCGGTGCAGAACAGCTCAGCGTCACCACCGACCCCTACGACCGCACCACCCGCTTCATCTTCGCCGACGGCGCCGGTGCCGTGGTCGTCGGCCAGAGCGACGAAACCGAGATCGGACCCGCCGTCTGGGGCTCCGACGGCTCGCAATCCGACGCCATCGTCCAGACCACCGACTGGTACGACTACATCACCGAAGAAGGCCTCGAGCGCCCCTGGATCCGGATGAACGGAATCTCCGTCTTCCGCTGGGCCGCCTTCGAGATGGGCAAAGCCGCGCAGCGCGTCCTCGACGTCGCGGGCATCAAAACCGACGAATTGCACGCCTTCATCCCCCACCAGGCCAACAGCCGCATCACCGAACTCCTCGCCAAGAGCCTGAACCTGAACGAGGACACACCCGTCGCCAATGACATCGCCGAAACCGGCAACACCTCGGCAGCCTCGATCCCCCTGGCGATGGAAGAACTACTGCGCACCGGCAAAGCAAAAGCAGGAGACACAGCATTGCTGCTCGCCTTCGGTGCCGGACTGTCCTACGCCGGACAGGTAGTCAAACTCCCCAACCTGTAGTCGCCGATCCACATCGGATGCACCCGATTCCCGAGTGCACACCTTTCACCCCAGTGCACTCGATGTGACATTGAGTGGCCTTTTCGGCAGTCAATGGCACATCGAGTGGACTCCGGGGGACGCTGTGGGGCGATTCGGGACCCAAGGCGGGGGTCGAGTCGTACTGTTGTCGTATGCCCAAGCCTCCGTTGCCCGATGCCGCTGTCGAATTGCTGAAGAAGGCCAATCCCGCGGTCATGGCGGTGGTTCGTGCAGATGGAACGCCGATCACCGCACCCACGTGGTATCTGTGGGAGGACGGGAAGGTCGTGCTCAATTTCGATGCGTCGCGGAAGCGTCTCGAGCACATCAAGGCGAATCCGAAGGTCTCGATTTCGGTGTTGGACGAGGCCAGTTGGTACACCCATGTGACGGTGCACGGTTCGATCGAGTTGCGTGACGATCCCGATCTGGTCGACATCGATCGCATTTCGACGCATTACACCGGCGATCCGTATCCGGTTCGGGATCAGCCGCGCGTGACCGGGTACGTCACTGTCGACGCCTATGTGGGGTGGGGCAAGCTCGGCACGTAGCGCCGAGGGAGAGCGGTTGCGACTGCTGTCTCCAGGTGCCACACTCCCGCCATGGGCTATCCGCAGGGTGAGAGCAATGATCCGTTCGACGCAGCGAACAAGGATCAGCCGTACGGCGGGCAGCAGTACCCGCCTTATCAGAACCCGAACCCCCAGAACCCGAACCCCCAGTACCCGAACCCCCCGCAACAGAGCCCCCAGTACCCGAACCCGCAGCAACAGTATTCGCAGTACGGGAATGCGCCGTATGCCGGCGGGTATCAGGCTCCGGCGTCCACCAACACCTTGGCGATTGTGTCACTCGTGTTGGCAATTCTCGGTCTGACGTTCATTCCGTTGATTGCGTCGGTGTGCGCGGTGGTGTGTGGCCACATTGCGCGCGGTCAGATCAAGCGCACCGGCGAAGGCGGATCGGGTTTTGCGACGGCGGGCCTGATCGTGGGTTACGTCTCGATCGCGCTCTTCGTCGTCATCGTGGGTGCGATCGTCATTTTTGCCCTCGCTGCCGCAAACACGTCAACCTACTGATACCGGCTTCGCCAAGCGGCCGTTCATGCACGCGGCCCATACGCCTGCGATCACTGCCAACGCAATGACGAACAGCGCCAACGCGTTCCATCCCTGGGATTGGAAGACGACGCCGCCGATCCAGCCGACGACGGAGGATCCGCCGTAGTAGAAGAGGTTGTACAGCGATGTCGCCTGGGCTCGGCCGTGGACGGCTCGTTGTCCGGTCCATCCAGACGCGATGGCGTGAGCGGCAAAGAATCCCATGGTCAGGATCACCAAGCCGGTCAGAATGACGGCGAGATTCGACGCCATCGTCAGGGCGACTCCGGCGATCATCGTGGCGGTGGATCCGGCGAGCACCACCGATCTGCCGTGCTTCGTCGCGAGATTGCCCGCTACCCGTGAGGACACGGTACCGCTGAGGTACGCCACGAAGATCAGGCTGATCAGAGACTGCGGGAGCCCGAAAGGCACGGCCTCCAAACGAAATCCGAGGTAGTTGTAGATCGCGACGAAGCCGCCCATCAGCAGAAATCCCTGGCCGTAGAGTGCCGCCATCCCCGGCTCGCGCAGGTTCACCCACAGCCGTCCGGGTAGGTCACGAATTTGGCTGTGCACGAGCGTCGTTCGCGGCTTCGGTGCGAGCCAGACGAACAGTGCGGCGGCCAACGCAGCGATCATCGACACGGTCAACGTGCCGATCCGCCAGTTGGTGTATTCCGCAACGGGTCCCGCGACGATGCGGCCGAGCAGTCCGCCGAGCGTCGTACCGGACACGTAGGTCGCCGCAGCCAGGGCTGTGTGCTTGTGATGGATCTCTTCGCTGAGGTACGCGATGGCGATGGCCGGAAGACCGCCCAGTGCAGCACCTTCGAAGAATCGAATCACCAGCAGTACTTCGAGCGACGGCGCGAGCGGAACCAGCAGACCCAGCGTCGTGGCGGTGAGGATCGACGCCGTCATGGCCCGAACACGACCGATGCGGTCGGCCGCCACCGACCAGGGAATGACGGACACCGCAACGCCTACCGTCGCGAGCCCGACCGCGAGCGAGGACTGCGACGGCGTGATGTCGAGATTGGCGGCGATGAGGGGCAGGATGCCCTGCACCGAATAGAGCTGAGCGAACGTTGCGACTCCGGCGAACAGCAGTGCCAGCACGAGCCTGCGGTATTCGCGCGATCCCCTGGGGTGTCCCTCCCATCCGAGCACCTCGGGCTGCGTCGTGGTCATGCAGATCACGTTAGAAGCGCTCACGATATTCGTCCAATGCATGAGACCGGGCAAACCGATACACCGGCGATATGATTCGCGAATGCGTCGTGAAACGATCGAACTCCTGCCGCTGCTACCGACTCTCGTCGCAGTGGCCGACACCGAACACATCACCGACGCCGCGCACGTGCTGGGCGTCCCACAGCCCACCGTCAGTCGGCAGGTCGCCCGCGCCTCGGCAATTCTGGGCGTCGACATCGTGGAACGACGCGGCCGCGGGATCGTGCTCACCAGCACCGGCCGAGTGCTCATTCCTTATCTCCAGCGGGCGTTGAGCGACATCGACGCCGGCATCGACGCCATGACCGAGCACGACGCCAGGGCCCGCGGCCGTATCGCGGTGGCGTTTCAGAACACCCTGGGCGAGGACGTCGTACCGGCGCTGATCCGCCAGTTCCGCGTCGACCACCCGGCCGTCACGTTCGATCTGGACCAGGGTGCCCGGGCACGCTGCCTCGACCGTCTCGCCGACGGGGTCTCCGACCTGGCGTTCGTCTCTCTCAGCGCCGAACACACCGAGCACAATTCGTTCCAGCTCTACGACGAGCGACTGATGCTGGTGGTTCCGGCCGATCATCGGCTGGCCACGCGCAGGTCGGTCGATCTGGCCGACACGGCCGACGAGAACTACATCGCGATGGGCCACGGCTTCGGGATGCGCTCGATCTGCGACGAGTTGTGGGCGGACGCCGGCTTCAGCCCGCGTATCGCCTTCGAGGGTCAGGACACCCACACGGTGCGCGGACTCGTCGGAGCCGGTCTCGGTATCGCCATTCTGCCGCGAATACGCGCGCACGGCGGTGAGGGCGGAACCGTGGACATCGGACTCACCCAACCGGCCGCGCGCAGGCGAATCGGCATGGTGTGGGATCCGCGGGCCGATTCGCCGCGTCAGGTGGCGGCATTTCGATCGATGGTGCTGCGCAGCGGCAGAACACTCGTGATTAGGTGAGTCGATGCAATTGGTTCTGGTGCGGCATGCCCTCCCGCAACGGTCGGAGACCTCGGCCGATCCCGCTCTGGCCGAACTCGGCGTCGAACAGTCCCAGCGAGTGCCGGGTGCCGTCGCCCGGTTCCCGATCTCGCGAGTCGTCTCGAGCTCGCAGCTACGCGCCGTCCAGACCGCGCAGCCTCTGGCCGATCGGCTCGGTCTGACCGTCGAGCCCGACGATCGCCTGACCGAATACGATCGCGACTTCGGCGGCTACGTTCCGATCGAGTCGGCCAAGACCGAATTCCGTGAGGCATTCGATCGCATCAAGGCCGGGCATCTCCCGGAGCAGGTCGACGAGCAGGCGTTTCGCCGGCGAGTTCTGGACGGTGTCGCCGATGTCGTCTCGGCGAGCGCACACACCGACACCGTGGCGCTGTTCGCTCACGGCGGCGTGATCAACATCTTGCTGCAGGACATTCTGCAGACCCCGAAGGTGCTCGGCTTCCCGATCGACTACTGCTCGGTGACGCGGGTGCTGTTCTCGCGCAGCGGCGCGAGGTCGGTCTCCTCGGTGAACGAAACCGAGCACGTGTGGGACCTGCTGCCCCGCAATCGGTAATCCACAGAGACCTCTTAAACTCCCAGGTCGAGGGCACAAAATAGGGCGTCGCCGGTCGTCGACTGGTCGGCGACGCTGCACCGTGCGGTTAGCCTCGAACTCATCATGGGTGAATTGCGTATCTTCCGACGTCCTGCCGTTGCTCTCACTGCGCTGGCGTTTCCTCTGGTAGCGGTAGGTGCATTTGCACTGGGCACCGGCTACGACCTCGGTGGCGAGTCCGCGGCAACCACCACCGTCGTCGCCGACACCGAGCAGGCACCGGCAGCGGACCAGCAGACGGCCGATCCCCTGGCCGCAGCCAGGAGCAGCCTCAACAGCGCATCGCTGCCCATCACGTTCCTCTCCAGCGGTATCGGCCAGCTGACCGACGGCGGAACGCAGCTCAACGACGGCGTCGGGCAGCTCGCCGACGGCATCACCCAGGCACACGACGGAACCATTCAGCTCGCCGATGGATTCGGGCAGTACCGCGACGGCATCGGTCAGCTCGGGGACGGCGCGTCCCAGATCAGCGGTGGCGTCGACCAGGTCGTCGATCAGCTCGCCGGCTTCGGCGCTCTGCAGGCCGATTTCACCGCCAAACTCGCCGCCACCGCTGACCAGGTCGATCGATTCCCGCACCCGGGATCGGACGCCATCTCCGGTGAGATCCGCGGGGTCATCGACACTCTGAACACGCAGGCTTTCGGGCCCGACACCCTCGCCCAGCTGCAGACTCTCAAGAGCGGTGCTCAGCAGCTGTCCTCCGAACTCAACGACCCCAACAGTCAGTTCCTCGGAGCCACCGCCCAACTCGGCGACGCGACCGTGCAGTTGCGCGACGGACTGGGCCAACTGGACGACGGCGGCCAGCAGCTCAAGGCCGGCACCGATCAGCTCGTGACGTCGGTCGAACCGGTCGAGGGAATCGTCAACGGCATCGCCACCAATGTGCGCGACGCCTCGGCGGCACTCCCGCCGGGCACCGCGGCCGGCACCGAGGAAGCGGCGTCGGACCAGAACATCGCGGCCACGTCGTCGAGCACCGGAACCGGTGCCACCCCGTATCTGATCGCTGCACTGATCGCGCTCGGTGCTCTCGGGTGCGTCAGTCTCGTGCGGGTTCTGGGCAGGGACAGCAAGCCTCGCTGGCTCGCCGAGGCCGCAGCGGTCGCCGCAGTGGGCATCAGCGCCGCCGTTGCGTTCGCCTTCGCCACCGACGCCGCCCTCGGGCCGGTCCTGGGAGCGGGTGCGTTCCTGATCGTCTCGGCTGCGGCCTACCTCGCCGCAGCGGGAGCGATCCAACGGGTGCTCGGTGCCGTGATCGGCCAGATCGTCAACGTCGCCGCGCTCGCGGTGCAGGTCGTCGTCTGTGGCTTCGCATACGCGTCGACGGCACCGATCTGGGGCGATCTCGCCGCCTTCATGCCCATGAGCTACACCGCCGCCGGGGCCCGCGTCATCGCGTCGGGCGAGATGAGCGGGACCGGCTGGCTCGCGATCGGGGCCACGATGGCCCTGCTCATCGTGTCGACACTCGTCTACGCAAGCGTGCGGGGTGAGTCAGCCGACCGGCCGGAGGGGATGAATGGCGGGCGCAGCCGCGAGGTGGGCCCCGAACTCGCTTAGCGCCTGCTGCAGGTGCGGAGTCTGCATGTGGCCGTCGAGGTCCTCCTGCGACTTCCACACCTCGACGGTGATGAAGGTTCCCGGCTCGATCGCGGACTCGAACAGCTCGTACGAGAGGTTGCCGTCTTCCTTCCGCGATTCGGCAACCAGAGCGGAGAGGCCGTCGCGCACGGCGTCGATGGCATCCGGCTTGGCGATGATCGTCGCGACTACCTTCAGATCGTTGGTCATGAGGTGATTTTTCCTTCGTTCGGCGAGAGACATGTTTCTTCACCGAACGTACTCCCGATCCCCCTAAGCTGAGGTGTCCATTCGGGAAGGGAAACCACAGTGAGCCAGACGGCAACCGACCAGCGCGCCACCGGTAAGGAGTGGCTCGGCCTCGCAGTGCTGGTGGTGCCGATTCTCGTCGTATCGATGGACATGTCGGTGTTGTACCTGGCCCTGCCGTTCATGACGGCCGATCTCGAACCCACCAGCAATCAGTCGTTGTGGATTCTCGACATCTACGGATTTCTGCTTGCCGGCCTACTGATCACCATGGGCTCGCTGGGCGATCGCATCGGCAGGCGCACCCTGCTCATGATCGGTGCCGTCGTGTTCGGAGTGGCGTCTCTGGCCGCGACGTTCTCCACCTCTCCCGAGATGCTGCTCGCGGCGCGCGCTCTGCTGGGAATCGGCGGAGCCACCATTGCGCCGAGCACATTGTCGTTGATCCGCAACATGTTTCACGACCCCACTCAGCGAAAGGAAGCCATCGGCCTGTGGACTGCCGGCTTCGCCGGTGGAGCAGCAGTGGGCCCTGTCATCGGCGGTGTTCTGCTCGAACACTTCTGGTGGGGTTCGGTGTTCCTGATCAACATTCCGATCATGGTGGTACTTTTCGTCGCCGCCCCGTTTCTGGTCCCCGAGTTCAAGGACTCCGACCCCGGGAAGTTCGATCCCATCAGCGTGATTCTCGCGATCTCCTCGATGCTCTCGATCGTGTTCGCCATCAAACACGGTGCACAGGAGGGGATCGACGCGGCAACGATCGTCACCGCCCTCGTCGGGCTGACGCTCGGTGCAGTGTTCGTCGTCCGGCAACGGAAGGCAGCACACCCTTTGATCGACGTCACGCTGTTCGCCGAACGTGCCTTCAGTGCAGCCGTCGTCGTGCAGTTCCTGGTGATCTTCGCGATGACCGGCTTCAGCCTGTTCGCCGCGCAGTATCTCCAGTTGGTAGTCGGGCTCGGGCCGCTCGAGGCCGGACTGTGGTTGTTGATTCCCGCCGCGGCTGCAGCGACCGGAGCTGTGTTGGCACCGACGATGAGTAAGGTCATCCATACGGGCACCATCATCGCCTGCGGCCTGGCTTTCATCGGATTCGGTTGTGTGGCAATGGTCTTCGTCACCAGCAACTCGGGCCTACCCTTACTCCTGACCGGGATGGCTCTGCTGACGTTCGGCATCGGCGCGGCGTCGACGCTCAACTCCGACATCGTCCTGACCGCCGCGGCACCCGAAAAGGCCGGTGCCGCATCGGCACTCTCGGAAACCGGAGCCGAACTGGGCGGCGCCGTGGGTATCGCGATCCTCGGCACGATCGGCAGCACCGTCTACCGGCACCGCATGGACGACGCCATCCCCGCGGGCACCCCTGCCGAGATAGCGGACCCCGCACGAGAAACCATAGGCGGTGCCGTCGCCGTCGCGGACTACCTGCCCGAGCCGTTCGCCTCGCAACTGACCACCGTCGCGAACTCGTCGTTCGTCGACGGCTTCAACCTCGCGGCCGGCTGGAGCGCCGGTCTGATGGCCGTCAGCGCTGTGGCGGTTTTCGTGCTGCTACGCCGTCAGACCGCGTCGGCGAGGTAGCGCGCCAACCACCGAGTCGCGGACTGGCCGCCCCCGACGTCGTAGCTCTGGTACTCCTGGTGGATACCCGAACGGTAGAACGCCTCGATCTCACGCTGACGCTGAGCGTTCGCCTGGTCGGTGAGCTGGCCCTGCAACACCGGCAGACCACCGGCCGCGGCGAGGTCCGCGATCAGGGACTGCGCTTCCTGCGAGTACTGATCGGCGACGTTCGGCGCGGGGTTGGACGAGACGGCCAAGAAGCCGGCCAGCCGCGCGACGTAATCGTCCTTGGGCGTCGAGCAGTACAGGTCGCCGACGGCACAGAACGTCCGCACCACGGGGCTGACGTAGCCGAATCCACCGACGCGGGGTCCACCGACCCCGGTTCCGACCACGGCGGGTCCCACGAGAGCGTCGGTATCGGAGCGCTTCGGGTCGGAGATCAGCCCCACGGCGACCACCTTGTCCGCGGGCACCACGCCCACTCCGGTGCCGATGGCCGCGGCGAGATCGCCCGCCGCGTCGGCACCCTGGCTGTACCCGATGATGCCCAGTTTCGTTGCGCCACAACGATCCGCCATGGCCTCGAGCATGCCGCCCGCGTTGGCGACGGCTTCGGCACGCGATTGCCCGTAAACCTCGCCCTCCCATGGGAACGCGGTCGCGGGATACGAGACGTAGTCGGTGCGGATGTCGCCACCGAGACGATCGGTGACGTCGGTCAGCATGCCCGGCTTGGGGGCCGCACCCGAGCTGGTCTCCCAAGTGCCAGGAATCGCCACGACGTACATCGCCGGACAATCGGCCGGGTCTGCGGCGGCGGGCGATGCCGTTCCGACGACGATTCCGGATGCAACAGCTGCAGCGACGCCGATACCGGCGCAGATCTTCTTGACACTCATGGGAGGGGGCCTCACTGGTGGTCGAACGCGCTTCGTTGTTCGATCACCACAATGACAGCGGCCTGTGACCATCAGATGCCTACATGGTTAACGGACGTAACCGTGTGTCGAATGGCAGCGGAAAGCAGACGAACTCGAAGTTGTGGACGGAATCGGACCTCGATCCGTCCACAACTTCGAGCTCGGCGGAGAAACGCGACTTACCGCTGCGGTGCCTGAGTGGGCACGATCGGCGCCGGTAGCGCCGTTGCTCCCTGCAGGAAGGTGTCGACGGCGGCCGCGCAGGACCGGCCCTCGGCGATGGCCCACACGATGAGCGACTGGCCGCGGCCCATGTCGCCGGCGACGAACACGCCGGGGACGTTGGTGACCCACTCGTTGGTGCGCTCGACGTTGCCGCGCTGGTTGAAGTCGACACCCAGTTCGGTCAGCAGGCCGCCCTTCTCCGGTCCGACGAATCCCATGGCGAGCAGAACCAGATCGGCTTCGAGGGTGAATTCACTGCCCTCGACCTTCTCGAACTTGCCCGCCTTGAACTCGACCTCGCAGGCCTCGAGTGCGGTGACCTTGCCGTCCTCGCCGACGAAACGCTCGGTGTTGACGGAGAAGACGCGTTCGCCACCCTCTTCGTGAGCCGAGGCCACCCGGTACATCAGTGGGTACGTCGGCCACGGGGTGGACGTCGCACGCTCCTCGGGCGGGCGGGCCATGATCTCGAACTGGTGGACGCTTTCTGCGCCCTGACGGTGCGAGGTGCCGAGGCAGTCGGCCCCGGTGTCGCCGCCGCCGATGATGACGACCTTCTTGCCCTCGGCGCTCACCGGCGGTGCGGCAAAGTCGCCCTGCTGGACGCGGTTGGCGTGCGGCAGGAACTCCATGGCCTGGTAGATGCCGTCGAGCTCGCGGCCCTCGATGGGCAGGTCGCGCCATGCGGTGGCGCCGCCGGAGAGGACCACGGCATCGAACTGCTCGCGCAGTTCGTCGGCCGAGATGTCGACGCCCACATCGACACCGGTGCGGAAGACGGTGCCCTCGGCCTCCATCTGCGCCAGGCGACGGTCGATGTGGCGCTTCTCCATCTTGAACTCGGGGATGCCGTATCGCAGCAATCCGCCGATGCGATCTGCCCGCTCGAACACCGTGACGGTGTGCCCGGCGCGGGTGAGCTGCTGCGCTGCAGCGAGTCCCGCGGGTCCGGAGCCGACGACGGCGACGGTCTTGCCGGTCAGATGCGTCGGGTAGACCGGCGTGACCCAGCCCTCTTCGAAGGCCTTGTCGATGATCTCGACCTCGACCTGCTTGATGGTGACCGGATCCTGATTGATGCCCAGGACACACGCCGCCTCGCACGGGGCGGGGCACAACCGACCGGTGAATTCCGGGAAGTTGTTGGTGGCGTGCAGTCGATCGATGCTGTCGCGCCAGCGGTCCTTGAACACCAGGTCGTTCCACTCGGGAATCAGGTTACCCAGCGGGCAGCCGTTGTGGCAGAACGGAATACCACAGTCCATGCATCGACTGGCCTGCGTGCGCAAGGTGTCCTTCGAGAAGTCCTCGTAGACCTCTTTCCAGTCCATCAGGCGCAGGTCGACGGGGCGCCGCTTCGGCACTTCGCGGACCGTGTTCTTCAGAAATCCCTGTGGGTCACCCACGAGCTGCCTCCATGATCGCTTCGTCCACGTCCGCGCCGTTCTTCTCGGCTTCGGAAATGGCCAGCAGTACCTTCTTGTAGTCGCGAGGCATGACCTTCACGAAATGGTTCACCTGCTGTGACCAATCCGCGAGGATCCGCTCGGCCACCTCGGAGCCGGTCTGCTCCTGATGGCGGGTGACGATGTCCTTCAGCCAGGTGAACTCGTCGCCTTCGAGCTCCTCGATGTCGACCAGCTCGGTGTTGAGGTTGGCCTCGAACGTCTTGTTCGGATCGAAGACGAACGCGACTCCGCCGGACATACCGGCACCGAAGTTTCGGCCCGTCGAGCCGAGGATGACGACCTTGCCGCCGGTCATGTACTCGCAGCCGTGATCTCCGACGCCCTCGACGACGGCAACGGCACCGGAGTTACGAACGGCGAAACGCTCGCCGACGACGCCGCGGATGAGAGCCTCACCGCTGGTGGCACCGAACAGGAACACGTTGCCACCGATGATGTTGTCCTCGGCGACGAATCCCTTCGGAGCATTCAGCGACGGACGCAACACCAGATGTCCACCGGAGAGTCCCTTGCCGACGAAGTCGTTGGCATCGCCGTTGAGTCGGAGCGTCATACCGGAGGGCACGAACGCACCGAAACTGTTGCCGGCCGAGCCGGTGAAGGTGATCTCGATGGTGTCGTCCGGCAGACCGACGCCGCCGTACGCCTTGGTGACCTCGTGCCCCAGCATCGTGCCGACGGTGCGGTTGACGTTGGTGATCTTGGACTCGAACGCGACCTTCTCACCCCTGTCCAACGCATTGCGGCTGGCCGAGATGAGCTGCTGATCGAGAGCCTTGTCGAGACCGTGATCCTGGACGCCGGTGTTGTAGAGATTCTGGTTCATGAACGCCGACTCGACCTCTTCGAGGATCGGTGCCAGATCCAGCTTCGACGCCTTCCAATGCTCCTTGGCCGCGGTGGTGTCCAGCAGACCCACCTGACCGACGGCCTCGTCGAGCGTGCGGAACCCGAGCTCGGCCATGAGCTCGCGAACCTCTTCGGCGATGAACATGAAGAAGTTCTCGACGAACTCCGGCTTGCCAGCGAACCGCTTGCGCAGCAACGGATTCTGAGTTGCAACACCGACGGGGCAGGTGTCGAGGTGGCACACGCGCATCATGATGCAGCCCGAGACGACGAGCGGAGCGGTGGCGAAACCGAACTCCTCGCCGCCGAGCAGAGCGGCCACCATGACGTCGCGGCCGGTCTTGAGCTGACCGTCCACCTGCACGACGATCCGATCGCGAAGCCCGTTGAGCAGCAACGTCTGCTGCGTTTCGGCCAACCCGAGCTCCCACGGTCCACCCGCGTGCTTGACCGACGTCAGCGGCGTCGCGCCGGTGCCGCCGTCGTGGCCCGAGATGAGCACCACGTCGGCGTGCGCCTTGGACACACCGGCGGCGACCGTTCCGACGCCGACCTCGGAGACCAGCTTGACGTGAATGCGGGCCTGCGGGTTGGCGTTCTTGAGGTCGTGGATCAGCTGCGCGAGATCCTCGATGGAGTAGATGTCGTGGTGCGGCGGCGGCGAGATCAGGCCGACGCCGGGCGTCGAATGCCGAACCTCGGCGACCCACGGGTACACCTTGTGCGCCGGAAGCTGGCCGCCCTCACCGGGCTTGGCTCCCTGCGCCATCTTGATCTGGATGTCGGTGCAGTTGGTCAGGTAGTGCGAGGTGACGCCGAAACGTCCCGACGCGACCTGCTTGATGGCACTGCGTCGCCAGTCACCGTTCTCGTCCGGCTCGAACCGCGAGACGTCCTCGCCGCCCTCACCGGAGTTCGAGCGCCCGCCGAGACGGTTCATCGCGATGGCGAGGGTCTCGTGCGCCTCGGCCGAGATGGAGCCGTAGCTCATCGCGCCCGTGGAGAAACGCTTGACGATCTCGCTGGCCGGCTCGACCTCGTCGATCGAAATAGCCTGTCGCTCTTCGGTCTTGAAGCGGAACAGACCGCGCAGCGACGCGAGGCGCTCGGACTGGTCGTCGACCATCTTCGTGTATTCCTTGAAGATGTCGTACTGACCGGTGCGAGTGGAGTGCTGCAGCTTGAACACCGTGTCCGGGTTGAAGAGGTGGTACTCCCCTTCGCGACGCCACTGGTACTCACCGCCGGTTTCGAGCTCGCGGTGCGCACGCTCCTGACGGTTGTCCAGGTACGCCACCGCGTGCCGCGCTGCGACGTCGTCGGCGACCTGATCGAGATCGATACCGCCGAGGTGGCTGTTGAGGCCGGTGAAGTACTCGTCGACCAGTTCCTGCGAGAGGCCGATGACCTGGAACAGCTGGGCTCCGGTGTACGACGCGAGGGTCGAGATGCCCATCTTGGACATCACCTTGAGTACACCCTTGCCCGCGGCCTTGATGTAGTTGGCGACGGCCTTGTCGAACTCGATGTCGGTGAGGGCACCGCGCTCGATCATGTCCTCGATCGACTCGAACGCCATGTACGGGTTGACCGCTGCCGCACCGAATCCGATGAGCAGAGCCATGTGGTGCACCTCGCGGGCGTCACCGGCCTCGATGATCAGACCGACCTTGGTTCGGGTCTTCTCGCGGACGAGGTGATGGTGCACTGCCGAGGTGAGCAGCAGCGACGGAATCGGAGCGAGCTTCTCGCTGGACTCACGGTCCGAGAGCACGATGATCCGCGCGCCGCCCGAGATGGCAGCGGACACCTGAGCGCGGATGGCCTCCAACGACTTTCGGAGGCCCTCACCACCCTCGGACACCGGGTAGAGACCGCGCACGACCACCGAGCGCAGCTCTTCCTGCGTGCCCTCGTCGTTGATGTGGACGAGCTTGGCGAGGTCGTCGTTGTGCAGGATGGGCTGCGGAAGCACGATCTGCTTGCAGCCGTCGGCACCCGGGTTGAGCAGATCGCCCTCGGGTCCGATGGTGCCGCCGAGGCTGGTGACGATCTCCTCGCGGATGGCGTCGAGTGGCGGGTTGGTGACCTGCGCGAACAGCTGCGAGAAGTAGTCGAACAGCATCCGCGGACGAGCCGACAGCACGGCGATCGGGGTATCGGTACCCATGGAACCGATGGCCTCGGCACCGGACTTCGCCATCGGCGAGACCAGCACGTTCAATTCCTCGGTGGTGTACCCGAAGATCTGCTGACGGATGAGGACGCGGTCGTGCGGCATGTGCACGTGCGGACGCTCGGGCAGGTCGTCGATCGAGGTCAGGCCCTCGTCGAGCCACTGCTGGTACGGATGCTCGGCGGCGAGCTCGTCCTTGATCTCGTCGTCGGAGACGATGCGGCCCTGCGCGGTGTCCACCAGGAACATGCGGCCCGGCTGCAGGCGAACCTTGCGGACGACCTTCGACGGATCGATGTCGAGCACGCCGACCTCGGAGGCCATGACGACCAGACCGTCGTCGGTGACCCACAGCCGGCTCGGGCGCAGGCCGTTGCGGTCGAGAACCGCGCCGATGACGGTGCCGTCGGTGAAGCACACCGAGGCCGGTCCGTCCCAGGGCTCCATCAACGAGGAGTGGTACTTGTAGAACGCCCGACGTGCGGGGTCCATGGACTCGTGCCGCTCCCAGGCCTCGGGAATCATCATCAGCACGGCGTGGGGCAGGCTGCGGCCGCCGAGGTGCAACAGCTCGAGCACCTCGTCGAAACGTGCTGTGTCACTTGCGCCGTGGGTGACCACGGGGAAGATCTTCTCGAGAGCCTCGGAGCCACCGAACACGTCGGAGGTGATGAGTGCCTCGCGGGCGCGCATCCAGTTCTCGTTGCCGGTGGCGGTGTTGATCTCGCCGTTGTGGGCGACGCGGCGGAACGGATGTGCCAGCGGCCACGACGGGAACGTGTTGGTGGAGAAGCGCGAATGCACAAGTCCCAGTGCGCTTTCCACACGCTCGTCCTGCAGGTCCAAGTAGAAGCCCTTGAGCTGAGGCGTCGTCAGCATGCCCTTGTAGACGAACGTCTGCGAGGACAGCGACGGGAAGTACACGGTTTCGCGGCCGGGGCCGTCCTTGCCCGCGCCCTCTTCGCCCAGCTCGTGCTCGACGCGCTTGCGGATGACGAACGCGCGCCGCTCGAGGTCGAGGTCGGTGACCGACGCGTCGGGGGCCGCGAGGAACAGCTGACGGAAGGTCGGCATCGCGTCGCGCGCCAGAGCTCCGAGGGAGGAGTCGTCGGTGGGGACCTCACGCCAACCCAGAACCGACAGGCCCTCGCTCTCGACGATGCGCTCGACACCCTCGCAGGCACGCGCGGCATCGCTGCGGCCCTGGGGAAGGAACGCGACACCGGTCGCGTACGCGCCGGCAGCGGGGAGCTCGAAATCTACGACGGCGCGGAAGAACGCGTCCGGAACCTGGATCAGAATGCCCGCACCGTCACCGGTGTTCGGTTCGGAGCCGGCAGCACCGCGGTGCTCGAGGTTGACCAGTGCGGTGATCGCCTTCTCGACGATGTCGCGACTGCGTCGACCGTGCATGTCCACCACGAACGCGACACCACAGGAGTCGTGTTCGTTGACGGGATCGTAGAGGCCTTGCGGGCCCGGAGTGTGCTTCATACCTAGCCTTCGGATAAGTCCAGCCTTGATACTCGTCGGCGACGGTGTGGTGTAACCGGCTGCACGAACGGCCTGCGGTGCGTCCTCGCCGTTGAAGCAGCACCTGTCGATCGTCGACGCTTTCCCCTGCACGAGCGGGTGAGCTCATGGTAGAAAAGTGAGGGTCTCGACGGATCCGGCCGTGGTGAGGCCGATCCAACTACGAACGATAAGTCAGCACCTGGGTGCCCCCGCAAATAAGGTAAGCCTATTATGGGCTTTCACCTGCGAATTCTCGTACACGAGACGCCATCGAGACCGGGTACTGGACCACCCGGCCGACATCGGCCGAGAATCACACGCCTGTAGGACGATTCGAGGAACGGGCCGCGAAGAAACCGACCCGGAAGAAACTACTGGCCGCAGCGATCGAATCAGCTGCGGCCAGTGTGGTGGGCGGAGGGGGACTTGAACCCCCACGTCCCGAAGGACACTGGCACCTGAAGCCAGCGCGTCTGCCATTCCGCCACCCGCCCGGGTAACGGCGAGAACACTAACACGCACCATGCCGCGCTCGAAAATCGCCGCGTCGGGCAGCCGGGAGCCGACCGCGGCGGGCAGTCCCCGTCGGCGGCACCGTATATCATGCTTGCAGCGCGACTTCGTGATGACACGCGGCCGTCGCGTCCTGCACACCAGCAGGCACCACACGGTGGAAGAACACAGTGAGAGGAGGGGTCACGATGGGCATCGTTCAACGTTTCGAACGCAAGCTCCAAGGCGCTGTCGGCGACGTCTTCGCCCGCGTGTTCGGCGGAGGCGTCGTACCGGCGGAGGTGGAGGCAGCGCTCCAGCAGGAAGCGTCGGATCTGGTTCGGCCCCTGGACGGCGGGCATCTGCTGGCACCCAACAGCTACGTCATCACCATCAACAGTTCGGACCACGACGAACTCGCCGGCGACCGAGAACTCACGGTCAAGGCGTTCTCACGCCACCTCGACGATTACATCCGCGATCAAGGCTGGCAGACCTACGGCGACGTGGTGGTTCGATTCGAGCCGTCGCCCACCCTGCACACCGGACAGTTCCGTGCCAGTGGCTCGGTCGATCCCGATGTGGGACGATCGGCGACTGCTGGCCGCAACGCGCAGCAGGGTGCCTCGGCCCCGAAGAACGAATCGGCTCCGCCGGCACCCAGTCCCGTCCCTTCAGCTACGCAGCGACCGTCTGCCCCACCGATGTCGATACCAGGAGCCGGCCACATGACGCAGAACCCAGGCTACGACCCGCAGCGCGATCCCGCGGACGGCCATCGTCCCGATCCGCGCACGCGCAACGGTTACGCCGGTGGCCAGGATCCGCGCTACCCCGCACGTGAGCAGAACGGGTACGACGCCCAGGCCTACGCGCCTGCCGATCACGATCCGCGCTACGACCAGCAGCCGTACAACGGTGGCTACGACGAGCAGTCGTACCCCGAGCAGGGTCAGGCCTACAGCGCGGCCGGCCAGGAACAGGGCTACGACCCCAACGCCTTCGGCGCGCCCGGCGGCCAGGATCAGGGCTACGGTGCCCAGGGTTACGACGCGCAGGGGTACGACGGCCAGGCATACGACGCGCAGGCCTACAACGCGCAGGGCTACAACGGCCAGGGCTACGACTACAACGCCGCCGAGCAGGGTGCCGCGTACTCCGAGGCCCCCTACCAGGAGCAGGCGTACAACGACCCGGCCGGCCGGTATGCCGAGCCTCAGGCCGCCGGATATCAACAGCCCGGCTACCAGCAGCCCGGCTACGACTACCCGCCTGCGCCGGCCGCCTACGGCCGTGGCTATCCGCAGGGTGCGGGCGACCGCGGGGACGGTTACGGCTACGACCAGCCCGCCTCGTACGCAGGGCGGAGCCAGGCGCTCGCCGCCACGCTGCAACTGGAGGACGGCAGCGGCCGCTACTTCCAGCTCCGTGACGGTCAGAACATCATCGGCCGTGGCCAGGATGCACAGTTCCGGCTCCCCGACACCGGTGTCTCGCGTCGACACATCGAGATCCGGTGGGACGGCCGCGTGGCCATGCTCTCCGACCTCGGTTCCACCAACGGCACCACCGTCAACGGCGCTCCGGTGCAGGACTGGCAGTTGGCCGACGGCGACGTCATTCGGGCCGGTCACTCCGAAATTCTGGTTCGGATCGTCTGACGATCGACGTGGGCTCGGGTGGGGGTTCGACTCGCACTCTCGTCCACCCGTATGTCGTCGACACGAGCTGCTTCACCCTATGATGCTGCGAGGCAACCATGTCTGCCGCGCCGCGACTTTGCGCGTGTGCGGAACACGGGTCGATTGCGAAGGAGGAGGTGAATCGTCGTGCAGGGATTGATTCTGCAACTGACAAGGGCGGGCTTCCTGCTCTTGCTGTGGTTCTTCGTCTGGGCCGTCCTTCGCACCTTGCGCAGTGACATCTATGCGGCCGCAGGCATGCGAGTGCCTCCTCGCTACTCCGGCGGCTCGAAAGTTCTCCCGTCGTTCAACAAGCAGAAGGTGGCCAAGTACCTCGTGGTGACCCAGGGCGGTCTCGCCGGAACGCGCATATCGCTGGGCACGCAGCCCGTCCTCATCGGGCGAGCGGACGACTCCACTCTCGTTCTGACAGACGACTACTCGTCGACGCGGCATGCGCGCATCTCGCCCCGCGGCGGAGATTGGTACGTCGAAGACCTCGGCTCGACCAACGGCACCTACCTCGACCGCGCGAAGGTGACCACCGCCGTTCGCGTCCCCCTGGGAACCCCTGTCCGCGTCGGCAAGACCGTGATCGAGTTGCGCCCGTGACCCTCGTCCTTCGCTATGCCGCCCGCAGTGATCGCGGTCTGGTTCGATCCAACAACGAGGACTCCGTGTACGCCGGGGCTCGCCTACTGGCGCTGGCCGACGGCATGGGCGGTCACGCCGCCGGTGAAGTGGCCTCGCAGTTGATGATCGCCGCATTGGCTCATCTCGACGACGACGAGCCCGGCGAGGATCTGCTGGGCAAGCTCGAGGCAGCCACCCGCGAAGGCAACGCGTCCATAGCAGATCAGGTCGAGGACGAACCCGAGCTCGACGGCATGGGGACCACACTGACCGCAATCCTGTTCGCGGGCAAGCGAATCGGACTGGTACACATCGGCGATTCGCGCGCGTACATGCTGCGCGACGGCTCGCTCACCCAGATCACCCGAGACGACACCTTCGTTCAGTCTCTCGTCGACGAAGGCCGCATCACCGCCGAGCAGGCGCACACACACCCGCAACGGTCCTTGATCATGCGTGCCCTCACCGGCAACGAGATCGAGCCGACGCTCACCGTTCGGGAAGTGCGCGCAGGCGATCGATATCTGCTGTGCTCCGACGGCCTCTCGGACGTCGTGAGCGACGAAACCATCGAGAACACGCTGAACGAGGGCGAGACGGGACCCTGCGCCGACCGACTGATCGAACTCGCGCTTCGCAGTGGCGGGCCGGACAACGTGACGGTCGTCGTCGCCGATGTGATCGACCTCGACTACGGACAGAGCCACCCCATCCTCGGCGGTGCCGCCAGCACCGAAGACGAAGAGGACGCCCCTCCGCCCAACACCGCAGCAGGGCGCGCCGCAGCGATGCGTCCCCCCCGTACGACGCCCAAGCGCGTCACCGCGCCGGTTGTCGCACCGGAGAAGAAATCGCACAAGCTGCGCTGGACACTCATTGCCCTGACCCTGGTCGTTCTCGCCGGAATCGGTGCGGTGGTGGCCAATTCGATCATCAAGGGCAATTACTACGTCGGTGCCGACAACAGCAAGGTGACCGTGCTGCGCGGGCTGCCCGGCTCGGTGCTGGGGTACTCGCTGCAGAGCGTCGAACTGATCGGCTGCCTCGACGACGACGGAGCCGTCACGTTGACCGCGCCGGATGCCGCCCCGGCGGACTGTGTTCCGTTCGAGATCGACGATCTTCTGCCTGCTGCACGTGAGCAGGTCACGGCCGGGTTGCCGTCGGGATCTCTCGACGATGCTCGCGGACAGGTCGAGCGGTTGGCCTCCGGGGACCTGCTTCAGGTCTGCGAGACCGAGCCGGTCGTGACCACGACCGTCGAACCGACTCCGACGGCGATCATCCCGCCGCCCGCCGCCCCGCTGCCGCCCACGGTCGAACCCACTCCTGAGGCAGCACCGACCACCACAGCGGTGCCGACACCGACGGTTCCGCAAATTCCCGGCCAGAACTGCAGGACCGGTACTCGATGAGTTCCAATCCGTCCGCGGGAGGATCCTTTCCGAGTCCGCCCGAAGGGTTCGCGCCCGCGCCGGTTCAATCCAACCGACGCGGCATCGAACTGCTGTTGCTCGGCGCTGCCGTTCTGATCACCACGATCTCCTTGGTTCTGGTCGAAGCCAGTCAGGAACAGACCATCACCTGGGATCTGGCGAAGTACGCGGTGGCGTATCTCGCGCTGATGACGGTGGCGCACCTGGCGGTACGCCGTTTCGCTCCCTACGCGGATCCGTTGCTGTTGCCGATCGTGGCGTTGCTCAACGGACTCGGTCTGGTGCTCATTCATCGCCTCGATCTGGCCGACGAGCAGCAGGCCCAGTATCTCGGCAACCCCATTCCGTCCCCCGATGCCAACCAGCAGGTGCTGTGGACGACGCTGGCCATCGCCGGGTTCGTCGCGCTGCTGGTGCTGCTACGCGATTACCGCACCCTGGCTCGCTACGGCTACACCGTCGGACTCGCCGGACTGGTGCTCCTGGCCATCCCGGCCATGCTGCCGTCGGCATTCTCCGAGGTCAACGGATCGAAGATCTGGATCCGACTACCCGGCTTCAGTATTCAGCCCGGTGAGTTCGCGAAGATCCTGCTGCTCATCTTCTTCGCTTCACTGCTGGTGGCCAAGCGCGAACTGTTCACCGTCGCCGGCAAGCACTTCCTCGGAATGGACTTCCCACGGGCACGCGATCTGGGGCCGATCCTGGTCGTCTGGATCGTCTCGGTCGGCGTACTCGTGTTCGAGAAGGACCTCGGTACGTCGCTGCTGATCTTCGGAACCGTCCTGGTGATGATCTACATCGCCACCGAACGCGTCGGCTGGTTGATCATCGGATTCGGGCTGTTGCTCGTCGGATTCCTGTTCGCGTATCAGGTGTTCGGCCACGTCAAGATCCGCACCGACACCTGGCTGCACCCGTTCGACGACTACAACGACACCGGCTACCAGATCGTCCAGTCCATGTTCAGCTTCGCCACGGGCGGGTTGGCCGGCACCGGGCTCGGCAGCGGTCGCCCGTCCCAGGTTCCGTTCGCCAAGACCGATTTCATCATCGCGACGGTCGGAGAGGAACTCGGCCTCATCGGCCTGACCGCGGTCCTGATCCTGTACTTGCTGTTCATCATTCGCGGCTTGCGTACCGCGCTGGCCGTCCGCGACAGCTTCGGCAAACTGCTGGCCGCAGGTCTGTCGTTCACCATTGCCATCCAGCTGTTCGTCGTCGTCGGCGGCGTCACCAAACTCATCCCACTGACCGGCCTCACCACGCCGTATCTGTCCTACGGAGGATCGTCGCTTCTCGCCAACTACCTGCTCCTCGCGCTGCTGATCAAAATCTCCGACGCAGCCCGTGAGCCGGCAACGCCCAAGAAGAAGCCCGCTCCCGCAGCGCCCATCGCGGAGGCACCCACCGAGATGGTGAAGCGCGCATGAACACTCCCCTGCGCCGCGTCTCCATCGCCGTGATGGTCATGGTCGTTGCGTTGCTCGCAAACGCCACCTACCTCCAGGTCATCAAGGCCGACGATCTGCGCACCGACCCCAGGAATTCGCGAGTACTGCTCGACGAGTACTCGCGCCAGCGCGGTCAGATCTCGGCAGGCGGCCAGGTACTCGCGTCCTCGGTCCCGACCGGCGACCGCTACAAGTACCTGCGCACCTACCCGCAGAATTCGATCTCCCCCGCCAGCCCGCAGGCCAACGCGCCGATCACCGGCTACTACTCGATGCTGTACTCGAGCAGTGGCCTCGAACGCGCCGAGGATCCCGTCCTCAACGGATCCGACGACCGGCTCTTCGGCGGACGCCTGTTCGACCTCATCTCGGGCCGAGATCCCCGCGGCGGCAACGTCGTCACCACCATCGACCCCGTCGTTCAGCAGGTCGCGTACGACCAGCTGACCGCCAAGGGATACACCGGTTCGGTAGTGGCCCTCGACCCCGCCACCGGCAACATCCTGGCCATGGCCAGCACCCCCAGCTACGACCCGAGCCTGTTGGCCAGCCACGACGGCAGCACCACCACCGAAGCGTGGGAGAACCTGAGCAACGATCCCGAGAAGCCGATGGTCAACCGGGCGATCTCGCAGACCTACCCACCCGGATCGACGTTCAAGGTGATCACCACCGCAGCCGCACTCGAAGCGGGCGCGACACCGGACGATCAACTCACGGCCGCGTCGAACATCACGTTGCCGGGGACCTCGACGACACTGGAGAACTACAACGGGTCGACGTGCGGCGGTGGCCAGACGGCAACCCTGCGCGAAGCGTTCGCACGCTCGTGCAACACCGCCTTCGTCGAGCTCGGCATCGACACCGGGGTCGACAGGATGCGTGAGACCTCCGCGGCATTCGGCATCGGTGAGGACTCGACCATTCCGCTCACCGTCGCCGACAGCACCATCGGGCCCATCGACGACGACGCCGCGCTCGGCCAATCCAGCATCGGCCAGCGCGACGTGGCGCTGACCCCGCTGCAGGACGCCGTCATCGCCGCCACCGTCGCCAACGGCGGCGTGCGGATGGCCCCGAACCTGGTGCAGCAGCTGCAATCTCCCGACCTGTCGGACCTGTCGAGCTACCAGCCCAAGGCCATGGGCGAGGCGATCAGCTCGGCGACCGCGGCGACGCTGACCGATCTGATGATCGGCTCCGAGAACAACACCAGCGGCGAAGGCAAGATCCCCGGCGTCCAGATCGCGTCGAAAACCGGTACCGCAGAACATGGTTCCGACCCGCGCAACACCCCACCGCACGCGTGGTACATCGGATTCGCACCCGCCGACGACCCCAAGGTCGCCATCGCCGTCATCGTCGAGGACGGTGGCGACCGAGCTCTCGCCGCAACCGGTGGATCCGTGGCCGCCCCCATCGGGCGAGCCGTCATCGCAGCCGCATTGCAGGGGAGGTGAACGTACGGTGCCATTGAGCAACGGGGCTGTCATCGCCCAGCGCTACCGACTGCTGCGCCTGATCGCCACCGGCGGTATGGGTCAGGTGTGGGAGGCGATGGACAACCGCCTGGATCGCCGCGTGGCGGTCAAGGTACTCAAGGCGGAGTTCTCCGAGGACCCGGAATTCCTGCAGCGCTTCAGGTTCGAGGCGCGCACCACCGCACAGCTGAACTACCCCGGAATCGCCGGGGTCTACGACTACGGCGAGACCCGTGACGGCGCGGGCGAATCACTGGCCTACCTGGTGATGGAACTGGTCAACGGTGAGCCGCTGAACGCGGTGTTGGGCCGGATGTCCCGGTTGCCGCTCGGCCATGCCCTCGACATGCTCGAACAGACCGGCCGCTCCCTGCAGATCGCGCACACCGCAGGCGTCGTCCACCGCGACGTCAAGCCGGGCAACATCCTGATCACCCCCACCGGGCAGGTCAAGATCACCGACTTCGGCATCGCGAAAGCGGTCGACGCGTCGCCGGTCACCAAGACCGGAATGGTCATGGGCACAGCGCAGTACATCGCCCCCGAACAGGCACTCGGCGAAGAGGCCACCTCGGCTTCCGACGTCTACTCGCTCGGAGTCGTCGGATACGAAGTACTCGCGGGCACGCGGCCGTTCGTGGGCGACGGCGCCC
Source organism: Rhodococcus sp. 14-2496-1d (assembly GCF_002259365.1). Taxonomy (NCBI): domain Bacteria; kingdom Bacillati; phylum Actinomycetota; class Actinomycetes; order Mycobacteriales; family Nocardiaceae; genus Rhodococcus; species Rhodococcus sp. 14-2496-1d. The sequence goes on along the minus strand of NZ_NPFV01000013.1, from coordinate 11,035 downwards.
TGACCGTGGCCATGAAGCACGTCCGCGAGACGCCGGCACCCATGCCGCTCGACCTGCCCCCTGCCGTACGCGAACTCATCGAGATCACGATGGTCAAGGACCCCGCCGCGCGCTACGCCAACGGTGGCGAGTTCGCCGACGCCGTCGCCGCGGTCCGTGCAGGCCGTCGCCCGCCCGCACCCGGAAACTCCCGCGGTACGGGCACCGGCCGGGTCATGATGCCGGGCGTCGTACCCAGCCCTGCGGCACCGCCGTCGAGCACCCAGATGATGCCGACATCGCAGCGCGAGTACCGCGGACCGGTCACCGGAACGGCAGCCGCCGCAGTCCCCGAGTCCACCGGAATGTCGTCGGCGCAGAAGGCCCTCGCCTGGGGCGGCGCCGGACTGCTGCTGCTGGCCATCCTCATCGGCGGTTACGTGCTGTTGACCGGGGGCAGGGACGACACGCCGACTCCGTTCGTGCCGCCGACCACCACGACCACGCAGCCGACCACCACCACGACCACAACCACCGAACCCACGACGACCACGGAAGAAACCACCACCGAAGAAACCACGACGACCACGACGACGACCACAACCGAGGTGCCGACGACCACCGAGGAAACCACGACGACCACGGCCGAGCCGACGCAGACGACGACGAGACGGCCGCTGATCGAGATTCCATTCCAGCAAGATCCTCGAGGACAACAATGACGACTCCCCGTACGCTGTCCTCTCGCTACGAGCTGGGCGAGATACTCGGTTTCGGCGGCATGTCCGAGGTTCATCTGGCACGTGACACTCGGCTGGATCGCGACGTCGCCATCAAGGTCCTGCGCGCCGATCTCGCTCGCGACCCCACGTTCTACCTGCGCTTCCGACGCGAAGCCCAGAACGCGGCCGCCCTGAACCACCCCGCCATCGTCGCCGTGTACGACACCGGCGAGGCCGAGACCGAGGCCGGACCGCTCCCGTTCATCGTCATGGAGTACGTCGACGGCGACACCCTGCGCGACATCGTGCGCGCCGAGGGACCCATGGCGCCGCGTCGGGCCATGGAGGTCATCGCCGACGTCTGTGCTGCACTCGATTTCAGCCACCGCAACGGAATCGTGCACCGCGACGTCAAACCCGCGAACATCATGATCAACAACGCGGGCGCCGTGAAGGTGATGGACTTCGGCATCGCGCGTGCCATCGCCGATTCGTCGTCGCCGATGACCCAGACCGCCGCCGTCATCGGGACCGCTCAATATCTCTCACCCGAGCAGGCCCGCGGCGAACAGGTCGACGCTCGATCGGACGTCTACTCGCTCGGATGTGTGCTGTTCGAGATCCTCACCGGCGAACCGCCGTTCAAGGGTGATTCACCGGTCGCCGTCGCCTACCAGCACGTGCGCGAGGATCCTCAGCTGCCGTCGCTGGTGAACGACACCGTGCCGCGCGAACTCGACTCGATCATCCTCAAGGCGATGGCCAAGAACCCCGCCAACCGCTACCAGAGCGCCGCCGAGATGCGTACCGACCTGGTCCGTGTCCTCGGAGGTCAACGCCCGAGCGCCCCGATGGTCATGAACGACGAGGACCGCACCACGATCCTCGGATCGGTCGACTCACGGCAGGCAGACTTCTCCGGCGCGGACAAACCGGCCGCAGCCGCCGCACCCCGTGCGTCGAGGCACGCCGAACGCGAGGACGAACCCAGGAGCCGTCGCGGCCTCAAGATCGCCCTCGTTTCCGCGGCGTCGATCATCGTCGTCGCGATCGTCGGAGCATTCCTGTGGTCCCTCGGTCCCGGAGCGGAGCCCACGTCCGTCACCGTGCCGTCCGTCGCCGGACTCGTCGCGGACGAGGCCCAGCGGGAACTCGAGAACGTCGGACTACGCGTCACCGTGCAGGAGAGGCCGGATGCGTCGGTCCCCGAGGGTTCGGCGATAGGCACCAACCCGGCCGCAGGGTCGCAGACCGAATCACCGGGAGACATTCAGCTCGATGTCTCCTCGGGCCCGCAGCAGGTGCAGGTGCCGCGGCTGACCGGACGAACGCAACAGGAGGCGGCAGACGCCTTGAACGAGGTGGGCCTCGAACTCGATCCCACCGTCGCCCGTGCGCCGTCGACGCCGGAGAACCTCGACAAGGTCATCGAGCAGAACCCGTCCTCGGGCGTGAGCATGAACGCCGACTCGCAGGTTCGCATCACGCTCGGTTCGGGGCCTGCACAGGTCCGGATGCCCAACGTCGTCGGCCAGCTCGTCGACGTCGCGCAGCCGAACGTCGAGGGTGCTGGGCTCCGTGTCCAGATACAGAACATCGACTCGAGTCAGCCGGTGGGACAGGTCGTCTCGACGGACCCGACCGGTGGTGCCAACGTCGCCGAGAACACCGTCGTGACATTGAGGGTCTCCAACGGAGACAAGATCCCGATGCCGGACCTGTCCGGCCTCACCGAGGCTCAGGCCCTGACAGCGCTGGAATCGGCGGGGTGGACCGGAACTGCATCGAACCTGTCGACGTCGAGGCAGTCGACACTCGACCCACTGATGGTCGGGCGAATCGTCAACCAGACGCAACCGGCAGGCTCGGAGATCAGCAAGACCGACACCATCACTGTGAGCATCGGGGCGCTGGGAATCCCCAGCGGCAACTAGCCGCGTCGAGGCCGGCTCAGGCGAACGCCTCGGCGACCTGGGCTTCGAGCTTGGAAACCAGACCCTGGTCGGTGGGCATCCCGCAGACGGTCAGCCAGTTCGCCAGCATGCGGTGACCGCCCTCGGTGAGGATGGACTCCGGATGGAACTGGACGCCGTGAATCGGTAGTTCGGCGTGCCTCATGGCCATCACCAGACCGGATTCGGTGCGCCCGATGATCTCGAGTTCGTCCGGGATCGTGTCCTCCCGGACGGTCAGCGAGTGGTAGCGAGTGGCCGTGAACGGCTCGTTCATCCCCTCGAGAACTCCGACGCCCGAATGGTGCACCAGGCTGGTCTTACCGTGCAGCAGTTCCGGGGCCTTCTCCACCGTCGCACCGAAGGCTGCACCGATCGCCTGATGGCCCAGACAGACCCCGAGCAGGGGCGTCTTCGCGCGAGCGCTGGCCGAGACGAGATCCATCGTGGCACCCGCGCGCTGCGGCGTGCCCGGCCCGGGGCTGAGCAGAATGCCGTCGAACCGGCCAGCAACGGCGTCACGGTCGGTGAGGCGCTCGTCGTCGTTGCGCCAGACCTCGACATCGGCATTCAACTGGCCCAGGTACTGGACGAGGTTGAAGACGAAGCTGTCGTAGTTGTCGACGACGAGAATACGCATGTGGACAGCGTACTCAGCGAGGCTGTGCATACCGCATGCGCACCGATTCGGAGTACGCGGGCACCGAGAGGTTCTCGGACGCAGCGACGTCGTAACGGAGGCCGTATCGAAGCGCGTACTGCTCGTACAACCGCACACCCGGCTCGTTCTTCAAGGCCGCGCGCAACCGATCCGAATCTCCGATCGCCGTCATCACGTACGGCGGACTGTACGTCCGCCCGCCGAGCAGAAGGGTGTTTCCGATGCACCGCGGAGCCGACGAGGCCACCAGGCGTTGATCCTGCATCGCGATCGCCGACGCGCCGCCGGCCCACAACGCGTTGAGCACGCTCTGGACATCGACCTGATGAACCACCAGATCGTCGACGGACGCGTCGGACGCATACGAGCCGTCCGGTCCACGGGGAGCGTCGGCCATCGTGACGGTCACACCCCCACCGGACGCGGGCTCGCGTCCCGCCGCGTCGGCCAGGGAATCGATACGCACCAACGCATCGGCAACCTCGGTGTCCCCCGTCGCAGTGCGTTGCTGGATGGACTCGACCTGCTGCTCGAGCGCGTCCCGGCTCCGCTGAGCATCGTCACTGCTGAGTCGGGCCGCATCGACCAGATCCGCGAGCCGAGTGGTGTCGCCGCCGCGCAGCTCGGAGCCGTCCGAGACATGCCTGGTGGTGCCGAGCAGCAGACCCACGACAGAGCAGACCACCACGGCGAGCACCCACCAGCGCGTGTCGGCGGGGGCAGTCGATCGTCGTCTCACGGGTGCTCGCAATTTGTCCGGTGGGTCGGTGCTGGGCTCACCTGCGTTAGCGTGTACAGCAACCGGTTCGGTGACCGTCACGGTCCTCGAGGTGACAATAGCCTGGGGATGCGCGGCACCCGCCGATCCACAGGTTCCGACCGTAAGTTGTCCACAGGTACGGCCGCAGTGCCACCGGCCGTCACGAACACGAAGAGGAAGCAATGCCGAAGTCGAAGGTACGGAAGAAGAACGACTACACGATTAACCCGGCGAACCGTACGCCGGTCAAGGTCAACGCCGGGCCGTCACCGGTCTGGTATGTGGTGCTGATGCTGGGATTCATGCTGGTCGGGCTGCTGTGGCTGATCGTCTACTACCTGGCTTCCGAGGACATCGCCTTCATCGGGAACCTCGGTGCCTACAACTTCCTGATCGGCTTCGGGTTCATGGTCGTCGGACTCGTGATGACCATGCGGTGGCGCTGAGAGCCGACCGAGTTACATCGATGTCATTCATCCCCAATGTGGATAAACCCTGTGGATAACTCTACGAACGATCCACAGGGTGTGTACGAACAGCAGTGGGCGACGCCCCTCGTCGCCGTCGCAGCCCTGGTCGTGGGCGGAATTGCGCTCGGAATCGGAGCTGCACTCTCATCCACCGACGCAGCCGGAACATTCCTCGTCGGCCTCGCCGCCGTCGGAATGTGGATCATCGCAGCACTCGCCGCCGCACAACGCCCCCGACTGGCCATCACCCACGACGGATCACTGGTGATGAAACGCCTCGGCGGCAAACGCACGTACACCCGCAATGACATCGTCCGCATCAAAATCGTGAAATACCCACGACTGGGCCGACGCGTCCCGATGCTCGAACTCGACGTCCGCCCACCCGGCGAAGACGACGACCGACTCATCATCTTCGGCAGATGGGACCTCGGAACCGACCCCCGAGATGTGTACGACGCACTCGAAATACACGGTCTGGTGCCCCGCAACTCCTGACCGCCCGGCCCCCAGGGGTCACTCAATGTGACATTCAGTGGCCTTTTGGGGGGTCGATGTCACATCGAGTGGACTGGCTAGAGGCCCATGTGGGCGCGCAGGTCGAGTACACGGATGGCGATGATGCCCAGTGACACCAGAGCGACGGCGATGACCGAGAGCCAGGCCATGGACACGCCGGCCATGGTTCGTTGTCGACCCGTGTCCGGGGTTCGTCGGGAGAGGAACACCAGACCGGCGGTTGCGGCGGCTCCGGCGACGAGTCCGCCCATGTGTCCCCACAGCGAGATGCTGGGGATCGAGATGCTGATGAAGATGTTCACTGCGATGACGATGAGGATGGGTGCCGGGCTTCGCTTGAGCCGCAGCAGGATGACGGCCTGCGCGCCGAGGAGGCCGAAGACGGCACCGGACGCGCCGACGGTGAGCGCCAGTGGGTTCTCCAGCAGCATCACCGACGCGCTTCCGCCGAGGAGCGAGAGGAAGTAGACGACCAGGTAGCGGGTTCGGCCGAGCACGAGTTCGACGTCGCGACCGATGATGTACAGCGCGAACATGTTCACGAGCAGGTGGATCGGCCCGTAGTGGACGAAGCCGCTGCCGATCAACCGGAACACATCGCCGTCGGAGACGAGCAGGCTGTTGAGAGCCCAGCTGCGCGCGAGCGCGGATCCGGAGGTGTTGTTCATCGGATCGCCGGACTGTGCCACCGTGATGCCGTAGACGATCACGTTGACGGCGATGAGGGCGTACGTCAGTGGGGTTTTGGCCGATCGTGCCATGGGTGCACCGGCGACGGTCTGCGCAGTGCGGATGTTCTTGTTGCCCTCGCGCACGCAATCGACGCAGTGCTGTCCGACGGCGGCGGCCTGCAGACACTGCGGACATGCCGGCCGGCCGCAGCGCGAACAGGCCAGGCCGGTGGGGCGATCGGGATGTCGGACGCACACCGACTGGGGTGGGTTGGGCTGGTCGCCGTAGGCGCCACCCCAGCCGGGGTTCGTCATCTTGTCGAGAGTCCTTCGGTCAGATCAAGAGATGGTGACGTTGTTGATGACGACCTCGTCCACCGGGCGATCTCCGCGGCCGACCGGCGTGCTCGAGATCGCGTCGACGACCTTCTTCGACGCCTCGTCGGTGACCTCACCGAAGATGGAGTGCTTGCGGTTGAGGTGCGGGGTCTTGCCGGTGGTGATGAAGAACTGCGAGCCGTTGGTGCCGGGGCCGGCGTTCGCCATGGCCAGCAGGTACGGGCGATCGAAGGAGAGCTCCGGGTGGAACTCGTCCTCGAACTTGTAGCCCGGTCCGCCTGCACCGGTGCCGGTCGGGTCGCCGCCCTGGATCATGAAGCCGTCGATGACGCGGTGGAAGACCGCGCCGTCGTAGAACGGTCCGGTCTTGGCACCCGATGCGTTCTGCGTCGTGTACTCCTTGGATCCGTCCGCGAGACCGACGAAGTTCGCGACGGTCTTGGGGGCGTGATTGCCGAACAGTTCGATGACGATATCGCCGCGGTTGGTGTGCAGCGTGGCCGTTTGGGTCTTGTTTGGTGAAGTCACGCCCTCCATCGTGCCATCTCGGGTGATCGGGCAGTTCACAACGGGCATCGAGTCGGATGTATCGGAAGGGTTCAGCGGGGGCGTGTTGTGGAACAGTGAGGGTATGACGAGCACAACGAAGCCCGACCGGGGTCGGTCGACCACCGGTACCGCAGCGTCCGCGCTGCTCGGAGCCGCATCTGCCGCAAGCAAGGGTCCGGCCGGAGTGGGCCTGCTGTTGGCCAGACAGGGTTACGGGCTGGCACGCAAGCAGGCCGCGCAGCGGCGAGCGGTGACCGCGGAACGTATTGCCGAAGCGAATCGCACCCCAGCGCTGGTCACGGTCGACGCCGGATCGCGTCGGACCCGCCGAATACTGGTGTTCGGTGCCGCTGCTGCCGTCGTCGGAGGTGTCGTGTTCTTCCTCGGTCGCCGTCGCAACGAGGTGCCCCCGCCTGCCGACGTTCCGCCGAGTCTGGCCGACTACGACGACACGCCGTCATAGGTACAGAGCTTTCTGCAGCAGGTCGAGCAGACCCGGCCTCGTTCTGATCACGGCCTCAGCGCCGCGGTCGGCGACGACCAGTGCCGTGTTGTGTCCGCTGGTGGTGCCCTCGGTGAGATAGTCGCTGTGACCGATCGAGCCGCGGGCACCGTCGGACGGCTCGGTGGACAGCAGTGTGACTCCGTCGAGTGCGCCCGGATCGCGGCCGAACGCGGCGAGATCGGCGACGATATCGCCCTGGGCCTCCGCTACGAAGGCGTGTCCGACGGGAAGCTGAAGGTCTGCGAGGCTGTGGGTGCCGAGCCCCGGTGACCCGAGAGCTACGAACTCGTCGACTCCCGTGTCACCTCGGAGCGCGGATGCTGCCGTGAGGGATCCGTAGGAGTGGGCCAACACCGACAGATGCGGATCGCTCGCACGCGCGGCGTCGAGACCGTTCAGAAACGGAACCAGTCGATCGGCTCCCGCCTGCGCAGCCGCACCCGAGACCACGGTCCGATTCGGATCGAGCAAGCTCCACCCCACCTGAGGGGCTTGGTAGTCCAGCCAGGTCACGGCAGCCGCAGATTGCGGTGCGTCTTGCGAAACAAGTTGCTGCACAGTGCTTTCGAGGTCCTCCATGTCGCCGTCGTAGCGGAGAAGATGACCGTGCACCGTCGAGCCGAGACCGGGCACGAAGACGGCGACATGGGTTGCGGTGTCGACATCGCCGACCGCCACGGCCGCCATCGTCTCCTCGTACGAGGAATTGTCGAGGACAAGAAGCTGTCGAGCTCCTTGCGCCAGCGTCGCGTCGATCGCATCGAGTGATGCCAGCCGTGTGCGAGTCTGCTCGAGTCCGGCATCGGCGTCACTGAAGATTCCGCCGAACACGTTGTCGTCCAACTCTTTCTGCAGTTCGGCCTCGACGGCGCGGAGGCGGATACGCTCGGCGGCCAACACTCGGCGGTTGGCGCTGTCCCGTACCCGTCCAGGCAGGCCGTCGAGATTGCCGATCAGCGCGGGCTGTTCGACGAGCAACCTGGTTCGTGCCGCAGGCGAGAGCGCGCTCCAGAAGGCAGCATTGGCCGCCGGTGACCCGTCGCGCGGCACCGAAGCCGCAACTGCCGCCGCGACGGAGGCTGCGGACGTTTCCCCGGCGAGGCGTCGGGCAAGGAAGTCGTCGAAGTCCGTAGCCGTACGAATCAGCTGCGCGATTCGCTCGGCGAGCTCGTCACGGCACCGCCGCCGCTCTCGCATCGTCGACCACAGATCCACGAGCGCAACCGAATACGACGCTGCAGCGTCGGACACCGAGCCATCGGATTCGACCGCGAATCGCTCGTCCGCCGCTCTCTGCTCCACCGAGCGGAGGGCAGCGACCAGACTCTGCATGTCGATCGAGGCATCCGCGGTACAGGTCGCGATCCGAAGCAACTCGGCTGCGATGTCTGCCAGATCGGATCGGATGCGGCTCATCGCCTCACGCGCCGCCTCGGCCGCAGGACCGTCCCAGCCTGTGCCCATGGCCGCGTCCGCTACCGAATCGTGCACGGCAGTCACTTCACGCCACCGCCACATCAGGGCTTCGGACGCGGCTGCCAGCACTCGGCTGTCCCATGTTCTGAACTCGTCGAGAGTGACCATCGCGTATCCCCCGCAGCATCGTCGTTGTCGACGAGTCAACGCGAGAAGTGCACCGCGCGGGAAAATCTATCCCCAGCCTGTGGATGAAATCTGGGGATCAACGCTGCATCGGCGGAGTGCTACTGCGCGATCCTGCGAATCGGTCCGCTGTACCCGGCGTCGGGATCGGACGGCCGACTCGTCCTCGGCGGCCGGCTTCGCTTCGCCCGGTACAGATCGGCGTCGGCTGCCCGATATATCTCACCCCAGCGGCGACCCGCGGGCATGCAGGCCAATCCGACGCTCCACTCCGCACGATGAGCGCGGCGCAGTCGCTCGATGATCTGCCAGGCCTCCGTTTCGAGAACCCCCGGCATGAACAGCACGAACTCGTCTCCGCCGAGCCGACCGAGAACGTCACGTCGGGTCAACTGCCCCTTCCATGCCTTCGAGACCCGGGCGAGCAGGACATCACCGGCAATGTGGCCGTACTCGTCGTTGATCTCCTTGAAATTGTCCAGGTCGAGCACGGCGAGGCTGACCGACAATCCGCGAGCGGCACATGCCGGCAACATCTTCTCGATCTTGGACTCGAACCCGAATCTGTTGAGCAGGCCGGTCAGAGCGTCGTGCGTCGCGGAATAGCGCATTCGGCGCGCGAAGACACCGAACACCTCCGTGGCACCGACGATGCCGAGCGCCACGAGGATGTAACTGATGAACGGCGTGCCGTACGGCGCGATCGCGGCTCCGATGACCGCTGAAACAGCAAGCACTGCAACCCAAATGCCTGCACTGCGTTCGGACCAGAACGCACCGATGTGCATGCCGAGGAACATGGCCGCCTGGACGCAGATCAAGAACGCCGGCATGGTGTCGCTGCTCCCCAGGGCACAGGCGAGGGCCATCACCGACAATGCGGTCGCCAATCCCACCGCCTGCTTGGGGCTCGGCACACCCGCCCTTGCCAGCACCACGATCGCCGTCGGACCGAGTATCAGAGCCAAAGCGGCCAGAACCTGCTGCGCACCGGTCAGATTAGACCACGACGCTATCGCGCTGGCGGCGTACAGAACCGTGGTGACCGCCGCGAACACGGCGAGCATGCGTCCGGACTCGTCGAACCTGAGCCTGCTCACCAGTCGATTCCAACCGTGCAAGACCATGATTCGGCCGACTGGAGGCAGCATTCACCGAAAGGAACACCACCACTCACCCGATACCCCCCAGGCACCATCGGCCCTCCCCACGCACTACGGCCATCGCCTCACATGACCCAACGATGCCCGGACTCTAACACCTCCGAGACGTGATCACGACTCTGGCCGGCGAAGACGTAGCAGGTCAGGACGCCTTCTCGGCGCGTGCCGCCTCCCTGGCAAGCAGACGATCGCGAGACTCCTCGAACTTGGTCGCCTTGACTGCCAGGTCTTCGACGAAGGCTGCCAGCCGATCACGATCCCGCTCGCCCTCACCCGTGAAATCGTTGCGCTCGAAGATCTTCCACTTGCGCAAGACAGGCATCAACACCTCGTCCAGATGCTGCCGCAGGTCGTAGATCCCGTGCTTGGCCAAGGTCATCGCATTCTTGCGGAAATTGGGCATGTTCAGACCGGGCATCTGGAAGTCGGTCGCGACATCGGTGATGGCGCGGACCATCTGATCGGGCACCAGATCCAGCGACGCCTCACCGAGGTTCCGATAGAAGATCATGTGCAGGTTCTCGTCCGCGGCAACACGAGCCAACATTCGATCCGCCACCGGATCTCCGCACGCCAGACCCGTGTTCCGGTGCGACACCCGCGTCGCCAACTCCTGAAACGTCACATACGCCACCGAATGGAGAAAATTCGCGCCATCCATCGGCGCATCGACGCCCACCGTCATGTGATGCATTCGAGCCCGCTCCAGCTCCACCGGGTCGACCGCTCGGGTCACGACCAGATAGTCGCGCATGACGATGCCGTGGCGATTCTCTTCCGCAGTCCAACGCCCCACCCACGTCCCCCAGGCACCGTCCAACGAGAAGTTGTCTGCCAACCCCCGGTGATACGACGGCAGATTGTCCTCGGTGAGCAAATTGGTGATCATCGCCGTGCGAGCCAGTTCCGACAACGACGACTGCTCCAGAGACCAGTCCTGCCCACCCATCGCCGCGAAGTTCCGACCCAGATCCCACGGAACGTAATCATGCGGATGCCATTCCTTCGCCATCGACAGATGGCGATTCAAATTGGCTTCCAGAGTGTCAATGGCCAAGTTGAAGTCCCCGCTGGTGGCCAGGTTAAAGGCCCCGGCCCGTGTTGATGTTTCCGGTTTGTCAGGGGCGGTCCTTTCGGTGTTGT
>NZ_NPFV01000003.1:0-214985 GCF_002259365.1 Rhodococcus sp. 14-2496-1d | reverse complement strand
GCGGAGTTGACCGCCCCGGAAGCTGCCGCTGCGTGGCAGTTGCTCGAGGAGATGGCCGACACCTTGTGCCCGAAAGATCCGCGCGGGAAGAAGGAACGCTTGTGTGATGCGTTCATGGCCCGGATGCACGGTGAACCCCGCTTGGCGTGCCTGTGCCGACGGGAGGACTGCCCGAAAGCGGATGCGGTGTTGCCCGATAGTCGGGTGCCGTTGACGATGGTCACCGTCGACATCGCCACCCTGATCGGGCTGCTCGCGAACCCGGCGTATCTGGCCGGGCACGGTTCCATCGATCCTGACCTCGCTCGGGAGTTGGCGCGCAGCAGTCAGTGGCAGATCCTGCTCACCGACGCAGTTACCCTCGCCGAGAAACTCGGACTGGCTGTGCAGAACCCGGAAACCGGGGAATGGGAACGAACACCGAAAACCCGAGCTCAGGTGTCGGACTCGGGGTCGAATCCGACAACAGCGAAGGCGGACACGGACGCCGACTCCGGGAGAAGCGCTGCTTCGGGAACACCCGCGGCCGAGACTCGCCGCAACACCGACAGCAATCCGGAACCCGAGACCGGCACGACCACAGGTGCTCCCGTCGACGTCATCACCGATGCGACCACTGCCCCGCATGCGGAAGCGGCGAACGAATCCGTCACCGCAGCATCGCCCGCACCCGTACGCTCTCCGATCGATGCGCCGGCAGCGAACACGACCACCTCTGCTCCAGAGCGACCCGGGACGGTCCCGCCGACATCAGTATCACCACCGACAACAGGCCCCACGCCAGGAACAGTTATCCCGCCGGAACCGGGGACGGCGACATCACCGACTTCGAAGCACGATCAGACGGAGAATCATCAGACGGAGGATTCCGCGGGGGACACCTCTGCCCATTCAGCGGCCGATCCAGCTCCTTCCGAGACCGGGGCAGGCGCGGACAGGCAACGGCGGACGCAATCACTGGCCTCCGCCGCAGCGCTGTTCTGTACCCACACTCCTGTCGGCAGGGGCACACGGCACAGCTCTGCCCTCGACCTGCCCTTCGCAATCCGGCCCAACAACCGCACGATCCACACACCGGTAACCCGCACACCCGCCGGCCTCTATCTCGGCACCGCGTCCCTTGCTGCCGCACTCGAAGCCGCTATCGCCGCCGACCCGACTCTCGGAAACTCGGTACCCCGCGACCCCCTCACCGACCGCGCCCTGATCTACCGACCCGACGCCCTCACCACCGCAGCCGTCCGCCTTCGCGACAAACACTGCCGCTTCCCCGGCTGCCACCGCCCCGCCGCCCGCTGCCAACTCGACCACATCAACCCGTTCGACCACAGCAACCCCCTCGGCGGCGGCTGGACCACCGTCAACAATCTGCAATGCCTCTGCGAATACCACCACACCGTCAAAACCGCCGGCTACTGGAAAGCCACCATGCTCCCCGGCGGAGCCATCCTGTGGACCTCGACCTCGAAGACCACCCGAATCACCCTGCCCGCCAACAGCACCGCCGTCCCGATCCTCGGTAACGACCTCAGGCCACACATCCCCACCCAACCGAGAGACTCCGGCATCATCGCCTACCCCGACCCGCCGGACAAACAACAGCCCGAGGCAGACGACGCGGCAGCACCGCCGTTCTAGGTGTGCTGGGGTAACGCCTCGGATGCGAAACCTGTTCAGGTGAACTGGCGTGCCCTGGTCTTGTCGATCACGAGCCACCCGCCGTGGTGCTCCGAGGTCTCGAACGTCGAACCCGTCGACCGACCCAATTCCACCAGCGATGATTCGTCGAACGTGCGAACGTGTCCGTGGCAGGCGGTGGTCTCGGTCTCGAAGGGCACTGCAACAACGACACGGGTGCGCGCGATGCGTAGTGCCTCTCTCACGATGCGAGATCCTGTCTCTGAGTCGACGTGTTCGAGGAGATGCAGTGCAGTCACCGTGTCGACGCTGCTGTCTGCGACGGGAACGTTCGCAGCGTCGCACACCACGGTGTCGAGTGTGATCCCGAGATGCGGGGCCACGACGGTGAGTAACCGCATGGTGCCGGCGGAGAGGTCCGTTGCGGTCACCAAGTGCCCCTTCATTGCCAGTCGGAGCGGAAAGAAGCCGAAACACGATCCCATATCGAGCACCGATCCGACGATCAGGTTTTCTGCGTGATCGTGGACGGGAGCGAAATCGGCAGTGCCGGATAGTAGTTCGTCGAGCGAGTTGCGATAGTAGGTGGACCAGGCGTCGACCGGATCGGCGACGGTGGTGCGGACGATCCCGACCAGCACCAACTCGAATTCCCGCTGCGAAAGACCCACATGACGTGCCTGTGCGGTCACGATCGGAACGAGGCGCTCACCGATCTGGGCCGACGTCAGGCCATGACACACCTGCACGGTCGATCCGGTTCGGACCGCGTCGAACTCGAGTCCATGCAGGTGTCGGACCACCACGTTCTCGTGCGCCCAGACTCCATCGGGGCTCGGTGCGAGTGCATCCAGTTCGGTCATCGATGTCATTTCTGTTCGTCGCACGTCCACTCGGCGTGGCCGCCCCTTCGGTGAGGTCGAGCGTTCCACACATCGGTCGACGAATCGGCCACTCCCTACCAGGTCGGGCCGCTCGGACGCTGCTGGCCCCGCACGCCGGACGGGACGATACCTACCCATATGGACGGTTGATGGCGACGGCCGACCAGTTCTTCTCTCACGCCGGTTCCGAGTCGTGATCGGCCGCTAGCGTGGTGATCCGAGACACAACCAATCGGATTGTGACCGAGCATATTTCGCAGGAGGTTCCAGATGTCGAAGAAGAACGAGAACGCTGTGGTCGGTACGGCCGTGGTCGAATCCGATCTCGTCGAGGAGTCGTTGGTCGAGGAAGTGTCGATCGACGGCATGTGCGGCGTGTACTGATCATGACCACTGCAGTGCGCGACGACCTCGATGCGGTCGGGCTGGATCTGGATTCGCGTTGGGTGTTGCATCCACAGGTGGCGTTGCGTCCGGAGTCTTTCGGGGCTCTGCTCTATCACTTCGGAACTCGCAAGCTCTCGTTTCTGAAGAACCGCACGATCGTGGCGATCATCACCTCGTTTCCCGATCATCCGGACATGCGGTCGGCGATCGAGGCCGCAGGGATCACCGAAGAGCAGTCGGCCCCATACGTGAAGGCCCTCGCAACGTTGGCCGACTCGAGCATGATCACTCGCCCGTAGAGCCTGACCCATTAGTAGAAGAGGACTTCCGCCCATGACCTCCACCCTCGAAAGGCCCGCTCCGGTAGGCAAATTGGTCGACCAGTTCGAACTCGGACTCGACGCGCCGATCTGCTTGACCTGGGAGCTGACCTACGCCTGCAATCTGTCGTGTGTGCACTGTCTGAGCTCGTCGGGTCGCCGTGACCCGCGCGAACTGAGCACCGAACAGTGCAAGTCGATCATCGACGAGCTGCAGAAGATGCAGGTCTTCTACGTCAATATCGGTGGTGGGGAGCCGACGGTGCGCTCGGACTTCTGGGAGCTCGTCGATTATGCGACCGCGCACCAGGTGGGTGTGAAGTTCTCCACCAACGGGGTCAAGATCGACAAGAAGGTGGCCGCGCGGTTGGCCGCGTCGGATTACGTCGATGTCCAGATCTCCATCGACGGCGCAACCGCCGAGGTCAACGATGCGGTCCGCGGACCCGGTTCGTTCGACATGGCGTGCCGGGCGTTGGAGAACTTGAAGGAGGCCGGCTTTCGGGACGCGAAGATCTCGGTCGTCGTCACCCGACACAACGTGAGTCAGCTCGACGACTTCAAAGCGTTGGCCGACAAATACGCTGCGACACTGCGGATCACCCGGTTGCGGCCATCCGGCCGGGGCGCGGATGTATGGGACGATCTGCACCCGACGGCCGGTCAGCAGCGCGAGCTGTACAACTGGCTCGTCGCCAACGGTGAGGGTGTGTTGACCGGGGATTCGTTCTTCCATCTCTCGGCGTTCGGTGACGCTCTGCCCGGGCTCAACCTCTGTGGTGCCGGGCGCGTGGTGTGCCTGATCGATCCGATCGGCGACGTGTACGCGTGCCCGTTCGCCATTCACGAGAACTTCCTCGCCGGCAACATCGTCCGCGATGCGAAAGACGGCATGGGTGGATTCCAATCCGTATGGCAGACATCGGAGTTGTTCCAGGATCTGCGCTCGCCGCAGACCTCGGGCGCGTGCACCAAGTGCGCCCACTTCGACGCGTGCCGTGGTGGCTGCATGGCAGCGAAATTCTTCACCGGTCTGCCCATGGACGGCCCGGACCCCGAATGCGTCATCGGGAACGGTGAAATGGCGTTGGCAGCGGCGGGGGAGATCCCCAAATCCAGTGTCGACCATTCCCGGACCGGGCAACGCAAAACCCCACGAAAGTCGGTGCCGCTCACGTTGATGATGCGTCCGCCGGCGAAGATCTGTGACGAGAACCCGCTCGCAGGAATGGAACAGGAAAGCTGATGGCGAAGAGTGCGTGGTTCGAGACCGTTGCCGAAGCGCAACGGCGTGCGAAGAAGCGTCTACCGAAGTCCGTGTACGCCGCCCTGGTGGCAGGCTCGGAGCGCGGACTGACGATCGATGACAACATGGCGGCGTTCGGTGAACTCGGCTTCGCCCCGCACGTGGCCGGGCTATCGGACAAGCGTGACCTGTCGACGACGGTGATGGGGCAAACGCTGTCGTTCCCGGTGATGATCTCGCCGACGGGCGTGCAGGCGGTTCATCCCGACGGTGAGGTCGCTGTCGCGAGAGCTGCTGCGGCGCGTGGGATTCCGATCGGTTTGTCCTCGTTCGCCAGCAAGTCCGTCGAGGAGGTCGCGGCGGCGAACCCGCAGACCTTCTTCCAGATGTACTGGGTCGGATCGCGCGAGATACTGCTGCAACGGATGGAGCGCGCACGCGCAGCCGGGGCGGTCGGGCTGATCATGACCCTGGACTGGTCGTTCTCCAACGGCCGCGACTGGGGTAGCCCGTCGATCCCGGAGAAGATGGACCTCAAGGCGATGGTCCAGTTCGCGCCGGAAGGCATCGTACGCCCGAAGTGGTTGTGGGAGTTCGCCAAGACCGGCAAGATCCCCGATCTGACGACCCCCAACCTGACCCCGCCTACGGGTGGTCCGGCCCCGACGTTCTTCGGTGCATACGGCGAATGGATGGGCACCCCGCTGCCGACGTGGGAGGACGTGGCGTGGCTGCGTGAGCAGTGGGGTGGGCCGTTCATGCTCAAGGGCGTGATGCGCGTCGACGATGCGAAGAGGGCTGTCGACGCCGGGTGCACGGCAATCTCGGTGTCCAATCACGGCGGCAACAATCTCGACGGCACCCCGGCACCGATCCGGGCGCTGCCCGCGATTGCCGAGGCGGTGGGCGATCAGGTCGAGATCACCCTCGACGGCGGGATTCGGCGCGGCAGCGACGTGGTGAAGGCGCTGGCGTTGGGTGCGCGAGCGGTGCTGATCGGGCGGGCATATCTGTGGGGCCTGTCGGCGAACGGTCAGGCGGGCGTCGAGAACGTACTCGACATCCTGCGCGGCGGAGTCGATTCCGCTGTCCTCGGGCTCGGGCACACCTCGGTACAGGACCTCTCGCCGTCGGATGTGGTGATGCCGGCCGGGTTCGACCGCAGGCTCGGCGTCTAGAGCGCTGCGTGCTCACCGAGTCCGGTTGGTTCGAGTCCGTTGCGCAGGCCCAGCGGCGCGCGCAGAAGCGTCTTCCGAAGTCCGTCTACTCGGCGTTGGTGGCAGGATCGGAACGCGGAATCACTGCGTCGGACAACACCGCTGCGTTCGCCGAACTCGGGTTCGCCCCGCACGTGGCAGGGCTGTCGAACACCCGTGAGTTGTCGACGACGCTGATGGGGCAACCGCTGTCGTTTCCGGTGATGATCTCCCCGACGGGCGTGCAAGCGGTGCACCCCGACGGCGAGGTTGCCGTCGCGAGGGCGGCAGCGGCACGCGGTGTGGCGATGGGGTTGTCGTTGTTCGCGAGCAAACCCATCGAGGAGGTCGTCGCAGCGAACCCGCAGACGTTCTTTCAGCTTCACTGGGTCGGATCACGGGAGTTGTTGCTGCACATGCTCGATCGGGCACGCAATGCGGGTGCCGTCGGGCTGATCGTGACGATGGACTGGTCGTTCTCCGAGGGGCGAGACTGGGGGAGTCCGGTGATTCCCGATCGCCTCGATCCGAGGGCGATGCTCCGATTCGCACCGGAAGCACTCGCGCATCCGCGATGGCTTGCGCGATGGGCACGCACGGGCACCCTCCCGGATCTGACGGCACCCAACCTCGCTCCGCCCGGAAAGCCCGCGCCGACGTTTTTCGCCGCATATCGCGAATGGAAGTCCACGCCGCTACCCACGTGGGAGGACATCGCCTGGCTACGTCAGCAGTGGGACGGTCCGTTCATGCTCAAGGGCATCTCGCGGGTCGACGACGCGTTACGGGCCGTCGACGCCGGCGTCACCGCGATCTCGGTGTCCAACCACGGTGGCAACAATCTCGACGGTTCCCCGGCGTCGATTCGGGTGTTGGCGTCCATCGCCGAGGCAGCGGGAGAGCAGGTCGAGATCACCCTCGACGGTGGCGTCCGGCGGGGAAGCGACGTGGCGAAAGCGCTCGCGCTGGGTGCGCGGGCAGTGCTGATCGGTCGGGCCTATCTATGGGGGTTGGCCGCGAACGGTCGAGCAGGAGTGGAGAACGTGCTCGACATCCTCCGCGGCGGACTGGATTCCGCGGTACTCGGTCTCGGGCATGCATCGGTGCACACGCTCGGACCATCCGATGTCGTACTACCGACCGACTTCGCTCGCGCCGATCGACTCCCCGTTCCGGAATACCCGACGCCGATGCGAACGAGGACGGCACAACCCATCCGGTGATTCGCGCCCGGCCATCCCGCGCGAGGGGCAGCCGCATCGGCGGTCACCAATCGGACAGTTGAGTGTGACCGTCCTGCAGGGCGCGGGCGAACAGGGCCGCCTTCGTCGGCGCGCTGCGGCCCACTGCCGCGTACTTCTGTCGGACCCGGGTGATGTGTGTGTTGATCGTGCCCACCGATATGTAGACGGACCGAGCTGCGACCGTTTTCGAGTCGGAGGCGAACCAGGCCAGCATGACCTCGATCTCGCGCGCGCTCAACGCAGGCTTGGGGCGACGAGTGTCGGTCGGTGTCGGGAGTGCAGTGGGTGGAAACTCTCTCGGCCTTCGAAACGGGTGATGTACCGCCGATGCCGACGTCTGCTCGAGCACGAAAATTCTCCCCCTCGTGTATCCGTCCATCCCCGACCTCAGCGTCCATCGTCGAAGCAATGGCGTCGCGGATCCAGCTGTGCGCGCAAGTCCATACAAGGTCAATACGGACGACTCCGGGTTCCACGTGTGCGTCATTCAAACGCAGCAATTTGCTGTTTGTCCTGCTCAGTGGGCTGTTCGAGGCATCGGTGCATGATCTGCCGGCTCTATAGTTTTCGCCCATGACCTCCGATCGCCCGGATCCCTCGTCGATCTCGGATCGCACCGAATTCGCCGCGGCGTTGCGTGTGATCAGGATCCAGGCGAATGCCACGGTCCGCGACATCGTCGAGCGTTCCGGTGGCCTGCACGGCACGATCAGCGGCTGGTTCTCCGGTCACCACGTACCCACGAAGGCCAGCGCCGAGATGTTCGCCGCGGTCCTGGTCGCCTGCGGAGTCGACGACGAGTACGAGCGGGCGCGGTGGTGGGATGCGGTGTCGAGGGTGCGGTCCGTCTCGGGCAGGCGCACGGTCGACCCGGCGAAGGGCAGCCCACCGTACAAGGGCCTGGAGGCGTTCGGGACCGCCGATTCGGAGTGGTTCTTCGGACGCGACGACGTCATCGACCGTCTGAGCACGCGCGTCCGCGGTGCTCTCGACAACGGTGGAGGAATCGTCTTCGTCGTCGGTGCATCGGGCTCGGGGAAGTCCTCGCTGCTGCGCGCCGGCCTGGCATCGAGGTTCGCCGGTTCGGAAATCTGTTCGGGCGTGGGCGATATCCGTGCCTTTCCCGAACGAGTCGGGTCGTTCGCGTCGGGATCGGTCGTCGTTCTGGATCAGGCCGAGGAGTTGTGGACGCTGGCGACAGCGCGCGAGCGCGAGAACTTTCTTCGTGCGGCCTCCGCCTCGACCGACTCCGGGTCGGTCCTCGTCATCGGTCTGCGGGCCGACTTCTACCAGAACGCCGTGTCGGAGGATGCTCTGCTGGCCGGACTGGCCGACAACCCTGTGGTCGTCGGCCGCCTCACCGAATCGCAGTTGCGGGAAGTCATCGTCTCGCCTGCAGCGAAGGCGGGAGTCACCGTCGACGATGCTCTCGTACAGGTACTGGTCGGGGAGTTGGGTCCGCGTGGATCGCAGTTCGCCCACGACTCGGGTGCCCTGCCGTTGCTCTCGCACGCATTGCTGACAACGTGGCAGGTCTCGAGCGGAAGGACGCTGACCGTCGAGGACTATCTCGCAACCGGCGGAATCGGCGGAGCGGTCGGCCAGAGCGCCGAGGAAGTGTTCTCCGCCTTGACGTTCGAGCAGCAGCGCGAAGCACGCCGCATCTTCATGCGTCTGGTCAATCTCGACGACGACGTGGTCACTCGTCGCCGCGTCGATCGTGTCGAGCTGTTCCACGGAGACGACGACATGAACGTGGTCACCGACGTCGATGTCGTCATCGAACGGTTCGCCGCGCGCAGACTGCTGACCGTCGACGAAGAGACGGTCCAGGTGACGCACGAGGCGTTGCTCACGGCATGGAAGCGGCTGCGTGAGTGGCTCGACGACGACCGTCAGTGGCTGGTCGAACACCGTCGGCTCACCCAGGCGGCCGAACTGTGGGAGAACAACGACCGCGACGAGGGCTCGCTGTTGCCGGAGTCCAGGCTGCTGGTGGTACAGGAATCCGTCGGACCGGTGCGTCGGCGCGACCTCAACTCCACCGAGAAGCTCTACCTCGAAGCGAGCGCGAATCGAGTCGAGCAACAGTACAGAAACGACCGACGTCGACGACGCACCCTGGAAACGCTCGTCACCGCACTGGCGATTCTGACCGTACTGTCGGTGACACTGGCAGTGACGGCGTTCGTCGCCCGATCGGACGCGAATGCCGGACGGCTCGAGGCCGAACACGCCGAGGCCGAAGCCGTCTCGCGTCAGATCGCCGGCGTCACGCAGCAATTACGAACGCAGGATCCCGGCCTGGCGGCCTACTTCGCGCTGGCGTCCTACGAGGTGGACCGAACGTCCGAGGCGCGATCGGCACTGCTCGATTCCTCGGCGATTCATACTCCGGTGCGGCTGCTCGGTGTCGAGGGCAATGCCGTGACCGCGGTCGACCCACGCGGAGTCATGGTGGCAACAGGCGGTTCCGACGGGCACGTGCGGATGTGGTCGCTCGCCGACGGCCATGCGCGGCTCGGTGAGATAGTCACGCGTGACTCGCGGGTGCTGACGTTCGATCCGCGCGGAGGAGTCATCGCTGTCGGTGGAACCTTCGGTGTCGAGCTGTGGGATGTATCGGACCCGGCGACACCGACGAAGTTGTCGAGCACGGATGTGGTCGGTGTAGGGAACCTGTCCTTCTCGCCGGACGGACGATTTCTGCTCGTCGGCACCCAGGACGACAGATTGCCTCTTCTCCACGTGGCAGAACCCGCCACGCCCCGCACGGTCGGTGAAATCGCCCAACCAGGTTCGCCGTCGGCCACGGAATTCAGCCCGGACGGCCGGTACCTGGTGACGGTCGGTGCAGGCCGCGCGCTGCGATTGTGGGACGCGAGGCAGCTGACCTCGTCTCCGGCAGCCCCCACAGTGCCGTTGATCGACGTCCCCTCGGACGGATCCACCTACACCGCACTGCAGTTGGCATTTTCTCCCGACAGCAGGACGTTGACAGCGGGTACCACCGGTCGTGAGGTTCTGCGGTGGGCCGTCGACGCGGGCGGACTTTCTCCTCTGCCTGCGTTGACGGGATTCACCAGCTACGTCAACGATGTCGCGTTCAGCGGCGACGGAATCCAGATCGCTGCGGCGAGCTCGGACAATTCGTCCAAGGTATGGGACGCCGCATCGGGGACGCTGCAGCTCACGCTTCCCGGTCCGATCGAGGTGAGTTCGCTGGCATTCACGCCGGATCGCTCGTCGATCGTGACCGCCAGTGGTGATGGCACAACCCGAATCTGGCCGCTTCCGGGTCCGGCCCTCGTGGACGCCGGAGACACGATCTTCCAGAATCCTGTCGGTGCAGCGGGCACCCGGCTACTGGTCGGTGCAGGTCGTCGCGCGTCCGCAACAACCCTCTGGGATGTCGAGGACGTGGAGCATCCGGTGCCGTCGAAGCCGTTGGTCCTCGGTGACGGAATGGCGCAGACGGGTGCGGTGGCGCTCACGGCCGATGGCACTCTGGCCGCGGTCGGCACCGCAACTGGGGGATTTCAGCTTTGGGACACAACCGATCTCGACGATCCGGTGGCCCTGGGTTTCGTCCGGGAGGCGACCGGCAGCCTGACCGCGGTGCTGGCGTTCGATCGCTCGGGGACGATGTTGGTCGCGTCCGGTCAGAACTCGAACGACGTGTCGGTGTGGTCGCTCCAGGATCCGGCTGCCCCGATGAAGATGTCGACCCTGCAGGCCGGGAACTATCCGGCGGGCATGGCGCTGTCTCCCGACGGCTCGGTACTGGCCATCGCCAGCGTCGGGGGCGTGGTCGAACTGTGGGATATCAGCAACCCGACCGACCCGCGCCGCACGACCACACTCGGCGGATTCGGTGGCTACGTCCAGGCCGTGGCCATCTCACCGGATGGGCGAACTCTCGCCGCCGGCGGTGCGGATCGTTCGATTCGACTGTGGGACATGACGAATACGGCTGCCCCGCAACACCTATCTCGCATCGTCGGACCCTCCAGCCCGATCTACTCGCTCTCGTTCGATCGGTCCGGCACGCGGTTGGCCGCGGGCGACGGGGGATCCTCGGTGTGGCTGTGGAATGTCACGGACCGTGCCGCGCCATCGCAGTACGCTGCCCTCACCGCGTATGGCATGCGCGTCAACGATGCTGTGTTCGCCGCGGACGGACGAGTGCTGTTCGGCGGTGGCACGGCTCGCGATGTCCGCATCTGGCGGACCGACCCCGACGCGGTTCGTACTCAGCTGTGCGAATCCGGGGGGTCGGTGGTGACGGAAACCGAATGGGCACAGTACCTACCCGGTGTTGCCTATCGGAGGTTGTGCGAGACCTGATGGACTCGGAGATGGTGTACTGGCACCATGACCGACAAGTCTCCGAAGGTCCCCCCCGACACTGTCTGCTCTCATCGCGATCGTTGCGTCCTGTGTCGTGGTTTACGTAGCGTCGTTCGAGGACTCGATGTCGACTGCTCTGCAGGTTGTGTTGCTGCTCGTCGGCGTGCTGGTCGCCGGCGGAGCGATCGGCTACACGATCGCGTCCGTTCGTCGCTGAATTGGACTGTCATGGGCGCAGCCTCCCCGTTGATGCTCGGAGCAGATCGATCAGATCGGAGTCGTCCGTCCGTAGTCGTCCGGTCTTGCCGATCGCTGCCAGACATCCACTGACCGAGCCCGATTCGTCTCGAAGTGGAACCGCAATGGCCGAACGCCCGATTCTCATCTCGTCGGTTTCGGTGGCGAGGTCCGACGTGCGAACTCGGGTCAGCTCCGCGGACAGTGCGTTGCTGTCGGCGATGGTGTGTGACGTGAAAACCCGCAGTTTCCCGGTCGGGAGGGTCTCGGAGCGACGTGCCAGCATCATTTTTCCGATGGCCGATGCATGGGGATGTATCAAGATGGCGCTCTCTGCGACCAAATCGTGGTCCGGATCTCGATCCACCAGACTGATGCGGCCGCCTTCGTACGACGCGAGGTACACACCGAATCGAATGTGGGATCGCAGACTGTCCAACACGTCGCGGCGAATGGAATCGGGATCGTGACCGGGATCGGGTCCCGCGAGTTCGCGCGTACGTCGACCGAGCGCGAACCCGGAAAGGTCGTCGATGCGTACGAGGTACCCGTCTGCGACCAACAGATTGAGCAGCCTGTATGCAGTTGCGGGCGCAACCCCTGTTGCCTGTGCGATCTCCTTGGCGCTCGCCCCTGGTCCGATGTGTGCGACGGCTTCGAGGAGAGCGAGCGCTTTCTGTACTGCGCGCGGCTCGTGACCCGAGACCTCGGCGACCCGCGGTGTACGCACGGCCACTGTCATCGCTCCCTGCGCGGCTGCTTGACCAAAGCGACAGCGCCACGGGAGTTCTCACCGTAGGACGCGGAACCGGGCAGCACGTCCGTGGTTTCCGCGCTGTCGAACACACCGATGGATCGAAGGCCGAGAGGTGAGCGCGTACGCAGCCACGAGGCCCATATCGTTCCGGACAGTGCAATGACCGAGAACACCGAGATCAGAACGAGGTTGTCGGTGATCCCGTCGGTGAACAACAGCAGCATCAGGACCCCGACGCCGCAGCCCGAGGCGAGCGCGGCTGCGACGACAACAGGTGTCTCGAGTTCACCGATGCGGCGCAGGAACAATACGGCGGCGACCGCGACGAGTACGTATCCGACGATCAGGGCGGCGCGGGCAGCAAGTTTTACGTTGTCGATCAGCGGCCCTTCCGACACGACCGAGAACAGGATACTGGCCGAAGCGAAGCCGACGACAACACAGACCAGCGCCACGGACGGAGTGCGGAATCGTCGGTGAACAGAGCCGAATATTCGGGGTATCACCCTTTCGATCCCCAGCGTGTAGACCAAGCGAGACGCCGCATTGGAGGAGGCCATCGAGGAGGCCAGCCACGAGCAACTCAGTCCTACGTTCACCGCGATCACGAGCGACGGATCGATGCCGGTGGACGAACCGTGCAGGTACGCCTCGATGAGAGTGCTGCCTCGGCCGGACCACACAGCCCACGCAGCGAAGGTGAACAGTGTTCCGCAGATGATGGGGGTGAGCATCACAGTGCGAGTGACGTTGACGAGCGGGCGACGTGCCTCGGGAGCAAAGAACGCGGCGCTCTCGAAGCCTGCCAGTGAGAACATCGCCGCCAGCGCGACCAGCAGTAGCCCGTGTGACGACTCTGCGGTCTCCACATCGACTGCGCGGCCCGCACCATCGGGAATCATCAGCAGTACGAGGATGAAAACCAGTGAACATACTTCGACGACGAGTATCGCCGTTGCGGCGAACCTGACACCGCGCAGCAGACAGGCCAGGATCGATGCGGCGATCAGCAGGTAGATGGTGATCGTAGGAATGCCTCCGCGCGCATCGATGTGGAACTGGTCGAGCACAGTCATGACGGCCTGGCCGCCGCTGTAGAGAGTCAGCGCTCCACTGGCGCAGTACTTCACGAGCATGGCAGTACCGACGGTGAGCGCAGCGCGAGCTCGCGCGCCGTGGAAGGTGAAGCTGTACAACCCTCCGGATGCGGCGAGCCTGCGGGTGAACTGCGAAATACAGAATGCGATGAGCGATACGACGATCGTCGCGGCAGCGATCGTCAACACACCTCCGAGCATTGTGTCGTTCGTCAGCATGGCGATGGGCAGCACCACCATCGATGCAGCGGGTGCAGTAGTGGCGATCGACTGGGCGAGTACCTCGACCCCTGACAGCTGTCGCCTTCCGAGCGCGCGGAGAGGTGACAGTGCGGGCTGCGCCGGCTCACCGGCAGAGAACGACCTGGCGATCGCGTGCTCGAGTGCGGACATGGTTGCCGAAAATAGTGGGCGCATGTTGCACGGGCATTGCGAACATGAATCAGCTGGAACCGTACGAGTGGGAATGCCTCGTCCGAAATCCTGTCCGTTCTCACTCGCGCTTTCTCGATGGTTTCCCGAGGTTGATCTTCCCGAATTACCTGCCGTTCAGGATTGCACTCGAAACTTTTCGATCCCGGATCACCGAGGCACCGGGCAGCACGAATGGGAGCATGAATTGCCAGTAACACGGAGATCGTTCATGCGAGGTCTCGGAGTCACGGGAGGGGCCGGGCTCGCCTATGGAGCGATGTCGACGATCGGCCTCGCTCCATCCGCTCAGGCGGTGCCCACACGGTTCAGACCGCCGGCGAGGTCCGACCTGATCGGGAGGGTCGAGGGAAGTCCTTCGGTGGTCGTGCTCGGCGGTGGTCCTGCAGGACTGTGTGCGAGTTACGAGCTCCGCAAAGCGGGATACTCGGTGACGATTCTCGAAGCGAGGAACCGGCCGGGCGGCCGTGTGTGGTCTGTCCGCGGTGGTGCCGAGGAGACGGATCTGAACGGGGAAACTCAAACGTGCACGTTCTCCGACGGCCACTTCTACAACGTCGGCGCGACCCGAATACCGCAGAGCCACATCACGATGGACTACTGCAAGGAGCTCGGTGTCGAGCTCCAGACATTCGGCAATCAAAATGCCAACACCGTAGTCAACTACAAGAGCGACACGGCGCTCAATCAGCAGTCGGTGAGCTACCGAGCGGCGAAAGCAGACACGTACGGATACATGTCGGAACTGCTTCAGAAAGCCGCAAACCGGGGTGCTCTGGACGACGTGCTCAGCCGCGACGACAAGGACGCCCTGTCCGAGTTCCTCAGCGATTTCGGTGACCTGTCCGATGACGGGCGGTATCTCGGATCGACGCGGCGCGGCTATTCGTCCGAACCGGGCGCAGGTGTCGACTTCGGTGCCGAAACGAAGCCGCACAGCATGTCCGACGTCATCCGCAGCGGGATAGGCCGCAACTTCAGCTTCGAGTTCGGTTACGACCAAGCGATGTTGATGTTCTCACCTGTCGGTGGCATGGACCGAATCTACTACGCCTTCGAGGAGTCGATCGGCGTCGACAACATCGTCTACGGAGCCGAGGTCACGTCGATGAAGAACGCCGGCGAGCGCGTCGCCGTCGAATACACGAAAGACGGAACAGCGGAATCGATCGACGCCGACTACCTGATCTGCACGATTCCACCCAACCTGATCGGACG
Source organism: Rhodococcus sp. 14-2496-1d (assembly GCF_002259365.1). Taxonomy (NCBI): domain Bacteria; kingdom Bacillati; phylum Actinomycetota; class Actinomycetes; order Mycobacteriales; family Nocardiaceae; genus Rhodococcus; species Rhodococcus sp. 14-2496-1d. Next base: position 199,979 of record NZ_NPFV01000003.1, on the reverse strand, counting down.
CCTCGATACGAATCTACCCGCAGACGTGTTGGCGGCGAACAGAGCGGCCAAGCCGTTCTCGTCGGGCAAGCTCGGGATCGAGTACTCACGCCGATGGTGGGAGACCGACGAGCGCATCTACGGGGGTGCCAGCAACACCGACCTCGACATTTCGCAAATCATGTTCCCGTACGACCACTACAACTCCGATCGCGGTGTCGTCGTCGGGTACTACAACAGCGGCAAGAGGCATCAGGCCTTCGAATCCCTCACTCACAAGCAAAGGTTGGCGAAAGCAATCGCCGAAGGATCCATGATTCACGGCGACAAATACACCCGCGATATCGTGAGTTCCTTCTCCGGCAGTTGGCGTCGTACCAAGTATTCGGAGAGTGCGTGGGCCAATTGGGAGGGGTCGGATGGTTCGCACGGCGGTGCCGCCACGCCGGAATACGAGAAACTGCTCGCACCTGTCGAGCGAATCTATTTCGCAGGCGATCACCTCTCCAATGCAATTGCCTGGCAGCACGGTGCCTTCACATCGGCTCGCCAGGTCGTCACCGCGCTGCACGAGCGCGTCACCACGTCCTGATCGAAATCCCATACCTGTCGAAAGGCACCACGTTGTCACACGTCACTCGCTCACTCATCGCCGCTGCAGCAGCGGGAACCATTCTGTTCACCGCAGCATGCTCCTCGGATTCCGAGGCCTCGGGCGACACAACCGAAACCACCGCGGGCGCACGGTCGGTGATCGAACCCGGCGAGGACAACCCGATGATCGCGCAAGGCGTCGAGATATCCGGCGATGCAACTGTATACAAGACCAGCGGTATCGGAGGTACAGCCATGAACGACGCTGCTGCGACCGGTACCCCCGAGTCCTACATCGACACCGAAGAGTTCCCGGGTGGCACGTTGCCTCCAGGTGTCACAGTCACCGAAGCACAAGGCATCAACGTACTGAAGAAGATCCGCGACAACCTCGAACAAGAGGGCTACACACTCGAGGACGTCGTGACGATGCGCGTGTTTCTCGACAACGCGCCCGGCACCGACATCGCCGATTATGCGGGCTGGAACCGTGCTTATCGGCAGTTCTTCGCAAATACGAATCTCGATACGGATGAGACAGAACTCGTTCCGCTCGGTAGCGCGGAGCCTGCGGCACCGCTGGAACGCAACTCCGCGCGACCTTCCCGATTCGCGTTGGAGGTCGCCTCGCTTCCGGTTCCGGGCTGGCTCGTCGAGGTAGAAGTGGACGCGGTCAAGTAGTTGTTCGAGTGCATCGATCTTGCGATCGGATCGAGAAATTGCACTCCGGTGGATTTCGGGCGCTACTGCCTACTGAATCCCTCGAGCATTCCTGTGTAGAGCTTGGCCGGTGGCGTAGCGAACTCGCCGCGCTTTCCGGTGCTCAGTCCCAGCGAGACCAGGGACTGCACGAACAACGTTCCCGCGGCCACGCCGTCGACCACCGGTACTCCGATTTCGGCCGAAATGTGTCGGCACAGATCGGCCATACCCGCGCAGCCGAGAACCACAGCATCGCTACCGTCCGTCTCGACGGCGACGCGGCACGCCTCGGTGACGATCTTGCGGGCGTCGGGATCGGTCTCGAGATCGAGGACCGGCAGTTCGCACGCATGAATGCCGAGGCAGTGGCGTCCGAAGCCATAGTGGTTCGCCAGATCCTGGGCACGTCCGATGGTGCGTCCGAGTGTGGTGACGACGCTGAAACCTCGACCCAGGAAACTCGCGGCGTGCATGGCTGCCTCGGCGATACCGACGACCGGCCCGGCCGCCAGCTCGCGGGCCGCGTCGATGCCGGGATCTCCGAAGCAGGCGATGACGTAACCGTCGACCCCAGCGGCCTCGCCCCGGGCGATCTCGGCGAGAATGCCTGGGACACTGAGTGCTTCGTCGACATGACTTTCGATGGACACGGGCCCCATCGAGGGGCTGACCGCATCGACGACCGTGCCCGGGCCGACCACGGCCCGGGCACAGTCACCGATCGTTGCGGTCATCGAACTGGTGGTGTTCGGATTGATGACCTTGATGAGCACGGAAGAAATCCTAAGCCGTCGCTGGGGCGTCGAAGTTGGTGACAGCCAGCTTGGTTCGTGTCGCCAGGTAGAAGTACATGACGAATCCGATACCGCAGCCGATGAACCAGCTGTACTTCGACGCCGTCGACATGCCGGCGATCTCCATGCCGTCGATGGCCCCGTTGAAGAGGACGGTGAACATCGCGACCAGCGCGCCGACGACGGTGGAGTACACCGCCGCCGGGTTGTAACCCTTGGAGTACCAGTACAGCCCGGTGGACGACATCGAGAACAGCTCGTCGACGACGACCTTCTGCTTGCGGACGAGGTAGTAGTCGGCGATGAGGATGCCGAACAGTGGTCCGATGAATGCACCGAGGGTCTCGAGCGTCAAGTGGATGACGTCGGGGTTGTTGTAGAGGTTCCACGGCGTGATCAGCACCGAGCCGATGGCGGCGATCATTCCGCCCGCGCGCCAGCTGATGCGCTGGGGGCTGACGTTCGAGAAATCGAATGCAGGGGAGATGAAGTTGGCGACGATGTTGATACCGATGGTGGCGATCGTGAAGGTCAGCGCGCCCAGGACGATGGCGAACGTGCTATCGATCCGTGCCACGGTCTCGACCGGGTCGGTGATCAGTTCACCGAACACCGGAAGCGTCAACGACGCAGTGACGACGACGAGTATCGAGAAGACCAGGAAGTTCACCGGTAGACCGAGGAAGTTGCCCTTCTTCACGGCGGCGTAGGACTTTCCGTAACGCGAGAAGTCGCCGAAGTTGAGCATGGGGCCCGAGAAGTAGGACACCACGAGAGCGATCGCACCGAGCATGACCGGAATGGAGCTCAGACCCGTGTGCTCGACTTCTCCGAGGTTCAGATCGATTGCGCCCCAGCCGGCTTTCCAGATGAGGTAGCCGCACAGCATGAACATCACGACGTAGACAGCGGGGCCGCAGAAGTCGATGAACTTGCGAATGGACTCCATGCCCCGCCAGAACACCGCCGCTTGGACGACCCAGAGAAACAGGAAGCTCGCCCAGCCGAGCAGCGAGAGTCCGGCGAAACCGTAGTCGGCGGTGACGGCATACGGAGCGAGAGACGGGAACAGCTTGATCAACACGATGTCGAGAGCGGCCGAGGCCAGGAATGTCTGAATTCCGTACCAGGCCACGGCGATCAAGCCACGAATGATCGCCGGAATGTTGGCACCGAGAACACCGAAGACACTGCGGCAGATGACCGGATACGGAACTCCGGACACCTGGCTCGGCTTGGCGACGAGGTTGCAGAAGAAGTACACGATCGTGATGCCGACGAGCAGCGCGATCAGCACCTGCCAACTGGCCAAGCCGAGCGCGAACAGGCTGCCCGCGGTCACGTAGCCACCGACCGAGTGCACGTCGGACATCCAGAAGGCGAAGAGATTGTACGAGGTCCACGTCTGCTTCTTCAGCGGAGCGAGATCCTCGTTGGTCAGCCGCGGGTCGTAGCTGTCCTTGATCAGGCCACCGCCGACGGGGTGGCCCGCGGCTTCCACGAGATCTCCCGTTTGAGCGGGACCGTGCGCTGTATCTGTCATCGATGCTCCTGACGGCATGGCATTGAGGTGAACGAAGGAGGTGAACGAGCGAATGAGGAAAAGCTAGCGGCGCAGTGTTGCGCACTCGTGACGCGAGCGATATATCTTTCGGATTCGTCCCTCGGCTATTCCGACGGCGGATCGGCAAACAATCCATGGTCGTTCGACAGTGTCGAAATGACCGAATTGAGACGCGTGTGGTGATGTTGTGCTGCGCCGAGCAGTCCCGCGGAATCACCGTCCAGGAATGCCGTGAGCATATCGGCGTGGTCGCTGTGCAGTGATGCCCTGTCGGAACCGGCGACATGCACCATCGGCTGCACGGGTTCGGTGATGTTCCAGGCGGATTCGAGCATGTGCAGCAACCGGTGCATCCGAGAAGGCCGCGTCAGGGACAGATGGAATTCACGTGAGAGTCGGTGATACTCCCGCGAGTCGTCGCGAGCCAGTGACGCTTCGAGCTGCCGATTGATCTCGATGAGGTGTTCACGGTCGGCATCGGTGGCGAATTCGACGGCGATCGGCAGCGCTGCAGTCTCCAGAACCTCTCGGACGATGTACATTTCGCGTAGTTCGGCCGCGGTCAATTGGGCGACCGTGTAGCCGAGATTCGGCCGATGATCGACCAAGCCCTCGCCGATCAGCGTCTTGAGGGACTCGCGCACCGGTATTCTGCTCACCCCGAACAGTTCGGCCACTTCGTTGAGCGGAATAGGGGTATTCGGTGGAGCGTCGCCCGCGAGAATTACCCGACGCAATTCGCGCAGGATCGACGGCTGCGGGCCACCGGGTGCCGATATCGACAATTGCGAGAGCAATATGGACCGACGGCGGGGTGGCACGAATGGAAGATTAACGACCGTGTGTTTCGGCGGCGTGACGGCTTCGTTCCATCCGATATCATCTGCATCCATGTCCAGGGACTCACTCGGTGCTCAGTACTGGCCGGACGTCGACCGGTCGAGAACCCTCGTCGTGCCGGTCGGTTCGATCGAGCAGCACGGACCGCACCTTCCCCTCGACACCGACACTCGTATCGCCGACGCCGTGGCGCGAACCGTTCCGCATGCAACCGTTGCCCCGCCGATCGCGTACGGAGCCAGTGGTGAGCACGAAGGATTTCCCGGCACCGTCTCGATCGGTGCGGCCGCGCTCGAAACGCTTCTGGTGGAGTACGGACGCTCCGCCTGCCGGTGGGCCGAGCGGGTGGTGTTCGTCAACGGCCACGGCGGAAACGCACCGACGGTGCGGACCGCAGTGCTGCAGCTCCGGTACGAGGGCCGCAATGTCGTGTGGTTTCCGTGCGCGATACCCGGAGCAGATGCTCACGCAGGCCGGACCGAAACGTCGTTGCTGCTGCATCTTTCGCCCGAGGCGGTGGACATGACGAAGGCGCAGGTGGGAAATGTGACCGATATCGCCGCCCTGCTCCCGGCACTTCGCGACGGTGGATTGGCTCCGGTCACCGCCAACGGCGTGCTCGGCGATCCGACCGGGGCCGATGCGGAGGAAGGGCGTCGCGCCTTCGAGCAGATGTGCACCCGAGCGGCCGATGCAGTCGGGCGATGGAGTCCCTCCGAGCAGGGCGTGATCTCATGACCGAACCCGGTGAAACGCCTGGTCGCGACCCCGAGCAGAAGCTGCGGAAAACGGGGAACAGGTATGTTCCGTCCGATTTCTCGGGTGGCCGACGCTCCGGCGGCTTGTCCGCTTACGATCTCCTGATGGGTGAAGGTCGGTTGCCTGACGGCTTCGGGGTGCGAGTCGATCCACGCGTACGTACTTTCTCCGAAGGGCGCGTCCTGATCGGTGGTTCACCGACCCGCATGCTCAAGCTGGCACCGACCGCTGCGGCCATGATCGGCGACGGGTTCATCGAAGTGACCGACTCGCAGTCCGCGCTCGTGGCCCGCAAATTGCTCGACTCCGGAGTCGGGAATCCGCGGCCGATGTCGATTCCCTCGCCGAGCGACGTCACCGTCGTCGTGCCGCTCAAGAACAACGAGGCGGGGTTGGAGCGCTTGATCGCGTCGCTCCACGGGCTGCATGTCATCATCGTCGACGACGGTTCGGACGTGCCGGTCGCCGTACCGCGGATCTCCTGGAGCGTGGGCAGCATGACGGTGCTGCGGCACGAGCGCTCACGTGGACCTGCTGCCGCACGAAACACTGGCTTGCGATGTGCAACAACGGATTTCGTAGCCTTCTTGGACTCCGACGTCGTGCCACGTAAGGGGTGGCTGGAGGTGATGCTCGGCCACTTCTCGGATCCGGCGGTCGCCCTGGTGGCCCCCCGCATCGTCGCACTCGAGCCCGAGGGCAGTGCGCTGGCCAGGTACGAACATGCCCGCTCGTCGCTCGACCTGGGTCGCAAGGAAGCGGCGGTACGGGCAGGCAGTTCGGTGTCGTACGTTCCCAGCGCCGCGATGTTGATGCGTCGGTCGGTGGCGATGGACTGCGACGGATTCGACGAGTCGATGCACGTGGCCGAAGACGTGGACCTGTGCTGGCGATTGCAGGAAGCGGGGTGGAGGCTGCGCTACGAACCCGTCGCCCACGTCGCGCACGAGCATCGCGTCACCTTCGCCGAATGGTTCGCCCGCAAGCTGTTCTACGGCACCGGTGCCACACCGTTGTCGGCACGTCATCCGGGAATGGTGCCGCCCATCGCGATGTCCCCGTGGACGTTGGTTGCATGTCTGCTCGCGGCGAGTCTGACGCGGATCGGTCTTGTCGGCGCTGCCGCCACACTCGGCGTGACGATCGTTCGTCTGCGCAGGATGTTCGTCGGTCTGGACCAGCCCACTCGGATCGCGGCCATCCTCGCGGCCGAGGGTTTCGTGGCGGGGTTGTGGCAACTGGCGTCGGCCCTGTGTCGGCACTATTGGCCGATCACCCTGCTCGCCGTCTTGTTGTCGAGTCGTATTCGTAGAATCGCACTGGGATTGGCTGTGGCAGAGGCGTTCTCGGATTGGTACAAGCACCGGGAGCCCGGCGGTCTCGATCCGGTGCGTTATGCCTTCTACAAACGAGCCGATGACGTCGCCTACGGAGCGGGGCTGTGGCACGGTGCACTGTCCGCCCGCAGCGTCGACGCCCTCAAGCCCCGCCTCGACGGCTGACGTGGTGCCACCCCGGTCTGCTCCGTCGACGGTGTGAATCCGATCGAGTTCGCCGACGTCATCGTCGTCGGAGGTGGTTCCTGCGGCTGCGTTCTCGCATCGAGGCTCAGTGAGAACCCCGATCGGTCGGTGCTGTTGCTCGAGGCCGGGCCTGCGTTCCACAGCGTCGCCGACGTTCCGGCGGCCGTGCTCGACGCGTCGATACTTCCCATCGGCCCCGGTAGCGAATGGGTGGGAACCTATACGGCCGAACTCGCGGCCGGTGTGTCCCGGACGATCGCGCGAGGCCGGGTGCTGGGAGGCTCCGGCGCAGTGAACGGCGGCTACTTCGTCCGCGCCACGCCGGGTGACTTCGATGCCTGGCCGCAGTCGTTGTGGTCGTTCGATCAGGTGCTGCCGTTCTACATCGGCTCCGAAACCGATCTCGATGCCGACGCGGTCGATCGGTGGCACGGTTCCCGCGGGCCGATGCCGGTCTCGCGCACGTCGGAGCAGGACCGACATCCGCTGACCGCATCGTTCGTGCAGGCGGCCGCGAACGCAGGTTTTCGATTGCACGAGGACATGAACGCACCCGACGCGGCCGTGGGAGGAGTGGGCGCAGTTCCGTCGAACATCCGAAACGGTACCCGTGTAAGTGCCGCTCTGGCATACCTTCTGCCGGTCATCGATCGAAAGAACTTACGGGTACAAGGGAATACGACGGTGTCGTCGTTGATGTTCGAGAAAAACAGGGTGGCCGGGGTCGAGATCATCGTCGACGGTGTACGCAGTATCGTGAAGTCCGACAGGGTGATTCTGTCTGCTGGTGCTGTGCACACCCCCGCGTTGCTGCTTCGATCCGGCATCGGTCCGGCCGAAAGCAGTGTTGCGCTCGGGATTCCGGTGATCTCCGACAGTCCGGGCGTCGGCCGTGGCTTCAGCGACCACCCCGAGGTTGCCGTTCCGGTAGCGACGACCGAAGAATTCTCGACGGTATCTCGTGCTCTGGAAGCGGTGTTGCACTCGGGCGACGTCGAGATCAGGCCGTACACCAGGAGATTCGATCGATTGATCTCCGGTCTTTCGCGTGGGCCGCACGTGTTCGGTGTCGGCCTCATGCGCTCGACGGCACGAGGGAGCATCACGCTGCGAAGCTTGGATCCGTTCGAGTCCCCGGACGTGCGATACCGCTATCTCGAATCGGAGGTCGACCGGCGCGCTATGCGCGAGGGCGTCGAACTCGCGCGCGATCTACTGGCGTCGCCGATCATGGCGGAGACCGTCGATGTGCCCGCGATCGACGACCCCCTCGCGGCACTCGGTACCTCCCTGCATCTGTCCGGCAGCGCCAAGATGGGCCCGGAATCGGACCCGGAGGCGGTGCTCGACGACCACTGCCGGGTGCGCGGTGTCGACGGTGTCCTCGTCGTCGACACCTCGGCGTTTCCGGTGGTGCCCAGCCGCGGCCCGCATGCGACGGCGATCATGTTCGCCGAGCGCGCAGCGGCCTTGATTGCAGACCACAGTAGGGGTGTCGAGGCGTAGCGTTCATGGTCTGGGGACCGTTCGGGTTCCCCGATAGATGGGTTACTGCCATGTCGGACAAATCGCCCCGCAACACGATGACCAAGAAATCCGGCAAATCTCTCAAGGACAAGCGCGCGGACAAGCGGGCCAAGTCGAGTGGTGACACCAGCAACGACATCATCACGTCGAGCGCCAAGAAGAAGTAGGCAACCGGGGTCGGCGCGACCGGCCACAGCCGCGCGCGCCGGCCACGGCTGTATCCTGGTCTGTGAGCTGGGTAACAACGATGTGGACAGGTCACGGAGGAAGCGTCGAATGGCAAGCCGATCGGACAGTGGCGGCAACCCCTGGGTCGCAGTGCGTCCCGGCGAGGACGTCGCTGTGCTCGCGCGCCAGATGTCCAGTGCCCACCAATCTTTCGTGGACGACCTCCGTACTCACGGTTCGACGGTGAGGTCCGTCGTACTCGACTCGTGGATGCGCAGTCGCACCAAGGGGGTCGATCCCGACGGCGGAAACGACACCCCCGCATTGACTGGGCCGGATCTCGAGCGCTACCGCAACGGGCATCCGATGGCGATCATTCGTCCGGTCATCCGAAAGCTGCTGGTCGAGGACGCGGCGGACACCGGCTTACTCGTCGCCATCTCCGATGCCGAAGGCCGGCTGCTGTGGGTCGAGGGTGACTCCGCAGCCAAGGACCGAGCGCTCACGATGGACTTCGCCGAGGGGGTCGATTGGAGCGAGGAGAACAAGGGCACCAATGCCCCCGGTACCGCGCTCGCAGTCGACCACAGTGTGCAGATCTTCGCGTCCGAGCATTTCTCTCGGTCGGTGCACGAGTGGAGCTGCTCGGCAGCACCGGTTCACCACCCCACCAGTGGCCACATCCTGGGGGCGATCGACATCACCGGTGGCCCGCGCGTCGCGGTGCCCGAGGTGCTCTCGCTGGTGCGTGCCACCGTCGCCGCCGCCGAGTCCGAATTGCGCCTGCATCTGATGAACTCGCCGAAATCGTTGGGCGACACTGCTCCTCGGCTCGAGGTTCTCGGATCCGGACGGCCGGGAGTGGTGCGTGGTTCCGGCCGGATACCGCTCTCCCAGCGACACGCGGAGATACTGCTTCTACTCGGTGAGCATCCCGAAGGGCTCAGCTCCGACCACCTCGCCGTGCTGCTCGACGAGCAGGAGCTGGACTCGGTGACGATTCGCGCCGAGATGTCGAGATTGCGCAAGGCATTCGGTACCGCCGGCCTGGCGTCGCGGCCCTACCGTCTGGTCGGCGAGCTGTCCTCGGACGTCGGCGACATCCGGCGTGCCCTCGACCGCGGCGACGTCGAGGCTGCTCTTCGTATCTACTCGGGACCGGTGCTGCCCGGATCGTCCGCGCCCGGCATCGAGGAGATCCGCGAGGAACTGCGGTCCCGAATGCAGGCCGCGTTGCTCCGACTCGGAGATCCGGTGTTACTGGCGCAGTGGACGTCGTCGATTCACGGTCGATCGGACGTGATCGCGTGGGAGGCCTACCGGGCCACCCTGAGCCGAGACTCCGCGCTGTACGGGCAGGTCAGTGCGCGTATCGATCTCCTCGACCGCGAACTCGGAATCTGACGCTGTCGCCACTGTCGGTACCTCCGGCAGCAGCGGCAACACATATGCAGTCGCATCGGCAACGTAGTTGCAACGTTGCAAGCCCTAGTGTCCTGAATCACACACCGCATCAACTGTGAAGCACGTGTCGATCAGGAGGATTTTCAATGTCCGTCTACTCCCGTCCAGGTTCCGCCGATTCCGTCATGTCGTTCCAGGCGCGTTACGACAACTGGATCGGCGGCGAGTGGGTACCGCCGGTCAAGGGTCAGTACTTCGAGAACCCGACTCCCGTCACCGGAGAGAACTTCTGCGAGGTCGCCCGCTCCACGTCCGAGGACATCGAGCTCGCGCTCGATGCCGCACACGCCGCAGCGCCCGCATGGGGCAAGACCTCCGCCGCCGAGCGCGCCGTGATTCTCAACAAGATCGCCGACCGAATCGCCGAGAACCTCGAGTCCATCGCACTGGCGGAGTCCTGGGACAACGGCAAGCCGATTCGCGAGACTCTCAACGCCGACATTCCGCTCGCCGTCGATCACTTCCGCTACTTCGCCGGCTGCATCCGCGCGCAGGAGGGATCACTCTCCGAGATCGACAGCGACACAGTGGCATATCACTTCCACGAGCCGCTCGGAGTCGTCGGGCAGATCATCCCGTGGAACTTCCCGATCCTCATGGCCGTATGGAAGCTCGCGCCCGCTCTCGCGGCCGGAAATGCCGTGGTGCTCAAGCCCGCCGAGCAGACTCCCGCATCGATCCTGCACCTGATCTCGATCATCGGCGATCTCCTGCCTCCGGGCGTCGTCAACATCGTCAACGGATTCGGAGTCGAGGCAGGCAAGCCGCTGGCGTCCAGCCCGCGCATCGCCAAGATCGCCTTCACCGGGGAGACCACCACCGGCCGTCTCATCATGCAGTACGCGTCGCAGAACCTGATTCCGGTGACGCTCGAACTCGGCGGCAAGAGCCCCAACGTCTTCTTCTCCGACGTGCTGCAGGCCAACGACGATTACCAGGACAAGGCGCTCGAGGGCTTCACGATGTTCGCCCTCAATCAGGGTGAAGTGTGCACCTGCCCGTCGCGCTCGCTGATCCAGGCGGACATCTTCGACGAGTTCCTCGCCTTGGCCGCCATCCGCACCAAGGCTGTGCGACAGGGAGATCCGCTCGACACCGAGACCATGATCGGCGCACAGGCGTCCAACGATCAGCTCGAGAAGATTCTCTCGTACATCGAGATCGGCAAGGGCGAGGGCGCACAGGTCGTCACCGGCGGTGAGCGTGCGCAGCTCGGCGGAGATCTGAACGGTGGCTACTACGTCCAGCCGACGATCTTCACCGGCAAGAACAACATGCGCATCTTCCAGGAGGAGATCTTCGGCCCGGTCGTGTCGGTCACGTCCTTCAAGGACTACGACGATGCCATCGACATCGCCAACGACACCCTCTACGGACTCGGCGCAGGCGTCTGGTCTCGCGACGGCGGCGTCGCCTACCGAGCCGGACGCGACATCAAGGCCGGCCGCGTGTGGACCAACACTTACCACCAGTACCCCGCGCACGCCGCGTTCGGTGGCTACAAGCAGTCGGGTATCGGCCGCGAGAACCACAAGATGATGCTCGATCACTACCAGCAGACCAAGAACCTGCTCGTCAGCTACGCCCAGAAGGCCCAGGGCTTCTTCTGATGAACAGCGCTGCGCAGCCCGCGCGGCTGAAGACCACCGTCGAGGCGATGGACCTGCTCCGTCGCCTCGGCGGTATCCACGGGGAACTGATGATGCATCAGTCCGGGGGATGCTGTGACGGGTCGTCGCCGATGTGTTATCCCGCAGGCGAATTCATCGTCGGCGACCGGGACGTTCTCCTGGGGTACATCGACCTTCGACTGGGGGTCGGTGAGGTCCCACAGGACCTGCCGACCGGGAGCGACGGTGTGCCGGTGTGGATCTCGGGATCCCAGTTCCAGGCGTGGAAGCACACCCAGCTCGTGCTCGACGTGGTTCCCGGCCGCGGCGGTGGATTCTCGCTCGAATCGCCCGAGGGAGTGCGGTTCCTCAGCCGCGGACGTGCATACACCGCCGAGGAGAACGACATTCTCGCGCAGCATCCACCACTGGTGGGAGTCGACTGGGAAGAAGGTCGACGGCCGGAGGTTCCCGCAGACCCCTTGGTGGTCGCCGAGGCCGTCGATGCGTGTCCCGTCCCTGGGATGCTTCAGGGCTGAGTGCCTGCGGCAGTGGTGCGGTTGGATGCCGCAGGTGGCACACAACCGCACCACTGCGCGCAGCGCATACAGTGCGAGCGATGAAGAGTTCATCGAAATCCGACGCGGCCGAGGGCGGCGAAAGCCTGCGTACCGTGGTGATCGCATTCGTCGCCAATCTCGGCGTCGCGATCGCCAAGACGTTCGCCGCAGTGTTCACCGGGTCGGCGTCGATGGTTGCCGAAGCCGCGCACTCGTGGGCGGATACCGGTAACGAGATCTTCCTGCTCGTCGCCAATCGTCGAGGTTCGCGCGGGCCCGACGATCGGCGGCCGCTCGGCTACGGGCGCGAGACCTACTTCTGGTCGACGCTCGCAGCCATCGGTCTCTTCGTCGCCGGTGCTGCGGTATCGGTGTGGCACGGCATCACCTCGTTGCTCGCCGGCGAATCGAGCAGCGAGAACTACCTCGTCGCGTATGTGGTGCTCGCCGTCGCATTTCTGCTCGAGGGAGTGTCGTTCCTGCAATCGGTTCGGCAGATTCGCGGTGAAGCGGCCGAATACGACAAGGACTTCCTCGACTACGCACTCGAGACCTCGGATCCGACGCTGCGCGCGGTGTTCGCGGAGGACAGCGCCGCATTGATCGGCATCGTGATCGCCGGTGCGGGAATCGGGTTGCATCAACTGACGGGGTCCGCGGCCTTCGATGCCATCGGATCCATTCTGGTGGGTGTACTGCTCGGAATCGTCGCCTTCGTGTTGATCGATCGAAACCGCCGATTCCTGACCGGCGAACCAGGATCGAGAGCATTATGGAACGCGGTGGTGCAGCGGATCGAGCAACTTCCCGAGGTGGCGTCGGTCAGATTCGTGCGCATCGAGTTCGTCGGTCCCAAACAGATCTACGTGGTGGCGAGTGTCGATCTCGTCGGTGATTTCGCAGAATCACGCATCGCGCACACGCTCCGGCGGCTGGAGCGTGAGTTGGAAACCAACAGGGCTGTGGTGGACGCGGTACTGACAGTCGCCGAACCGGACGAGGGAGACATCGGCGACGTCAACGCCGTCGGAACCTGACGTAATTCGCCCGTCACTCACCGATGACGCGGCGCTTACATCACGGGCCTATCTTGAACCGATTCGCGCGCCACACGTGTTGTGAATCGTCCCCTCGGGCGTGACCCCGCTCCGAGCGAACTTGCTACGAGAGGCTTGCAATGTCCGTGGTAGACCCCCAGTCGTCTCAATCGAAATCCGGCTCTCACGAGGGCACTCGGTCGCACGTCGAGGGCGGTGACTACCTGGCCAAACGTACCCTGAAGAAGGGGACAGCGGGCTGGGTCCTGCTGGCAGGCCTCGGAGTCAGCTACGTCATCTCCGGCGATTACTCGGGGTGGAACCTCGGTCTCGCGGAGGGCGGTTTCGGTGGCCTCCTGATTGCGGCGATCATCATCGCGGGCATGTACCTGGCCATGGTCCTCGGCATGGCAGAGATGTCCTCGGCGCTGCCTGCAGCGGGCGGTGGCTACACCTTCGCCCGCCGAGCGCTCGGGCCGTGGGGCGGATTCGCCACCGGCACAGCCATTCTCATCGAGTACGCGATCGCCCCGGCGGCAATCGCCACGTTCATCGGTGCCTACGTCGAATCACTCGGACTGTTCGGTATCACCGACGGCTGGTGGGTCTACCTGGTGGTCTACGCCGTGTTCATCGGGATCCATCTGTCCGGCGCAGGCGAAGCCCTCAAGATCATGTTCGTCATCACCGGAATCGCACTGGTCGGACTCGTGGTCTTCGCCATCGCCGCCATCGGACAGTTCGACGCGAGCAACCTGACCGACATCGCCCCCACCGACGCCGCAGGAGCCTCCGGATTCCTGCCGTTCGGCTACCTCGGAATCTGGGCTGCCGTTCCGTTCGCCATCTGGTTCTTCCTCGCCATCGAAGGTGTTCCGCTGGCCGCGGAAGAGGCCAAGGATCCGACGAAGAACGTCCCGCGCGGCATCATCGCCGCCATGGGCGTGCTGCTCGTCACCGGTGCCGTCGTGCTGTTCCTGGTGACCGGGGCCGGCGGTGCCGACGCCGTCAAGGAATCGGGGAACCCGTTGGTGGAAGCTCTCGGTGACGGAACCGCGAGCAAGATCGTCAACTACATCGGCCTGGCCGGACTCGTCGCGTCGTTCTTCTCGATCATGTACGCGTACTCACGCCAGCTGTTCGCGCTCTCGCGCGCCGGGTACCTGCCGAAGACGCTGTCCATCACCAACTCTCGCAAGGCCCCCACACTGGCGTTGATCGTGCCGGGCGTCATCGGCTTCTTGCTCTCGTTGACCGGTCAGGGCGGAATGTTGCTCAACATGGCCGTGTTCGGCGCGGCTCTGAGTTACGTTCTGATGATGGTCAGCCACATCGTGCTGCGTCGTAACGAGCCGAACATGGAACGCCCGTACCGAACCCCCGGCGGCGTCGTGACCACCGGATTCGCGTTGGTCATCGCAGCCCTCGCCGTTGTCGCCACCTTCGTCGTCGACTCCACCGCGGCGCTGTGGTGCCTGGCCGTGTTCGTCGCGTTCATGGCCTACTTCGGCATCTACAGCAGGCATCATCTGGTTGCGAATTCGCCGGACGAGGAATTCGCCGCACTGGCCGAGGCCGAGGCCGAACTGGAATGACGATCTACACCCAACAGGTCTCAGGTACCACCTACACCTTCGACGGTCTGGTGGACCTGATGGCCAAGGCGACCCCGCTGCGGTCGGGAGACGAATTGGCCGGTTGCGCAGCCGAGTCCGATGCCGAACGAGCTGCAGCGCAGTGGGCATTGTCGGAGGTCTCGCTCGATGTCTTCCTGCACGATCTGCTCGTTCCGTACGAGAGCGACGAGGTCACCCGGCTCATCATCGATTCACACGACCGAATCGCGTTCGGGGCGGTCTCGCACCTGACCGTCGGAGGGCTGCGGGACTGGCTGCTGCAGGTCACCGCAGGGCCGAACGCGGCGGCGACGTTGCGCTCGGTTGCTGCCGGACTGACCCCGGAGATGGTGGCGGCGGTCAGCAAGATCATGCGGAACCAGGATCTGATCGCGGTGTCGCGGGCCGCGCAGGTGACGTCGGCGTTCCGTACGACGATAGGGCTGCCCGGAACACTGACCACGCGACTCCAGCCCAATCACCCGACGGACGACCCCCGCGGAATCGCCGCGGCCACGCTCGACGGACTGTTGCTCGGATCGGGCGACGCGGTGATCGGGATCAACCCGGCCACCGACTCACCGCAGGCGACGGCCGACCTGCTGCATCTGCTCGACGAGATTCGGCAACGCTTCGAGATTCCGACGCAGTCGTGCGTTCTCTCGCACGTGACAACGACGATGGAACTGATCGACAAGGGCGTTCCGGTCGATCTGGTCTTCCAATCCATCGCGGGCACCGAAGGAGCCAATTCGAGCTTCGGAGTGAACGTTCCGCTGCTGCGGGAGGCCAACGAGGCCGGCCGATCGCTGCACCGCGGAACCGTCGGGAACAACGTCATGTATCTCGAAACCGGTCAGGGTTCGGCATTGTCGGCGGGTGCGCACATCGGTACCGGCGACCGCCCCGTCGATCAGCAGACCCTCGAAACGCGCGCGTACGCCGTGGCCCGCGATCTCGAGCCGTTACTGATCAACACCGTCGTCGGATTCATCGGGCCCGAGTACCTGTACGACGGCAAGCAGATCATCAGGGCGGGCCTGGAAGATCACTTCTGCGGCAAGCTGCTTGGACTGCCGATGGGAGTGGACGTCTGCTACACCAACCACGCCGAGGCCGACCAGGACGACATGGACACCCTGCTGACGCTCCTCGGCGCGGCCGGAGTCGCGTTCGTCATCGCGGTTCCCGGTGCCGACGACGTCATGCTCGGATACCAGTCGCTGAGCTTCCACGACGTGCTCTACGTCCGACAGGTTCTGGGTCTGCGGCCGGCACCGGAATTCGAGTCGTGGCTCTCCCGTCTGGGCATGGTGGACGCCGACGGCCGGGTCCTCGACGTCGATGCCGCGGGTTCACCGCTACGGGCCTTGATGAGTGCGCGATGACCGGTGAATCGGAGGTGGCAGGAGTGGAGCCCGCGGAACGACCAGGGAGTGCAGGAGTGGAGCCCGCGGAACGACCAGGGAGTGCAGGAGTGGAGCCCGCGGAACGATCGGAAACAGAGTTCTGGGGCGAGATGCGGGCGATGACGCAGGCCCGGATCGGACTGGGGCGCATCGGTGATTCGTTGCCGACCACGCGGGTGCTCGAGTTTCGCTCCGCACATGCCGCCGCGCGCGATGCGGTGCACATGCCGCTCGAGGTCGAGGAGTTCGTGGGCCGGGTCGAGCAGGTCGGTCTCGGTGCACCGTCGGTGGTGACGTCGCTGGCGACCAGTCGTGCGGAGTATCTGCGACGGCCCGATCTGGGTCGGCAGCCGAAGGATCTGTCGGCGGTGCCGCATTCCGAGGACGAGATCGGCATCGTGTTGGGCGACGGCTTGTCCCCGCGTGCGCTCGCCGATCACGGTGTGGCGATGCTGGACGCGTTGAAAGCAGAGCTCTCCGATCGTTATTCGATCGCGGCTCCTGTGATCGCGACCGAGGCGCGGGTGGCGCTCGGTGATCACATCGCCGCGGCGATGGGTGTTCGGACGGTGCTGGTTCTGATCGGGGAGCGTCCGGGGTTGTCGGTTGCCGACAGTCTCGGCATCTATTTGACGCATCTGCCGAAACCCGGGTGCACCGACGCCGATCGCAACTGCATCTCCAACATCCATCCGCCGGAGGGACAGGGGTACGCACAGTCGGCACGAATCGTGGCCGGCCTGTTGGCCGGTGCCAGGAGACTCGGGCGGTCGGGTGTGGCGTTGAAGGACACCTCGCGAGCCGATGTGCTCGAAGCGGCCGAGGCCCTCACACTCGAGTGACGTCCCCCTATTCGGGGGTGGCTGTACGTGACCGGGCTCACTACCGTGGGGTCCATGGACAGTTATTCTTCCGGCGCGTCGGATACCGCAGTTCTGGACGACACGATCGGTGCCGATCTGGATCGCACCGCGGCGCTGTACTCGGATCGTGACGCGTTGATCGATGTCGCGTCCGGGCGGCGGTGGACCTACTCGGAGTTCGTCGCCGACGTCGACCTGTTGGCGGCCGGCTTGCTCGTGGCCGGAGTCGAGGTGGGGGACCGTGTCGGAATCTGGGCTCCGAACTGCCCGGAATGGGTTCTCGCGCAATACGCGACGGCCAAGATCGGTGCCGTGTTGGTCAACATCAATCCCGCCTATCGCTCACACGAGTTGCAGTTCGTGCTGAAGCAGGCCGGGGTGTCGGTGTTGTTGTCGGCCACGGAGTTCAAGGGATCGAACTACGTGGCGATGATCGACGACGTGCGCCCCGAGGTGGAATCCCTGCGTGAGGTGCTGTTCATCGGGAGCATCCAGTGGGAGGCGATGACCGATCGCGGGCATCGAGCGTTGGCGAAGACTCCGCGGATGATCACCGATGTGTCCGAGCGACTTGGTCCCGACGATGCGATCAACATCCAGTACACCTCGGGGACAACGGGATTCCCCAAGGGTGCGACTCTCAGCCATCGCAACATCCTCAACAACGGCTTCTTCGTCGGCGAGCTCTGCCACTACACCGCAGAGGACCGCGTCTGCATTCCGGTGCCGTTCTACCACTGCTTCGGCATGGTGATGGGCAATCTCGCGTGCACCTCGCACGGTGCAGCGATGGTGATTCCCGGTCCCTCGTTCGATCCGGTGGCGACGTTGACGGCCGTCGCCGCCGAGAAGTGCACGTCGCTCTACGGAGTCCCGACGATGTTCATCGCCGAACTGGCACTGGAGAACTTCGACGAATTCGACCTCGGCAGTCTGCGTACCGGCATCATGGCCGGATCGCCGTGTCCCACCGAAGTGATGAAGCAGGTCATCGACCGAATGGGGATGGCCGAGGTGTCGATCTGTTACGGCATGACCGAGACGTCTCCGGTGTCGCTGCAGACTCGAAGCGAGGACTCCATCGAGCAGAGGGTGTCGACCGTCGGACGCGTCGGTCCGCACCTCGAGGTCAAGATCGTCGACCCCGTCCTCGGCGAGACGCTGCCCCGAGGCGAGGCCGGCGAGCTGTGCACTCGCGGCTATTCGGTGATGCTCGGTTACTGGCAGCAGCCAGACAAGACCGCGGAGGCGATCGACGGCGAGGGGTGGATGCACACCGGCGACATCGGGGTGATGGACGAAGACGGCTACGTGGCGATCACCGGGCGGATCAAGGACATGGTGATCCGCGGCGGCGAGAACATCTATCCCCGCGAAGTGGAGGAGTTCCTCTACACCCACCCCGACATCCTCGACGCCCAGGTGATCGGTGTGCCCGACCCGAAGTACGGCGAGGAGCTCATGGTGTGGATCAAGATGAAAGACGGTGCAGCGCCTCTCGATTCGACTGCGGTGCGCGCCTTCTGCGACGGACGGCTGGCGCACTACAAGATCCCGCGATACGTGCACGTGGTCGACGAGTTCCCGATGACGGTCACCGGCAAGGTGCGCAAGGTGGAAATGCGCGAACGGTCGCTCGGATTGATCTGACTATCGCCCTCGGGCTGCCATACTCGCTGCCATGACCAGTGCGCTGTGGACACCGACGGATTCCGACGTCGCCGAGGCTCGGGTGACCGAGTTCGCGCGATTCGTCGAGAAACGCCACGATGTGCTGCTACCGGACTACTCGTCTCTGTGGCGATGGTCGACGAACGAGTTGGAACTGTTCTGGCGAGCGGTGTGGGATTTCTTCGAGGTTCGCTCCTCCAGCGTGCCGACGACGGTGCTCGCAGAGCGCGGTATGCCGGGAGCACACTGGTTTCCGGGTACCGAACTGAACTACGTGGACCAGGTCGTTCGGCACGCTCGATCGGGCCGCGCCGCGATCGTCCACGCCCGCGAAGACGGTTCGACGCGGACCGTGACGTGGGAAGAGATGATCGATCAGGCCGGGGCGCTGGCAGGCATGCTGGCCGACGCGGGAGTCCGACGCGGCGACCGCGTCGTCGGATACCTGCCCAACGTCCCCGAGGCGGTGATCGCCTTCCTGGCGACCGCGAGCCTGGGGGCGGTCTGGTCCGCGTGCGGGCAGGACTACTCGGCCTCGGCGGCTCTCGACCGTCTGGGCCAGCTCGAACCCACGGCACTGATCACTGCCGACGGGTACGTGTACGGAGGGAAGTTCCGAGACAAGGCCGCCGACGTCGACGCGCTCACGTCGGGGCTGCCGACACTGCAGGTCGTGGTGACGGTCGGCGAGGCGTCGGGAAACGCAGTGAGCTGGTCTGCCGCAACGGAGCACAGTCGTGAACTGGCCCCGGCGTCGGTGCCTTTCGACCACCCGCTGTGGGTCGTGTTCTCCTCGGGCACCACGGGTCTGCCGAAGGGAATCGTGCACGGTCACGGCGGTGTGGTGCTCGAGCATCTCAAATCCGTTGCCCTACAGTCCGATCTGGGCCCCGAAGACGTGTTCTTCTGGTACACCAGCCCCAGCTGGATGATGTGGAACTTCCAGATCGCCGGCCTGCTGGTCGGATCCACAATCGTGTGCGCCGACGGAAGTCCGGCGTTTCCCACGCCGGATGCGCTGTGGGACATCGCCGCTAGGCTGGGTGTGACGTACCTCGGTACCAGCCCCGGGTACGTGCTCTCGTGCATCAAGGCCGACACGCATCCCGGCACCGACCACGATCTGTCGGCGCTGCGGGCCGTCGGCATCACTGGGTCCGCGATGCCTGCATCGTCGTCGATCTGGTTGTCGGAGAACATCGGAGCGCACCTGCCGGTCTTCTCCATCTCCGGCGGGACCGACGTGGTGTCGGCGTTCGCCGGGGGAGTGCGGACCGCCCCGGTCTGGGCAGGGGAGCTGTCGGTGCCCTTTCTCGGGGTCGCGCTCGACGCCTACGACGAGGACGGCGAACCCGTCCGCGGTACCGTCGGCGAACTGGTCGTCACCGAACCGATGCCGTCGATGCCGCTGTACTTCTGGAACGACGCCGACGGATCTCGATACCGGGACGCCTATTTCGACACCTATCCGGGAATCTGGCGGCACGGTGACTGGATCACGATGACCGACCGCGGCAGCGTCGTCGTGCACGGAAGATCGGATTCGACGCTCAACCGCAACGGAATTCGCATGGGCAGCGCCGACATCTACCAGGCCGTCGAATCTCTGGACGAGGTGACCGAGGCGCTCGTCCTCGGCATCGAGCTACCCGACGGTGGATACTGGATGCCCCTGTTCGTGGTGGTCCCGGACGGTGTGACCGACGAACTGCGGGAGCGCATCGCATCCGTCATCAGAACACAGGCATCGCCGCGACACGTTCCCGACGACATCATCGCCGCACCCGCGGTACCGCACACCCGGACCGGGAAGAAGCTCGAGGTACCACTGAAACGCCTCTTCCAAGGTGCCACTGCTGCAGGCACTCTCGATGCGAGTGCCGTCGACGATCCGGCCGCGTTGGCGTGGTTCCTGGATCGGGCGACCGAGTTTCAGCGCGTCCAGCGGGCCAGGTAGGCCTTTTCCTCCGGCGCGATGCGGCGCAAGGTCTCGGCACCGACGTCGACCATCGCCATCCGGGTCGTCGCCACCACGGCGGGCGGTGAATCGGGTGCTGCGCCCGCGGCACGGACCTCGTACCCGATGGTGAAATCGACTGCGCGCACCTTCTCGAACCACAGCGTGACGTCCAGCGGACCGTCCGAGTGCCGAAGCGGCTTCTTGTACGCGATGGTGACATCGGCGATCAACGCACTCTTGATCAGAGACTCGTTGGCCTCGCCCTCGCTGAGCAGCCATTCGATGCGCGCTTCTTCGAGCAGGGTGACCATCCGGGCATGGTTGATGTGTGCGAAGGCGTCCATATCGGACCAGCGCACCGTCACGCTCGCGTGATATCCGACGGGCTCGGTCGACTCTGTCCGCATCGCAACAGGCTCTGGCTTCATCGCTAGAGGATGGCATGCGCGCCCGTGCGGAGGACGCTCTAGAGTCCCAGGAGTGATTATCGCCAACGTCGCACTGGATGGTTCCGGGCTGCTCGTCGACATCGAACTCGCGGGCTCGGTCATCGCGTCGATCACCCCTGCGGGCACCCGACGCGCATCGAGCGACGAGGTACTCGACGGTGGTGGCGGGGTGGCGCTGCCCGGGTTCGTGGACTCGCACGTGCACCTGACACAGTGGGCGGCGGCGCGGCGACGAATCGACGTCGGGCCCGCGGCGTCGGCGGCCGATGCCGTCGCACTGGTGTATCCCTATGCTCGGACAGCAGGCGAATCGGTGGTGCGCGCCAACGGCTTTCGTGACGCGCACTGGCCGGAGGAGCCGCACAAGGACCTGCTCGAGAATGCGCTGCCCGGTGCCCGCGTGGCGATGACGAGCATGGACCTGCACACGTTGTGGCTCAGCCCGGCGCTGCTCGACGATCTGGGTATCGATCACCCCACCGGTGTGCTCCGCGATGTCGACGGCCTCGAAGCGGTCATGGCGCTCGAGGAGCAGGACGACCCGGCCGAACTCGATCGGGCCGTGCTCGACGCGACCGCAGCACTGGCGGTCCGCGGTGTCACCGGCGTCGTGGATTTCGAGTTCGCGGACAACAAGACGGTCTGGGATCGACGGTTGACGGCCGGCTCGCCTGCCGTCCGCATCGACACGACGGTGTGGCCCCAATGGCTCGACGAGGCACTCGATCGCGGCGAGCGGACCGGAGACGTCTCGGCCCACTCGGACCTGATCAGACGCGGCCCGCTCAAGGTGATGCTCGACGGTTCGCTCAACACCCGAACCGCGTGTTGCCACGATCGATACCCGGGGATCGACGGGGACGACGCGTACGGGCTGTTGCTCGAGACCCCGGGCAGTCTCTTCGATCTCGTCGCGCGGGCGTCACGCGGCGGCATCGAGTCGGCCGTCCACGCGATCGGTGATCGCGCCAACACCGTCGCGCTCGATGCGTTCGAGCGCGCCGGCTGCGGCGGTCGAATCGAACATGCGCAGCAGATCCTGCCGGAGGACATCACGCGGTTCGCCGCCTTGGGTGTCGCTGCATCGGTGCAGCCGCAGCACGCGATGTCCGATCGCGACATCGCCGAGGATCTGTGGGCAGGACGGCGTTCGGTGGCCTACGGCTACGGAACGTTGCACCGCAGCGGTGCGAGGCTGCTCTTCGGTTCCGACGCCCCGGTCAGTCCGCCGGAGCCGTTGGCGGGAGTCGCGGCTGCGGTGTTCCGTACCGACGACGAGCGACCTCCATGGCACGTCGACGAAGCAGTACCCCTCGAGGTTGCTCTGCGCGCGGCGTGCGGTGGCCGTGGGCCACTCCGAGTGGGGGATGCGGCGGACATCGCCGTGCTCGTCGAGCATCCCGTGCACCGCTCGGTGCACGATCTCGCCGAGACGGAGATCAGAGCCACGATCTGCGCCGGTGCGCTCACTCACGCAGCTGGGGGGTAGGCACCCACTTCGGCACGGACATGAGACATTACTCATGTCGCCTTCATCGCCGTCTCACACACCGCAGAGACCGTGGTGACGTGAAGTTCGCACCCAAGATCGCAGTCCTGGCAGCCGTGGTGATCGTTCCGGTGGGCGTAGCGCTGGCGAGCACCGTACTTGCCGATACCCCGCAGGCACCGAGCTTCGAGCCGCGGGTCACCGTCGGAGTTGCGCCATCGAGCGCGTCGCCCCAGCCGTCCGACGCGGCACCGTCGGCGGCCCCATCGACCGCCCCGGCCCCACTGGGCGATACGGCGCCATCGGCCGACCCGGGCCCATCGATGACCGCAGCTCCTCCCATCGCCACGGGCGCAGCGGGCGCGACGACTCCGGCGGCAGCAGCAGACCCTCCGGCAGCGCCGCAGTCCATCGTCGTCCCCGCCCCGCCGCCTGTCGAAGTCCTACCGGACCCGGACCGGGATGACGACGACGACTTCGGCGACCAGGACGATGCGGACAGCGACGACGCGGAAGACGACGACGGGTGAACTCGACCGAAGAATTGATCGACGACACGAAGGCTCGCACCGAGGCGCTCGCGCCGAAGGGGCCGGTGCCCGAGCCTGCGCTCCGTAGCGCCCGGGTAGGGACGCGGGTTCCGGCGCGGGTGCGCATTCTCGGCTGGCTGTTGTTCGTCATGGCGCTGGCCATGCTGGCCGTCGGGGTTGCCGTGCGAACGATCCTCCTCGCGGAGGTCGAGCGAGACACCGCAGTAGCTCTCGAGCAGGAGATCGGCGAGTTCAGCGAGTTCGCTGCCACCGGTCGCGACCCGGACGACGGGTTGCCGTTCGGCAACGTCGCCGATCTGCTCCAGTTGCACCTGCAGCGCCAATACCCGGACGATGACGAGATCCTGTTCGGCTACACCGATCGACTGTTGCGTCAGGAACGCAGCGGTCCAGGAGATCTGGTCGCCGATGCGGCTGTCGTGTCGGCCATCGTGAACTCACCCGACAGTGTTGGATCCACGCAGACTTCGGAAGGCGAAGTCGCCTGGGCGAAACAGGTCGCCGAACCGTCCGGCGGGGGCCAGGCCGGAACTTTCGCGATCGGAATTCTCGTCGACCGCGAGCGCGGCGACGTGTCCGACACCGTTCGCGTAGTGGTCGGAGTGTCACTGATGGCATTGCTGTTCACGGGCGGCATCGCCTGGGTGGTGGCCGGACAGATCCTTGCGCCCGTGCGCCTGGTTCGCCGGACCGCGGCCCAAATCACCACCGACGACCTGTCCAGGCGGATCGAGGTGGGCGGTCGCGACGATGTTGCCGAGCTCGCCGACACGTTCAACGACATGCTCGATCGACTGGAGGCCGCGTTCGCCGCGCAGCGACAATTCGTCGACGACGCGAGCCATGAGTTACGAACGCCGATCACGATCGTCCTCGGGCATCTCGAACTGATGGGCGACGATCCCCGTGAGCGCGAAGAGACGGTCCGGCTCGTCACCGACGAGTTGGACCGAATGAACCGGATCGTGGAGGACCTGTTGCTCCTCGCCAAAGCCGAGCGCCCGGATTTCGTCCACAAGCAGCCGGTGGATCTCGAAACCCTCACGCGCGACATCGACGCGAAGGTCCGCGCGCTCGCCGACCGCGACTGGATACTGGGGCACGTCGGTACGGGCTCGGTACGGGTCGATCCGCAACGAGTCACCCAGGCAGTGCTTCAGCTGGCGCAGAACGCGGTGTCGCACACCAGGACCGGTGACCGGATCGTGGTGGGATCGGAGCGTGCCGAAGATCGAGTTCTGTTGTGGGTGAGTGACTCCGGACCCGGTGTGTCCAGCGAGGACGCGAGAACCATCTTCGAGCGGTTCGCCCGGGGCAGTACCGGATCGAGTCGCTCGGACAATGGCGGCGCGGGTCTCGGTCTGTCCATCGTGCGTGCAATCGCCGATGGGCACCACGGTGCCGCGACGCTCGACAGCAGGCCCGGTGCGGGTGCCACATTCGGGCTCGACCTGCCGGCCCGATGAGTGAGCGACGATGAGCCGAATACTGATCGCCGAGGACAACGAGCGCATCTCGTCCTTCGTCGAAAAGGGATTGAAGGCCAACGGCTTCACCACCACCACTGTTGCCGACGGCATCAATGCGATCGACTGTGCGTCGACCGGAGACTTCGACCTCGTCGTGCTGGATCTGGGCCTGCCGGGCAAAGACGGGTTCGAGGTGATCGCATCACTGCGCGGCGCCGGTGTCGGAGTTCCCGTGATCATCCTGACGGCCCGTGATTCGGTGCACGACACCGTGACCGGCCTCGAAGGCGGAGCGGACGACTACATGACCAAGCCGTTCCGATTCGAGGAGCTACTCGCACGTATTCGATTGCGTCTGCGTGGCGGTGACCGAGAGCCCTCGGTCTCCGTTCTGCAATCGGGCTCTCTGGCAGTGGACCTGTTCACCAGACGTGCCGTGGTGAACGATGCGGTGGTGTCGTTGACCTCACGCGAGTTCGTTCTGCTCGAGATGTTTCTCCGTCACCCGCGGCAGGTCCTCTCGCGTGAGCAGATCCTCAGTCACGTATGGGGATACGACTTCGACCCCGGTTCCAACGTCGTCGATGTCTACGTTCGTATGCTGCGCAAGAAGATCGGTTCCGGCCGAATCGAGACGGTGCGCGGGATGGGGTATCGACTGGCCTGAGCGGATCGCTCATGAAAGAACGCTCATCGACTGTTCATCGACGTTTCATCGGTCGGCCCGAGACTGGTTCACATGAACACGGTCAGCTTCAGAACGCAGCCACCTCCGGTCCCGGAACCCTTGCAGTCGTGGCGCTTTCGCGACCTGGTGACCCGCAGGGTGCTTCAGGTCGTCTCGAGTTCGGTTGCGCTGCTGGTGCTCCTGGCCGTACTCGCAGGCGCGGCGGACGGATTACCCGCCGCGGGACGCACCACGCTCGTGGTGTTCACTGCAGCTGTCGCACTCTGGGTGTTCACGAAGATCGACGACACCTACGTCGCCCTCGGTGCCGCACTGGCTCTGGTACTGACCGGTGTGGTGAGCACCGACGGACTGTTCGACACCCTCGGCGAGGAGACCATCTGGCTTCTCATCGCGGCGTTCATCATTGCCGCTGGAGTTCGCGAGTCCGGTTTGGCAACGCGCGCAGCAGTGTTCATCGTCAGCGGCGCGGGCACCGTACGCCAGCTGGCGCACCTGGTGACGGCCGCACTGATCGTGACCGCCTTCGCGATCCCCGCCACCTCAGGTCGTGCGGCACTTGCGCTGCCCGTATTTCTGGCGCTGGCGCAGGCGCTAACCGAGCGCAAGCGAGTGGTGCGGGCGTTGGCAATCCTGTTTCCTACCGTCATCCTGCTGTCCGCCGTGGCGACCCTCATCGGCGCTGGGGCACATCTGATCACCAGCCAGGTGCTCGAGAGCGCCACGGGCACCGGCATCAGCTTCACCGCGTGGTTGTTGCTCGGTGTTCCGCTGGCCGTGGTCAGCAGCCACTGCGCAGCGGAACTCGTGCTGCTGCTGTTCACCGATCGTGAGGATCGTCGAATCCCACTGGCGGTCGACGTGTCCGATCTGGCGTCGCGGCTGCCTACCCCGGTGACGGGACCGCTGACCATCGCAGAGAACCGGGCCGCGACCCTGCTGGCCGTCGTCATGGTGCTGTGGTGCTCCGAACCGTTGCACGGCGTGCACCCTGCCGTCATCGCTCTGCTGGGTGCGTTGATCTCCACGTCACCGCGCTTCGGTACGATCGAGTTCGGGAAGGCTCTCGCTACTGTGCCGTGGTCGCTGCTGCTGTTCATGGCGGCGACGCTGGCCCTGGGGACCGCGTTGACGACGTCCGGTGCGGCAAGGTGGCTCTCGGACGGGTTGTTCACGGTGGTCCCGATCGGGTCGGCACCGCCCTGGGTGTTCATCGCGGTGGTGATCGTCGTCTCGGTTGCCTCGCACCTTCTGATTCAATCTCGCTCGGCGCGTTCGTCCGTCCTCGTTCCGCTGGTCGTGACCACGGCTCTGGCGCTCGGAGTCGATCCCGTGGCCGCGGCATTCGCCTCGACGGCAGCAGCGGGTTTCTGTCACACCATGCCGTCGTCGGCGAAGCCGGTGGCAATCTTTGCCAAAGCCGAAGGTGTGGAGACGTATTCACCGAAGGACTTGCTACGCCTGTCCGCCTTTCTCGCGCCGCTGACCGCAGCGACCGTGCTGTTCTTCGCCGTGGCCGTGTGGCCCCTGCTCGGCACCCCCATCACCTGATCTCCCACTCTCGACAAGGAACCGATCACCATGCCGTCTTCCACTCCACTTCGTTTCGTCGTCGCCCCGTCCGGGTTCAAGGAATCTCTCGGTGCCGACGAGGTCGCGTCGGCTATCGCCGCAGGTATTCGCCGGGTGGTACCCGGAGCCATCGTCAACTCGGTCCCCCTCGTCGACGGGGGTGAGGGGTCCGCTCGCGCCCTTGCCGGTGCCACCCTGGGCAAGGTGATCGACACCGTCGTGACAGGACCTGTCGGCAAGCCGGTCGATTCCCATTTCGCTCTGCTGGGAACCGAGGGGCCGGTCACGGCAGTCGTGGAGATGGCGGCGGCGGCCGGTCTGTCGCTGGTTCCGCGAGACATGCGCGACCCCACTGTCACCACGAGTCGCGGAGTCGGTGAGCTCATCCGCACCGCCCTCGACTACGGTGCCGAACGAATCCTGTTGGGCTGCGGCGACTCCGGCACCTCGGACGGCGGGGCAGGGCTCCTGCAAGCACTCGGTGTGCGACTCCTCGATGCCGACGGCCTCGAACTGGGCGACGGCGGAGGCGAGTTGACTCGGCTCGACCACATCGATATGTCCGGCCTCGATCCACGTCTGTCTCCGGGAAGCGGTGTGGAGATCAGGGTCGCATGCAACCCACACAACATTCTCTGTGGGCCGAGCGGAGTCGCACGGGTCTTCGCACCGCAGAAGGGAGCCACCTCGGAGCAGGTGGAGGTCCTGTCGGCTGCGATGGACCGCTGGGCCGAGGTGTTGGAGCGTGATGTGTCGACTCGGCCGCCCGGCTTGAACCTCCGCACCGGGCCCGGCACCGGCGCGTCCGGCGGAATGGGCGCAGGCGTGGCAGCGGTCCTGCGGGCCGAGCTGCTACCACGCTTCGAGGTGATGCTCGATCACGTCGACCTCGACAGCCTCATCGCGACAGCCGACCTGGTGTTGACCGCCGAAGGTTCCATCGACCAGCAGACGCCCAAGGGGAAGATCCCGACGGAGGTCGCCCGCCGAGCCAAGCTTCACGGCAAACCTGTGGTGGCACTCGCGGGAACCATCGGTCTCGACGCCCGCGCCAACTACGACTCGGGTATCGACGCCTTCGCCGGCATCCTGCCCTCTCCGGTGGAATTGGTCGAAGCGCTCGAACGGGGTGCCGAGTTCCTGACCGACGCCACGGAGCGAGCGATGAGATTGATTCTGGTCGGAGCGACCCTGGGCCACTGAGTCGGCACCGGTCGAGCGGAATCGACCGCGCGCATCGTCCGTACGACGCACGAGAGCCGGCCGAGGTGTCCGAGCAGTGCGAATCGGCCCCGCAGACCTGCCGAAGTGTCCGAGATCGCCGCTTCTGTCGGACCACCCGCGTAGCGTGACAGCGATGACGTCGATCACCGATCCGCGCGTACGCGAGTTTCTGTCCGCGGGCACCCGCACCGGAAAGCTCGGGTACCTCGCCTCCGACGGAAGGCCACTGGTGGCACCCATCTGGTTCGTCGTCGAGGGCGACGCGATCGTGTTCAACACCGGGGGAGACACGGCCAAGGGAAAATCGATCCGCCGTGATCCCCGCGTCGTCCTCACCGTCGATCTCGAGGAGCCGCCGTACGGATTCGTCCAGGTGCAGGGCATTGCGTCGGTCGACGAGGACCCGGCGGAGTTGGTCCGCACAGCGACCGAGATCGCGGCCAGGTATGTGGGCCGCGAGCGAGCCGAGGAGTTCGGCATCCGCAACGGCGTACCGGGCGAATTGATCGTTCGGATCACGCCGACCAAGGTAATCGCCGCTTTCGACATGACGGGATGACGACCGACGGGATCCGCGCTGTCGGGCCTGTAGATTGACCGGGTGCCGAATGGAGTCGGAGTGTGTCGGGCGACTCCGAATCGGGTACCGACTTGTAACGACCCGGTGCATACACACGGATATGTACTGAAAGGTAACTTCGACTTGTTTCCGGTGAGAAAATAAAGAACGACGTAGGCAATTTGCTCGATGTGTTCGGTGCCCACCGATCGCTGCCGATTCGGCAGCCGGTGGGGGCGCATGTGATTGTGGGAAAGAGAGGATTCGATTGGACCCGCTAGGTGTGGAAGGTGCTGGACGCGACGACGGAGTCGGCGGTCCTGAGCATTCGTCGTTCCCACTGTCACCGGCCCAATTGGGAATGTGGTTCGCGCAGCATGTGGACCCCTCGGTACCCGCGAACATCGCCCAGTACATCGAGCTGCACGGCGACCTCCATGTGGATCTGCTTCGTCGAGCGTCCTCGCAGGCAGCACTCGAGCTGCAGTCCGGATTCGTGCGCATCGTCGAGATCGACGCCGAGCCCCGGCAGGTCGTCGATCCCACCCTCGACGACTCTCTGAACTACCTCGACCTGCGCGGCGAGGCCGATCCGCGGGCAGCGGCCCTGGCCTGGATGCACGGCGACTACAGCGCGCCCATCGACATTCTCCGCGACCGACTGATCGCCGCGACCGTCCTGCGCCTCGAGGACGACGTCTGGTTCTGGTACGAGCGCGTGCATCACGTTGTGCTCGACGGATTCGGTGCCGTCACGTTCATGAACCGCGCGGCCGAGCTCTACACCGCGGCGGTCGAGGGCACCGAACCGAGCAAGAATCTCGCATCGGACCTGACCAAGGTCTACGACATCGACGTGGCCTACCGTGACTCGAGCCGCTTCGAGGCCGACCGTGAGTACTGGGCTTCGCGGATCGACGGCATCGACGGAGTCACCACTCTCGCCGGTCACACCGCTGCCCCTGCGGCGACGAGCCAGATCGACAGCACAGCTCTGTCCGCCGAGACGATGGAAAGACTCGAAGCCCTGCGTGTCGAGACCGACACGACGATGGCGACCATCGTCATCGCCGGCTTCGCCGCCTACCTCGCGCAGATGACCGGACGTGAGGACGTCGTGCTCTCGCTCCCGGTCACCGCGCGCACCACGGCAGTGTTGCGCCGCTCCGGCGGCATGGTCTCCAACGTCGTTCCTCTACGTCTCGACGTCTCGGGTGACACCACCGTCGAGACGCTGCTCGCGCGCGTCAACGCCGAGGTCTCCGGGGCGCTGCGTCACCAGCGCTACCGGCACGAGGACATTCGGCGTGATGCCGGAGCGGTCAGCGGCCAGGCCTCGTTCTTCGGCCCGTGGGTCAACATCATGCTGTTCTTCGGCGAGGTGCGCCTCGGTTCGATGGTCGGCGGCATCAACATTCTCTCGACCGGCCTCATCGAGGATTTCGGGCTCAACCTCTACACCAGTGTTGCCGGGTCGACCACCCACATCGACTTCGAGTCCAATCCCAATCTGTACGGACCCGAGCAGTCCGGTCGGAACCACGAGAGGTTCGTCGATTTCTTCGCCCGGTTCGTGGCATCGGGGCCGAAGGACGCGGTGTGGGATCTGGCCCTGACCGAGGGTGTCGAACGCGAACTCGTCGTGGCGGAGTGGAATGCCACCGAGCACCCGACCGAACCACGCACGTTGCTGTCCGCCTTCGAGGCCGCCGCGGCCGCGCACCCCGACGCGACGGCCCTGGTGTACGAGGGGGAAGCGCTCACCTACGGCGCACTCTCGGCGCGGGTGAACGGTCTGGCTCGCCACCTGATCGACATGGGGGTAGGCCCCGAGACTCTCGTCGGACTCTCGATCCGCCGTTCGTTCGACCTCGTCGTCGGCATGTACGCGATCGTGGCGGCCGGCGGTGCCTGGGTGCCCATCGACCCCGACCACCCTGCCGATCGCACCGCGTACATTCTGGACTCCGCGCAGCCGCGCTGCGTGCTGATCTCCTCTCGCGACGACGTTGCGCTGCCCGAGGGAACCGAGACGGTTGCGGTCGACCTCGTCGACTGCACGTCCAGGTCCGCTGACCCAGTTCGGGATGCCGAACGTACTGCGCCACTGCGACTTTCGAACACCGCATACGTGATCTACACCTCCGGTTCGACCGGACGTCCGAAGGGTGTCGCGGTCGAGCACGCGGCGATCCACAATCAGATGGAATGGATGCTCTCGGAGTATCCGATGGACGCCTCCGACGTCTACCTGCAGAAGACGGCCACCACCTTCGACGTCTCGCTCTGGGGTTTCTTCCTGCCGCTGCGGGTCGGCGCGACGATGGTGCTCGCCACTCCCGACGGGCATCGAGACTCGGTCTACGTGGCCGACAAGATCGCCGAACATCGAGTCACCGTCACCGATTTCGTGCCGTCGATGCTGACGGTGTTCGTGGCCAACGCGCCCGCGGGCACCTGCAGTTCGCTGCGCCACGTGTTCGTCATCGGCGAGGCACTGCCGGTCGAGACCGCGGCGGCGTTCCGCTCGATGTGTCGAGCCGGTCTGCACAATCTCTACGGCCCCACCGAAGCCGCCGTCTCGGTCACCTATCACCCCAGCGGCCCGCAGGACACCCGCACCGTTCCGATCGGTGTGCCCGAGTGGAACACGAAAGCCTTCGTTCTCGACGGTCGCCTGCGACCCACCCCCATCGGCGAATCGGGAGAGCTGTACCTCGCCGGCGTCCAGTTGGCGCGCGGCTACGTGGGCAGGCCCGATCTGAGCTCGGATCGCTTCGTCGCCAACCCTTTCGGCACCGGCGGCGAACGGATGTACCGCACCGGCGACCTCGTGCGCTGGCGCAGCGACGGCGTGCTGGACTACATCGGCCGGACGGATTTCCAGGTCAAGTTCCGTGGACAACGCATCGAGCTCGGTGAGATCGAAACGGTTCTGCTCGCCCACGAATCCATCTCGCAGGCAGTGGTGTTGGTGGTCCAGACGGTCACCGGTGATCAGTTGGTGGCGTACGTCGTCGCGACCCCGGGACGATCCATCGAATCCGCCGCGGCGATCGAGTTCGCCGGTCACTCCCTACCGTCGTACATGGTGCCTGCAGCGGTCGTCGTACTCGACGCCCTGCCGCTGAACACGAGCGGCAAGCTCGACCGAAAAGCGTTGCCGGAACCGATGTTCAGCAGTGCGAAGAAGTACCGGGCCCCGCAGAGTCGGGCGGAGTACGTCGTCGCCGGTATCTACGAGGATCTGCTCGGGGCCTCCAAGGTCGGTCTGGACGAGGACTTCTTCGAGCTCGGCGGCAACTCTCTGATCGCCACGCAGTTGGTGACCCGAGTGGGCAGCGCTCTCGGAGTTCGCCTCGGCGTTCGTGAGCTGTTCGAGGCTCCCACCGTCGGGGCACTCGCGGCCAGGGCCGAATCGGCGGCTCGGCTCGGGGCGGACACCCCGGTGCTGGAGTCGCGGGAACGGCCCGAGCGTATCCCGCTCTCACCTGCGCAACAGCGCATGTGGTTCCTCAACCGCTTCGACCCCACCACAGCGGTGTACAACCTGCCGTTCTCCGTGCGTCTGACCGGGCCGCTCGACGTGGTAGCACTGTCGGCCGCATTCGCCGACGTCGTCGATCGGCACGAGACGCTGCGTACCGTCTACCCCGAGGTGGACGGCTCTCCCGAACAGGTCGTACTCACGGCGGCGCGGACCCCGGCGACGATTCTGCCGGTCCGTGTCGAACGCGACGAACTGGGCGGTCGCCTGCACGAACTGGTCGGCAAGGGATTCGACGTCACGGTCGATACACCGTTCCGCATCGCACTGTTCGAGATCTCACCGACCGAGCACGAACTCGCGATGGTGTTGCACCACATCGCCGCCGACGGGGCGTCGTTCGGTCCGCTGGCGCGGGATGTGCTGGTGGCGTACTCGAGCCGGATCAAGGGACGCGCCCCAGAGTGGACGCCTCTCGAGGTCCAGTACGCCGACTACGCGTTGTGGCAACGTGCGGTACTCGGTCCCGAGACCGATCCGCTGTCGCTGGCGTCGCGCGAAATCGCTTACTGGAGAGCGACTCTCGAGGATCTACCCGATCAGCTGACTTTGCCGTCGAGCAGGCCGCGCCCCGCAGTGTCCTCGAACGCGGGCAGCAAGCTCCGGGTGGACGTTCCGGCTCGTCTGCACGCCTCGCTGGCCAGCCTGGCCCGTGCCAACAACGCCTCGCTGTTCATGGTCATGCAGTCCGCGTACGCGCTGCTGCTCGCCCGGCTCAGCGGCACCACCGACATCGCCATCGGTGCTCCCGTGGCCGGTCGAGGAGAACCCGCACTCGACGACCTGGTCGGCATGTTCGTCAACACCCTCGTACTGCGCACCGAAGTCGATCCGGCGCTGACGTTCGAGGAACTCCTCTCGCGCGTCCGTGACACGGACCTGTCCGCCTTCGCGCACGCAGACGTGCCGTTCGAACGCCTCGTCGAGGTGCTGAACCCGGTGCGTTCGACGTCCCGGCACCCGCTGTTCCAGGTCGCGATCTCGCTGGAATCGGCAATGTCTCGCGAACTCACCGTCGGTGGCCTGCGCGCCGAAGCCGCCGAATTCGATGTACCCATCGCCAAATTCGACGTACAGCTGTGGCTGACCGAGCATCTCGACGACGGCGCACCCGCAGGTATCGACGCGGTGTTCGAGTACGCAACGGATCTGTTCGACGCAGATCTCGTCGAGAGTTTCGCGCGTCGCTTCCTGGCCATTCTGGATGCGGTCACCACGGACGCCACCGTGCCGGTCGGCGACGTCACGATCGTCGATGCCGCGGAGCACCGGTCCGTGCTCTCGCAGTGGAACGCCTCCGGAGACGACGTCTCTCGCGAACTCACCCTCGTGGATCTGCTCGACGCTGCCGCCGCGGCGCACCCCGACGCCGTCGCAGTTCGCTTCGACGGCTCGTCGATGACCTACACCGAGTTCGACGCGCACACCAATCGCCTTGCCCGCGTTCTGATCTCCCACGGTGTCGGCCCGGAAAGTCTGGTCGCCGTCGCCCTCCCGCGCTCGGCGGAACTCGTCGTCGCGCTCGTCGCGGTGATCAAAGCCGGCGGTGGATACCTGCCCGTCGACCCCAGCTACCCACTCGACCGAGTCGAATACATGCTCGACGACGCGCGGCCGACAACCGTTCTACTGTCCGGCTCGGACCGAGTGGAACTTCCGTCCGACGTCGAAATTCGCACCGGCGCAGCACTGCTCGACATCGACACCGTCGATCTGTCGTCGGTGTCCGGCGATCCCGTCACCGACGGTGACCGGACGAGTCCGCTGCGGCCCGAGAACGTCGCCTACGTCATCTACACCTCGGGTTCGACGGGCAAGCCCAAGGGCGTGATGATTCCGCATCGCAACGTCGTTCGGCTGCTCGACAACACCGAGTCGGTCTACGGCTTCGGCGCCGACGACGTGTGGACGATGTTCCACTCGTACGCCTTCGACTTCTCGGTGTGGGAGCTGTGGGGCCCGTTGCTCTACGGCGGCACGTTGGTCGTCGTCGACTACTTCACCTCGCGATCGCCGGAGGCATTCCACCGGCTGCTCGTCGACGAGCAGGTCACGGTGCTCAACCAGACACCCTCGGCGTTCTATCAACTCTCCGAGGCCGATCGCACCACGGCAACCGAGCACGGCGAACTGTCGCTGCGCTACGTGATCTTCGGTGGTGAAGCCCTCGAACAACGACGGTTGACCGGGTGGTTCGAGCGGCACGGTCACCGTGCGCCCCAGCTCGTCAACATGTACGGCATCACCGAGACGACCGTGCACGTGTCCTACCGAGCGCTCGACGCCGCGTCCGTCGAGAGCAGTGCGTCGGTGGTCGGCAAGCCGATCGCCGGACTGCGGGTGTTCGTGCTGGACACCCGCCTGCATCCGGTTCCGGTCGGGGTTCCCGGCGAAATGTACGTTGCCGGTGGACAATTGGCCCGTGGTTATCTCGGTCGCCGAGAACTGACATCGGTTCGCTTCGTGGCGAACCCGTTCGCGTCGGGAGCCGACGAGGGGTCGCTGCTGTACCGGACCGGTGACCTCGCACAGTGGAACGCTGCAGGCGAGCTCGAGTACCTCGGTCGTTCGGACGATCAGGTCAAGGTCCGGGGATTCCGCATCGAGCTGGGCGAGGTGGAGGCAGCGGTGACCGCGCAGCCGACCGTCACCCAGGCCGCCGTGATCGTTCGTGAGGACTCTCCCGGTGCAGCTCGGCTCGTCGCCTACGTGGTGTCCGCTGCGGTCGACGGTCGGCCGATCGTCGATATCGAGGACATCAGAACCGGTATCGCAGAGATGCTTCCGGAGTACATGGTGCCGTCGGCCTTCGTGGTGCTCGACGCGATCCCGCTGACCGTCAACGGCAAGCTCGATCGCCGGGCACTGCCGGCTCCGGTGTTCGAGGTGCGCGAGTTCCGTGCTCCGACGACACCGATCGAGGAGATCGTCGCCGACGTCTTCGCCGACGTCCTCGGAGTCGAGCGTGTGGGTCTGGACGACGACTTCTTCGAGCTCGGCGGTAATTCGCTGATCGCCACGCAGGTGGTCTCGCGTCTGGGAGTTGCTCTCGATGCCACCGTGCCGGTGCGCATGCTGTTCGAGGCATCGACCGTGGCGTTGCTTGCAGTGCGGGTGGAGCAGGCCGCAGGAGAAGGTGGCCGCATCGCGCTCGTCGCGACCGTGCGGCCCGAGCGAATCCCGCTCTCGCTCGCGCAGCAGCGGATGTGGTTCCTCAATCGATTCGACGCCGACTCCACCGCGTACAACATTCCGTTCGCACTGAGACTGACCGGCGAACTCGATGTCGCGGCGCTGCAGGTGGCGATCATGGACGTGATCGACCGGCACGAGTCGCTGCGCACCGTCTACCCGGACACCGCAGCGGGCCCGCAGCAGTCCATCCTCGACGCCGCTCAGACGGTGCCGAACCTGATGCCCGTTCCTACGTCCGCGGCCGATATCCAGCGGCAGGTCTTCTCGCTGGCATCGACGACGTTCGACGTGACGGTCAACGTTCCCATTCAGGCACGCCTGTTCGAGATCGGTCCTCGCGAACACGTCATCGCCATGGTGGTGCACCACATCTCGGCCGACGGCTGGTCGATGGGTCCGCTGGCGCGCGACCTCATGATCGCGTACGCCTCGCGCACCGCGTGGGAGAACCCGGCGTGGATGCCGCTGGAGGTGCAGTACGCCGACTACAGCCTGTGGCAACGTTCGGTACTCGGCTCCGAGGACGATCCGCAATCACTGATCTCCGGTCAGGTCGATTACTGGGCCGACATGCTGGCCGGTCTGCCCGACCAGCTCGATCTCCCGACCGATCGGCCGCGCCCGAATCGCCAGTCCTACCAGGGATCGTCGATCCGATTCGACGTACCGGCCGAGGTCCATCGGGGACTGTCCTCGCTGGCCCACACGCACAACGCCTCGCTGTTCATGGTCGTGCACGCTGCTCTCGCGGTGCTGCTCGCGCGTCTGTCCGGTACCGAGGACATCGCGATCGGTACCCCGGTCGCAGGCCGTGGCGACGCGGCCCTCGACGACGTGGTCGGCATGTTCGTCAACACCCTCGTGTTGCGCACCGACATCGAGTCGGGTCGGACGTTCTCGGAGCAGATCGGGCGCGCCCGCGAAGTGGCGCTCGGCGCGTTCGGACATGCCGATCTGCCGTTCGAGCGTTTGGTCGAGGTGCTCAATCCGTCCCGATCGCAGGCGCGGCACCCCCTGTTCCAGGTGATGCTCTCGTTCGAGAACCTCACCCGCACGCACGTGGACCTACCGGGTCTGTCGGTGGACAGCGTCGCTCTCGATGCCGAGGTGGCGAAGTTCGACCTGCAGTTGACCGTCACCGAGTCCATCGGAGTGGACGGTCGCGGGCAGGGCATGGCCGCCGAGTTGACCTACGCGACCGACCTGTTCGACGCCGCGACGGTGAGAGGGTTCTCCGAACGTTTTGTGCGGATACTCGGTGCCGTGGTGGCAGATCCCTCGCTGTCGGTGGGAGACATCGACCTTCTCGACGACGGCGAGCGCGACCGAGTCGTGACAGCGTGGAACCGCACCGAACACGAGGTACCGGACCAGGTGACGCTGGTCGACCTGTTCGATCGTCAGGTGGCCGTGACTCCGGATGCGCAGGCGTTGGTGTTCGAGGGTGAGCGGTTGACGTATGCGGAGTTCGCGGGGCGTGCGAATCGTCTTGCGCGACTTCTGGTGTCGGTGGGGGTTGGTCCTGATTCGCTGGTGGGGCTCGCGATCGGGCGGAGTCTGGACCTGTTCGTGGGTATGTATGCGATCGTGAAGGCCGGTGCGGGGTACGTGCCGATCGATCCGTCGCAGCCGGCGGATCGCAACGAGTACATCGTGGCGACGGCGGCTCCGGTTCGGGTGTTGTCGACGACGCGTGATCATGTGGAGTTCGCGGGGGTCGAGACGGTCGATATCGACACTGTCGATGTGTCGGGTCTGTCGCCGTTGCCGTTGTCCGATGCCGAGCGCACGGCTCCGTTGCGTGCGTCGAATCTCGCGTATGTGATCTTCACGTCGGGTTCGACGGGTCGTCCGAAGGGTGTGGGGGTTTCGCACGAGGCGATCGTGAATCGGTTGTTGTGGATGCAGCACGAGTACGGGTTGAGCGCCGGGGATGTGGTGTTGCAGAAGACTCCGTCGACGTTCGATGTGTCGGTGTGGGAGTTCTTCTGGGCGTTGCAGAACGGTGCGTCGGTGGCCATCGCTGTTCCGGATGGTCATCGGGATGCGTTGTATCTGCTCGATGTGATTGCTCGTGAGCATGTGTCGGTGGTGCACTTCGTGCCGTCGATGATGTCGGTGTTCGTACCCGAGGTGGAGCGACGCCGAGCGTCGGGTGCCTCGCTGCGGTTGGTGTTCGCATCCGGTGAGGCATTGGCTCCCACCACGGCCCGCGCGCTACGGCGGGCAATCGCGGGAGTGGAGCTGCACAACCTGTACGGCCCGACCGAGGCTGCGGTCGACGTGACCTATCACGCTGTTACGGACGAGGATTCGGAGGTGATGCCCATCGGAGCACCGGTGTGGAACACCTCTGTCTACGTGCTCGATTCGCGACTGAATCCCACTCCCGTCGGTGTCGCAGGTGAGCTCTATCTCGCGGGTACTCAGCTGGCACGTGGCTATGTGGGACGGTCGGACCTGACCGCGGACCGCTTCGTGGCCCATCCGTTCGCAACGGGCGGCCGACGCCTCTATCGCACCGGCGATGTCGTGCGGTGGAACCGCAACGGCGAACTGGAATACGTCGGTCGGTCGGACTTCCAGGTGAAGCTGCGCGGCCTGCGCATCGAACTCGGCGAGATCGAATCGGCACTGTTGGCGCAACGCTCGATCTCCCAGGCGGTCGTGGTGGTCCGCCACGAGCAACTCGTCGGGTACGTCGTGCCGTCCGGTGCCTCGGTGGAGACCGGGGCAGTCCTCGGCGCGCTGCGGTCTCGACTGGCGGAGTACATGGTGCCGTCGACGCTGATCGTGCTCGAGGAATTCCCGCTCGGAGCGAGTGGAAAGCTCGACCGCAAGGCCCTGCCCGATCCCGCTTTCGAGGTGACCGAGTACCGGGAACCGACCAACGACATCGAACGGACCGTTGCCGAGGTCTTCGCCCAGGTCCTCGGACTCGAGCGTGTCGGTCTGGACGACGACTTCTTCGATCTCGGTGGAAACTCCCTCATCGCAACGCAACTGGTGTCGCGACTGGGTGTCGCCATGGACACCCGAATCGCGGTGCGAGAGCTCTTCGACACCTCGACGGTGGCCGATCTGGCCGCGCGGTTGGGCACACTGGTCGCCACCGGAAGCCGTCCACCGCTGGTGCCTCAACAACGGCCGCAACATATTCCGTTGTCTCTGGCGCAGCAGCGTATGTGGTTCCTCAACAAGTTCGACGTCGAATCCGCGGCCAACAACATTCCGATCGCCGTGCGACTGTCCGGTCTGCTGGACCGTCGCGCCATGCAGATCGCGGTCGCGGACGTCGTGGCCCGGCAGCAGTCCCTGCGCACGGTGTTCCCGGAGACCGACGGAACCGCTCATCAGGTCATCGTCGACGCAGCATCGGCCACACCGGATCTGACGCCCATCGAGATCGCCGCCCACGATGTCGCGGGCGCGTTGCGAGATCTGGCGACCACCGGATTCGACCTGTCGAAGGACCTGCCCTTCCGGACCAGACTCTTCGAGGTCAGCCCCACCGAGCACCTGTTGGTTTTCGTCGTCCACCACATCGCGGCCGACGGATTCTCGCTGGGCCCGCTCACCCGAGACGTGATGAACGCGTACGCGGCTCGCTCGCTGAACCAGGAGCCCTTCTGGTCTCCGCTGCCGGTCGACTATGCCGATTACAGCCTCTGGCAGCGCGAAGTACTCGGTTCCGAGGACGATCCGCAGTCGGTCGTGTCGCAGCAGATCGACTACTGGACAACCGCTCTGGCCGGCCTGCCGGACCAGCTCGACGTGCCGTCCGATCGCCCGAGGCCCGTGGTGGCATCCAACAGTGGTGCGCTCGTGCGGTTCTCCATCGACGAGGATCTGCACCGCGCACTGATCGATGCCGCCAGAGCAGAGAACGCATCGCTGTTCATGGTGGTGCACACATCGTTGGCCGTACTGCTGTCGCGGTTGTCCGGCGAAGCCGACATCGCGATCGGCACCCCGGTCGCCGGTCGTGGCGAGGCCGCCCTGGACGACTTGATCGGCATGTTCGTCAACACCCTGGTGTTGCGCACCGAGATCGACACCTCGCGTCGATTCGACCAGGTGCTCGCCGACACCCGCGAGACCGACCTGTCGGCCCTGGCCCACGTGGACGTACCGTTCGAGCGTCTCGTCGAAATCCTGAACCCCGCCCGATCCACGGCTCGTCATCCCCTCGTGCAGGTGGTGCTCGCGTTCCAGAACCTGGGACAGAAGGATCTCGAACTGCCCGGACTGTCGGTCTCGGGTGTCGACTTCGAGACGCTGGTCGCGCTGTTCGATCTGCAGTTCACGTTCGTCGAGTCGATCGGACCCAGCGGCGCTCCGCAGGGCATGACCGTCGACGTCACCTACGCCACCGATCTCTTCGACGAGGCCACGGTCGTCGCGCTCGGCGATCGCCTGATCACAGTTCTCGAAGCCGTCGCGGGCAACCTCTCGACCGTGGTCGGCGACATCGAATTGCTCGAGCCCGTCGAACGCAGGCGGGTGCTGGTCGACTGGAACGACACCGAGCACGAGCTCGACCGGGCCCAGACATTGGCCTCGCTCGCCGGGCAGGTCGATTCGGCCTCTCCTGCACTGGTTTTCGGAGACGACACGCTCACTCACGGCGAATTCCAGGAGCGGGTCGCCCGCCTGGCTCGGTTCCTGATCGCCCGCGGTGTCGGACCCGAGAGCGCGGTGGGCATCGCTGCCCGTCGCTCGGTGGAACTGCTCGTCGGAATTCATGCGATCATCGCCGCCGGTGGTGCGTACGTTCCGATCGATCCGGACCAGCCGGCCGAGCGGATCGCGCACATTCTCGGAACCGCGGCACCGGTCTGCGTGCTGACCACGTCGCGCGACGAGGTGGCGGCCGACGGCGTCGAGGTCATCGATATCGACACCCTCGATCTGTCCGGCTTCTCCGATACGCCGATCACCGACGCGGACCGAATCCGTGCGCTGGCACCGTCGAACACCGCCTACGTCATCTTCACATCGGGTTCGACCGGCCAGCCCAAGGGTGTGGCCGTCACGCACGAGGCGATCGTCAACCGCCTGCTGTGGATGCAGTCGGAGTACGAGCTCGCCACCGACGACGTCGTGCTGCAGAAGACCCCTGTCACGTTCGACGTGTCGGTATGGGAACTGTTCTGGCCGTTGCAGATCGGTGCCACGCTGGTCATCGCGAAGCCCGAGGGCCATCGTGATCCGCAGTACCTGCTCGAGACGATCGAGGCGCAGTCCGTCACCACGGCACACTTCGTACCGTCGCTGCTCGAGGTCTTCGTCTCCGTCGTGGCCGCGGCACCGTCGCCTGCGACCACCTCTCTGCGGACTCTGTTCGCGTCCGGGGAGGCGCTGCCCGCCGAGGTCGGCGACCGGCTCCGACGCGTCCTGCCGGGCGTGGCGCTGCACAACCTCTACGGTCCAACCGAGGCTGCGGTCGACGTCACCTATCACGCGGTGACGGAGGCGGACGTCGACCTCGTTCCGATCGGTGTGCCGGTGTGGAACACCAGAACGTATGTTCTCGACGCTCGACTGTCTCCGGTCGCTCCCGGGGTGGCGGGCGAGCTGTACCTCGCCGGGGTTCAGCTGGCGCGCGGCTATCTCGGACGGACGGACCTGACGGCCGATCGGTTCCTTCCCGACCCGTTCGGAGAACCGGGTACTCGCATGTACCGCACCGGTGACCTGGTGCGCTGGCGTGCAGTGTCCTCGGGTTCGGGACGGCTGGAGTACCTGGGCCGCACCGACTTCCAGGTCAAGCTGCGTGGACTGCGCATCGAACTCGGCGAGATCGAGACCGTGTTGCGCAGACACCCGTCCGTGGAATCCGCCGTCGTTCTGGTTCGGCAGACCGCTGCCGCGGGCGACCAGCTGGTCGCCTACGTGGTACCCGCGGTCGGCGGGACCGTCGACGTCGCCGAGCTGGCCGACTTCGCGTCGCGCTCGCTCGCGAGCTACATGGTTCCGGCCGCGACCGTCGTGCTCGACGCACTGCCGCTCACGCCCAACGGCAAGCTCGATCGTCGCGCTCTGCCGGAGCCGAACATCGAGCAGCGCCCATTCCGCGCGCCGTCCACCACATCGGAAATCGTTGTGGCAGAGGTGTTCCGCGATGTTCTCGGTATCGATGTCGTCGGTGCCGACGACGAGTTCTTCGCTCTCGGCGGCAACTCCCTCGTCGCCACGAGAGTCGCGTCGAGAATCGGCGCGGCACTCGACACCACCGTGACCGTCCGGACGATCTTCGAGGCCTCGACCGTGTCCGCACTGGCGGCCAAGCTCGACGAGCTCTCGGGTTCGGGCCGTCGGATTCCTCTGGTGCGCACCGATCTACCGGACCTGGTACCGCTCTCGCTCGCGCAGCGCCGGATGTGGTTCCTCAATCGGTTCGACCCCGAATCCGCGACGGAGAACCTCCCTGTCGCCATCGAGCTCAGCGGCGATCTCGACATTGCCGCTCTGCGCGCGGCAGTGGCCGACGTGGTCGAGCGACACGAGTCCCTGCGAACGGTCTACCCGGAGGTCGACGGCGTCGCCTCTCAGGTGATCGTTCCTACGGAACAGGTGACGCCGGATCTGGTGCCGACTGCGACCACCACCGCCGAACTGCCGTCGGCCCTGGCGGCGCTGGCCATGGGCGGGTTCGACGTCACCGCTGCGCCGCCGTTGCGTGCGGCGTTGTTCGAGCTCGACTCGGACCGCCACGTTCTCGCGTTCGTCACCCACCACATCGCTGCGGACGGCTTCTCGATCGGTCCCATGACTCGGGATCTGATGGTTGCGTACGCAGCCCGTAGCGCGGGCACCGAGCCCGGTTGGACTCCACTCGCCGTCCGCTACGTCGACTACACCCTCTGGCAGCAGGCCGTCCTCGGTTCCGAGGACGATCCGACGTCACCGGTCTCGAACCAGATTCGGCACTGGACTCGGGCACTCGCTTCGCTGCCGGACGAGGTCACCTTCCCCGGCGATCGTGTCCGCCCGGATCGGTCGTCGTACCGCGGCGGCAACATCACGCTCGCCCTCGACGCCGAGACGCACGGCCGCCTCGGCGACGTGGCGCGCGCCAACCAGAGCTCGCTGTTCATGGTGTTGCACTCCTCGCTCGCCGTGCTGCTGGCCCGACTGTCCGGTGAGACCGACATCGCGATCGGAACCCCGGTCGCAGGGCGCGGTGAGGCAGCCCTCGACGACGTCATCGGAATGTTCGTCAACACACTGGTGCTGCGGACCGACATCGATCACGGCGACGCGTTCACCGAGCTTCTGGCTCGGGCACGCGAGACGGACCTGTCGGCGTTCGCCCACGCCGAGGTGCCGTTCGAGCGGCTCGTCGAGGTACTCGACCCACCGCGGTCGGCTGCTCGTCACCCGCTCGTCCAGGTGATGCTCACCGTGCAGAACATGGAGCAGACCGAGCTCGAACTCCCGGGCCTGAGCGTGCGCGCTGTCGACCTCGACGTCGAGACGGCCAAGTTCGACGTTCAGTTCACCTTCACCGAGAACCACGTCGACGGCGGCATGACCATCGACGTCACCTTCGCCCGCGACCTGTACGACGACAGCACGGCACGTGCACTCGGTGAACGCCTGATCCGCGTCCTCGAGTCCGTTGCCGGCGATCCGGGTCAGCGAATCGGCGACCTCCCGGTGATGGACGAAGCCGAACGCGGCCGGGTGCTCGCGCTCGCCCAGGACGCGCCTGCCGTCGCCGATTCGCTCGACACGATCGTCGATCTGTTCGCCGCTCGGGTGGCCGAGGACCCCGACGCTCCGGCAGTGGTGTTCGAGGGTGCTCACAGAAGTTACCGAGAGATCGACGAGTCCTCGACTGCGTTGGCGAGAGTCCTCGCCGCTCAGGGAGTAGGGCCGGAGTCGTTGGTGGCCGTCGTGCTGCCGCGCACCGCCGATCTCGTCGTGGCACTGCTCGCGGTGCTCAAAGCCGGTGGTGCCTACGTCCCGATCGATCCGTCCTACCCGGCCGACCGGATCGAATTCGTGCTCACCGATTCTCGTCCGGTTGCCGTACTGACATGGACCGGTGTGGACGTCGCGCTTCCCGCAACGCTTCCCAGGATCGATATCGACACGGCCCCGGCCGAGGGCGACGGGGCGTCGGCCGATCCGGTTCCGGCGTCCGCGGCATCGACGGCGTACGTCATCTACACCTCGGGCTCGACGGGCAAGCCGAAGGGCGTTCTGATCCCGCATCGCAACGTCGTACGGTTGTTGGCGAACACGGCTCGGCACTTCGATTTCGGTCGACACGACGTGTGGACGCTGTTCCACTCGTTCGCGTTCGACTTCTCGGTGTGGGAACTCTGGGGCCCGCTGACTACCGGCGGTAGCGTCATCGTGGTCGACTACTTCACCTCCCGGTCGCCGGAAGCATTGCGGGAGTTGCTCGTTCGTGAGCGTGTCACCGTTCTGAACCAGACTCCGTCCGCCTTCTACCAGCTCGATCAGGTCGATCGCACCGCAGGCTCGGCAGACGACTATTCGTTGCGGTACATCGTGTTCGGTGGTGAGGCGTTGGAACTGCGACGACTCACCGGTTGGTTCGAGCGTCACGGCGACGATTCCCCGCAACTGATCAACATGTACGGCATCACCGAAACCACGGTGCACGTCTCGCACCGTGTCGTGGACGCGCGGTCCGCGGCACAGGCATCGGGATCCCTTGTCGGACGCGCCATCTCCGGACTGTCGGTGTACGTCCTGGATTCACGGCTGTCGCTGGTACCCGCAGGTGTACCGGGCGAGATGTACGTCTCCGGTGGTCAGGTCGCGCGCGGGTATCTCGGTCGCGCCGGGTTGAGCGCGACGAGGTTCGTCGCCGATCCTTTCGCAGGCGACGGATCGGTGCTCTACCGCACCGGCGACGTGGCACGGTGGTCCACCGACGGCGAACTCGAGTTCGTCGGTCGCGCCGACGACCAGGTCAAGATCCGTGGTTTCCGCATCGAGCTGGGCGAGGTCGAATCCGCCGTCGCATCCGCTCCCGCCGTCGGGCAGGCAGCGGTGATCGTGCGCGAGGACACTCCCGGTGCCGCACGCCTGGTTGCGTACGTCGTGCCCGCGGCCGAGTCGACGATCGACATCGACGTCGTCAGGGCAGCGGTCGGGGAGAATCTTCCCGAGTACATGGTGCCCTCGGCGTTCGTGGTTCTCGACGCGATTCCCTTGACCGCCAACGGAAAACTGGACCGACGAGCCCTGCCCGAGCCGGCGGCGCGCACACGTGAGTTCCGGCCACCGACCACTCCGGTGGAGGGCATGGTCGCCGATGTCTTCGCCGACGTTCTCGGCATCGAACGGGTCGGTCTCGACGACGACTTCTTCGAGCTCGGCGGCAACTCGCTGGTCGCGACGCAGGTGGTGTCCAGGCTG
Organism: Rhodococcus sp. 14-2496-1d; assembly: GCF_002259365.1. Lineage (NCBI taxonomy): Bacteria > Bacillati > Actinomycetota > Actinomycetes > Mycobacteriales > Nocardiaceae > Rhodococcus > Rhodococcus sp. 14-2496-1d. The sequence goes on along the minus strand of NZ_NPFV01000003.1, from coordinate 155,194 downwards.
GGTGCTGCAGCGCAGACGACCGTTCCCGTCCGCGCGCTGTTCGAGGCCCCGACGGTCGCTGCTCTGGCAGCGCGGGTCGAGCAGGGTTCGGGCGCAGCTGCGCGTCCGGCGCTGGTGGCATCGACGCGACCGAGCCGAGTGCCGCTCTCGCTCGCACAGCAGCGGATGTGGTTCCTCAACCGCTTCGACTCCGAGTCCACGGCGTACAACATCCCGTTCGCGCTTCGGCTCAGCGGACGCCTCGACGTCGACGCGTTGCAGCGTGCAGTTTCCGACGTGATCGAGCGTCACGAAACTCTGCGATCGGTGTACCCGGATTCACCCGAAGGCCCACACCAGGTGATCGTGCCGATGTCGGAGGTGCCGACCACACTCGAGGTGATCGACACCGACGCGGCGTCGGTGACCGCTCGGGTTCTGGAACTTCTGTCGGCGACCTTCGACGTCACGACCCGGGTTCCGCTGAAGACCGCGCTCTTCCGCGTCTCGGACACCGAGTTCGTACTCGGAATGGTCATCCACCACATCAGCGCCGACGGTCTGTCGGTGATGCCGTTGTCCACAGACGTCATGACCGCATATGCCGCTCGCACCCGCGGCTCCGATCCCGCGTGGGCGCCGCTGCCGGTGCAGTACGCCGATTACGCACTGTGGCAGCGCCAGGTCCTCGGATCCGAGGAGGACTCGGAATCGATTGCTGCGCAGCAGATTCGGTACTGGGAAGCTGCGCTGGCCGAGCTGCCCGAGCAGATCGAACTTCCGCTGGATCGTCCGCGTCCCGCCGAGCAGACCTTCCGGGGCGGCCGTATCGATTTCCGGATCGACGCAGCCGCGCACGCTCGACTGACCGAACTGGCACGTGCGCACAACGCGACGGTGTTCATGGCGGTGCACGCGGCGTTCGCCGTCCTGCTCTCGCGTATATCGGGATCGCCGGACATCGTCGTCGGAACCCCCATCGCGGGTCGCGGTGAAGCGGCCATCGAAAACCTCGTCGGCATGTTCGTCAACACCTTGGTGCTGCGGCTCGACGTCGCGGGGGGAGCGAGTTTCGAGGACCTTCTCGACGCGGCTCGAGAGACCGACCTGCAGGCGTTCGCCAACTCCGACATACCGTTCGAGCGGCTCGTCGAGGTGGTCAACCCCACCCGGTCGACGGCGCGTCACCCGCTGTTCCAGGTCGGCTTCTCGTTCCAGAACTTCGCTCGCCGAGAATTCGAGCTCGACGGACTGGACATCTCGGCACTGGACACCGAGACCGGGACGTCGCAGTTCGACCTGCACCTGATCGTCTCGGACGCCCCGCGCGAGGACGAGGTGTCGGGCGGCTTCGATGCCTTGTTGACGTACGCGACCGATCTGTTCGACGAGCGCACCGCTCGCTCGCTCGTCGCCCGGTTCGAGGCCGTTCTCGACGCCGTCGCGGCGTCCCCGACGACGCCGGTCGGCGATCTCGATCTGTTCCTCGACGGTGAGCTGCCCGCCATCGTCGACGAGTGGAACGACACCGACCGCGACTTCGATTCCGCAGACGGCACCACGCTCGCCGATCTGTTCGTGGACTCGGCAGCGCGCAACGGTGACGCCGTTGCACTCGTGCACGACGACGGGACGCTGACGTACGGTGAGTTCTCCGAACGGGTCTCGCGTCTGGCCCGCCACCTGATCGGCCTGGGCGTCGGACCCGAAGTGCCGGTGGGGCTTGCCATTCGGCGATCGGTGGATCTGCTCGTGGGCATGTACGCCATCTCCGTGGCCGGTGGTGCCTACGTCCCGATCGATCCGGATCAGCCGGCCGAGCGCAACGCGCTCGTGTTGGAGACCGCAGCTCCGCTGTGCGTGCTGACATCCGGTGCCGTCGGTCCGGAGATCTCCTCTGCAGCCACGGTCGTCGATCTGACACAGCTCGATCTCGCGAGCTTCTCGCCCGCGCCGGTGGATGCCTCGGAGCGCTCGGGTGTGCTTTCCGCCGACAACACCGCTTACGTCATCTTCACGTCCGGCTCCACCGGACGCCCCAAGGGCGTTGCGGTCTCGCACGGTGCCGTCGTCAACCAGTTGAACTGGTTGCGTGCGGAGTACGGCCTCGACGAGACCGATGCGGCGCTGCTCAAGACCGCAGCGACGTTCGACCTGTCGGTGTGGGAGTTCTGGTCGCAGCTGACCTCGGGTGGACGACTCGTCGTCGCGAATCCGGAGGGGCATCGCGATCCCGATTACCTGCTCACGCTGGTCCGTCGACACTCGGTGACGACGTTGCATCTGGTCCCGTCGATGTTGTCGATGCTCGGCACCGTTGCCGCGGGCGAACTGTCACCCGATCTGCGACGCGTCCTGGCCATCGGCGAAGCGCTACCCGCGGCGGTTGCGCAGGATTTCCGGCGGCACAACGGTTCTGCCGAGCTGCACAATCTCTACGGCCCGACCGAGGCAGCGGTGTCGGTGACCTCGCATCCGGTCACCGATGCCGACACCGTCGCCGTGCCGATCGGCGTGCCCGAGGCCAACACCGCCGTGTTCGTGCTGGACTCTCGCCTGCATCCGGTTCCGGCCGGGGTCACCGGAGAGCTCTACCTCGCGGGCACGCAACTCGCGCGGGGATACTTCGGGCGAGCAGACCTCACCGCGGAACGGTTCGTGGCCAATCCGTTCGGCGCGAACGGAACGCGGATGTATCGCACGGGCGATCTCGTGCGGTGGCGGGTTCCGCTCGTCGACGGCGAACCGGCAGCGGCCCGCCTCGAGTACATCGAGCGTGCCGACTTCCAGGTCAAGATCCGCGGATTCCGCATCGAACTCGGTGAGATCGAGGCAGCCCTGCGCGCTCAGACAACGGTGGCCGACACCGCCGTCGTGGTGCACAGCGGCGAATCGATGGGGGATCAGCTGGTCGCCTACGTCGTCGGGCAGTCCGGGGCGGTACTCGACGTGGCGAGTGTCGAAGTGGAACTCGCTCGCGCCGTGCCGTCGTACATGGTTCCGGCAGCGTTCGTCGTCCTCGATGCCCTGCCGCTCAACGCAAACGGCAAACTGGATCGACGGGCCCTTCCGGCACCGCAGTTCGAGGTTGCCGAGTTCCGGGCCCCGGTCACTCCGATCGAGGAGATCGTCGCGTCCACCGTGGCGGAACTGCTCGGCCTCGACCGCGCCGGACTCGACGACGACTTCTTCGCGCTCGGTGGAAACTCATTGGTCGCAACACAATTGGTCTCGAGGTTGGGTCAGGCGCTCGACGCTCAGATTCCGGTGCGAGCAGTGTTCGCGGCGTCCACCGTCGCGGGCCTGGCCGCCCACATCGCCCCGCTCGTCGGTGGCGGTGCGCGCCGAGAACTGACCGTCCGAGAGCGACCCGATCTGCTTCCGCTCTCGATCGCTCAGGAAAGAATGTGGACGATCAACCGGATCGACCCCGGTTCCTCGGCCTACAACATCCCGGTCGCGGTCCGGTTGACCGGCGAGCTCGACATCGACTCCCTGCGCGGGGCATTCGACGACGTTCTCGGACGCCACGAGATTCTGCGCACGGCGTACCCCGACTCGGTGGACGGGCCGGTCCAGCAGATCGGTTCCGTCGCCGAGGTAGGAATCGAGCTGACGCCCGAGCAGGTGGAACCGGATGCGGTGATCTCCCGCCTGATCGAAACCCTCGGTGCCGGGTTCGACGTCACGAAGTCGGTTCCGGTGCGGGCTGCTCTGCTGCAGGTCGGCGAGAACGAACACGTACTGGCCGTGGTGGCTCACCACATCGCCGCCGACGGCTTCTCGATGGGTCCGCTGATCCGGGATGTCATGGTGGCCTACACCGCTCGGGTTGCGGGGGAGATGCCGGCCTGGACGCCGCTACCGGTCCAGTACGCCGACTTCGCGCTGTGGCAGCGTGAGGTGCTCGGCAGCGAGAGCGATCCCGACAGTCCGCTCGCGAAGCAGCTCGCGTACTGGACGACCGAGTTGGCGGGAGCACCGGAACAGTTGGCGCTCCCGCTGGATCGACCGCGGCCGCCTCGCCCGACGATGCAGGGTGCCTCGTACGATTTCTCGTTCGGCACCGACATCGCATCGGCGATCGAGAAGATCGCTCGCGAACACTCCGCGACGACGTTCATGGTGGTGCACAGCGCCTTCGCCGTGCTGCTCTCGAGGCTGAGCAACTCATCCGACATCAGCATCGGCACACCCACTGCAGGTCGCGGCGAACAGCAACTCGACGAGCTCGTCGGCATGTTCGTCAACACGCTCGTGTTGCGCACTCGACTGAACCAGAGCGGTACGTTCGTCGAGCTGTTGCAGCAGGCCAAGGACAAGGATCTGGCGGCGTTCGGTCACGCTGACGTCCCCTTCGAGCGACTCGTCGACGCACTGGGCCGGGCGCGATCGAGTGCCTACACTCCGCTGTTCCAGGCGATGTTGACGTTCCAGAACCACGTGACCGGAACGTTCGAGCTGCCGGGTCTGCAGGTGCAGGCCTTGCCCGCGGGCGAGGACCAGGCCAAGTTCGATCTGCAGCTGACCGCCGTCGAACGATTCGACGACACCGGGGCACTGCGCGACATCGAGGCGACGTTCACCTACGCAACGGCGATCCTCGACGAGTCGTCGATCGCGACCTTCGCCGATCGGTTGCTGCGGATTCTGAACGCCGTCGTCTCGGATCCGGACGTGGTGCTGCGGTCGATCGACATCCTCTCCGACGAGGAGAAGGCGGAGTTCGCACCGCGAACCAAACCCAAGACGGTGGACGATCTGCCCGAACTGGTTGCCCGGGCAGCGACCGTCGCACCCGATGCGGTGGCCATCGAACACGAATCGACAACGGTCGATTTCGCTGCTCTGCACGCCAAACTGGCGCAGATGTCGGCAACGATGGGCTCTGCGATGAAGCCGCAGGCTCTGGTGACGGTCACGCTGTCGGCACTGATTCCGGGTATCTTGCCCGCCCTCGGTGCGGAGGGGCTGACCGCCGCTCTGGCATCGTTGATCGAACGGGCGGAGTCGGTGATCGCGTCGTCGTGACGAATGCCGAGTTCGCCGGTTGTGCACGTGGATCGATCAGGAGGAAAAGTTAGATGGCGGTAGGACGTCGAAGCGATGCAGCTCTGACGGTCGAGGACCTTCCGCGCTTGGTTCGGAGCGTTGCAGCGGTCGAACCCGACCGCGTGGCTCTCACGCACCTCGGTACGGAACTGACCTACGCCCGCCTGGACGAGGAGATCACCACCCTCGACGCGGCCATGGGAGGCGTCCTCGGCCCCGACGCGCTGGTCCCGGTCGTGCTGTCCAACACCCTCGCGGGCCTGATCGAGGCCACCGAAGGTGGTCTGGACTCGGTCGTGTCGACCGTCGTCACCGATGCTGTGTCCGTTCTCGGTGCCGTTGATTCGACGTCGAGTTCTGCCGATCCCGAAGCCACCACGCTGTACGCGCTGTTCGCCGATCAGGCCGAGCGCACCCCGGACGCACCTGCGCTGGTCTTCGGCGACGAGACTCGCACCTACGCCGAGTTCGCCGCTTCCGTCGAGCGTCTCGCCAGGGTACTGATCGCACAGGGTGTCGGCCCCGATTCAGCGGTGGGACTGTCGATCCGTCGATCGTTCGATCTGCTGGTGGGCATGTACGCGATCTCCGCAGCAGGCGGGGCATACGTTCCGCTGGACCCGGACCATCCGGTCGATCGACTCGGGTACGTTCTCGACATCGCGAACCCGGTCCTCGTTCTGACGACCACGACGGACATGCCTCGGTTGCCCGAGGGCACCGTCACCGTTCTCGTCGACGACGTCGACCTGACCGAGGTGCCGGAAGGGCGGATCACCGATGCCGACCGGCGCGGAGCCCTGACCGAGGACGACCTCGCCTACGTCATCTTCACCTCCGGTTCGACGGGACGTCCGAAGGGCGTGGCGGTGAGCCATCGGGCCATCGTCGCCAACATCTCCTGGCGTCAGCGCGAATATGCGATGAGCACCGACGACGTCGTGCTGCAGAAGACACCGTTCACGTTCGACGTATCGGTGTGGGAGTTCTTCTGGCCGTTGCAGATCGGTGCCACGCTCGTGATCGCCGAGCCCGAGGGCCACCGCGACCCCGCCTACCTCGCCCGCGTCATCGGCGAGCGCAGCGTGAGCGTGACGCACTTCGTCCCGTCCATGCTCTCGGTGTACGTCGCCGAACCCACTGCTGCGCAGGCCGATTCGCTCCGAATGGTGTTCGCCTCCGGCGAGGCACTCCCGGCGCGCACCGTCAACGCGTTCCACTCCATCTCGAACGCGGAACTGCACAATCTGTACGGGCCGACGGAAGCGGCCGTCGATGTCACGTACTACCGAACCCAACAGGTGGAAGAAGCCTCGGTTCCCATCGGCGCTGCCGTCGACGACACCGACCTCTACGTGCTCGACGAAGGACTGCGGCGATCGCCCCGCGGAGTCGAGGGTGAGCTCTATCTCGCGGGCGTGCAGCTCGCTCGCGGATACCTCGGACGCACCGACCTGACCGCCGACCGGTTCGTGGCCGACCCGTTCGGTGAGCCGGGTGACCGCATGTACCGCACCGGTGACCTGGTGCGCCGACGCGGCGACGGCCTCATCGAGTACATCGGGCGCACCGACTTCCAGATCAAGCTGCGCGGCCTGCGCATCGAGCTGGGCGAAATCGAATCGGCGCTGCTCGCCGAGCCCGAGGTGACTCAGGCGGCCGTGCTGCTCCATTCGTCCGAGCAGTCGGAACAGCAGCTCGTCGGATACGTCGTCAGCACCGATCCCGATCTCGATCACGACGGCCTCGCGGACGCGGTGCGACGGCGCATGCCGGAATACATGGTGCCGTCGGTGTTCGTCGTCCTGGACGAGTTTCCGCTGAACGCGAGCGGCAAACTCGACCGAAAAGCGCTGCCTGCGCCCGATTTCGCATCGCAGGTGCAGGAATACCGCGCACCGAGCACCGAGACCGAGACCGCGTTGGTCTCGATCTTCGAGACCGTGCTCGGTATCGAACGCATCGGTGTCGACGACGACTTCTTCGCACTCGGCGGCAACTCCCTCAACGCCACCCGCGTGATCGCGCGGGTCAACGCCGAACGTGGTTCGGCCGTCGACGTCCGTGCCTTCTTCGACGCTCCGACCGTTGCCGAACTCGCCGCGGCCGTTGACGCGTCGGATTCGACCGGCCACCGCATTCCGTTGACCGCGCAGCCGGATCACGACCACGTCCCGCTGTCGCTGGCTCAGCAGCGCATGTGGTTCCTCAACAGATTCGAGCCCGAATCTGCCGTCAACAACATCCCGGTCGCCCTGACCCTGTCCGGTGCACTCGACCTCACGGCGCTGCGTGCCGCGCTCGCCGACGTTCTCGATCGGCACGAGTCGCTGCGCACCGTGTTCCCGGACCGCGACGGCGTCGGCTACCAGCACGTACTCGCATCCGATTCGGCAACAGTCGAACTGGAGATCTCGGCGGCGGACGAGGCGGAGCTTCCCGCCACCCTGCTCGAGTTCGCTCTACGCCCGTTCGACCTGTCGGTGCAGCTACCCTTCCGGACATTGCTGCTCGCGTTGTCGGACACCGAGCACGTGCTCGCGTTCGTGGTCCACCACATCGCCGCCGACGGATTCTCCATGGGTCCGCTCACTCGCGACGTGGTGACGGCCTACGTTGCCCGCTCGAACGGCCACGACCCGCAGTGGACGCCGCTCGAGGTGCAGTACGCCGACTTCACGCTGTGGCAGAGAAAGGTTCTCGGCAACGAGGACGACCCCGAGTCGGTGCTCTCGGCTCAGCAGGAATATTGGCGCGGACGCCTCGGCGGAGCGCCCGACCAACTGGAACTGCCGACCGACCGGCCCCGTCCTGCCGTCGCCACCACCCGAGGTGGCACGTACAAGTTCGAGATCGATGCAGACCTGGTTCTCTCGCTCGAGAAGCTCGGCCGTGCACACGGTGCGACCACCTTCATGGTCGTGCACGCCGCACTGGCGATTCTGCTCGCCAAACTCTCTGCCAGCGAGGACATCTCGATCGGAACACCGGTGGCCGGACGTGGCGACGCAGTGCTCGACAACGTCATCGGTATGTTCGTCAACACCCTGGTTCTGCGCACCGCCGTCGAATCGGACGCGACGTTCGAGGACTTCCTGCGTGAGGTGAGAGGCGTCGACCTCGCGGCGTTCTCGCACGCCGACGTGCCGTTCGAGAAGCTGGTCGACGCGTTGGCTCCGGCGCGGTCGCAGGCCCGCCATCCGCTGTTCCAGGTGATGCTCACGTTCCAGAATCTCGACCAGACCTCGGTGGAGATCCCGGGTCTTCGCGTTGCCGCACTCGACTACGAGGCGGATCTGGCGAAGTTCGACCTGCAGGTGACGTTGTGGAATTCGATTGCCGCAGAAGGCGAGCCGTCGGGTCTGACCGTGGCGCTGACCTACGCCGCCGACCTCTTCGACGAATCCACTATGGCCGAATTCGGTCGGCGGTTCGAGCGGATTCTGGCAGCGATCACCGACTCGCCCACGGCCACGATCGGTGACATCCACTTGATCGACCCGGCCGAGCGCACGTCCATTCTCGCGCTCGGTGCCGGAGAGGCGTCCGAAATCGATTCGGGCACAACGCTGGTCGACCTGTTCGATCGTCAGGTGGCCGAGACTCCGGATGCGCAGGCGTTGGTGTTCGAGGGTGAGCGGTTGACGTATGCGGAGTTCGCGGGGCGTGCGAATCGTCTTGCGCGACTTCTGGTGTCGGTGGGGGTTGGTCCTGATTCGCTGGTGGGGCTCGCGATCGGGCGGAGTCTGGACCTGTTCGTGGGTATGTATGCGATCGTGAAGGCCGGTGCGGGGTACGTGCCGATCGATCCGTCGCAGCCGGTGGATCGTAACGAGTACATCGTGGCGACGGCGGCTCCGGTTCGGGTGTTGTCGACGACGCGTGATCATGTGGAGTTCGCGGGGGTCGAGACGGTCGATATCGACGCTGTCGATGTGTCGGGTCTGTCGCCGTTGCCGTTGTCCGATGCCGAGCGCACGGCTCCGTTGCGGGCGTCGAATCTCGCGTATGTGATCTTCACGTCGGGTTCGACGGGTCGTCCGAAGGGTGTGGGGGTTTCGCACGCGGCGATCGTGAATCGGTTGTTGTGGATGCAGCACGAGTACGGGTTGAGCGCCGGGGATGTGGTGTTGCAGAAGACTCCGTCGACGTTCGATGTGTCGGTGTGGGAGTTCTTCTGGGCGTTGCAGAACGGTGCGTCGGTGGCCATCGCTGTTCCGGATGGTCATCGGGATGCGTTGTATCTGCTCGATGTGATTGCTCGTGAGCATGTGTCGGTGGTGCACTTCGTGCCGTCGATGATGTCGGTGTTCGTACCCGAAGCTCGGCGCGCACCGCACGCTGCCGAATCGCTCCGCCTGGTCTTCGCCTCCGGCGAAGCGCTTCCCCCCACGACAGCGCATGCGTTGCGCGCTGCCCTGCCACAACTGTCACTGCACAACCTGTACGGCCCGACCGAGGCTGCGGTCGACGTGACCTATCACGCGGTCACGGACGAGGACTCGGAAGTCATGCCCATCGGTGCGCCGGTGTGGAACACCTCTGTCTACGTGCTCGACTCGCACCTGGTTCCGGTACCGGCAGGGGTGACCGGCGAGCTCTATCTCGCAGGCACTCAGCTGGCCCGCGGCTACGTGGGACGCCCCGACCTGACCGCGGACCGCTTCGTCGCGGATCCGTTCGGACCCGGGGGTTCTCGGATGTACCGCACCGGTGACGTGGTGCGGTGGCTTCCCGATGGTGAACTGGAGTACATCGGTCGGTCGGACTTCCAGGTGAAGCTGCGCGGCCTGCGCATCGAACTCGGCGAGATCGAATCGGCATTGCTGGAACTGTCCGGCATCGAGCAAGCGGTGGTGCTGGTCCGTCGAGACCAGCTGGTGGGCTACGTCGTTCCCGCCGACGGACCGGTCGACCACAGCCAGGTCCTCGGGGCGCTGCGTGAACGATTGGCCGAGTACATGGTTCCGGCCGCACTGGTCGAACTGGCCGAGTTCCCACTCGGTGCCAGTGGCAAGCTCGACCGGAAAGCGCTGCCGGATCCGCACTTCCAGGCGACCGAGTACCGGGCTCCGACGAATCCCATGGAGGAGATCGTCGGCGAGGTGTTCGCTGCCGTTCTCGGCATCGACCGCATCGGCGTCGACGACGACTTCTTCGCCCTCGGCGGAAACTCGCTCGTCGCAACCCGGGTCGCCTCGCGGCTGGGTACCGAGTTGCGCACGACCGTGCCCGTCCGCGTGATGTTCGAGGCCAGTACCGTTGCGGCCCTGGCGGCAGCATTGGAAAGCCATGTCGGAAACGGGACTTCGGCACCGTTGGTGCCGCAGGAGCGCCCCGAGCAGATCCCGCTCTCCCTGGCACAGCAGCGGATGTGGTTCCTGAACCGCTTCGAGCCCGAATCCGCCGTCAACAACATTCCGGTGGCCATCCGGCTCTCCGGTGCGCTGAACGTCTCCGCGCTGCAGTCCGCAGTCACCGATGTCCTCGACCGACACGAAGCGCTGCGCACCGTGTACCCGAGCGTGGACGGCACCGGGCACCAGGTGGTCCTGTCCGCCGCGTCCGTCGCACCGGACCTGACCCCGATCGCCTCCTCGGCGGAACAGGTGATCGGCGACCTCGTCGCCTTCGCGTCCGAGGGCTTCGACGTGACGGAGTCGGCTCCGTTGCGCGCCAAGCTCTTCCGAATCTCGGACGACGAGTACGTGCTCGTGTTCGTGGTACACCACATCAGCGCCGACGGTTGGTCGATGGGTCCGCTGACCCGCGACGTCATGACTGCGTACGTGGCCCGAGTGGCCGGAGACTCTCCCGCGTGGACACCACTGGCGGTGCAGTACGCCGACTTCGCCGTATGGCAGCGTGACGTTCTCGGAGACGACACCGAACCGGGCAGCCTGATGGCAACGCAGGCCGACTACTGGCGTACTGCACTGGCGGATCTGCCGAGCGAGCTGACCTTGCCGTACGACCGGCCCCGTCCGGCGGTGCAGTCGTACGAGGGCGGGCGATTCCAGTTCGACATCGATGCCGAGGTGCACGAGTCGCTGACCGAGCTGGCCAAGTCGACCGGAACCACGTTGTTCATGGTCGTCCACGGTGCCCTCGCCCTGTTCCTGGCGCGGATGTCGACCTCCGACGACGTCGCCGTCGGTACGGCCGTGGCCGGACGAGGCGAGGCAGTACTCGACGACGTGATCGGCATGTTCGTCAACACGTTGGTGCTGCGCACGAAGGTCGACCGAAGCCGAGGATTCACCGAACTGCTGGCACAGATCCGTGACGTGGACCTCGAGGCGTTTGCGCACGCGGACATCCCGTTCGAGCGACTGGTCGATCTGCTCGAGCCCGAACGGTCGACGGCGCGTCATCCGCTGTTCCAGGTGGCGATCGCCTTCGAGAACCTCCCGCCGAGCCACTTCGAGCTTCCGGGACTCACGGTCTCCGCCGTGGACGTCGAGGTCGACACCGCCAAGTTCGACCTGTCGTTGACCCTGCACGAGAAGCCCGGTGGAGCCGGTCTCGCGGCCAGCTTCGTCTATGCGCGAGATCTGTTCGACGAGAAGACGATCGAAGTGTTCTCGCGCCGATTCCGGTGGTTGCTCGACGCGGTTGCCACCACACCGGACGTTCCGGTCGGCGACCTGTCGATTCTCTACGACGACGAGTACGACCGCCTCACACACGTGCACGGTGACGACGTGCTGGCCGGCGGCACCCTGGCCGAGATACTCACGGCCGGAGCCGCCCTCGATCCGTCGGCCGTGGCCATCAGGTACGAGGGACGATCGATCTCCTACGCCGAACTCGACGCGACCTCCTCCCAGCTCGCACGCGTTCTCATCGAACGCGGTGCGGGCCCCGAATGCGTTGTGGCACTCGCATTTCAACGCTCCTACCTCATGGTGCTGGCGGTGTGGGCAGTGGCGAAGTCGGGTGCGGCCCACCTGCCCGTCGATCCCACGTATCCGGAGGACCGAATCGGGCACATGATCGCCGACTCCGGTGCCATGCTCGGTCTGACCACCAGCGCGCATTCGGATGCGCTGTCCGCCGGACACCCGAGTCTTCCGTGGTCGAGCCTCGACGACGACGAGTTCGTGGCCGAGGTCCGCACCCGGTCCGCCGAGCCGGTCACCGACGCCGACCGACTGCGGCCCGTCACGTTCCAGAACCCGGCCTACGTCATCTACACCTCCGGCTCGACGGGTAAGCCGAAGGGCGTCGTCGTCACGCACGCCGGACTCGGCGGTGTTCTCGACGCAGCAACCGACCTGTACCACCTGAAACCGGCCTCGAGGTTCCTGCACGTCTGCTCGCCCAACTTCGATCCTTCGGTCCTGGAATGGATGGCAGCGTTCTCCGTCGGTGCGACGTTGGTGGTCGTGCCTGCGTCGATTCTCGGCGGCACCGAGCTGTCCGAACTGCTGAAGGCGGAGAAGGTCACCCACACCATCATCACCCCGGCAGTTCTGGGCACGATGGATCCGCACGGTATCGACTCGCTCGAAGTGCTCTCGGTCGGCGGCGATGTGACCACTCCCGAGCTGCTCGCCCGATGGGCACCGGGCCGAAAGTACTTCAACGGATACGGGCCGACCGAGACGACGATCATCTCGAGCTTCGCCGAGTTGACGCCCGGCGCACCGATCACCATCGGTCGACCCATCCACGGCATGTCCGTGCTCATCCTCGATTCCCGACTCGAACCGGTGCCGACCGGTGTTGCGGGTGACCTCTATCTGTCGGGCGGTGCGCTCGCTCGCGGCTATCTCGGTAGGCCCGGTCTGTCTTCCGAGCGCTTCGTGGCCAACCCGTACGGCATCGACGGCGCACGGATGTACCGCACCGGCGACGTGGTGCGGTGGACGGACGACCTGCAGCTGCAGTTCGTGGGACGCACCGATTTCCAGGTGAAGGTGCGCGGATTCCGCATCGAGCTCGGCGAGATCGACTCGGCGCTCGCCGCCGATCCCAGCGTCGATTTCGCAGTGACAGTGGGTCATCTGCTTCCCTCCGGCGTCACGACTCTCGTGTCCTACGTTCTGCCCGTGCGCGGCAGCGTGATCGATGTCGAGGAACTCGCCGCCTTCGTCGGAAAGTCATTGCCGGGGTACATGATTCCGGCGTCCATCGTGGTTCTCGATACGATCCCGCTGACCCCGGTCGGCAAGCTCGACCGGACCGCACTACCTGCCCCGGTGTTCGAGGCCGGTCGGTTCAGGGCACCCACCACCGCGGTCGAGGAGACCGTCGCGGATGTGTTCGCCGGTGTGCTCGGTATCGACCGGGTGGGGCTCGACGACGACTTCTTCGCACTCGGCGGAAACTCGTTGATCGCAACGCAGGTCGTCTCGCGGCTCGGCGCGGCTCTGGACACCGTGGTGCCGGTACGGGCCCTGTTCGAGAGCCCGACCGTTGCGGCGCTGGCGGCGCACGTGGAGACAGCCGTCGGGTCCGGTTCGAGGGCGACACTGGCACCGAGACCGCGTCCGGAACGCCCGCCCCTGTCGTCGGCCCAGCAGCGCTACTGGTTCCTGAACCGGTTCGACACCACGTCGTCGGTGGACAACATCCCGTTCGCGGTGCGGCTGTCGGGTGACCTCGACGTCGCGGCGTTGCACTCGGCCGTTCTCGACGTTCTCGAACGTCACGAATCGCTGCGGACGCAGTACCCCGATTCGCCCGAAGGCCCGTACCAGCAGGTACTTCCGGCCGCCGAGGTCTCCTTGGACCTGACCGTCCGCGACCTGTCCGCCGGTGAGCAGGACGATGTCGCGGCGGTCGTCGGGGAATTCTTCCGACGCGGCTTCGACGTCACCGCCGAGGTGCCGGTCGATGCCCGACTGTTCCGCGTCGCCGATGCCGAGTACGTTCTGGCATTCGTCGTTCACCACGTCTCGGCGGACGGTGCCTCGATGGGCCCGTTGGCAGTGGACATCATGACTGCGTACACCGCGCGCTCGACCGGTAGCGCGCCGGACTGGGAACCGCTCCCCGTGCAGTACGTCGACTTCGCCTTGTGGCAGCGTGACGTACTCGGTTCCGAATCCGATCCCGATTCACTTGCCGCCCGGCAGGTTTCGTTCTGGAAGCAGGCTCTGGCCGACCTGCCGGATCAGCTGGCGCTTCCCGCCGATCGCCCACGCCCGCCGAGCCAGAGCTTCCGTGGCGACACGGTGCGTTTCACCGTCGACGCGGGACTGCACCAGGGTCTCGCCGAACTTGCACGCGCACATCGGTCCACGTTGTTCATGGTCGTGCACTCGGCGTTCGCGGTGTTCCTGGCCAAGCTCTCCGGTTCCGAGGACATCGCCATCGGCAGCCCCATCGCCGGCCGCGGCGAGCGTGCCCTCGATCCCATGATCGGAATGTTCGTCAACACGTTGGTGTTCCGGTCGACGGTCGAGCCGTCGATGACGTTCGAGGAGCTGCTCGCGCAGTCGCGCGAGCGTGACCTGTCCGCATTCGCGCATGCGGACGTGCCGTTCGAGCGCCTCGTCGAGGTGCTCAACCCGGTCCGTTCGACCGCCCGCAACCCGTTGTTCCAGATCGGCCTGAGTTTCCAGAACCTCGCCGATTCGACGTTCGAGCTCCCCGGGTTGACGGTCAGTGCGGTCGACGCCGACACGACGACGGCCAAGACCGATCTGCAGCTGTCGATATCGGACCAGTACGAATCGGACGGTTCACCGGCCGAGTTGGCGGCCGAATTCAGTTACGCCACAGACCTGTTCGACCGATCGACCATCGACGGTTTCGTCGAGCGATTCGTCGAGGTGCTGCGGGCCGTGGCGAACGACCCCTCGGTCGTCGTCGGGGATCTCGATGTCCTCACAGCGACCGAACGCAACACCATCGTGCACGAATGGAACGACACCGCGCATCCGGTCGACTCCGATCCGACCCTGGCGGCACTGTTCGACCGTCGGGTGCAGGCGGACCCGGACGCGATCGCGCTGATCGACGCGCGGCAATCGCTGACCTACCGTGAGTTCGACGCACGGATCAACCGGCTTGCGCGGGTCCTGATCGCTTCGGGGGTCGGCCCCCAGGTGACCGTGGCCCTGGCAATCCGCAGGTCCGTCGAGTTGCTGGTGGCCATGTACGCAGTCACCAAGGCCGGCGGCGCGTACGTGCCGATCGACCCCGATCAGCCCGCCGAGCGGAACACCTACATCCTCGAGGTCGCCGCTCCGGCGCTGGTGCTCAGCACCGCCGGTGTCGACATCGACACCGCAACGGTGCCGGTCGTGTCGATCGACACCGACCCCAGGCTGCACGATTCGGATGCGGCGTTGTCCGATGCGCCCGTCACCGACGCCGAGCGCATCGCTCCGCTGCGCGCCGCCAACACCGCGTACGTCATCTTCACGTCCGGATCGACCGGTCGACCCAAGGGCGTCGCGGTGAGCCACCGCGCGATCGTCAACCAGTTGCTCTGGCAGGCAGAGCATTACGGAATCGACAGCACCGACCGGGTGCTGCTCAAGACCGCAGCGACGTTCGACCTGTCCGTCTGGGAATTCTGGGTGGCGACGATCTCCGGCGGTGCCGTCGTGATCGCCGAGGCCGGTGCACAGGGTGATGCGGCCTATCTGGTGGACCTGATCGCCCAACGATCGGTCACCACGCTGCACACCGTGCCCTCCGTGCTCGACGCCCTCGTCGCCGCGTCGGCGGGATCACTTCCCGAGAGTCTGAAGAGGATCCTGGCGATCGGTGAGGCGCTTCCGGTGGCGACCGCAGACCGCGCACTGCGTGCCTCCACCGCGCGACTGGACAACCTGTACGGCCCGACGGAAGCCGCTGTGTCGGTGACCGCACATCGCGTCGCCCGGACGAGCGGCACCTCCGTACCCATCGGTGAACCCGAATGGAACACTCGGGTCTACGTCCTGGACTCACGCCTGGCACCGGTACCGGTTGGCGTGGCAGGCGAGCTCTATCTCGCGGGCGTGCAGCTGGCCGAGGGCTACGTCGCTCGGCCGGACCTGACCGCGGAGCGCTTCGTGGCCGACCCGTTCACTCCGGGCGGACGGCTGTACCGCACCGGCGACCTCGTCACCTGGCGCAAGGACGGCCAACTCGAGTACGTCGGCCGAACCGACTTCCAGGTCAAGATCCGTGGATTCCGCATCGAACTCGGTGACATCGATGCTGCACTGGGGTCGCTGAGCGAGGTCGGCGACGTTGCGGTGCTTGCACTCGACGACACCGGACTCGGCGCCCGGCTCGTGGCCTACGTTGTGCCCGCTGCCGGTGCCACGGTGGACCCCGACGGGCTGCGCTCGGCTCTGTCCGGCCGGCTGCCGTCGTACATGGTTCCGTCGGCTTTCGTGATCCTCGATGCATTGCCTCGCAACGCCAACGGGAAGCTGGACCGAAAAGCGTTGCCGGAGCCGCAGTTCGAGACCGTACAGTTCCGCGCACCGACCAACCCGGTCGAAGAGGCAGTGGCGACGGTGTTCGCCGAGGTGCTCTCGGTGGAACGCGTCGGTCTGGACGACGACTTCTTCGCGCTCGGCGGCAACTCGCTGATCGCGACCCAGGTGGTCTCCCGACTGGGAGCCGCGCTCGACACTCAGGTGCCGGTGCGATCGATATTCGAGTCGCCGACCGTTCTCTCGCTCGCCCGTGCCGTCGAATCCAAGGTGGGCACCGGTGCACGACGGGCCCTCACGGCACGTCCGCGGCCCGACGTGGTTCCGCTGTCGATGGCGCAGCAGCGCATGTGGTTCCTGAGCCAGTTCGATCCGACCTCTGCCGTGAACAACATTCCGGTGGCAATTCGGTTGTCCGGCAATATCGATGCCGATGCTCTGTCGAGTGCCGTCCTCGATGTGATCGCACGCCACGAAATTCTGCGCACCGTCTACCCGGAGGTCGACGGACGAGGCAGTCAGGTGGTTCTCGGTACCGCCGAGGCGGGCGTGACGGTGGCCGTCGACGACGTCGATGCCGGCTCCGTGGAGCAGGTCCTGCGAACCTTCGTCTCGGCCGGATTCGACGTGACCCGTGCCGTTCCGGTTCGGGTCCGGATTCTGCGGCTGAGCGAGTCCGAGTACGTACTGGCGTTCGTGGCGCACCACATCGCCGCGGATGGATTCTCGATGGGGCCGCTGACCCGGGACGTCATGCTCGCCTACACCGCCCGCGTAGCGGGGGAGAGTCCGCAGTGGGCACCACTTGCCGTGCAGTACGCGGACTACACCCTGTGGCAGCGGGACGTCCTCGGTTCGGCGGACGACCCCGAGTCGCCACTGGCAGCTCAGTTGGCGTACTGGACGGCGGTCCTCGCGGGAGCGCCGGCGCAGCTCGATCTGGCCACCGACCGTCCACGGCCCGCCGTGGCGTCGTATCGTGGTGCGGCGTACAACTTCTCGATCGATGCGGCCCTGCAGTCGAACATCGCCCGCCTCGCTCGATCCGCCAATGCGACCGACTTCATGGTGGTGCACACCGCCCTGGCCGTATTGCTGTCTTCGATGGCGGGAACCGACGACGTCACGATCGGAACCCCGGTGGCAGGCCGAGGCGACGCCGATCTGGACGGACTCGTCGGCATGTTCGTCAACACGCTCGCGCTGCGTACCGGGGTGAACCCGGCGGCGTCGTTGCGCGAGCAACTGGCGCTCGTCCGAGACGCCGATCTCGGTGCCTTCGGGCATGCCGACGTGCCGTTCGAGCGGCTCGTCGACGAGCTGGCACCGGACAGGTCTCAGGCCAGGCATCCGATCTTCCAGGTCATGCTGACCTTCCAGAACCTCGAACGGCAGACGTTGACGCTGCCCGAGCTCGTTGTCGAGGGAATAGACCTCGGCAGCGCGTTCGCCAAGTTCGATCTGCAGGTCACACTGTGGGAGAACGTCGACGAATCCGGCGCTCCCGCCGGTATCGACGTCCAATTCGATTACGCCACAGATCTGTTCGACGAGTCGACCATGAGTTCGCTCGCGCGTCGCCTGGTGCGCGTTCTCGGCACTCTCGTCGACGACCCGGATCGCGTGGTCGGTGACGTCGACATTCTCGAGGACGGTGAGCGCTCGCGCGTCCTGGAGGAGTGGAACGCGACCGGGCACGAGGTGGATGCCGCGGCGACGCTGGTGTCCCTGTTCGAGTCCCGGGTTGCGGCGAGCCCGGAGAACATCGCGACGAGCTTCGGCGACGAACGGGTGAGCTATCGCGAGTTCTCGGACCGCGTGAACGCACTGGCGCGAGTTCTCGTCTCGGAAGGGGTGGGCCCGGAAACCGTCGTGGCGACCGCCATGCGGCGATCGGTCGACATGCTGGTGGGCATCTATGCGGTGCTCACCGCCGGTGGTGCCTACGTTCCGGTCGATCCGGATCTGCCCTCCGAACGAATCGGGTACATCCTCGACACCGCGGCACCGGTGGTCCTGCTCACGACCGAGCGAGACGGCACCGAACTCCGATCCGATGTCACCCGAATCCTGGTCGACGCCGTCGACACCACAGGTGTGTCCGCTGCACCGATGACCGACGCCGAGCGGATCGCACCGCTGCGGCCCGCCGACATCGCCTACGTCATCTTCACGTCTGGATCGACCGGTCGCCCCAAGGGTGTCGCGGTGAGCCACGAGTCGATCGTCAACCGATTGCTGTGGATGCAGGCGGAGTACTCACTCACCGAGAGCGACAAGGTGTTGCAGAAGACGCCGGTCACGTTCGACGTGTCGGTGTGGGAGCTGTTCTGGCCGTTGCAGATCGGTGCCGAGCTCGTGATCGCCGAACCCGACGGTCATCGGGATCCGATCTACCTGGTGAACACCGTCGCCGAACGCGGTATCACCGTTGCCCACTTCGTGCCCTCGCTGCTCGCGGTGTTCGCCGCCGCCGACGGCGTCTCGAAGTGCACCGGTTTGCGTGCGGTCTTCGCCTCCGGCGAGGCGCTGCCTGCCTCGGTCGCGTCGGCCCTGCGCGCTGCACTGCCGACCACCGAGCTGCACAACCTGTACGGCCCGACCGAGGCCGCAGTCGACGTGACCTACCACCGCGTGGTGCCGGCCGACATCGCGTCGGTCCCCATCGGCGCTCCGGTCTGGAACACCCGAGTCACCGTGCTCGATGCACGCCTGCACCCGGTTCCGGTCGGGGTACCCGGGGAGCTGTATCTCGCCGGGGTTCAACTCGCCCGTGGATATCTGGGGCGTGCTGACCTCACCGCGGACCGGTTCGTCGCCGACCCGCACGGCACTGCCGGGTCGAGGATGTACCGCACCGGAGACCTGGTTCGGTGGACCGCCGACGGTGAGCTCGAATACCTCGGTCGCACCGACTTCCAGGTCAAGCTGCGCGGACTGCGGATAGAGCTGGGCGAGATCGAGGCCGCGCTGACGGCACACCCGTCCGTCGACCAGGCGGTGGTCCTCGTGCGTCGGACGCCGTCGGCCGGTGAAATCCTGGTGGGCTACCTCGTGGCCGCTGCCGGGGCGACGATCGACGCCGACGCGGTCACCGCTGCCGTCGCCGCATCGGTGCCCGAGTACATGGTTCCCGCCGGTCTCGTGACTCTCGACGCCTTGCCGCTCGGCCCGAACGGCAAGCTCGACCGACGAGCACTACCGGAACCGGAGTTCGGAAGCGACGCCGAATACCGCACCGCCAGTACCGATACCGAACGCATCATCGCGGAGGTCTTCGCGGACGTGCTCGGGCTCGACACCGTCGGCGTCGACGATTCGTTCTTCGCGCTCGGGGGCGACAGTATCGTCTCCATCCAGCTGGTCTCCCGCGCGAAGGCGCGGGGAATCCAATTCGGGCCACGAGATGTGTTCGAGCGCAAGACCGTCGCGGGTCTCGCCGAGATCGCGGTGACCGTCGGCGAAGGCAGCGACGCGGTCGTGCTCGAGGAACTCGACGGCGGTGGAATCGGCTGGATGCCGTTGCCGCCGTTCGGTGCCGCACTGATGGAGCGCAGTGGGGGCCGGTCGCGCTTCCACCAGGCCGTCACGCTCGAACTGCCGATCGGCATAGACCGAGCCGGAATTCTCGCGACGCTGAACGCCGTGATCGATCGACACGACGTGGTGCGCTCCACCCTGGTCCACGACGACCGTGGGTGGGGGCTCGACGCTGCGGCACCGGGGAGTGTCGACGCGGGCTCATTGCTGACCGTGGCCGACACGGATTCCGCTGCAACGGCATTCGATTCCGCTGTCGGAACCCTCGACCCCGAGGCCGGGCGCATGCTGGCCTTCGTATGGGTCGATCACGGTCCCACCGAAGCAGGCACGCTCTCCGTCATCGCCCATCACCTCGTGATCGACGGAGTGTCCTGGCGAATCCTGATCCCCGACTTCGTCTCCGCGTGGGCACGGTTGTCCGCGGGAGCGAACCCGGCTCTTCCCGAGGTGGGAACGTCGATGCGGCGGTGGACGCATGCGTTGGTCGATGCGGCCTCGAGCCAGGCGCGCCTGGCGGAACTGCCGATGTGGCGTCGGATCGCCGACACCGAGGACCCCGTTCTCGGCGAGCGTCCCTTCGATCCTGCACTCGACGTCGTTGCCACCCTCGACAGGGTCGATGTCGAACTGACACCCGAGGTGACCCGCAGTCTGTTGACGACCGTGCCGGAGATCTTCCGCGGTGGCGTCGCCGACGGGTTGCTCGCCGGGTTGGCGCTCGCGGTCACGAAACTGCGTGCGGAGCACGGAATGTCGGCACCGGCCACGCTGGTGCAGCTCGAAGGGCACGGCCGCGAGGAAGCAGTGGTGCCTGGAGCCGATCTGGGACGCACCGTCGGCTGGCTGACCAGCCTGTTCCCGGTGCGCCTCGACCTGACCGGTATCGACGTCGATGCCGCATTCGCCGGTGGCCGGCAATTGAGCGAGGCGGTCAAGGCGGTCAAGGAGCAGATGCTGGAGCTGCCCGAGCGAGGAATGGGCTGGGGACTGTTGCGGTACCTCAACCCCGAGACCGCAGCGGAGCTCTCCGAACTCGGCACCGGCCAGATCAGCTTCAACTACCTCGGACGCGTCAACACCGGCGAGGTGCCGGACGAGATGAAGGCGCTCGGATGGCTACCCGCAGCGGACAACGAGCTGTCGGCGGCCGGTGACGCCGACATGGCTGCCAACAAGACCGTCGACATCAATGCGATCGTCCTCGACACCGACGACGGCGGCGTACTGAGTGCGTCGTTCGCATTCCCGACCGGAGCGGTGACCGAGGCGACCGTCGAGCGGCTCGCGCAGCTGTGGTCGGACGCGTTGACCGCGCTCGCAGCGCATGCCGAGGCCCCCGGTTCGGGTGGCCTGACGCCGTCGGACGTGCCGCTGGTTCGGCTCTCACAGTCCGACATCTCGTCCTTCGAGGCGCGGTACCCGGAGCTGACGGACATCTGGTCGCTGTCGCCGCTGCAGCAGGGACTGCTCTTCCACGCACTGTTCGCGGACGCGTCGATCGACGTCTACACGATGCAGGTGGTGCTCGACCTCGCCGGTGACGTCGACGACGATCGCCTGCACCGCGCGGCGCAGACACTCCTGGACCGGTACGACAATCTACGGACGTCCTTCACCGCGACCGCGGACGGCGAGACGGTGCAGATCGTCCAGCGAAATGTTCGGCTGCCCTGGAACACGATCGATCTGTCCCATCTCGACGGACCCGAACGCGACGCTGCCGTGGCCGACGCTCTGGCCGCGGATCAGCGTCGACACTTCGATGTCTCCACCGCGCCGCTGTTGCGATTCCTGCTCGTCAGGATCACGCCGACCACGTACAAGCTCGCGATGACCAATCATCACGTGTTGCTCGACGGATGGTCGTTGCCGCTGGTGATGAAGGAACTGTTGTACCTGTACGCGGCGCAGAGCTCCACCGAGTCGCTGCCTCGGGTGCGGACGTATCGCTCGTACCTGGCGTGGCTCGATCAACAGGACCCGGCTGCGTCTCTGAGCGCGTGGACTCGGGCACTGGACGGTGTCGAGGAACCGACCTTCGTCGCTCCGCCGAGTGTCGGACGAGAGATCTCGTCGAGATCGGCCGAGGCGGAGTCGTCGACCGATGTCGAGACCACTGCGGCGCTCGTAGCGCTCGGTGGCAGGCTCGGCGTCACCGTCAACACTCTGGTGCAGGCGGCGTACGGTCTGCTGGTCGCTCACATCACCGGACGAACCGACGTCGTGTTCGGTGCAACGGTTTCCGGTCGGCCCGCAGGTCTGCCGGGCGTGGAGTCGATGATCGGGCTGTTCATCAACACCATTCCGGTCCGAGTGCGATTCGACCCGGCGGAGACGGTGGAGTCGTACCTCGGCCGGATCCAGGGTGAACAAGCAGATCTTCTCGACCATCACCACATGGGGCTGGTCGACATCCAGCGGGCGATCGGCGTCGGCAATCTGTTCGACACGCTGACCATCTTCGAGTCCTACCCGGTGGACGAAGCGCAACTGACGCAACAGGCCGCGGCCATCGACGGCATGACCGTCGAGGGCGTGAGCTCCAACGACAACACCCACTACCCGCTGACGCTGCTCGTCGTGGCCGAGGACCGAATCTCGTTCACGCTCAAGTACATCAGTGATCTGTTCGATCCCGCGTACATCGACTCCGTGCTGGCACGCCTGGTCGGCATACTCGAGACCTTCGTATCCGACACCACGGTCGCGGTCGGCGACATCGATCTACTCGGGGCTCGAGAACGAACCCGCGTGATCGAGACCTGGAACGACACCGCGCACGAGGTCGACGCAGGCGTCATGCTGACCGAGCAGTTCCGGGCCCGAGTGGTTGCGAATCCGGATGCGCCGGCAGTGGTGTTCGAGGACACGACCGTCACGTATGCGGAGTTCTCGGATCGGGTCGAACGCCTGGCGCGACACCTGGTGTCTCTCGGTGTCGGGCCGCAATCGCTCGTCGCACTCGGAATGCGGCGCGGGATCGACCTCATGGTCGGCATCTATGCCGTCCTCGAAGCCGGTGGTGCCTACGTGCCCATCGATCCGGACCACCCCTCGGATCGAATCGAGTACATCCTCGACACCGCGGAGCCGGTCGTCGTCCTCTCCACCAGTGGTGATCGGGCGGGTCTACCCGAGCGTTTCCCGATTCTCGAACTCGACACTCTCGACCTCACCGTTCACGCGACCGGTGCGTTGACCGACGCCGATCGACTGGCACCGGTGCGCCCGGGAAACACCGCCTACGTCATCTTCACCTCGGGATCGACGGGACGACCCAAGGGCGTTGCGGTGTCGCACCGAGCCGTCGTCAACGAGATGGCCTGGATGGTGCAGCAGTATTCGCTCGACGCGAACGATGTCTACATGCAGAAGACTGCAACGACATTCGACGTGTCGCTGTGGGGATTCTTCCTACCGCTCTGGGTCGGTGCAACGGTTGTTCTGGCCACACCGGACGGCCATCGCGATCCCGCGTACGTCGCCGATCGGATCGCTCGGCACGGCGTGACCATCACCGATTTCGTACCGTCGATGCTCACGGTGTTCGCCGCGTACGCCACAGCGGAACAGTGCCGTTCGCTTCGGCACGTGTTCGTGGTCGGCGAAGCGCTACCGCCGGAAACGGTGACCGATTTCCGAGCGATCAGCTCGGCCGGCATTCACAACCTGTACGGGCCGACCGAAGCCGCGGTGACGGTGACGTTCTGGGAGACCAGGCCGGGGGATGTCTCGACGGTTCCGATCGGTGCGCCGGAGTGGAACACCCAGGCCTACGTTCTCGACGGGCGACTGCACCCGGTGGCAGCAGGAACCGCGGGTGAGCTGTATCTGGCGGGCACCCAGCTCGCCGACGGCTATCTCGGCCGCGTCGACCTGACGATGGACCGGTTCGTGGCCAACCCGTTCGCCACCAACGGTGACCGGATGTACCGCACCGGTGACCTGGTCAGATGGCGTCCGGGCCAGGACACGGTCGGGGTGCTCGAGTACATCGGACGCACCGACTTCCAGGTCAAGTTCCGTGGCCAGCGTATAGAACTCGGCGAGATCGAGACCGCGCTGTTGACTCATCCCGACGTCAATCAGGCCACCGCGGTGGTCGCGACGACAGGTGCCGGAGATCAGCTCGTGGGCTACGTCGTTCCCGGGCCGGACCGAACGCTGGACCCGGCCGAGGTGCGCACGTTCGTCGGCGGTGCACTGCCGGCATATATGGTGCCGTCCACGGTGATGGTGCTCTCGGAGTTCCCGCTCAACACCAGTGGCAAGCTGGACCGAAAAGCATTGCCGCAACCAGTGTTCGAGGTCAAGACGTTCCGCGCTCCCGCAACTGCCGTCGAGGAGACGATCGCGCAGATCTACGCCGAACTGCTCGGCGTGGAGCGCGTCGGATCGGACGACGACTTCTTCGATCTCGGCGGCAACTCGCTCATCGCGACCCGGGTCGCCGCACGCGTCGCTGCGGCGCTCGGCAAGAAGGTCGGTGTTCGAGATCTGTTCGAGGCCTCGACCGTTGCCGCGCTCGCAGCTCGGGCCGAATCGCGTATCGACGACGCGAACGACGTGCCGTTGCGGCGACGGGCACCCGGCGGACGGGTTCCGCTCTCGCTCGCCCAGCAGCGCATGTGGGTACTCAACCGACTGGACCCCGATTCCGGGGCGTACAACATGCCGTTGGCCCTGCGTCTCCGGGGTGAATTGGACGTCGCTGCTTTGCAGGCTGCGGTGACCTCGACGGTGGAACGCCACGAGTCGCTTCGTACCCGGTATCCGGAGGACACCGATGGTTCGCCCTACCAGGAGATCATGGACGTCGAGGGTGTCGTTCCCGACCTGACGCCCGTCGATGCGCCGAGCGATGCCGACACCGCCGATCGTGTTCGCGCGATGATCCACGGCGGCTTCGATGTCACCGCGGCACCACCGATCCGCGGAGCCCTGTTCCGCACCGGCCCGGACGAGCACGTGTTCGTCATCGTCATGCACCACATCAGTGGGGACGGCGCGTCCATGACGCCCCTGGCCCGCGACGTCATGACCGCTTACCTCGCTGCAGCCTCGGGAAATGCCTACACTCCCGAACCGCTGACGGTGCAGTACGCCGACTTCGCCGTGTGGCAACGTCAGGTCCTGGGATCGGACAGCGATCCCAGCTCGATACTGTCCGAGCAGTTGGCATTCTGGGCGGACGAACTGGCCGGCATCACTCCGGTCGTGTCGCTGCCGTGGGACCGACCTCGGCCTGCCACCGCGACACTGCGCGGGGCCGGATTGAGTACCCAGCTCGACGAATCGACCCACTCCGGGCTCGTCGCCATCGCGCGCGAGAACAACGCCACCCTGTTCATGGTGCTGCACGCGGTACTCGGCGTGTTGTTGTCGAGAATGAGTGGCTCGCGCGACTTCGCGGTCGGCACACCCATCGCCGGCCGCGGGCACGAACAACTCGACGGGCTCGTCGGGATGTTCGTCAACACACTGGCGTTGCGGACGAACGTCGACCCGGACGCCACCTTCGCAGAACTGTTGAACACGCTGCGCGAGAACGACCTTCGGGCGTTCGCCAACTCCGACGTGCCGTTCGAGCGAGTGGTCGACGCCATCGCCCCGGACCGACATGCCGGGTACACCCCGCTGTTCCAGACCGTCCTGTCGGTCGAACCGCACGGCGATGCGCGCTTCGAGCTGCCGAACCTGGTGGTCGAACCCGTGAGCGGCTTCGAGCCGACGGCGAAGTTCGATCTGCAGGTGACGGTGGAGACACAGCACGCCGAAGGGGAGTCGGGGACCGGAACCCTGATCGTGGAGTGGGTGTACGCCGCCGACATCTTCGACGAGTCCACCGTGGCATCGCTGGCAGCCCGATTCGCTCGTATCGCCGAGGCCGTGGCGGCAACACCGTCTGCGATCGTCGGAGACATCGACGTACTCGATGCCGCCGAACGAGCGGTGCTGTCCGACGCGCGAGAGACCACGGATACCGGTTCGGCACCGGTTCGATCGGATCTGACACTGCCCCAGGTGCTCACCACCGCGGTCGACACCGATCCCGATGCGCCCGCACTGTCCACGGGCGGTGCCGAGACGACCTACCGTGAGCTCGACGAGCAGTCGTCGCGTCTGGCCCGCCTCCTGATCGACCACGGCGTCGGGCCGGGCGTCGTCGTCGCCGTCGCCATCGTGGACGGGGTTCAGGCCGTCGCGACGCGTTGGGCGGTCGCGAAAGCGGGAGCGGCCCTCGTTCCCGTCGATCCGGCAGATTCGGACGGTACGACCGCGTCGGTCGAGCCGACGGGCGCGACGGTTGCGGTCGTCGACGAAGACGACGTACCGGCATGGGCCGGGTCGATGACGGTCGTCCCACTCGGCCGCACCGACATCGTCGATGCGATCGCCGCCCATTCCCCGCGACCGGTGACCTACACCGATCGGACCGCGGTTCTCGGGCCCGACAGTCCGGCCCTGGTCGGGAACGACGGAACCGTCGTCGATCACGGAACCCTCGCGGCACTGGCGGCGAGAGCCGTCACCGAGTGGTCGGTCGAATACGATTCGCGGCTCGCGGTTCCCGCTCGTTTCGACTCCGCTGCGGCGGTGCTGGCCGGAGTGGTCGCGGTGACGGCAGGTGCGGCCCTGATCCTCGATCAGGCGCAGTCGGCCGAGGACGCCGCCGAGATCGTGTCCGCGGAATGGGCTACGCACGCGTTCCTCACCGCAGCAGCGATCGCTGCCCTCGAAGAGTCGGCATCCGACGATCGGGAGGATCTCGTCGCCGTCGTTTCGGTCGACGGTGACCGCCACGAGGCGATGCAGGACGGGATCCCGGTGCACCGTATGCCTGAACCGATCGGGACGGGCCGACCGATAGGCTGAGGCCAACTGCAACGCCGACCACCGCGTGAACGATCAACCGTGGGGGTGACCGTCGGTCGCCTCCACGGTCGACGGTGCGGCGAAGAACTGGTGAGGAGTCATTGCTTAACATGAGTGCGGATGGATCGACCGGCACACCGTCCGAGTCCGGCGGCCGAGCGGGGGGCCGGCCGGCCCGTCCCAGGCCCACCCGGTCTCGGCCGACGCGTACTCGGCCCGCCCGTACCGTTGCGCTGCCGACTCTGCTGGCGGCCGCGGTGGAGAAGAACCCGGACGGCATCGCTGCCGAATTCGGGGACCGGTCGCTGACCTACCGGGAGATCGATTCCCGATCCTCCCGGCTGGCTCGCCTGCTGCTCGCACGTGGAGTCGGGCCAGGGGATTTCGTGGCGCTGGCCCTGACCCGATCGATCGAATCGGTCATGGCGGTGTGGGCGGTGGCCAAGACCGGGGCAGCGTTCGTGCCGATCGACCCCAATTACCCGGCTGCTCGTATCGAGCACATGGCCACCGATTCGGGTGTCCGAATGGGTGTCACGGCAACGCAGTTCGAGGTTGCGATGCCGAACGCGGTGTCGTGGATCGTGCTCGACGCATCCGATGTCGAGGACGAACTGAGTGGGCTGTCGGACGGGCCGGTGGTCGCGGACGATCGCCGCGCGCCGATTCGCGCGTCCGATCTCGCGTACGTCATCTACACCTCGGGCTCGACGGGCCTACCGAAGGGTGTCGCCGTCTCCCAGGCGGGCCTGGCACCACTGGCCGCGACCCAGGTCGAGACGTACGGCCTGGACTCCGGTTCGCGCACACTGCATTTCGCGTCCCCCAGTTTCGACGCGTCCGTACTCGAACTGCTCATGGCCGTCGGTGCCGGTTCGACGATGGTCATCGTCGAACCGGGCGTCTACGGTGGTACCGATCTGAGCGAGGTGTTGCGCCGCCACCGAGTCACGCATGCCTTCATCACGCCGGCGGCGCTGGCCTCGCTGGACCCGGCAGATGTGCCCGACCTGCGAGTGCTCGCCGTCGGTGGTGAGGCCTTCTCGTCGGAACTGATGTCGAAATGGGCCACCGACCGCCGGTTCCACAACGTCTACGGGCCGACCGAAGCGTCCATGGTGTGCAACATCTCGCAACCGCTGACCGCAGGCGAGGCGGTGTTGCTCGGGCAGTCGACCAGGGAGATGGGTCATCACGTTCTCGACGACCGGCTGCGTCGGGTCCCGGCCGGCGTGCCGGGCGAGTTGTACCTCACCGGGGCTGGTCTTGCTCGCGGCTACCATCGTCGGTTCGGCCTGACGGCAACCCGTTTCGTCGCCAATCCTTATGCGGTCGAGGGGGACTCGAATCAGGCGAGGCTGTACCGAACCGGAGACATCGTGCGCTGGCGCGACGGGCCGACCGGACCCGTCGTCGAATACATGGGCCGCAACGACTTCCAGGTCCAGATTCGAGGATTCCGGATCGAGCTCGGTGAGATCGACGCCGTTCTGACCGCACTCGACGGTGTCGAGTTCGCAGCGACCCTCGGCTACCGGGGGCCGACGGGAGCAACGGTTCTCGCGGCCTACGTACTGCCGACGACAGGTGTCGAGCTCGACGTCGACAACCTGCTCGAGGCCGCCGGACGCAGTCTGCCCGCGCACATGGTGCCGTCCGTGGTCACCCCGATCGAGTCGATTCCGCTGACCCCCACCGGCAAGCTCGACCGAGATGCGTTGCCGGAGCCGGTGTTCGAGGTCGCCGAGTTCCGCGCTCCGACGACCCCCACCCAGCAGACGGTAGCCGACATCTTCGTCGAGTTGCTGGGGGTCGAACGCGTCGGTCTCGACGACGACTTCTTCGCGCTCGGCGGTAATTCGTTGATCGCCACCAAACTCGCTGCAAGGTTGGGATCGGTACTCGGCGTGCACGTGCCTGCGCGTTCGGTGTTCGAGTCGTCCACCGTCGAAGCGCTCGCGAACGCAGCCGACTCCGTCGACGCTCCGGTCCGGGCCCGGCTCGATGCCTCGAGGGCCCGGCCGCAACACATTCCGCTCTCGTCCGCTCAGCAACGCATGTGGTTCCTGAATCGACTCGACACCACGTCCGCGATCAACAACGTGCCGGTTGCCTTGCTGCTGCGCGGTTCGCTCGACGTCGATGCGCTGCAGGCCGCCGTCCTCGATGTGGTGGGTCGCCACGAATCGCTGCGCACCGTCTACCCCGACATCGACGGCAGCGGATATCAGCGAGTGCTCGACGAGGCCGACACGCAGGTCGACACGGCGGTGGTGCCTGTCACCCGCGAGAGCGCCCTGGCCGAGGTGACGCAGTTCTTCACGCGTGGGTTCGACGTCACGACCGAAATTCCGTTCCGCGTTCGACTGTTCGAGGTCACCGAT
Organism: Rhodococcus sp. 14-2496-1d; assembly: GCF_002259365.1. Taxonomy (NCBI): domain Bacteria; kingdom Bacillati; phylum Actinomycetota; class Actinomycetes; order Mycobacteriales; family Nocardiaceae; genus Rhodococcus; species Rhodococcus sp. 14-2496-1d. The sequence continues at coordinate 125,973 of NZ_NPFV01000003.1, read as the reverse complement.
CCCGCCGGTTCGGTACCGGAGTACGTACTGGCCTTCGTGGCGCATCACATCTCGGCCGACGGTCTGTCGATGGCTCCGCTGTCTCGGGACGTCATGACGGCATACCTCGCGCGACGGAGCGGGTCGGCACCGCAATGGACGCCGCTGCCGGTTCAGTATGTCGACTACACGCTGTGGCAACTGGACATGCTCGGTTCCGAATCGGACCCGAACTCTGTTGCCGACAAGCAGATTCGGTACTGGCAGCACGCGCTCGACGGCCTACCCGAACAGTTGGAGCTGCCCGCCGACCGGCCGCGCCCTCGGGTCGCGTCGGGACGAGGGGCGGTGGTGTCGTTCGACATCGAACCCGAGCTGCACGCCCGAGTGCTCGAGTGCGCCAGCGCGAGCGAGTCGACCCCGTTCATGGTGGTGCACGCCGCGCTGGCCGTGCTGCTGGCGAGACTGTCGGGCACGGCCGACATCGCCGTGGGTGCGCCGGTGGGTGGCCGCGGCGACGCCCGGCTCGACGATCTGGTCGGCATGTTCGTCAACACGGTGGTGCTGCGAACCCCCGTTGCCCCGGATGCCTCGTTCGCCGAGGTTCTCGACACGGTACGTACGGCCGACCTCGAGGCGTTCGACAACGTCGACGTGCCCTTCGAGCGTCTGGTCGAGGTACTCGATCCGGTGCGCTCGCAAGGACGACATCCACTGGTGCAGGTTGCACTGTTCTTCCAGAACTTCTCACAGGGTTCCTTCGAGCTGCCCGATCTCGGGGTCGAGGCATTCGGTTCCGGCGTGGCATCGGCGAAATTCGACCTCCAGGTGACCTTCACCGAGCGGGGCGACGGCGCAGGACCGGCCGTCGAGTTGATGTACGCGACGGATCTGTTCGACGAGTCGACCACGACGTCCTTCGGGCAGCGGTTGGTGACCGTTCTCGAGGCGGTCACCGCTCGTCCGAGTGTCGTGGTCGGTGACATCGAGATTCTCGATTCGGCTGAGCGCGAACAACTTTCGCTGCGGGGCAACGGCAGCACGGTGGCTGCCGATTCGGGCCAGGTGCTGCTGGACGGCTTCGATCGCACGGTGGTCGAATCGCCGGATGCGGTGGCGTTGGTGTTCGGTGAGCGGTCGCTGACGTATCGGGAGTTCTCGGACCGGGTGGATGCCACTGCGTCGTTGTTGCAGGAGCGTGGGGCCGGCCCCGGCGTGCTGGTGGGGTTGGCCATGCGTCGATCGGTCGAGCTGGTGGTCGGGATGTACGCCGTGCTGCGATCCGGTGCGGCGTACGTTCCGGTGGATCCGGATCAGCCCGCCGAGCGTAACGACTACATTCTCGACACGGCGTCGCCGATTGTCGTTCTGTCGACGGCGCGGGACGAATTCGTCACGGGGACAGCGATTCCGGTCGTCGACATCACGGACCCACCGGTGCCGAGCGGGCCGTTGGTCTTCCCTCGCTCGGTGGGTGGCGATCTGGCGTACGTGCTCTTCACATCGGGGTCGACCGGCCGGCCCAAGGGGGTCGCCGTGGAGCATCGTGCGATCGTCAACCAGATGGAGTGGATGGCGCAGGAGTACGGTCTCGACGCGTCGGATGTCTACTTGCAGAAGACTGCCACGACGTTCGACGTGTCGTTGTGGGGGTTCTTCCTGCCGCTGCGCACCGGGGGCCGGTTGATCGTGGCGGCCCCGGGCGCGCAACGTGATGTGGAGGCCGTTGCGGCCGATATCGCCCGTCACGGCGTGACGGTGACGGACTTCGTGCCGTCGATGCTCACGGTGTTCGCCGAATCGGTTGCTGCGCAGTCCATCTCTTCGCTTCGGCACATCTTCGTGATCGGGGAGGCGTTGCCCGCGCGGACCGTGAGTGCGTGCCGGGCAGTGTCGAACGCGCGGGTGCACAATCTTTACGGGCCAACCGAGGCCGCGGTGAGTGTCACGTATCGCGACGTCTCCGAGGACGTCGCGGTGGACGGTTCGGTGAGCATCGGGGTGCCGGAGTGGAACACCTCTGTCCACGTTCTGGATTCGCGGCTGCATCCGGTACCAGCGGGTGTGCCGGGTGAGCTCTACCTCGCCGGCGTGCAGTTGGCTCGGGGCTATGTTGCGCGGCCCGATCTGTCGTCGGAGCGTTTCGTTGCCGATCCGTTCGGTCCTGCGGGGGCGCGGATGTACCGCACCGGTGATCTGGTCCGGTGGTCGATGGATGCCGGACGGCTCGAGTACATCGGTCGCACCGATTTTCAGGTCAAGTTCCGCGGGCAGCGCATCGAGTTGGGGGAGATCGAGACGGCGTTGACGGCGTTGTCGTCGGTGAGTCAGGCCGTCGTGGTGGTCGCGCAGTTGTCGGTGGGGGAGTCGTTGGCTGCCTATGTGGTGCCTGCTGTCGGTGCCGCGGTCGATGCCGAGGCGGTGCGGTCGGAATTGGGGTCGGCGGTGCCGTCGTACATGGTGCCGTCGGCGTTCGTGGTTCTCGATGCGTTGCCGCTCAATGCAGCCGGGAAGCTGGACCGTCGGGCGTTGCCGGCCCCGGAATTCGAAACCCGTGAGTTCAGGGCTCCGCAGACTCCGGTCGAGGAATCGGTCGCCGCGGTGTTCGCGGAAGTGTTGGGCGTCGAGCGCGTCGGGCTGGACGACGACTTCTTCGCGCTGGGTGGCAACTCGTTGCTGGCGGTCAAGTTGGTCTCCAAGCTCAGAGCAGCCCTCGGCGGCGCGCCGGTACCGCTGAACTGGTTGTTCGTCGACGCGTCGGTGGGCTCGCTCTCCGCGCGGATGACGGCTGCGACGGAGTCGAGCGAGGGGGCGGACTCCACCGGGCTGGAGACGTTGATTCCTCTTCGGCTCGGTGGCTCCTCGTCACCTCTGTTCTGCATCCATCCCATCGTGGGGCTGTCCTGGGCCTTCGGCGGACTGTCGGCGTACCTCGGCGACGACCGTCCGATCTACGGATTGCAGTCGCCTGCCCTCTCCGGTGCCGAGCCGCTGCCGGAATCGATCGAGCAGTGGGCAGCCCTGTTCGTGGACAGGATTCGTACCGTGCAGCCGTCGGGCCCGTACCACCTGCTCGGTTGGTCGATGGGTGGATCGATCGCTCACGCGATGGCCGTGCAACTGCAGCGTGAAGGCGAGTCGGTGTCGACACTGGCCATGATGGATTCGTTCGTCGCGGGCAGGACCGACCACGTCGTGGACCGTCCTGTGTCGGCCGGAGAGATGCTCGGTGGCCTCGGCTTGGGAGCGGACTCCGATCTCGAGATCGGCGAGCTCACGGTCGATTCCGTGGCGGATCTGTTGGCATCGATGCCGGCTCCGTTCGACGAAATTTCCCGCGACCGGGTCGCCGGGATACTGGACGGGATCGCCCGTTCGGCAGAGCTGATCGACTCGTACGTGCCCCGGACATTCGTCGGGCGGTCGATACTCTTCGCGTCGGTCGTCGACGATCCGACCGGAACCGTCGCGGCGTCGACGTGGGAGGACGCGGTCGACGGGGGCGTCACCGTGGTTCCTGTGCATTCGACGCACTGGCAGATGGCGTCGCAGTCCGCACTGGCCGAAATCGGACCCGTGTTGCAGACCGAGCTGGACCGGTAGGTCTTCGAACGCGACCGGGGCCTCGCGATGTGATGTCGTCGAGGCCCCGGTGGCTACGGATCGTGCTGTGTCAGCAGGGTGGCGGGGTGGTCGCTGCGTACTCGGGGTCGAGCGCCGACTTGACCATGTACAGCGGCGCGGGATCGGTGACGAGGCCGATGTGCGACGTCGTGGCGGCCGGGCACACGTCCTGAACCCATACGTTGTGCACCGTCGACGGATCACCCGACCGGAGAAAGGTGTTCCCCGGAGGTGTCGACACCGTGTCGTTGCGGGTGGCGATGACGGTGTACTCGACTCCCGGTTGGACGTCTCCGCCGTCGTTCAGGCTCGTCAACGTCGTGGAGCCGACCAACTGCTGTGCACCGGCCATGTTGTACGTGAGCGGGGTGAGCGCGTCGCCGGGGAGTCCGAGCGAGGTGAGCAGTTCGGAGAGCTGCTGCAGACCGCCGAACGTCGTTCCGTGGTTGGTGGCACCGAGGGTGACCAAAGTGTGCACCTTGTTGCGGGCAGGATCCTGCGGATCGGTGCCACCGTCGAACTTCATGTACTGGCGCGAGGACGTGCCGCCCTGTGAATGACCGACGAGATCGACCTGTTCTGCACCGGTGGCGGCAAGCACCTCGTCGACGAACCGACCGATCTGCCGTCCCGACTCGGCGATATCACCCGAACCCCAGATGGTCGTGCTCGGATCGAACAGGAGCGAGACGCCGCCGTAGTTGGGCGCGAAGACGCAGTAGCCCTCGCTCTTCAACTGCGGTGCGAGCGTCTTCCACGTCGACGCATCCATCTTCGTTCCGTGCACGAGAACCACCGGACGTGGATGAGCCGCACTGGGCACGCAGCCGAAGTCGTTCGCGCCCTCCAGGACAGGAGTGGCAGACACGGAGGTGCCCGTGGGGGAGGCGGGTGCCGCGGTAGCTGTTCCCGCCCCGGTCAGGCACAGGGCACCGGCAACGGCGGCAGCGACCGCCGTGGGCAGTACTCGGGAAAGCGTGTTCGACATGGCCTCGATCTCGTGTGAAGGCGTGCGATGTGCCGCCGGTTTCGGCAGCTCCGTGTTCTCGACCGTAACATCGGTCATCCATCCGTTACAGGCGCGCGACTCAAGACTGCAGGCCGGGCAGCCCGGCGATCCAGTGGGTGTGTCGGACGTCACCAACAGAAGGCGCGATAGGCGATGCCGCCGCGAACTTCGCCGACCCGGATGAACAGGGCCCTCGCCCAATGACCACGGGCCAATCCGGTCCACGAGGTCGGCAGAAGCGGATTGCGAACCAGTAGGGCGGTCCACCACGAGGCGACGGTACGGACCCTCATGGCCGGGCACCCCTGCGTCCGATAGATTCCGCGCAGTTTGGCGAAGCCGAAGCCGAGCCGAAACGATTGGCGCAGCATGGGCCGGAGCTCGGCTCGGAGCCGATAGGCGACGACAGCCTCGGTGCTGAAGCCGAGGGTGTAGCCGGCCAATTGTGCGCGCCAGCAGAATTCCACGTCCTGGCTGGCCCGGAACCGGTTGTCCATGCCACCGACATCGCGATAGACCGACGCCCAGCAGGCCATGCTGGCCCCGATGGCGAAGGGCAGGAAGTCGGTGCGGCCCTGATCCTCCGGCGGTGTGGTCGGAGTCCAGGACAACGCCTGCGCACTGTTCAACGTGTACGTCTCCACCGCGGTACCGGCTACGTCGAACGACCTGGCCAGCTCGGCGAGGGTTCGTAGCCACGACGGATGCACCACGTCGTCCGCATCGCAGAACATCAACAGCTCACCGGAGGCGTTCTCGGCACCGCGATTGCGGGCATGCGCCGCGCCGACCTGCTGGGATGCGTCGACACAGGTCAACTGCAGTCGATCCCGTAGGGGGTGCGAGGACACGTGATCGCCGACTCGTCCGTCACCGGCATTGTCCGAAATCAGCACATCGAACCGATAATCGGAATCCTGCTCCGCCAATGCCTGCAACTGCGCGTCGAGCAGGGGATCGAGCGAGCTCACCGGAATGATCACCGAGATCGACGGGTGCTCGGGGTGTCCATTGGCCACGACGTCACCTCCCAGCGTGGCCATCGACGGCCGGAGCCTATTCGATCAGCCGGTCGCGGATGCCTTCTTGTACCCCCGAATTGCAGGATAGAGGAACACCACGACCAGACCCAGAGACCACGCCAACGTCTGGAGCACCGGTGTCATGACCGGACCTCCGAGAGCGAGGTTCCTCATGGCATCGACCGCGACCGACATCGGTTGAGCTGCGACGACCGGCTGCAGCCAGAGCGGATACGCCAGAACCGGAACGAAGCCGGCATTGAAGAACATCAACAGGGTGCAGAAGATCGAGACCAGTTCAACCAGGGGAGCATTACCGGCGACGGTCGCGAGGAACGTGACCATCACCGCGAACCCGATACCGAACACGACCGGAATCAGAAGCAACAAGAGTCCGGCCTGGAACCCCTGGGTGAATCTGAACCCCATCGCCACTCCGGCAGCGATGATGACGGTGGTGGTGACGAGCACTCGGACGGCTTCGGCGATCATTCTGCCGAGCAGGCCGGCGGCACGGTGAGTCGGTGTCGTCCAGAACCTGGACAGCAAGCCCGATTTCCGCTCACCCTTGAGACCGACAGCGCTGACGATGGACCCGAACATGGCCCCGACGAGAGCGATCATCGGAACCTGGCCGTAGATGGCCGGGGCTCCGGTGGCCGCGGAGATCGAGTTGCCGAGTACGACCCGGAACATGACCAGCATCAACGCGGGGTACAGCAAGGCTTGGATCATCGTCGACGGATCGCGCATCCACCGCATCAGAAGTCGCTTGGCCTGGATCAGACTGTGCGTCCCGAGCGCGCGGATCGACCCTTCTCGCAGGGCCATGTTGGGTTCGGGAAAGGTCAAGTTGGATACGCGAGCAGCGTTCACCGACGCTTCGGACATGGTCATCTCGTACTCGTCATTCCGGTCTAGAGCTTGCCCAGATGGCAAGCGGGACGAAGAACACGATCAGGCCTGCGATCCAGGCGAGGGATGGCCACAGCACCTGAAAGGTGACTCCGCCCTCGGCCATGTCCCGCATCGCGAACGAGAACTGAGAGATCGGTTGATTGCGAACGAAGGGGCGGATGAGTTCGGGAAAACCGCTTTCCGGAACGAATCCGCACGAGGCCATGCCGAGGATGAGCTGGGGCAGGGTCAACACCTGGCTGGTCGCTTCGGGGCTCTTCGACAGCGTTCCGATCGCATCGGCACCGATCGACAACGTGGTGCTGATCAGCATGGCCAGTGCACAGAACAACAGGGCCTGACCGAATCCCGCAGTGAATCGAAAGCCGATGACGTAACCGAAGCCGAGAGCGGACACCAGAGACACCAGTGAGCGGACGACACCACTCGAGATGCGCGACACCAGCGGCACACCCCGCACGACGGGCATGGTCTTCAACCGGGAATTCAGGCCACTCATCGCCTCGGCCGAGGCACGCTGCGCCGCGGAGATCGCGGTGAACGCCATGGCCTGCAGCACGATGATCGGCATCAGGAACTGGGCGTAGTCGATGCCCTGCAGACCCATGACGAACTTGAGCGGCAGGTAGAAGCCGACGGTGAAGATGAGCGGGGCGATGACCGCGACCAACAACTCACCCTTGGTGAGCATCGTCCACAGCGCACGCCCGGTGAGGGCCTGCCACTGCACGAATCCCGACGGCTTCGTCCTCGACCGTCGCTTGGGTTGCTGAGCCGTCGAACCGACATCGGTCCGCTGCACGGTCCTCGCCTGCGAACCGGCTACGCCTCGCGTCGTGGCCGTCATGGTGTGGTGCTCGTCTTCGAGTGACCGGTGAGGGTGAGGAACACGTCGTCGAGCGACGGGCGGCGCAGGGCGATGTCGGCGAGCACGATGCCCACCGCATCGATGCGGCGCAGGATTTCCGACAGCGTGGCTGCGCCGTCGGGGGCAGGAACGGAGAGCCGGTCCGAGGCAGCGGTGATCTCGGCGTGAACTGCAGCGGGAACCATGTCGCCGAGGGCTTCGGCGGCCGCGCGGAGTTGGCCGGGATCGAGGGGAACGACCTCGCAGTAGCTGCCGCCGGTCATGGCCTTGAGATGGTCCGAGGTGCCTTCTGCGATGACCGTGCCCTTGTCGATGACGATGATGTTGTCGCTCAGGACATCTGCTTCTTCGAGATACTGCGTCGTCAACAGCACAGTGATGCCCTGCGACTTGAGTGCCTCGACCAACGACCAGACGCCCTGCCGACTGCGGGGATCGAGTCCGGTGGTCGGCTCGTCCAGGAACACGACCTCCGGCCGCACGACGAGGCCGCAGGCGATGTCGATGCGCCGACGCATACCGCCCGAGTAGCCACGGACGGGGCGCTTGCCGGTGTCGGACAGGTCGAACTCGTCGAGCAGGGCCTTGGCTCGGGCCTTCGCGGCCTTCTTGTCCAGACCCATCAGACGGCCGAAGAGCTCGATGTTCTCGCGGCCGGACAGAGTGTCGTCGAGGGCCGCGTACTGCCCGGTCATCATGATCGAGCGGCGCACTGCCGGAGCGTCGGTCGCGACATCGTGACCTGCGACGAATGCCCTGCCCCGGTCGGGTGCGATCAGAGTGGAGAGCACCTTCACCGTCGTCGTCTTGCCTGCACCGTTCGGGCCCAGAATCCCCAGCACCGTTCCGCGCTCGGCGGAGAAGCTGATGCCGCGCAACGCCTGCACATCGCCGAAGGACTTGTGTACGTCCTCCACGTGTACGGCTGCGTGTTGAGCTGACGACATCGAATCTCCGAGCTGTCGGGGGGAGTGGTGGGACCGGACCCCGTGGAGTCGAGGGCCACTACTTGATAGCGAAATTCGCCGTGGATGTTACTTGTGGGTCGTCGCTGCGTGACCTCCGCAGTCAGTCCCAGTCGATATCGATACTGTTCTCGACGTCGAGTTTGCGGCACAGAGACCGCAACCCGCTGTAGTCCTGAACCAACGCGCGGCGGCTCTTGTCCTGCTCGACGTCGACGAGCATCTGCCCGCCACCGCGCACGCCCTCGAGTTCGAGAATGCGTCCCCAGGTGGAGAAGTCGCTGCTCGAGAACGCGTCCATGCCGTCGACCAGCCCGTCCAGGAACTTCTGGCGGTCGTCGGGGCGGAGCCTGTCGAAGACGATCGCAGCCATGTCGTCGGCGATCGACGCATGGCAGTACTCGTCGCGGTTGTGCAGTTTGACGGTGGCCCGGTTGATGGGCTGAATGATGTCGTCGTCCTCGATCAGGTCCAGATACGAGGTGATGGAGATCTCTGCAACCGTCATGAACGCGAGCGAGCTGATCGCCGCCGACCAGGGGTCGTCACTGGTCGCCTGCGCCGCACGCTGCCTGCGCACGGTGGAGCTGAACGGCAACGATCGTTCCGACAGAGCCCACCCGCGTCCGCGTCTGGTCGCAGCGCTCGCGTTGAGGTGCATGAGGGTGTGGTACTGCTCGTCCACCATGGCCTGGGTGACCGCCACAGCGAGGGTGTCACCCATCCCGGTCTCGAACACGTCCTGCGCCAACAGAGCGAAACCGGGATGAACGACGTGCTGCTCGACGTCCATCACGTTCTTGTTGAACGCGATCCAACCCCAGGCACGCAGTCGATCCTGCTGCTCGGCAGTGGCACCGGTGAAGGTGTCGTGCTCGCCGAAGGGGATCAGAGCGTCGGGGAAATCCTGCTTGGTGGTGTCGAACAGGTCGTCCAGCTCGGGCTCGGGCTTCTTGACCGTCGCGCGCTGCGACCAGTTCTTCGCCAATCGAGCGACGACCGCACTCTCGACGACATCGTCGGAATCGAACTCCGGCAACGACGGCTGTTCCAACATCGTGTGCCTCGCCTCCGCGCTCGTACTCGTGGTCATCGGTTACCACTGCTACCTCGAACGATACCGAACATCTCCGCGCACACCGCCCGATACCGATCCCCGTTCCCACCCAGAGCGGCCTCGGCCTGCGCCAACAGAGCGGCGAAGTCGGCCTCGGAACCGGAATCGACGGTCACGCTCACCGTCTGCGTCGCGCGATGCAACGCCGCCCTGGCCTCGGCCGCGTGGGGATTGCCGGCCTGAACATCCCAGTAGACCTCGGGTTCCCCGCCGGTGATCCGCGCCAGTATCGCGAGCATCGACGCGTGCGGGGGAGGCGCAACGGCGTCGATGTCGACGAACGGAAGATCCAGTTCGGCCAAAGCCAGTCCGAACGCCAGGACGCTGGCGTGCGTCAGCGCCTGCGTCGCCGCGGCGAGGCGATCATGACGTGCGGCGTCGAGAAGGACCACCCGAGCGCCCCACCGCGAGATGCCGTCCAGGAAGGCATCCACCGGCGGGCCGGGTCGATGCACGACGGCCGCAACCGGGCGTCCAGCCATTCCGAGCGACGGGGCGAACATGGGATTGATTCCCAGCGTGGCACCGATCGGACGCGCGCCCTGTACATGGTGGGAGAAGCCGGACTTCACCGACAGGGTCTCCACCAGCAGGGCGTCGGCGCGCATTGCGGACAGGTCGGCCCGCAGCGCCACGGATTCGGGGACGGCCAGAATCACCGTCGTCGCTTCTCTCAGCACCGATTCGACCGGCTCGGCGGGGGCGGTGATGTCGCCGGCGATCACCGTCGAACCGTCGAGCTCCGGGCCAGCGTGCACGTCCACGACGGTCACCGGTACGCCGTCCGCGAGCAGCAGGTCGACCATCAGGCGGCCCACCGCTCCCGAACCTCCGACCACCACTACCGAGTCATGGGACCGCGACCGTGTCACCGAGTTCATCGGTCGAGTATGTCAACGGGACGCCGCGGAGACCCAGATGGTGATGTCCGCGTGCACCACCTCGATGCCCGAGGTGTCTCGGATCGCGACGGGCACGACGATGTCGATGCCGTCGGTGATCGTTCCGAAATCGGGGACCTCGTCGAGTTCGGCGACCGCGCGCAGCGACGTCGTGGCCTTCGTCAGGTACTGGACAGTCATGGACTTGGGAATCCATCGGTGCGTGGTGGGGACGGTCGCCTCGGCGAGCATGCCCATGGCGACCTCGGCGAGGTTGCATGCGGCGATGGCGTGGAAGGTGCCCAGGTGGTTCCGAATGCCGAACCACTTGGGCGCGGTGACCTCGCAGCGTCCCGGCTCGAGCGCGACGACACGGGGAAGCACGGATGCGAAGTACGGAACGCGCAGACACATGCCGACGGAGAAGAGAGTGGACCCGACAGTGTTGTTCGGTAGCTTCGACCAGGCGCGATAGGTCGCCCTGGTAGTGTTCTCGAGGGTGGTCATGGCGCTACCTTACTGCCCGGTAAGGTAGCTCGGTACCGATCGATCGGCCCCGAGTTGATCTGCTGCCCGGTCTGCGGCATACTGGTCGGGTTGCCTGGACACGGGACGCGCTTGCGTGCGGCCTGAAACAGGTGAGTCGGCCGAAAGGTCGACTGAGCAAGAACATGAGACCAGCGCTCCACGTGAGCGCGTCCGGAACACCAGCTCGATCGGTGCGGATTTCGTTAGATTCGGATGGTTGAAGCGAAAGTTTCAGCGCAGAAGAATGAGCGGAATCGCGACACGCCCGACCGCGTGGACCGGAGAACCATGACAGATGAAGAGCGGCAACGGAATCAGGCCACGCCTGGTCGTCAACGTTTTTCACTGTCGTGTGTGCACGAAGGCAGTTCGAGTCGGTGGAATTTCCACGGCTCGGGGACTGTGCAGACGAGGTGGAGCAGGCCGAACGGCCCGTTCTACGACCAAGCGGCAAGAAAAGGACACTAAGCGTGGCGGGACAAAAGATCCGCATCAGGCTCAAGGCCTACGACCATGAGGCGATCGACGCGTCAGCGCGCAAGATCGTCGAAACGGTCACCCGTACGGGTGCCCGCGTCGTCGGACCGGTGCCGTTGCCGACAGAGAAGAACGTGTACTGCGTCATCCGTTCGCCGCACAAGTACAAGGACTCGCGCGAACACTTCGAGATGCGTACTCACAAGCGGCTCATTGACATCCTCGACCCGACACCGAAGACGGTGGACGCGCTCATGCGCATCGACCTCCCGGCCAGTGTCGACGTCAACATCCAGTGAGCGCGGAGACAACGATGACTGATAACAAGAACCGGCCTGCGACAGGAATTCTGGGCACCAAGCTCGGAATGACCCAGGTCTTCGACGAGAACAACCGCGTCGTTCCGGTGACCGTGATCAAGGCAGGCCCCAACGTGGTCACCCAGATCCGCACCCAGGAACGTGACGGCTACAGCGCCGTCCAGGTCGCATTCGGTGCGATCGACCCGCGCAAGGTGAACAAGCCCACCACCGGCCAGTTCGAGAAGGCAGGTGTCACGCCGCGTCGCCACATCGTGGAGATTCGCGTAGCCGACGCCTCGCAGTTCGAGATCGGCCAGGAGCTCACCGCTGCAGTGTTCGAGGACGGCGCATACGTCGACGTCACCGGCACCAGCAAGGGCAAGGGCTTCGCCGGAACCATGAAGCGTCACGGCTTCAAGGGTCAGGGTGCGAGCCACGGTGCACAGGCCGTGCACCGTCGCCCCGGATCCATCGGTGGCTGCGCAACACCCGGTCGCGTCTTCAAGGGAATGCGCATGTCCGGACGTATGGGTGGCGACCGCGTCACGACGCAGAACCTCTCGGTCCACAAGGTGGACAGCGAGAACGGTCTGCTGCTGATCAAGGGAGCGATCCCGGGCCGTCGCGGCAACGTCGTGATCGTCAAGTCTGCATTGAAGGGTGGTGCACGGGCATGACCAGCCTCGAGAAGAACACCGAGACCAAGCTGACGCTCGATGTCAAGGAAGCCGGCGGCAAGACCAACGGCACCGTCGATCTCCCCGCGGAGATCTTCGACGCTCCGGCGAACATCGCGCTGCTGCACCAGGTCGTCATCGCACAGCTGGCAGCTGCTCGTCAGGGAACCCACTCCACGAAGACTCGTGGCGAGGTTCGCGGCGGCGGCAAGAAGCCGTACCGGCAGAAGGGCACCGGCCGCGCCCGTCAGGGCTCGACCCGCGCTCCTCAGTTCGTCGGCGGTGGCACGGTCCACGGACCGCAGCCGCGCGACTACAGCCAGCGGACCCCCAAGAAGATGAAGGCAGCCGCCCTGCGCGGAGCCCTCTCCGATCGGGCCCGCAGCGAGCGCCTGCACGTCATCACCGAACTGGTTGCCGGACAGGTTCCGTCCACCAAGGGTGCGAAGACGTTCCTCGCCGAGATCTCGGACCGCAAGAAGGTCCTGCTCGTCGTCGGCCGCGAGGACATCGCAGCCTGGAAGAGCGTGCAGAACCTGGACGGCGTGCACCCCATCGCACCCGACCAGCTCAACACCTACGACGTGCTCAACGCCGATGATGTCGTTTTCAGCGTGGAAGCGCTGAACACCTTCATCGCTGGGCCTGCAAAGAACGAGGAGGCAAGCAAGTGACCACGATCGCCGATCCCCGCGACATCTTGCTGGCACCGGTCATCTCCGAGAAGTCCTACGGACTGATCGAAGAAGGCACGTACACGTTCCTGGTGCACCCGGACTCGAACAAGACGCAGATCAAGATTGCCGTCGAGAAGATCTTCGACGTCACCGTGACCAGCGTCAACACGATGAACCGTCAGGGCAAGCGTAAGCGGACCCGGTTCGGTTACGGCAAGCGCAAGGACACCAAGCGCGCGCTCGTAACGCTCTCCGCCGACAGCAAGCCCATCGAGATCTTCGGAGGTCCGGTCGCGTAAGCGGCTGGGACTCTTCGGATATAGAGGACGAGAAGACTCATGGCAATCCGTAAATACAAGCCGACAACCCCGGGCCGTCGTGGCTCCAGCGTTTCCGATTTCGCTGAGATCACGCGTTCGACCCCCGAGAAGTCGCTGATCCGCCCGCTGCACGGCCGCGGTGGACGTAACGCACACGGTCGCATCACCACCCGGCACAAGGGTGGCGGTCACAAGCGTGCATACCGTCTCATCGATTTCCGTCGCAACGACAAGGACGGCGTGCCGGCCAAGGTCGCTCACATCGAGTACGACCCCAACCGCACCGCGAACATCGCACTGCTGCACTTCGCAGACGGCGAGAAGCGCTACATCGTCGCACCCAAGGGCATCGCCCAGGGATCGCCGATCGAGCAGGGTGCCAATGCCGACATCAAGCCCGGCAACAACCTGCCCCTGCGCAACATCCCGACGGGTACGACCATCCACGCGGTCGAGCTTCGTCCGGGTGGAGGCGCGAAGATGGCCCGCTCCGCTGGAGCGAGCATCCAGCTCCTCGGTAAGGAAGGCCCCTACGCCACGCTGCGTATGCCGTCCGGTGAGATCCGTCGCGTCGACGTGCGCTGCCGCGCAACCGTCGGCGAGGTCGGCAACGCCGAGCAGTCGAACATCAACTGGGGCAAGGCCGGCCGCATGCGCTGGAAGGGCAAGCGCCCGACCGTTCGTGGTGTCGTGATGAACCCGGTCGACCACCCGCACGGTGGCGGCGAGGGCAAGACCTCCGGTGGACGCCACCCGGTCAGCCCCTGGGGACAGCCGGAAGGCCGTACCCGCAAGAACAAGGCGAGCGACAAGCTGATCGTCCGTCGTCGTCGTACCGGCAAGAACAAGCGCTAGGAGGGAGTTCAGAATGCCACGCAGCCTGAAGAAAGGCCCGTTCGTAGACGATCACCTCCTCGCGAAGGTTGACGTCCAGAACGACAAGGGAACCAAGCAGGTCATCAAGACCTGGTCCCGTCGATCGACAATCCTGCCCGACTTCATCGGTCACACTTTCGCCGTCCACGACGGTCGCAAGCACGTACCGGTGTTCGTGTCCGACTCCATGGTCGGCCACAAGCTCGGGGAGTTCGCACCGACCCGCACGTTCAAGGGTCACATCAAGGACGACCGGAAGGCGAAGAGGCGATGACCAACTTCACCCCCACCGCCAATCCGACTGCCAAGGCCGTAGCGAAGCACGTTCGCGTCACGCCGATGAAGGCACGTCGCGTCGTGGATCTGGTTCGCGGGCGCTCCGTCGAGGACGCGCTCAACATCCTCAAGTTCGCGCCGCAGGCAGCGAGCGAGCCGGTCGCCAAGGTGATCGCGTCCGCAGCGGCCAACGCCGAGAACAACCTGGATCTCGATCCCAGCACACTGATCGTCGCCACTGCATTCGTCGACGAGGGTGCAACCCTCAAGCGATTCCAGCCGCGCGCTCAGGGCCGGGCATTCCGGATCCGCAAGCGCACCAGCCACATCACGGTGATCGTCGAAAGCCTGCCCAAGACCGGCGGAACGTCTCGTAACCGTCGTAAGGGCCAGGCGTCCAAGGAAGGGGCTCAGTAGTGGGTCAGAAAATCAACCCGCACGGCTTCCGCTTGGGTATCACCACTGACTGGAAGTCGCGTTGGTACGCAGACAAGCAGTACTCGGAGTACGTCAAGGAAGACGTCGAGATCCGCAAGCTTCTTGCCACCGGCATGGAGCGCGCAGGCATCGCGAAGGTCGAGATCGAGCGCACCCGTGACCGTGTTCGCGTGGACATCCACACGGCACGCCCGGGCATCGTCATCGGTCGCCGTGGTGCCGAGGCCGACCGTATCCGCGGAGCTCTCGAGAAGCTGACCGGCAAGCAGGTTCAGCTCAACATCCTCGAGGTCAAGAACGCCGAGTCCGAAGCTCAGCTCGTGGCTCAGGGTGTTGCCGAGCAGCTCAGCAACCGCGTCGCATTCCGTCGGGCAATGCGCAAGGCCATCCAGTCGGCCATGCGTCAGCCCAACGTCAAGGGCATTCGTGTTCAGTGCTCCGGCCGTCTCGGTGGCGCTGAAATGTCTCGCTCGGAGTTCTACCGCGAGGGACGCGTTCCCCTGCACACGCTCCGTGCCGACATCGACTACGGGCTGTACGAGGCCAAGACCACCTTCGGCCGTATCGGCGTGAAGGTCTGGATCTACAAGGGCGACATCGTCGGCGGTCGGCGTGAACTCGCCGCCGCTGCGGCTCCGGCCGCCGGTGCAGACCGTCCCCGTCGTGAGCGTCCCACTCGTCCGCGTCGCAGCGGTGCCTCGGGCACCACAGCGACCAGCACCGAGGCAGGCCGCGCGGCATCCGCAACCGAGGCTCCGGCCTCGACCGAGCCCACTCAGGAGGGCTGACGCATGTTGATCCCCCGCCGGGTCAAGCACCGCAAGCAGCACCACCCGAAGCGTTCGGGTGCCGCCAAGGGCGGAACTCAGGTGACATTCGGTGATTACGGCATCCAGGCTCTCGAGCCCGCCTACATCACCAACCGTCAGATCGAGTCCGCTCGTATCGCGATCACTCGCCACATCAAGCGTGGCGGCAAGGTCTGGATCAACATCTTCCCGGACCGCCCGCTCACCAAGAAGCCTGCCGAGACCCGCATGGGTTCCGGTAAGGGTTCGCCCGAGTGGTGGATCGCGAACGTCAAGCCGGGTCGTGTGCTCTTCGAGCTGTCGTACCCCGACGAGACCATCGCGCGTGAGGCACTGACTCGCGCCATCCACAAGCTGCCCATCAAGGCACGCATCATCACCAGGGAGGAGCAGTTCTGATGGCTACCGGAACCCCAGCCGCAGAGCTCCGCGAGCTCACCGGTGAAGAGCTGGTCACCAAGCTGCGTGAGTCGAAGGAAGAGCTGTTCAACCTTCGTTTCCAGATGGCTACCGGCCAGTTGGACAACAACCGTCGACTGCGCACCGTCCGTCACGAGATCGCGCGCATCTACACCGTCCTGCGCGAGCGTGAGCTCGGCTTGGCATCTGGTCCTTCCGAGGACACTGCAGGTGACGCGGCATGAGCGAGGAAAAGACTGTGACTGAAGAGCGCAACAACCGTAAGGTCCGGATCGGCTACGTCGTATCCGACAAGATGGAGAAGACGATCGTGGTCGAGCTCGAGGACAGGGTCAAGCACCCCCTCTACAGCAAGATCATCCGTCGCACAACCAAGGTCAAGGCACATGACGAGAAGGGCGACGCCGGCGTAGGCGATCGCGTTCAGCTCATGGAGACCCGCCCGCTGTCCGCCACGAAGCACTGGCGACTGGTCGAGGTTCTCGAAAAGGCCAAGTAGTACCTGCACACAAATGCCCGCTCCCTTCCTGGGAGCGGGCATTTTGCGTTCCGGTGTGCGGCCCTACCTGCCCAGCAATCCTCCGAGCGCGCCGCCGACCCCGGCCTGCTCCCCGCTGCCGCTGCCACCGACCAGGCCACCGGGCGGCTGCTCCGATGGCTGAACCACGACGAATCCCTGACCCGAGAACTCGAGGGTGAAGCGCTCACCCGTCGTTCGACCGATCAGCGTGCCGAGTCCGAACGAATCGTTCTTCTTGACTCTCGTCTGCAAGGACGACGACCACGCGACCGCAGCCTGTGGATCCGCGAAGGTCGGCTGGTCGACGTTCAGCACCACCGGAACCCCGTCCGTGGTGATGGCAATCCGGCCGCGTCCGGAGAACACGCAGTTGAAGAAACCGGCATTGCCGCCTGCCGCGGCACCCTGCACCCGCTTGATGTCGTAGCTCAGCGAACTCTCGAAAGCCAGCACATTGGCACCGTTGATGGTCAACCCGTCCGTGCCGTCCAGGTCGATGAGATGAACGTCCTGAGCGGCGTTGGCGAGAAAGAGGTCGCCCTGACCGGTGACCTTCATCAGAGGAACACCCTCACCCGAGAGCGCCTGTTTCAGAGCCCGGCCGATCCCACCGGACCCCTTCGCCTCGAACTGCAGATTGCCCTGATACGCCACCATCGAACCGGCCCGGGCCATCACCTCGCCGTTCATCCCGATGCGGCACATCTTGCTGCCCTGCTTCTGGATACCCGAACCGGGAACCTCGGCGTGAGCGGGCGCGAACAGTTCACTTCTCATGGCCAGAACTCCTCGAGGGGCTGATGAATCGGTGGACGACGCAGGTGACTGCGTGGGACGGAGAGGTTGCTCGACGGAGGCCGTCGGGTCGGGCGTCGGGTCGTCCTCGTCGATGCTGATGCCGAACGCCGTGGCCAAACCGGCCAGGCCATCGGCGTATCCCTGGCCGACGGCGCGGATCTTCCACTGCTCGCCGCGCCGATAGAACTCCAGACACACCAGTGCGCTCTCGTCGCCGAGTGCATCGGCAGTGAAGCCGACCAGTGCTGTGTCCGACGCATCGGACACCGTCACCGCAGTCGGGCCCGCGGCCGCGAACGTCGCGGGTCCCGTTCCGTCGAGGGACGCAGCCACGGCCACGGTGTCGACGCCGGCGGGGACGGCAGCGGCGTCGAACATCAGCAGGTGACCGGTGGGGGTGCGGCGATACTCGACGCCCGAGGCGGAGGGCTGGTTGTAGAACACCAGGTCCGCGTCCGAACGCACCCGACCGTTCGGACCCAGCAGCAGCGCGGAGACGTCCACCGAGGTCGATGCCGTGAGCGTGACCGTCAGAGGACCGGCCGGAGCGGGGCAGTTCTCCCCGCGAGCGAGGGTTTTCACCGAACCCAGTGTGCCACTGTCATGGCGTCAGGGCTGTCGCGCCAGCTCGATGACCTGTTCCTCGGTCGGCGGACTCTTCGGATGGTAGGACAGGCACAGGGGAGTGGCGGTGCGTCGGAATTCGGCGCCTTCCACAGCCGCGTAGAACTGACCGGCGGGCAGGCGTCCGACATCGGGAACCGAGCCACCCTTCACCCGCGCCATCTCCTTGGCTGCGTCGACCTGCGATGGACTGTTGAGCAGACCGTAGAACTGCGTGGACGCATTGCCTGCGATGCGGTTGTGCAGGCCCTTCGGGGATTGCGTGGCGAACACCAGTCCCAGTCCGTACTTTCTGGCCTGCGACGCCAGGGCCAGGGTGCTGTGCGTTGCCGCTGTGCTCCGGTCGGAGGGTGCGAAATTCTGCGCCTCGTCCATCACGAACAACCCCCCGAGTGGCCGGTCGCCCGCCGGATTCTTCTTGATCCAGGCGAACAACCCCATCTGGAGTTGATTGACGAAACTCTGCTTCTGCTCGTCGGTGGTCAGCCCCGCGAGGTTGATCACCGATACCCGAGCCTTCTTGCCCTCGGCCGGCGTCAGCAGCACAGCTGGGTCGACCGGCGTGCCCGCGCCTGCGAACATCGGATCGTTCGCGGCGGCGGCCTTGAGATTCTCGGCCAGTCCGGCAGCGATGCGTACCGCATCGCGCATTTCGCTCGCGTCCTCGGGGAATTCTTCCAACAGGTCGATGAAGTCGGACAGATCCCCGCCCCGCGAACGACGACCGAACTGGTCGAGGGCCGATTTCAGCACGGCCCGACCATGTTTCGCCTTCTGTGACGTCCCGAGTACACCTGCGGCCGGTTCGAGCGAGGCCAAAGCGGACTCGATGGAGGCCTCGAACTCGTCCGCGTCGCCGACGACACTGGCGAAGTCGGGTAGCGGCTGGAAGCTGAGCGGCCGGCCGGCCGACTTGCGCGGGGTCCACACCACGACGTCGGTGTCGCGAAGGTACGCCGTTGCCTTGGCCTCGTCACCCGGTGGCCACGTCCTCTCGTCCTCGGGCCACGCGGTGCCCAGCCGAGCCAGGTCGTTGTTGACGTCCAGCACGATCGCCGAAACACCTTGTAGGGCACATTCTTCCACCAGCCGGCGAATCAGAACGGTCTTTCCCGAGCCGGATCCCGCGAAGATCGCCGTGTGCTTGCGCAGCGCCTCGAGTGGAATGGCGACATCGGCACCGGTGCTGACCTCGGCACCGACGACGATGGACGGCTTTCGGCTCGTCGACGACTCCGGTACGGAGGGTGTCGCTTCCGGTTCGATGAGGGCGGTGTCGTCGTCCACGACACTGACTGCAGGCAGCACCGCAGAGAACAATCTGACATCGTGCGCCGGCTTGCGTGCGAGCAACCAGGACGTGAGCGCGGGGGAGTTCTCGGCCAACAGGATCGACAACGCCGCCAGCGCCCTGCGGTCCTCGTCCCCGAGTGGCACCACGACGCCGCCGGCGCGGTGCAGGGCCGCGATCGTCTGCTCGGTTTTCGCGCCGTTCGGCCACGGGTCGTTCCTGATCAGGATCAGCCGTCGCCTCGGCATGTCGACGCGCAGGCCCGCCGTCGTCACGGCCCGCTCGACCCGGGCCAACGCGGCCCGCGCGTTGCCGGACGTCACGGCGCGGAAGCACCAGTGCTCTTCGTCGTCGGTGTCGGTGTCGACGGTGTGACGCAGGCGGGCGTGCAGCGCCGGCTTGCCACTCGGCGGCGGATCCTGGGCCAGGCTGTCGTCGGACGACTGATGCTCGTGAATCCACGCCGTCAGACCCGCGG
This sequence comes from Rhodococcus sp. 14-2496-1d, assembly GCF_002259365.1. NCBI lineage: Bacteria > Bacillati > Actinomycetota > Actinomycetes > Mycobacteriales > Nocardiaceae > Rhodococcus > Rhodococcus sp. 14-2496-1d. The sequence continues at coordinate 106,079 of NZ_NPFV01000003.1, read as the reverse complement.
ACAACAGTGCGGGAACGATCGAGTCCTCGCTGTCGGGTCGCAACGGAACGGAGACGTCGACCTGTCCACGAAGTTGCTCGTAGCGATCGTCGAGCGCATCGAGTTCGTTGACCCGCGCCGTGGGCAGGTCGGGCGCATCGGTAGGACCGGATCTGTCGGTGAAGCTCTCCAACTCCGACGCGACCCCGGTGTCGAGGCAGTGCCTGATGTGCCGATCGACGGCGATGAGAAGCTGGCGCGGAGTGAAATCCGGGGCCTGCTCGAACGCGTCGGGCGCGACCGGCCACGTCGGGTGCGGTGGCGTGAACCCGGCCTCGAGGAAGCACGCGGCCAGCCGTCGCCCGAGTAGCAGGCGACCGATGTCCGACGAGGGAATCGGCTTGAGCGACTGGGTGACTCGGAAGCGGTCACGCATCGGCGCGACTCCGCGTGCGGCAATCAGTTCCCAGGCGCTCGACAGCGCGGAGAGCACCGAGGCAGTCCGGGGGAGGGTCTCGCGCAGCGACATCAAGCCGTGTGCGAGCTGTTCGACGACCTTGTCTTCCTGCGCGTCGGCGAACTCCTGATCCGATCCGGTACGAGACTGCGCCACGAGCGTGTCGATCTGATCGATCGCGAGGATGGTCGGACCGGTGATGGCGAGCAGACGCGAGATGTTCTCGGCGATGCCCTGATGGCCGAGCTCGGCCCGGCGGATGCCCCAGGCCGAGAACTCGTCGGGATCGACGTCGTCGATCGACTGCAGGTAGGCGTCGCCCAGATCCTGAACTGCCGAATCGGGGGCGATGGACAGCACGAGCGCGCGCAGCGTGTGCTGCGACGTCCGTCGATGGCGCGGGTGAACCTTGTACACCGCGGTGACGAAATCGTTGAGCGTATCCGCGTCGATCATGCTCTCGCCCATGATCTTCGCGCGCTGATCCTCGGCGATGTCGCCGATCTCGCAGAGCCGTCGAAGCAACAGCCCGAGCTGGCTGTCCGATCCGCGGCCGGACGGACGCATCAGGTCGTCGAGCATCCCCATCAGCGTCGAACGCCAGAATCCGGCGGCGTCGAGCAACCTGATCAGGAAGAAGTACCCGCCCTTGAGCTGTACTTCTTCTCGCACCTGGCCGAGCAGGTGCGTCTTGCCCGAACCGGCCGGGCCGCGCACGACGACTCCGAGCGGACTCGCGTCGTCGGAGGCGTCCGCGTCGTCGTACGCGTTCATCACCTCGAGGAACACGCGTTCGTGCATCCCCGGTACGTGCACGTTCGACTGAGAACGCCACACGTCGTCGGGTGTCGGTGCCCAACTCAGCCGCACCGATTCGAGAGCTCGGATCTGCTCGCTGTCCGTCATCGTCGACTCAACGCCCATCATGGTTCGATCGAGAGAAGGTGGTTCTGCTGATTTCCGACGACGACGGCCGCGGCGCGTTCCTCGTCGTTCAGCGTCTTCTGATTTTCCTCCGGTATCAACGAGACGTCCGGGGCGCGACGCAGGCGCGCGAGAGCGTCGTCCAGATCGGTTCTGGGTATGTCGCGCAATTCGTTTCGCAATCTGGACAGTCGGACGGTGCTGCCGGGTTCGCGGGCGAGCCCGGCGTAGGCCGCGCGAATCGAGGCTTCGATGTCGACTATCGCGTCGGTCTTCGCGACGGGTTCAGGCTCCTCTGTCCGCGGCGAGAACACATCCGCCGGGCGGGCGTCGGTGCGATCGAGCCACCGTCGCAACCCCGCCAACACGGTGAACATGGCCTTACCGGGCCCGGTGGACCGCGCGGGCGGCTCACCGCCGATGAGTTCTCCGCACGTGCGCCACCCTTTGTCTGTCAGTTCGAGAGTCATCGGGCTGACGGACTTATTCACTTCGATCAGGCCCAGGTCCTTCAGCTTGTCGCGGGACGGCCTCTCCAGGTTGGGACCGAGCGTCTTCAGTACCGAGTTCTTGACCGGACTCGCTTCGGCCATCAGAACGAGCAGCACTGCTACTTCGGTCCCGTTCAGGTCTTCGGTACTCATCGAGGATCCCCCTTCGATCGTCTTCTCGATACTGCCTCGCGGATGGTAGCTACCGCACGTTGCGGATCGTCGATCACCTGAGCGTTGGTGAAGCGCAACACCATGTAGCCGTGTGTCTGCAGTTGGTTGTCGCGCACGCGGTCCTCGGCGAAGCGGTCGACGGCGCGGTGCTCGTTGCCGTCGATTTCCACGACGATCTTCTCGGTGCGCCACAGTACGTCGACCGTGAACGGTCGGCCGAGCTCGCCGAGCCGGATCGAACGATTGTGCTCCCGCCCCGCAGCCCAGTCGTGCACGTCCAGCGCTCGATACAAGCGCTTCTCCGGATCGCTGGCCGGGTGCGGATGTCCCGCGATCGGTGGATAGCTCAGGGGTCGGAACCGATCGACCACGGTCTCGACCCCAGCGGGCACGGCGGGCGCGTGTACCGCCACGGGCCGGAACCGGTCCATGTTCGACGCCCCGTCGCCCGTCACCCACACCGCTGCACCGGCGTGCGTGCACAGCCATTCCGCAGCTGTCCCGACGACTCCGGCATCCGTTCCGGCCGGCACGACCAACACGAGCGCAGCAAGGCTTCTTCGACGAGCCGAGGCAAGTATTCGGGTCGAGCCTGCTGCGCGAGTTTCGACAGTGAATGCGGCTCGATGCGGCGCATTCCCCGCGACGGCTGCCTCAGCCAGAGCCTCGACGTAGGGGCCGAAGTGTGCGGTGTCGGCACCGAGCCGAGCGGCGGCGACGCGAGCAGCGCGTCGATCCAACGACGACGAGCCGGAGTGATGGTCGAAGTCGGTGAGCCACAGCGGAACCGAATCGACCGCGGCGTTCTCGAGTTCCGTGACCACTGCATCGACGAGATCGACGGCACGATCGGCCGTCGTGGGATCGATCGCGAAGAACACGATCGCAGGTGCGTCCACCGGTAGAGGGTTCACGGATTCGGCGAGATCACGCTCGGTGACCCCGTGGATGCGCACGACCCGGTCCAGGGGCAGACTCGACCACCACGCGGTGTCGTCGCGCTCCGACGTCATCGCCGCGCCCCGTCGATCCGAAGATGTCCCATCCACAGAACCGTACCGATTGCCCCGAAGGGCGCAGGTGACGGCGGGTGGCCCGGTGACGACGATTTGGATGCCGGGGACCCGTTCCCCTACACTTGACCGGTTGCCTGTGGCAGCGGTGTGCCTTCGTGTGCCCGTACCCAGCAGCCGACCGCGCGTGTCGGGACGGAAATCCGGCACGTACGTACATCCAGGTCAAGGAGAAGTTAGTGATTCAGCAGGAGTCGCGAGTACGCGTCGCTGATAACACGGGCGCGAAGGAAATCCTTTGCATCCGCGTTCTCGGTGGTTCGTCACGTCGCTACGCCGGAATCGGCGACATCATCGTAGCTACGGTGAAGGACGCCATTCCCGGTGGAAACATCAAGAAGGGTGAGGTCGTCAAGGCCGTCATCGTCCGCACCATCAAGGAGCGTCGCCGTCCGGATGGCTCGTACATCCGTTTCGACGAGAACGCTGCGGTGCTGATCAAGCCGGACAACGATCCCCGTGGAACTCGTATCTTCGGCCCGGTCGGCCGTGAGCTGCGTGAGAAGAAGTTCATGAAGATCGTCTCGCTCGCCCCGGAGGTGCTGTAAATGAAGGTGCACAAGGGCGACACCGTTCTCGTGATCGCAGGCAAGGACAAGGGTGCCAAGGGCAAGGTCATTCAGGCCTACCCCGCTGACTCCAAGGTTCTGGTCGAGGGTGTGAACCGCATCAAGAAGCACACTGCGGTCTCCGCCAACCAGCGCGGCGCATCCTCGGGTGGAATCGTCACCCAGGAAGCCCCGATCCACGTATCGAACGTCGCAGTGGTCGACTCGGACGGCAACCCCACTCGCGTGGGCTACCGGACCGACGAAGAAACCGGCAAGCGCGTTCGTGTTTCCCGGAAGAACGGGAAGGACATCTGAGATGACTACCACCGAAAACATCGCGGGCGAACAGCCCCGCCTCAAGGCGCGCTACCGCGCCGAGATCAAAGACGCCCTGAACACCGAATTTGCATACGAGAACGTCATGCAGATCCCCGGCATCGTCAAGGTCGTCGTCAACATGGGTGTCGGCGACGCCGCCCGTGACGCCAAGCTGATCAACGGTGCAGTTGCCGACCTCGCTGCCATCACCGGCCAGAAGCCGGAGATCCGCAAGGCACGCAAGTCCATCGCACAGTTCAAGCTGCGCGAAGGAATGCCCATCGGCGCACGCGTCACCCTCCGTGGCGACCGCATGTGGGAGTTCCTCGACCGTCTGGTCTCCATTGCCCTTCCCCGAATCAGGGACTTCCGCGGCCTCTCGGGCACGCAGTTCGACGGCAACGGAAACTACACGTTCGGCCTCAACGAGCAGTCGATGTTCCACGAGATCGACGTGGACAAGATCGATCGTCCGCGCGGCATGGACATCACCGTAGTAACCACCGCAACCAACAACGAAGAAGGCCGCGCGCTGCTCAAGCACCTCGGCTTCCCGTTCAAGGAGAACTGAGTCCATGGCGAAGAAGGCATTGGTCAACAAGGCCAACAAGAAGCCGAAGTTCGCGGTGCGTGCATACACTCGCTGCAACCGCTGCGGCCGTCCCCATTCCGTGTTCCGCAAGTTCGGCCTCTGCCGTATCTGCGTGCGCGAGATGGCACACGCCGGAGAGCTTCCCGGAGTTCGCAAGAGCTCCTGGTGATCTGAGGCCTCCGGGCTTCACCACACCACGCTGATGGGCGTGGGTTCCGAAAGGAACCCACGCCCATTTCGCGTTTGCTCAGGCCTCCCGTCTCAGACCGACCACACATCGTTTCGTAGATCGAGTGACCGAGTCAGATCCAGTGCGGCAGAACGGTCGTCGTTGTCGACGAGAAGGAGCAGGCCACGTTCGGACATCGCAGACGCGAGAGTGTCGGTGGGAACGGTTCGACATCCGGCCGGCATTCCCGCGACTCCGAGCTCTCGATAGGTATCGGCAATCGCAACCACGTCCTCGACGGTGTCCATTCCCAGGACGGTCACGAAATGTCCTACGCTCCAATCGAATTCGGTCAGGTTCTCGGTGTGCACATTCGCAACCAGGCCGAACCGGAACTGCACGTCGGCCAGGCGGGTCAGGAGCAGGCGGAGCCCGTCGGAACCGGGCCCCACGATCGGAACCACCACGACGCGTCCTTCGGTCGCCGTCTCGATGCCCGTCGCAAGACCTGTCGCTGTGGTCCCGGCCGCATCGATCGATGCGGCCCTCGGTAGGCAATCCCACCCGTCGGTGATCCGGGGCGTTCCGGGCGGACGGGCCGCGACGGTCTCGCCCGGCCAGATCGCGGATCCCGATGCGATCGCCAGTGCAGTCACGTCCGGTGCGTCGTCGCCCACGACGGCCGTCGACGCTATCGATGCCGAGAACGGTCCGCAGAGCTGATCCGGTTGCGGCAGAGCGCTGTCGAGGGCAGAGACGATTGCGCCGACGCCGGGGAACTGTCGCAGCATGTCAATAGATCCAGCGCAGTGATTCGAGCAGTTCGTCCTCGGTGTGGCTCTCCGCCCACGCCGCATCGGCGTCCCGGCAGGCAACGAACGCGCCCAGAAGGTCTTCGCCCAACACGTCTGTGACCAGCGCCGACGACAGTAGGTTCTCCCGTTGTTGGGCATGGGTCGTCGCGAGTGGGGAGATACCGGCGGCGTCGCGACGGGCATCGTCCCAGCCGCCCACATCCTCCTGAACCGGTGGCGACAACGTCGCCGACTCGGCCACTCCCGACATGCCGGCCGCGATGGTGACGGCAAGCGCCAGATACGGATTGGCGGAAGCGTCGCACGCCTTCAACTCGACGTTGGTGTGATCGGGACCGAGGAGGGCAGAACCGGGTACGAGCCGTACTGCCGCTTCGCGGTTCTCGACGCCCCAGAACCCGAAGGCACCGGCCCAGTACCCGGGTCGACGTCGGAGCAAGGATCCCGAACTCGGTGCGGTGACGGCAGTGAGTCCCGGCAGCTCTCGAACCAGGCCCGCGATGTACGACTGCCCGGTCTCCGACAATCCATGCTCTCCGTCTCCGGTGAGAGCGTTGTGCCCGTCGCGAACCAGTGACGTGTGCAGGTGCCATCCGTTGCCTGCACTGCTGGACGAGGGCAGGGGAGCGAAGCTCGCCCGCAGGCCGTGAGCTTTGGCGGCAGAGTGGATCGTCTGCCGCGCGAGAACTTGCGCATCGGCTGCAGCAAGGGGATCGAGTGGCGCGAGCGCGATCTCGATCTGGGACATGCCGTACTCGGCATGAATCTGACCGATGCTCACACCGTTCGCAGACAGGGCGTGCAGCAGCGATACGACGAATTCGTCGACATCGCGGAGCGCGTTGGCGGAGTAGGCAGGTCCTCGATGGGCGGACAGTCCGTCCGATTCCCGGGTCAGGGCGAACTCGATCTCGAATCCGGCCCGCACCTCGAAACCGGCATCGGACGCCTTCTGCACCTGCCGCTCGAGAACAGCGCGTTGGTCGTAGGGCCAGGGAGAGCCGTCCGCGGAGAGCTGCCTGCCGTGTACCCAGGCAAGCCCCGGTTGGCCGGCAAGTGGAACCACGCTCGACGCGTTGTCGATCACCGGAATCAACCGAACATCGCCGGACGGCGTCGACAGTCCCTCGTGAGCGAAGGTGATCCCGTCGTGCGAATCGAACACCGCGAACACCGCGGTGACTCCTACGCCGCGACGTGCAACTGCGGTCAGTTCTGCGGTGGGCACGGTGCGTGATCGGACGATGCCGTTGTTGTCGACCCACCCGATCGTCACCCCGGCGATGGTGCGGTCACGCAGAGTGTGGGTGAGGTGATCGATGTCGACTGCCTTCGAGTCCGTCATGGTCCGACGTTAGCGAAGAAGTGGACGCCGGGGTGTCCGACTGGACCCGAGCCGTCGCGCAATGGTAAGGCGATTTGGTCTTCGGGTGCGCGATGCCTACACTAGAGCGGTTGCCCGGGCTTCGTCGTGCCTGCACGCGAGTCCTTGCAATGGAAACGCAACCTCGAGTTCTCCGTACGTCAGCATCGAAATGCGGAAGCTCGAAACACCTGGCAGTGCAGCGATGCATTGCTTGGAGCGCAACCCCTGACCGGCAACAGTCGGTCAGGACATGTTCACTTCGTTGTAGGCCCACGATGTGACGAGCCAGGCCCGCCGGGTTTTCGAGAATCCAGGGGCACCAGCTCGCGCGTGCTGCATGGGAACCGCTGCGAGAAAGGTGCACAGGTCACACCATGACGATGACCGATCCAATTGCAGACTTCTTGACCCGTCTGCGCAACGCCAATTCGGCGTACCACGACGAGGTGAAGCTTCCCCACTCGAAGCTCAAGGCGAACATCGCCGAGATCCTCAAGCGCGAGGGCTACATCTCCGACTACCGCACGGAAGACGCCGAGGTGGGCAAGACCCTCATCGTCGATCTGAAGTACGGCCCGAGCCGTGAGCGCAGCCTCGCCGGCGTGCGACGCGTCTCCAAGCCCGGTCTCCGGGTATACGCAAAATCCACCAATCTGCCCAAGGTTCTCGGCGGCCTGGGCGTGGCGATCATCTCCACGTCCACAGGTCTGCTCACGGAGCGTCAGGCGGCCAAGCAGGGTGTGGGCGGAGAAGTCCTCGCCTACGTCTGGTAGGGGAGGCCACCACCATGTCACGTATTGGAAAATTGCCGGTACCGGTCCCCGCTGGAGTCGATATCACCATCGACGGCCAGAACGTTGCGGTCAAGGGCCCCAAGGGTGCCCTGAGCCTGACGGTCGCCGAGCCCATCCAGATCGCTCGCGCCGACGACGGCACCATCGCCGTCACCCGGCCCGATGACGAGCGCAAGAGCCGTGCACTGCACGGACTGTCGCGCACTCTCGTCGCGAACCTCATCACCGGTGTCACCAACGGTTACACCAACAAGATGGAGATTCACGGCGTCGGTTACCGCGTCGTACTCAAGGGCAAGGACCTCGAGTTCGCACTCGGTTACAGCCATCCCGTGCTGATCGAAGCACCCGAGGGCATCACGTTCACGGTCGAGTCGCCCACGCGATTCACCGTTGTCGGCATCGACAAGCAGAAGGTCGGTCAGATCTCTGCCAACATTCGTCGTCTGCGGCGTCCGGACCCGTACAAGGGCAAGGGCATCCGCTACGAGGGTGAAGTGATCCGCCGCAAGGTCGGAAAGACGGGTAAGTGATATGAGCCAGCAAACAGCAGACAAGGCGAACGTCGTCAAGCGCACTCCGCGTGGCACCGACGTCTCGACGAAGCGTCGCCTGTCGAAGGCACGTCGTCACTTCCGCCTTCGCAAGAAGATCTCCGGCACGCCCGAGCGTCCCCGCTTGGTCGTCAACCGGTCCTCGCGTCACATCCACGTGCAGTTGATCGACGACCTCGCCGGCCACACGCTGGCCAGCGCGTCGAGCATCGAAGCCGATGTGCGCGCCCTCGAGGGCGACAAGAAGGCCGTCAGTGCGAAGGTCGGCGAGCTCATCGCCAGCCGCGCGAAGGCAGCAGGCGTCGAGGCAGTCGTGTTCGACCGCGGCGGCAACAACTACAGCGGCCGCATCGCGGCACTCGCAGACGCAGCCCGTGAAGGCGGGTTGACGTTCTGATGATGACAATGACTGACAACGGAAGGACAGCCTGATGCCGGGACGTCAACGGCGTGACGGCGGAAGCGGCCCCGCCGGACAGAACAGTGGCCCCAACGCAGGTGGCGACAACAACCAGCGCGGCGACAACCGCGGTGGCGGTCGTGACCGTCGTGACAACGGCCGTGGCGGCAACGCTGCGGACAAGTCGAACTTCATCGAGAAGGTCGTCACGATCAACCGCGTCTCCAAGGTGGTCAAGGGTGGTCGACGCTTCAGCTTCACCGCCCTCGTCATCGTCGGTGACGGCAACGGACTGGTCGGCGTCGGCTACGGCAAGGCCAAGGAAGTTCCCGCGGCCATCCAGAAGGGTGTCGAGGAGGCTCGCAAGAGCTTCTTCCGCGTCCCGATGATCGCCGGCACCATCACGCACCCCATCCAGGGCGAAGCCGCAGCAGGCGTCGTCATGTTGCGTCCGGCCAGTGCCGGTACCGGCGTCATCGCCGGTGGCGCGGTGCGTGCCGTGCTCGAGTGCGCCGGTGTCCACGACGTGCTGTCGAAGTCGCTCGGTAGCGACAACGCCATCAACGTTGTGCACGCGACCGTCGCAGCCCTCAAGGGTCTGCAGCGTCCCGAGGAAGTTGCGGCTCGCCGCGGCCTGACCCTCGAAGAGGTTGCACCCGCCGGAATGCTGCGCGCACGCGCACAGGCAGGAGCGGTGAAGTAATGGCTCAGCTGAAGGTCACCCAGATCAAGAGCACCATCGGCCAGAAGGCGAACCAGCGTGACAGCCTGCGTACTCTCGGGCTCAAGGGCATCCGCCAGACGGTCGTCCGCGAGGACAACCCGCAGAACCGCGGACTGGTCAACACGGTGCGCCACCTCGTAATCGTTGAGGAGGTCTAACCATGACCATCAAACTGCACCACCTGCGCCCCGCAGCCGGATCCAAGTCGACGAAGATTCGTGTCGGCCGTGGTGAAGGTGGCAAGCGTGGCAAGACCGCAGGTCGCGGTACCAAGGGAACCGGCGCACGCAAGAACGTGCCGGCACGCTTCGAGGGTGGCCAGATGCCCCTCCACATGCGGCTCCCGAAGCTCAAGGGCTTCACCAACCGCAACCGTGTCGTGTTCCAGGTCGTGAACCTGCGCGACATCGAGCGTCTGTTCCCCGAGGGCGGTCAGATCGGTATCCCCGAGCTCATCGCCAAGGGGGCCGTTCGCAAGAACGAGCCCGTCAAGGTTCTCGGCGACGGAAACCTGACCGTGAAGGTCGAGATCTCGGCCAACAAGTTCACGGGCTCCGCCAAGGAAAAGATCGCCGCTGCCGGCGGTTCTGCAACCGAGGTATGAGCATTGCTCCGATGCGTTGAGTAGCAGCGCATCGAGCAGCAGTTCGTGACGATGGCCGCAGCCACAGCTCTCGCAGCTGAGCTGCGGCCATCGTTGCCTCGGCACCACGTGCCGTACTCGACCGAACGGACAGGGTCCAACACTGACCGTCGGGCGGTTCGATACGCACTGTTAGAGTTCTAGAGTTCACAGAAGTTCGTTTCGATGCGGGCGATGCATGTCGCCTGCAGTCCATGCTCGTGAGGCTCACAGGAGCGCCGGTTGCGCTCCTGACGAAGCACTCGCAGCGTCAACGCAGTCGTGCCAGGAGGATCTTTGCTTTCCGCCTTCGTGTCGGCCCTCAGGACTCCTGACCTGAGACGGAAGATCCTCTTCACGCTCGGTCTGGTGGCCCTGTATCGCTTCGGTGCCACGCTGCCGTCGCCGGGTGTCGACTACGCCAATGTCCGAGCATGCATCGACCAGGTCTCCGGTGGAGACTCGGCCGGCATCTACTCGCTGATCAACCTGTTCTCCGGTGGAGCGCTCCTCCAGCTCTCGGTGTTCGCGATCGGCATCATGCCGTACATCACCGCCAGCATCATCGTGCAGCTGCTCACCGTCGTCATCCCGAAGTTCGAGGAACTCCGCAAGGAGGGACAGTCGGGGCAGGCCAAGATGACGCAGTACACGCGTTACCTGTCGATCGCGCTGGCCATCCTGCAGGCGACCGGCCTGGTGGCCCTCGCCTCCCGCGGCCAACTTCTGCAGGGATGCCAGCAGGACATCATCGCCGACCAGAGCATCTTCGGCCTCGTCATCATCGTGCTCGTCATGACCGCAGGTGCAGCCGTCGTGATGTGGTTCGGCGAGGTCATCACCGAGCGCGGCGTCGGCAACGGAATGTCGCTGCTCATCTTCGCCGGAATCGCCTCGCGTATCCCCTCCGAGGGCAACTCGATCCTCGAGAGCCGTGGTGGGCTGGTGTTCGGATTCGTCTGCTTCGCAGCGTTCCTGATCATCACCGGCGTGGTGTTCGTCGAGCAGGGTCAGCGCCGAATTCCCGTCCAGTACGCCAAGCGCATGGTCGGTCGAAAGATGTACGGCGGCTCCTCCACCTACCTTCCGCTCAAGGTCAACCAGGCCGGCGTCATCCCGGTGATCTTCGCGTCCTCGCTGCTGTATCTGCCCAACCTGATCGCCCAGCTCACCTCGGCCAGCACCGCGGTCGATCCGAGCTGGTGGCAGCGCATCATCAACGAGTACCTGGTGAACCCGGCCAACCCGGTGTACATCGCGATCTTCTTCGGTCTGATCGTGTTCTTCACGTACTTCTACGTGGCGATCACGTTCAACCCCGAAGAGCGCGCCGACGAGATGAAGAAGTTCGGCGGGTTCATCCCGGGCATTCGTCCGGGCAAGCCGACCGCCGACTATCTGAACTACGTCCTCAGTCGCATCACGTTGCCGGGTGCGGTCTACCTGGGCACCATCGCCGTGCTCCCGAACCTGTTCCTCGACATCGGCAGTTCGGGTGGAGGACAGAACCTCCCCTTCGGTGGCACCGCCGTGCTGATCATGGTCAGCGTCGGCCTGGATACCGTGAAGCAAATCGAAAGCCAGCTGATGCAGCGTAACTACGAAGGGTTCCTCAAGTGAGACTTGTTCTGCTCGGTCCCCCCGGTGCCGGCAAAGGCACCCAGGCCGTCCTCCTGTCCGAGAAGCTGGGCGTTCCGCACATCTCGACCGGCGACCTGTTTCGCGCGAACATCGGTGAGAAGACGCCGCTCGGACTCGAGGCGAAGAAGTACCTCGATGCAGGCGACCTCGTTCCCAGTGAGCTGACCGTCGACATGGTCCGCAGCCGCCTCTCCGAGCCCGACGCCGTGAACGGCTTCCTGCTCGACGGCTTTCCACGTTCGGTGGGTCAGGCCGAGGCACTGGTCGGCATCCTGGCGGACCTGAACGCGAAGCTCGACGCCGTACTCTCCTTCGTCGTCGACGAGGACGTCGTCGTCGAACGCATGCTGGCGCGTGGACGCGAGGACGACAAGGAAGACGTCATTCGTAACCGACTCAAGGTGTACCGGGACGAGACCGCGCCCCTGCTCGATTACTACGAGGGCCAACTCGTGACGGTCGACGCGATCGGTGAGGTGGACGAGGTCAACGCTCGCGCGCTGAAGTCCATCGAGGACCACGGCAAGTAATGGCATTCGGCCGTAAACGGAAGGTCGTGCCGTTCCGCAGTGCCGGCGAACTCGACGCCATGGCTGCGGCCGGCGCGGTCGTCGGCGCTGCTCTGGTGGCAGTGCGGGCAGCGGCGGTTCCCGGTGTCTCGACGCTCGAGCTCGACAGAGTTGCCGAGGCCGTCATCCGTGACGCCGGTGCGGTGCCGTCGTTCCTCGGTTACCACGGCTTCACCGGCAGTATCTGTTCGTCGGTCAACGACCGTGTGGTGCACGGCATTCCGTCGGCAGACGAGCTCCTGGTCGCAGGCGATCTGGTGTCCATCGACTGTGGGGCGGTTCTCGACGGTTGGCACGGAGACTCGGCGTGGACATTCGGTGTCGGCGACATCATCGAAGCCGATGCGATGCTGAGCGAGGCGACGAGGCTGTCGATGGAGGCAGGTATCGCCGCGATGCTTCCCGGCAATCGGCTCACCGACGTCTCGCACGCCATCGAATCCGGAACCCACGCGGCCGAGCAGGCGCACGGCCGCAAGTACGGGATCGTCGACGGATACGGCGGTCATGGCATCGGTCGTGAAATGCACATGGACCCGTTCCTCGCGAACGAGGGTGCGCCGGGTAAGGGACCGGAGTTGGTCGTCGGATCCACTCTGGCAATCGAGCCCATGCTGACCCTCGGCACGTACGACACCGACATTCTCGACGACGGCTGGACGGTCGTGACCACCGACGGATCTCGATCGGCGCACTGGGAACACACCGTTGCCGTCACCGAGGACGGGCCGCGGATCCTGACACTACGACCCAGCTAGGGTCACCAGGCCAGTGATCCGTAGCGTCGGCCGCCGCGGACCAGTCCGAGATGCGCAGCCACCAGACGAAGCCAGAGTCGAGTCGGCATCCTGGTCACTGCAGTGGGAAGCAGCGGGTTTCGTACGCCGAGCATCAGCAGGGCGATGGAGATCGAGCGGGCCCGGAAGGGCGGGCAGCCGTGTGCTCGGTGGAGTCCGCGTACGTGAGCCGATCCGTACCCGAGCGCGCCTGCCTGCTTCCAGTTCTCCCGACGTCCGGTGCGAAGTCGGTACGACACCAGTGGTTCGGCGATGAAATGCAGTCGATACCCCGCGTGCTGTGCGCGCCACGAGAACTCCATGTCCTCGCTGGCGTGAACGTACTCGAGCATGCCGCCGAGCTCGACGTAGGTCGATCTGCGGCACGCCATGCTGGCACCGATGGCGAACGGTAGGAATGTCGACTTGCCCTGATCCGAGGGCGGTGCGAACGGTGTCGATGCGCGCACGGCAGTGGAGTTCAGCGTCTCCGTCTCCAGGCCGGTACCCACGATGTCGTACTCGTCGAGGCCGGCGACGATGCGCCGGAGCCAGTTCGGGTGGACCGCGTCGTCCGCGTCGCAGAAGGCGAGCAGGTCGCTGCGGGCGGCGTCTGCACCTCTGTTACGTGCGAACGATGCGCCCGGGGATCCTGCAGCGTCGACGTACTGCAGGTCGAGCGCTCCACGGAGGCAATGGTTCTCGATGTGTTCGCGAAGGCCGTCGGTCGAGCCGTTGTCGCTGACGATCACCGTGAAGGGATCCTCGTAATCCTGTCGAGCGAGAGCTCGCAGTTGATCGTCGAGAACATCCTTGGAGTTGTGAACCGGAATGATGACGGATACGCCCGGGTTGCCGGCGCGCGTGTCTGAGCTCAAGAGGGGTGCCTCGTGGTCGTCGTCGCGGACACGGCCGCCGCTGCGAGGGCAGGCGGGACGGCCCGTGTTGTGCGGCTGGGATACAGCCGGGCAGAACGCTAGCTCAGGAAATCGAACTGGGGCAACCGTTGACCCGGAGCATGGATGCGGAACGCATTTGGCCAGACGTGCATTACCCGGTAACATGGATCGACGGTGCGCCCTGCGTACCGGATGTTCGCGTGCCCTGGTGGCCTGCGAACCGTTCCGGCGACACGTCGGCCCCTCGATTCGGGTCGGTCAGTGGGCACCACGGTAACGGAAACAGATGCAATCAACCAGGTGTGAGAGCCAGGATCGCGGAGGATATGGCCAAGAAAGACGGTGCTATCGAGGTAGAGGGCCGAGTTGTCGAACCGCTGCCCAATGCGATGTTTCGCATTGAGCTCGAAAACGGCCACAAGGTACTCGCTCACATCAGCGGAAAGATGCGTCAGCACTACATTCGCATCCTTCCCGAGGATCGCGTCGTGGTAGAGCTCTCGCCCTACGACCTCACGCGTGGACGCATCGTTTACCGCTACAAGTAAGAGCTTCCCCGGCCACGTCCGGTCGGGGGGAACCATGCTCGGAGCCGCTGCCTGCAGTGGGGCCGAGCTACACACAGGAGATCAACGACGTGAAGGTTCAGCCGAGCGTCAAGAAGATCTGCGAAAAGTGCAAGGTGATTCGTCGTAACGGGCGCGTCATGGTGATCTGCGACAACCTGCGTCACAAGCAGCGTCAGGGATAACCACCGAGCATTTCGCACGTCGGCTTGGCAACAGCTAGAAGATGACCTCCCAGCACCAACCGCGACACACGCGTTGCGGCATACCCCCGGCACGGAGGCCGGGGCCCCACTGAGTTTGTTGAAAGACGCTTCACACCCCAGCGGTGAGAAGGACACAGGGGACGGACTGGGAGCAGACCTCCGGACAAGAAAAGGAAATGCCACATGGCACGTCTCGCAGGTGTGGATCTGCCGCGCGAAAAGCGCATGGAGATCGCACTGACTTACATCTACGGCGTCGGCCGTACCCGCTCGAAGGAAATCCTCACAGCGACGGGCGTCAGCCCCGACCTGCGAAGCAAGGATCTCGGCGACGACGATCTGCGCAAGCTCAGCGATTACATCAACGAGTCCCTCAAGGTCGAGGGCGACCTGCGCCGCGAGGTTCAGGCCGACATCCGCCGCAAGATCGAAATCGGCTGCTACCAGGGTCTTCGCCACCGTCGTGGTCTGCCCGTCCGTGGACAGCGCACCAAGACCAATGCGCGTACCCGTAAGGGACCCAAGCGCACCATTGCCGGCAAGAAGAAGGCGAAGTAATGCCCCCCAAAGCACGCGGTACCGGTCCGAAGAAGGCGCAGAAGACGCGTCGCAGGGACAAGAAGAACGTCCCGCACGGATCTGCGCACATCAAGAGCACGTTCAACAACACGATCGTGTCGATCACCGACCCCGCCGGAAACGTCATCTCGTGGGCGTCCTCGGGACACGTGGGCTTCAAGGGCTCGCGCAAGTCGACTCCGTTCGCCGCACAGCTCGCAGCCGAGAACGCTGCGCGCAAGGCACAGGAGCACGGCGTCAAGAAGGTCGACGTGTTCGTCAAGGGTCCCGGCTCCGGCCGTGAGACCGCGATCCGCTCGCTTCAGGCCGCTGGCCTCGAGGTCGGCACCATCTCCGATGTCACCCCTCAGCCGCACAACGGCTGCCGTCCGCCCAAGCGGCGTCGGGTCTAGCGGGAAGGAAAGGTTTAGAAAATGGCACGTTATACCGGTCCTATCACCCGCAAGTCGCGTCGTCTGCGCGTCGACCTCGTCGGAGGCGACCAGGCGTTCGAGCGTCGTCCCTACCCGCCCGGCCAGCACGGCCGCGCGCGGATCAAGGAGAGCGAGTACCTGCTCCAGCTGCAGGAGAAGCAGAAGGCTCGCTTCACCTACGGCGTCATGGAGAAGCAGTTCCGTCTGTACTACAAGGAAGCCAACAGGACCGTCGGCAAGACCGGCGAGAACCTGCTGACCATCCTCGAGAGTCGTCTCGACAACGTCGTCTACCGCGCCGGACTGGCACGTACGCGTCGTCAGGCCCGTCAGCTGGTCACGCACGGTCACTTCCTGGTGAACAACAAGCGCGTCGACATCCCCAGCTACCGCGTCTCGCAGTACGACATCATCGACGTCCGTGAGAAGTCGGCTCAGACGCTGCCGATCCAGATCGCCCGCGAAAGCTACGGCGACCGTCCCGTCGCCCCGTGGCTGCAGGTCGTTCCCAACCGTCTTCGCATCCTGGTTCACAGGTTGCCGGAGCGCGCACAGATCGACGTGCCGCTCCAGGAGCAGCTCATCGTCGAGTACTACTCGAAGTAAGGCGCGGCACGCATGTGAGTCTCCCCGCGAGGCTCACATGCGTCTTCGCCTCCACACGTGGGCGTCAAATAGCGGACGCCCGTACAGGAGGAACACACAATGCTCATTTCACAGCGCCCGACGCTGACCGAAGAGGTCATCGCCGACAACCGCTCGAAATTCGTCATCGAGCCGCTCGAGCCCGGCTTCGGTTACACACTCGGCAACTCGCTCCGCCGCACCCTGCTGTCGTCGATCCCCGGCGCTGCTGTCACCAGCATCCGTATCGACGGCGTCCTCCACGAATTCACCACCGTCCCCGGAGTCAAGGAAGATGTCACCGACATCATCCTGAACCTCAAGGGCCTCGTGGTGAGCTCCGAAGAAGACGAACCGGTCACCATGTACGTCCGCAAGCAGGGCCCAGGCGCTGTGACCGCAGGCGACATTGTGCCTCCGGCCGGCGTCACGGTGAACAACCCCGATCTGCACATCGCGACCCTGAACGACAAGGGCAAGTTGGAGATCGAGCTCGTCGTCGAGCGCGGTCGCGGCTACGTCCCCGCCGTTCAGAACAAGGCATCGGGTGCCGAGATCGGCCGTATTCCGGTCGACTCGATCTACTCGCCCGTGCTCAAGGTCACCTACAAGGTGGAGGCCACCCGCGTCGAACAGCGCACCGACTTCGATCGGCTCGTTCTCGATGTGGAGACCAAGAATTCCATCACCGCGCGGGACGCGCTCGCTTCGGCGGGCAAGACCCTGGTTGAGCTCTTCGGCCTCGCCCGTGAGCTGAACGTCGAAGCAGAAGGCATCGAGATCGGACCCTCGCCCGCCGAGGCCGATCACATCGCTTCCTTCGGACTCCCCATCGAGGATCTGGACCTCACCGTCCGGTCCTACAACTGCCTCAAGCGCGAGGGTGTTCACACCGTCGGCGAGCTGGTTGGTCGTACCGAGTCCGATCTGCTCGACATCCGTAACTTCGGGCAGAAGTCCATCGACGAGGTGAAGGTCAAGCTGCATTCGCTCGGCCTCTCCCTCAAGGACAGCCCCGCGTCGTTCGATCCGAGCACCGTGCCTGGCTACGACGCCACCACGGGCACGTGGAGTGACACCGACGCCGGCTCCTTCAGCGACACCGAAGGTGCCGAGCAGGACTACGCCGAGACAGAACAGCTGTAATCAGCTCGCTGGAGCTCTTACTAGGAGATTCATCATGCCCAAGCCCACCAAGGGCCGCCGTCTCGGCGGGTCGGCGTCGCACCAGAAGGCCATCCTGGCCAACCTGGCGACGTCACTCTTCGAGCACGGCCGCATCACCACCACCGAGTCGAAGGCCAAGCGCCTTCGTCCGCACGCCGAGAAGCTCGTCACCCACGCCAAAAAGGGTGACCTGGCGCATCGTCGTGAGGTTCTCAAGACGATCAACAACAAAGATGTCGTGCACAAGCTGTTCGCCGAGATCGGGCCTTTCTTCGCCGATCGCGACGGTGGCTACACACGCATCATCAAGACCGTCCCCCGCAAGGGTGACAACTCGCCGATGGCCATCATCGAGCTCGTCAACGAGCAGACGGTGTCCAACGAGGCAGATCGCGCACGCCGCGTGAAGGCTTCGCAGGCTGCTCCCGCCGCAACCGAGGCTCCGGCCGAGGACGCGACCGACGAGAACGTCGTCGAGGCTGTCGAAGCCGACGCGACCGACGCCGAGGTGGCCAACGCCGACGCAGTCATCGACGGCATCGAGGACAACGACGCACACGCGTCGGACGCCCCCGAGGCCGAGGAAGCAAAGAAGGACTAGTCCTTTTGAGCTCCGAGCACGATCGAAGCGGGCCCGCCATTCCCTCAGGGGAAGGCGGGCCCGCTTTTTCGGTACCCACCAGATTTAGGCTCGACATCTCCTACGACGGCACGCACTTCTCCGGGTGGGCGCGTCAACCGGGTATCCGCACCGTCTGCGGAGTGCTCGAGGAAGCCTTCACCACGGTGTTGCGGCAGCCGATCGAGCTGACCGTGGCGGGCCGAACCGACGCGGGAGTCCACGCAACGGGTCAGGTGGCGCACTTCGATGCCGTCGACGTTTCGGACGATCACGACAGGCTGGTCCGGCGAATGGCCCGGTTTCTGCCCACCGATGTTCGAGTGCGAGCCATCAGCACCGTCTCCTCTGATTTCGACGCGCGGTTCTCGGCGTACTGCAGGCACTACGAGTACCGATTCGGCACGGCGCTCTACGGCGTCGACCCCCTCGACGTGGCCGGTGTCGTCTCGTGGCCGAGGCCCATCGATCTCGGTGCGGTGCAGGAGGCATCCGCGAGATTGATCGGTCTGCACGATTTCGCCGCGTTCTGCAAGCGACGTGACGGGGCGACCACCGTTCGAGAACTGCAGCGGTTCGACTGGGAGCGCGACGGCGATCGACTCACCGCGTACGTCAGTGCCGACGCATTCTGCTGGTCGATGGTCCGCAGTCTCGTCGGTGCCATGCAGGCCGTGGGGGAAGGTCGGCGAACTCCCGACTGGGCGCAGTCGCTGTTGACGCGCCGCGAGAGAGCGAGCGAGGTGGCCGTGGCTCCGGCGCACGGCTTGTCCTTGGTTCGAGTCGACTATCCACCGGCCGACGAACTGGCCGCCCGTAACGCGGCCACCCGCGAGGTGAGATCGGCGATCACCGGCGACGGTTGCTGTGGGGGAGAGGGCTGACCGAACGCCCCCGGGTCTACTGTCGGAGCGATGAAGCCGATACAGCTCGCCGTCGTCGTCGGTAGTGTGCGCGCCGGTCGAGTGGGCCCGACCGTCGCTTCCTGGGTTCGAGGTGTTGCCGCCGAACGCGCCACCGTCGAGGTGGTCGAGGTCGACTTGGCCGATTTCGATCTGCCGAACTCGCTCGTTCCGTGCGAGGACTCCGAGCGCTTCACCCGGACCGTCGGCGGCGCCGACGCCTTCGTGTTCGTCACCCCCGAGTACAACCACGGCGTGCCCGGTGCGATGAAGACCGCCCTGGACACGGTGAAGTACGAGTGGCGTGGCAAGCCGGTCGGATTCGTCTCGTACGGTGGGCTCGGCGGGGGAATTCGAGCCACCGAACAGCTACGGCAGATCACCGCCGAACTGCACATGGTCTCCGTCCGAGACGTCGTGTCGCTGCATCGGGTGCGCAAGCGGTTCGACGAGTCGGGACGGATCGACGACGCAGCCGCCGTCGACGGCCTCGGGCGTCTTCTCGACCAGCTCGAGTGGTGGGCGGACGCGGTGGCAGGCGCTCGTGGGCGGGCCGACTACCCCGGTTGAGAATCGGTCAAGCACGCACGGCGGGGCGCAGGCTCCGGGGCCGGCCGATGAACGCCGTCTCCTGAGGAATCGTGACAAGCGTCAACTCGACGTCGAGTGGACCGGACCGGACTCGAATTCGATCACCCGACGCATGGGGCTGGACGATCGTCAGATCCGGTTCCGGTCGCGGGGTGCTTGGCTCCTGCTCGGTGTGGCCGATCCGCGGCACGTGCTCGGACAACGAGATCACGGTGACGCCCGAAAGTTCCTGTTGCGCAATGGGTGCCGAACCGTCGGCGAAGTCGGTGAGGATCACGTCGTACGACGGGCGGGAACGGAACGTGGTGCCGTCGACCAGTAGTCGATCGGGAGCACCGATGGCGTCGAGGAGCGCTCGCCAGGCATGGGGGCGGTCGGTGCGGACGAGGACTCTGGCACCGGTGGCGATGGCGCGGAAGAGCAGTTGCTGAGCGAGGTAGAGCTCTCCGACGACCCGAACCCGACTCAGACCCGGTCCGAACAGCCGGACCGCGACGCCGTGTCCGCCGGCGTCGGATCCCAGCAGCTGGCCGCAGCCACTCACCGGTAGCAACAACTCGTCGACCGACGAGATATCGAGAACTCGGCTGGGAGACAACGACTTCGGTACGGGTATGGCCAACGGAAGCTGTGCGAGGATGCCGTCGCGTTGACTTGCGCTCATCGAGGTCAACGCGTGTACACGAGGCTTCGTGATCGGTCCCCGGGCGGAGAAACTGCACGACCCACGCACGCGCACCTTCCCGGTGTCGCGGGTCGGCTGCAGGTGGAACGTCATCGTCGTTCCGAGTGACGGTGTTGCCCACAGGGTGGCGATGTCCTCGGCAGTGATTGCGCTGCAATCGATTCCGAACACCGTGCTCGACGCACCCGGCAGAGGTGCTGTCGACCATGTCTGGGTCAGATCGTCGATACCGACCCCTCGGCACAGCTGCAACACGGCCGACCGAAGCTCGGAACCCGTCAACAGTCGCGAGGACAGACCGTGGGCGTGCAGAGCGCGAAGGACCCGCGTGGTCGCAACGACAGCGGTACGGGCGGCTCCGGCTCTCCCTCCGCCTCTGACCTCGATCGCCCGAGCATTCGCGCGCAGGTCGAGAGTCACTGCGACCCAGACGGTTCGCACCGCTACCGCAGGCAGTGGACCGATGAGTCCCTCGTAGACCTCGGTGGCGACCGAACCTGCCGAGCTGCGGCAGCCGAGTGCGACGACGTCGATCGCGCGGACCTCGATGTCGTGCTGCCGCAGACACGACGCCAACGCATCGACGGGAAGTGCGTGCTGCGTAGCGGCGCTCGCCCTGCCGAGGACCGTGGTGGCGTGCCGGGGCGGGACGATCTCGAGGGTGCAGGTGACGGTGTCGCGCTGCCACTGGACCCCGACCGGGCCGTCTGCGGTGCCGGTGTGTTCCGTGGTGACGCCGACAGCGGGGACACGATCGGCGAGGAGCCGCCAGATGGACCGAACCCAGTCGACGACCGATCTGCGCCGGATCGCCACGAACGGAACGAGCGCCACCGCCGCAGCGACGAGCAGCACCGCCCAGGGCCGCATCTGCGCCGCGAATAGCGGCAGACCGATCGCCACGGCTGCGGTCTCGGCCACGATCACCCGCCGAACCGTGGGTGCGACGAAAGGAACGGCGGCTCGCCTACGCCCTGCCGAATCGGTACGCCTCATCGAAACCCTCCCCCCGAAGGTCACAGAGCCATCGACAACCGCAACACGGTCGCCGAGGTGTGCGGACGAACTGTACTGTGTCGCGTGACCCGAATGGGGATCGGGTCGTCTGCACAGTCCTGGGGAGGAATCGTGGCGTCGACGCCGACAACGAAGTGGCAGGTCGGCGGTTACCGCTTCCTCGTCCGCAGGATGGAACACGCGTTGATCAGGCGCGACGCTCGAATGCTGCACGATCCGATGAGGTCGCAGACGCGAGCGCTGCTGGTCGGTGTCGTCATCGCCTGCATCGGTTTGGCGGGATGCGCTGCCCTGGCACTGTTTCGGCCACAGGACAAGATCGGCGACGCATCGATCGTGGTCGGCAAGGACTCGGGCGCGATGTTCGTGAAAGTGGACGACGTGTTCCATCCGGTGCTCAATCTCGCATCGGCTCGATTGATCGTCGGCAAGCCGGACGATCCGTCGACGGTCCAGGAATCCGAGTTGTCGTCACGACCTCGCGGCGCACTGGTGGGTATTCCCGGTGCACCGTCTGCGCTGCCGCACGACGGCGACGGCAACGCGCAGTCGTGGACCGTCTGCGACACCGTCGACCCGATCGCAGGAGTCACCTCGACGACGGTGCTGGTGGGCGATCCTCGCTACGGTGACAGCACGGCTGCGCTCGCCGAGTCCGAGGCGTTCCTCTGGACATCCAACGGCACTGCGTATCTCGTGCACGACGGCACCAGATCGCCGGTCGACCTGAACAACAGGGCGGTGGTCCGCGCGCTCGGACTCGAGGACGCGACACCGTCCCCGGTCAGTGCGGGTCTGCTCAACTCCGTGCCCGAATCACCACCCATCGCAGCGCCGTTCGTTCCCCGAGCAGGTGAGGCTCCCGCGTTCCCGTTCGACGGGCGGACGATCGGTTCGGTCGTCAAGGTCGCCGGGCGCGACGTCCAGTACTACGTGGTACTCGAGGACGGAATCCAAGCGATCGACGAAACAGCGGCCCTGCTCATCAAATTCACCGATTCGCAGGGCAGTCCGGATATCGCAGCCGTCAATCCCGACCTGCTCGCTGACGCACCCACAACCTCGTCCGGACTGGAGGTGTCGACGTTCCCGGCAACCACTCCCGAGATAGTCGATACCGGTGAGCGTCCTGTGGGCTGCCTGACGTGGGAGCCGCTCGCAGTGGCGGACGGCGGACCGTCTGCTCGACTGGTCGAGTCCGCCGGCCGTGGGTTGCCGCTCGAGACCGGTGCACTACCGGTTGCGTTGGCTCAGGCCGATGGGGGCGGTGACGCCGTCGACCAGGTCTATCTGGCACCCGGTAGCGGCGGGTTCGTACGCAGTACCGGCATCTCGACGTCGAGTACACGCCAGGGCAGCGTCTTCTTCGTGGCCGACACCGGAGTGCGCTACGGCGTCGATGGTCCCGAGGCCGCGTCGGCGCTGGGGTTCGGACCGCCGGCACCCGCACCATGGCAGATCCTCCAATTGCTCGGCAGCGGGCCCACTCTGGGGCGCGGGCAGGCACTGACGATGCACGACGGAGTCGGCCCCGACCCGCGGGCCGCCGCACTTCCGACGAAGTAGGGCCGGTTCAATCGGATCTACCCCGTCGGCGCAGTGGCACCGACAGGGCGAGCCCGAGCGCCAGGATCACCGCCACCAGCACCGAACCGGTGACGGCTGCGGTCCGCGGGCGATGATCCGGCGCAGGCGGTGGCAACGGCGCAGTCATCGCGACACTGTCCGCAGGCACCGACAGGGGAGCAGCCGTCACCGAATCGGTCACCGCGGCAAGCGGATCGACGATGCCGTGGCCGACGAGGGGATTCCACCCCTCGGCCGGCGCATGCGCCGTTCGTTGGATCCGGTCCACCACCTCCAGCGCCGACAACTCGGGGCGGTGGGCGCGCACCAGAGCCGCCACCGCAGCAACGAGCGGTGCGGCAAAGCTCGTTCCGGTCATGGGAACGACGCCATCGGTGCCCCGGGTGCCGTTCGCCAGTCCGTTTCCCGTCGGCGACAGTGAGGTCATATTCGAACCAGGAGCCGCGACGTCGACCCATGGACCGCCCAGGCTGAACGAAGACGGTGTGCCATCCGATTCGACCGAACCGACGGTCAACACGTCGTCGAACCACGCCGGAGTCGCGATGGTCGCGAAGGAGGCCCACGGGTCCGCGTCGGGCCGAAGCGGGTCCGACATCGGGTTCTGGGCCCGGCAGGCCGCGCTGCCGAGATTACCGGCTGCTGCAACGACGACGACGTTCTTCTCTCGGACGGCGTACTGCACGGCCGCGCCGAGCGGACCGTCGGGCACACCGCCTCCGGCGGGCACGCAGGCGACCTCGGAGATGTTGATGACCGAGGCCCCCGCGTCCACCGCAGTTCGGATGGCCATGGCCATGGTGCGTACGTTGCCGTAGCCGGCGGCGTTCTCCGGCTCGCCCGCCTGCTCCTCCTCCGACCTGTTGTCGACGATCTGAAAGACATTGCTGGACTGACGAATCGACAGAATTCGTGCATCGGGTGCGCCTCCGGCGAATCCGCTGCCCGGTGCGGTCTGTGCGGCGATCAGGCCGGCGACCATCGTCCCGTGCGCATCGCAGTCGAACAACCCGTCACCTGCGCTGACGTAATCACCGCCGGCGATCAGACCCGGTAGGCGTGGATGAGCGGTCACTCCGGTGTCGATGACGGCGACCACTTGACCTGCCCCACGGGTGATGGGCCAGACCGATGCGAAGTCGAGCGCCTTCAGCGCGGTCGGCACGTCCTGAACATCGGTGGCCGCGGATGGAAGGGCGCAGGCGTTCTTCTGTTCCGTGGGTTCGAGAGGGCCGGGAGGACTCGGCGGGGGCAGCTGGAACGGGTCGATCTCCGGACGTTCGGCGCCTGCCGGATACACCCCGATGACCGCGTTCGAAAACAGGGCGAGAGCAGTGAACGCCGCGATGACGATCGTTCGCTGCCGGCGCGTTGTCACAGCCCGCGGACGACGCTGTACAGACCGCACACCCACACTGCGATCGGAATGACCAGGGCGATGGCCGCGTATTCCAGCAGTTCGGCCGACCGCCGCATCACCGGCGAGTACGTGCGTGTGGGCACGAAAGCTCCGAAGATCGATGCCGTCACCGCACCGGCCAGTGCCGCACCGAACAGGGCGAGCGCGTGTTCGGGCAACGCAACGAGCGCACCGATCGACAGCGCCAGCAGAATCGTCGTTCCCCCTGCAACCAACGGAACTGCATGCGTCACCACCGCATAGGTGCGTCCGCGCAGAAGCAGGACGAGCGCACACAATCCCGCGAGCGCGACCCCCGGCCACCGCACGCCGCCGTCGGAATCGGCTGCTGCCGCAACCAGCACGCCCGCCACGACAGCAACAGTGAACGCCGACAGCAGGCCGGACAGACAGCTACGCGCCACAGCTGCGGAGGCCTGCAGATCCGCGAACGAGATCGCGTCGAGCTCGGCTTCCTCGACCGTGTCCAGCGGTGCTCCTGCGGTGGGAACCGGTGGAAGCGGCAACTTGGCCTGCATCATCGACACCCGGGCAGAGAGCGCAATTCCCGCCAGGCCGGTGAGAGCGACCGCGGTGCCGATCGACGGTTGGGGCACGGTGGTGAAAAGCGCGCACACCGACGCGGCGAACGTCAGAACTGCGAGCACGATCGCAGCGGTGAACAGTGCGAACCCGGTCCCGCCGATGCGAAGGGACAGCAGAGCCACAGCGCCCGCCATGGCCGAACCCAGCATCAGCTGAGCCGCACCGAACTGCCCGGGTACCAGCACAGTTCCGCTGGTGAACATCAGCGCTACGGCACATCCGCCGAAGACGACAGCGACGGCGTACTGGTCGTACACCCGCCCCAGAATCACCCCCGCGATCGCGAAGAGAATCGACGCAGTGACGGCAGCGAATCCCTCGATGACACTGCCGACATGCTCGGCTCCCGCACGGATCGGCTCCCGCGCCAGGACCGCGCATGCCACCAACACCGACAGACCGGTGACGACCGAACCCACCGTGCGCGCCGTACGCGCAGTCCACTGCCGAACATCGTCACCACCCGACCGTGCAACCGAATACATGAGGTCGTCGAACAGGGGAACCGGAGCGGGCCGCTCGGCCACACCCAGCACGAGCAACTCCCCGTCGCGCACCGACAGCTCGGCCAACGTCGCAGTCGGCGACAACGGTGGAAACCCGATCCGCGCAAGCGTCCACGCCACCGGCAACCCGTCCGACACGGGATCCCCGTCGCTCGGCACACCGCCTCCCGAACCAGGCCGCACTCCCGCTCTCCCGGGTCGTTCCGCAGGCTCCACTCCCGCTCTCCCGGGTCGTTCCGCGGGCTCCACTCCCGCCGCCGCAATCATGTCGACGATTCCCGGAACGAGAAGGGAGACAGGGACGTCGATCGGCAGCGCCATGTCCACCTGCGTGGACCTGGCCAACACCGTCACCCGACAGACGTCCTGCGCGAAGACGGACTGTGCGCCCGATGCCCGCCGACTCGCGTCCGGCGCGGTGGGCGACTGTGTCGGATCGGCAGGTGCCGTGCGCGGTGGCACAATGCCGGCCGATGGACGGCTGTCGGCGCGTGTCATGAAGATCCCCCCGGATACGTACGATTCGCGTGCCGATGCCCGCCCCAGTGGGCATCGGTGTCCAAACCTTACGACATCGCTGCGACAATCAACCGGTCGTCGGAATCCACCTGCGACGTGCGCAGCTCTCAGGCAGGAACCAGATCGCTGACCTGTGCGAGCAACTCGAACGAGCGAAGCCACGACGCGCGGTCGGACACACCGGACGCGACGATCAGCTCGTCCGCCCCTGTGCGTTCGGCGAATCGATCGAGATAGTCCTTCACCATGTCAGGAGTGCCCACCGCCGAGTACTTGGTCATGTTCGCGATCTGTTGGCCCGCAGGCGCTTCGAGGACCATGTCGGCTTCCTCGTCGGTGAAGGTTCGGCCGCGGCCGAGCAGCAGGCTGACGCGACTGCGCTTGGTGCGCAGGAACTGAGCCTGTGCCTCGGCCATCGAATCGGCCGCGATCACGTTC
This sequence comes from Rhodococcus sp. 14-2496-1d, assembly GCF_002259365.1. NCBI lineage: Bacteria > Bacillati > Actinomycetota > Actinomycetes > Mycobacteriales > Nocardiaceae > Rhodococcus > Rhodococcus sp. 14-2496-1d. Next base: position 79,767 of record NZ_NPFV01000003.1, on the reverse strand, counting down.
ACACCCACGATCAGGTGCGGCTCCGACAGTTGCGCGGACGGTCGGAAGTCTCGCCGATAGATCTCGACGGCCTGCTCGAGGGCGTCGGGTGCGAAGTGCGACGCGAAAGCATAGGGCAGGCCGAGTGCGGCCGCGAGCTGCGCGCCGAACAGCGAGGACCCGAGGATGTACAGCGGTACCTCGGTACCCGCGCCGGGAGTCGCGCTCACTCCGGGAATCAGGGACTCCGCCGACAGGTAGCCCTGCAGTTCCTGGACATCCTGGGGAAAGCGATCGGCCGACGCGGGATCTCGCCGCATCGCCCGCATCGTCACCTGGTCGCTGCCGGGGGCGCGGCCGAGACCCAGATCGATCCGTCCCGGGTGCAGCGTCGCCAGAGTGCCGAACTGCTCGGCGATGGTCAGCGGCGCGTGATTGGGAAGCATGATCCCGCCGGATCCGAGCCGAATTCGCTCGGTGTTGGCAGCGACATGCGCGATGAGCACCGACGTGGCCGACGACGCGATCGTCTTCATGTTGTGGTGCTCGGCGTACCAGATGCGTCGGTATCCCCAGTTCTCGGCATGCTGAGCGAGAGTGACGCTTGCATCGAAGCTGTCGCGGACTGTTTCGCCCTCGCCCACATGAGCGAGATCGAGGATGGACAAGGGTACGGACACGGTTGGGGCCAGCCTTTCGTTCGTCGAGCACGCGGCAGAAGAGCCACATCGATGTGCAACGGCGTCGGGCAGCGTTCTATTTCTCGACCGTCCGACGGGCGCGACGGCAGCTGTGGACCGGCCGGTCTTCGATGCGTTAGCCTGTCGTCCTGCGGCCTCGGGGGGAGGCCGCCGCGATGGGGTTCTGGGGGCGTGGCCGTGGGGGCGGATCGATGAGTACCGTGCGCTTCGTTCGCGGTGCCAGACGGGAAGTGCCTCGATCTCCCGGCGGTGAAGTCACCCTGCAGTCGCCACCCGAGATCCCGCGCGCGGTGCCGGGCAATCTGCTGATGAAGCTGATGCCGCTGGTGATGGTGGCCGCGATGGTGGGGATGGTCGCGCTGATGTTCACCTCCGGGGCAGCGGCGAACCCGATGATGTTGATGTTCCCGGCCATGATGTTGATGTCCATGGTGGGGATGTTGGCAGGCGGCGGCAAGTCGGGCGGAGCGCGTACGGCCGAGGCGAACGAGGACCGCAAGGACTACCTCCGCTATCTGGATCAGCTCCGCCGCGACGTCGCCGAGACCGAACGCGCACAACGCCGAGCCCTCGAATGGAGTCACCCGGCACCCGAGACGTTGTGGTCGATCGCCGGAACCGAGCGCATGTGGGAACGGCGACTGTCGGATCCGGATTTCGCGCACGTACGAGTCGGCTGTGGGGATCAGCGGCTCGCCACTCGACTGGTTCCGCCGGAGACCGGGCCGGTGGAAGAACTCGAACCCGTCTCGGCAGTGTCTCTGCGCCGCTTCGTGCGAGCTCATTCGGTGGTGGCCGCGCTGCCGACCGCGGTGTCACTGAGAGGATTCGCGGCGCTGTCCGTATCGGGAGATCGCGACGAGGCCCGGGCGATGGTGCGCGCGATGTTGGCCTCGCTGTGCAGCTTTCACGGACCCGACCACGTCGCTGTCGCGATCGTCTGCGGGCCGGACACCGTGCAGCAATGGGAGTGGGCCAAGTGGCTCCCGCACACTCAGCACGACGCTCTGCGCGACGGTGCCGGGTCCGCTCGGATGATCTTCGGCAGCTTCCTCGAACTCGAGGGAGCACTCGGCGACGTGCTGTCCATGCGCAATCGGTTTGCGCGCGGAGCTGTTCCCGTCGCAGGCGTCGTGCAGTTGGTGATCGTGGTGGACGGCGGGCTTCTGGACAACCGATCGACCGATCTCACCGACACGGGCCTCGATTCCGTCACGATCATCGATCTGTCCGGCCTGTGTCCCGGACTCGCCGCATCGCGTGGCCTTCGGCTGTTCGCCGAGAACGGATCCATCGGAGCGGTCAGCGGAACCACGGTCGAGGTGTTCGCCGTCGCGGATTCGATGAGCACCACCCAGGCGCACACCGTGGCTCGACGCCTGTCGCCGTATCGTGCGCCGTCGTCCTCGTCCGTCGTCGATGTCGTCGACGACGGCGGAGTCCCGATCTCGGGATGGAACAGCCTGGTCGGTATCGCCGATGTCGGTGCACTCGACACGGACCGAGCGTGGACGACGCGGCGCGGACGCGAGAGGCTGCGGGTACCGATCGGTGTCGCCCCCGACGGCAGCGCCGTCGAGATCGATCTGAAGGAATCCGCCGAGAACGGTATGGGACCTCATGGATTGTGCATCGGGGCAACGGGTTCGGGAAAATCGGAGTTCCTCCGCACGCTCGTGCTGGGCTTGGTGTCGACTCACTCGCCGGACCAGCTGAACCTGGTGCTCGTCGACTTCAAAGGCGGTGCGACGTTCGCAGGAGTGGACTGTCAAGCGACACGCTATAGTTTGGTCCATGAAGGTAGCGACGTACACGCGTATCTCTAGCGACCCTACGGGCAGGGCGCTCGGCGTGGAGCGGCAGGCTGAGGACTGCGAGAAGCTGGCCGAGGGGTTGGGGTGGGAGGTCTCGAAACGGTTCTCGGACAACGACATTTCGGCGTACTCAGGTAAGCGTCGTCCAGGCTATGAGGCCTTACTCGCGGCGATCGAGGCCGGCGAGGTTGGCGCGGTGATCGCGTTTCACACGGACAGGCTGCACAGGTCGCCAATCGAGCTGGAACGGTTCATTGAGGTTGTAGACAAGGCTGGTGCCGAGATTCGCACCGTGCAAGGTGGCACGCTTGACCTGTCTACGTCGCAGGGGCGGATGATTGCGCGTATCGCGGGAAGTGTTGCGCGGCAGGAGTCTGAGCACAGCAGCGAACGGCAGGTGCGGGCGAATCAGCAGAAGGCTGCTAAGGGAGTGTGGCAGGCGGCGCGTCGCCCGTTCGGCTACACGTTGGCGGGGGAGCCGTTGGAGCCTGAGGCGAGCGCTGTCCGTGAGGCTGTGGCGGGAGTGCTCTCGGGCAAGAGTGTGCGGCAGGTTGCGCGGGAGTGGAATGAGGCGGGCCTGACGACGGCGTACGGCGGCAAGGTTTGGACGGCTACCAGTGTGCGGCGGGTGCTCAAAAACCCGCGCTACGCGGCTCTGAGGGTGTACCGAGGCGCTGTGGTGGGCGACGGTGATTGGACTCCGTTGGTCGATCCTGACGCTCATCGGGGGATTGTGGCGTTGTTGGATGATCCGGCGCGTTCGTCCAATGTCTCGTTCGAGCGAAAGTGGCAGGGGTCGGGCGTCTACGTCTGCGGTGTCTGTAGCGCGGCCCTGGTGGTCCATGTGGACGCTAAGAAGAACCGTGCTTACAAGTGCCCCAGTAATCATGTTCGGCGGCAGGGGGTGAAGTTGGACGCCTATATCGACGGCCTGGTGGTGGAGCGTCTAAGTCGGCCTGAGGTGCGGTTGATCGTTGATTCTCTGCCAGGAGTTGACGTGCCGGCGTTGCAGGTCGAGCGCAACGCCTTGCAGGGGCGGTCGGAAGTTTTGACTTCGATGTTTACGCGTGGCGATCTTGATGGTTCTAGTTTTGATCGCGGTATGGGTGAATTGCGGGAGAGTATTCAGCGGGTAGAGGACCAAATGGCGGCGGCGCGTTTATCTAGTCCATTGCTTGATTTAGTTTTGTCGGGTGATGAACTGTCCCTTCGGTGGAATAAATTGTCGCCAGATTTGCGCGGCAAAGTTATTTCGTCCCTGATGATTGTGACTGTGCTTATTTCTCCGAAGGGGCTGCGAGACTTTAACCCCGAGTTTGTCGGAATTGAGTGGTTGGTGTAGCTCAGGCCGACCGTAGGGGGGCGGCATGATGACCGACCACAGTCGTCTTGTCAACCTCTAAGGGGCGTCAGGTTCTGGCCCCTGAGAGCCACGCAGAGCGATTTTTGACGCCGATCTGGGTTCCTGTGCCTGAAGTGGGGGTCAATCGCCTCAGATCGATCGAGGCGGAACCCGAGCCGGAGCCTCGCGCACGCGGTTCCTTATGGGGTACTACCCCTATGGGGTAGTAGTCACCATGAGCGTAGCGAATAGGTGACTAGGGCGTGCGGGCGCAGGGGCACGCCAAAAGATATACCCATACCCGATGCTCAAACTGGTAGAAGTTCCATCTAAATTAATAATTCGCTGGGCGTCTTTTCAGACCAGTGAATGCCCCGGCGGCGAGCCGATATCAGTCCAACCGTACAGCGTAAAGTAACCCGTATCGTACACCATAAAGTAACCTGATAACTGTCAAGAGAGGACCGCGCTCCGCGCTATCACTTCGCGTCCGTGCTGAAAAGATGCACGAACACTCAGTGATGGATATTCAAAGATTCTCCGTCAGGACTAAGAGTAGGCGCGTGTGCGAGGTATACGGATGGTCGCTTCGCTCGGCTTGGGAGACGGATCGGGGTCTATGCGTAATGGCTCTCAGATCGATTCTGGGACTTACGGCGTAGTTCGGTTACGTGTATGTGGGTGGTACGCAGACTTGTCGCTACGGCCCGCTAGCGAATTGTGGTCCCATCCGTCCACGCCGAATCGGACATGTCCGGCGGGGACACTTTCGCATCACCCCAGTTCAGGGGTGCTTTCCCGCAGACCGGCGGGCCTCAGCAGTCGCTCAGCAGTCGCTTAGCGGTCGGTCGACAAACCCACATGGGATTCCGCCGAATACTCATGGAAGTCCGCTGGACCCTCGCGAGAGTGTCGCGACAATTACCTAAAACTGCACGAATAGTTGCACCGTGTCTGTCCTCTGGCGCACCACGTCACCACCACCGTGGCACACCACGCAGGCCGTGACACTTTCGCGTTCCCACTGCTCAGGACGGGTTTTGCCCAAACTGCTGAGCAAGTCCGGTCCGACCGGTGAGCGACCGGTAATGCGTTACTGCAGCGACCGGTAATGCGTTACTGCAGCGACTGGTAACGCGTTACCGCTTCGACAACGGTGAAGCAAGCGTGAAGCAAATTGGTTCGTTTCATAGCCGACTCTTGGCGAGTACTTAGCCGACGCTTAGCAAGTGCCTGGCACGAGCTAGGCAATCGGTTCACGTCCACGGTTTCAAATAAAGGTCTCGTCCGATCTGATTGGTAATCTTTATTTCGTGGGGTTGTCAGAGCTTTCCTATCAAAATGCGCCGATGACGGGCACTGGCAGCCTCACCCAAAATTTTTGCGCGGAAATCACTGCGCTGAGCGCAACGAAAGGAGGGGCGATGGACTTACGAGAATGGCTGACCGAGCATCAAGCCGCCGATCACGTCGGACGTAGCCGGCGCACTCTCCAAATATGGCGGCAATCTGGCGAAGTCACGGCATACCGGCAAGCACGTTCGCTGATTTTGTATGACCGCGAAAGCCTCGAACAGTGCGCGTCCGTTCAGGCGATGCGGTATCGCAAGAAGGTTGGACGGCCCGCAACAACTCAATAGCAAACACTGATTGCACACCCCTGGCGGCAACGCTGGGGGATTTTTTATGCCCAAGTGAGGAACTAATGCCGACTGCCGCCCTTGAACGCCCCACGGACGACATAGCCGAATACATCAAACGAATCGTTGACACAGCACCACCGCTGACCGAGGAACGTAAGAGTCGCATCGTCGCCCTGTTTCGGGCAGGGAGTTGAATTGATTCTCCAATACTCGATGCACGCAATCGTGCAGACGATCCCCGAGTCCATAGCTTATCTGCGTGGAGGTCTGTACCGAATCCCGAAAGCGGTGCCCGAGGGTGCCGACAAAGCGCGGCCAGCGGGTCGACCAGGACCGAAAGCCCCGATGGACCTCACTTGCGTCGATGCGGCGGACCTGCAACTAGACAATCTCGCGTTTTGGGCTGAGGAATGCCGGGTTGATATGGCCGATCTGGGCCGGACGTGGCGCTATCCGGTGGGCCACCCGAGGGCCGGCGACATTCGCGGGGTGCTCTATGACGACTCGCGACCTGCCGACCGCCTGAGCCGGCGTCTGCTGGCCCGAATGGGCGACTGCGACTACCAGGAAGCGCCAGGAATGCACGACCACTTACACACCCTCATGGCCCGTCACGCGACCACCTGGCCTGTCATTCACGACCTGCTGAATCACTACAGCGGCATCGGATCAAAGCGGAGTGCAGCGTGAGAACACTTCCCGGCATGGGCGGCGACGATGACGCCCCAACGTTGGCCCCGGTGGCATTCCCGAACAGGTGGGTTGATGAGTTCGAGGCAATCCGCATCACCGGACGGTCAGAGCGGACCCTGAGGCGCTGGCGAACAACCAGGCAAGTCAGAGGCCGCAGACGCGGCGAGGTGCACGTGTTCGAGGTAGGCGACCTACTCGCAGCGGTAGCCGACGCGAACCGTCGTTACAGGTCGAGCAGGCGGGAATGCGGCCAGATGGGCGGCAGACCCCGCCACCCGGCAAGCCAGCGGATAGCCGAACTACTCAAAGAACAGACTCCTATAAAGCAGATCGCCCGCGAATGCGAATGCTCACCGTCCACCGTCCGTAAGGTCCGAGAGAGAATGAACAATGAGAATCAGTGACACCGACCGGCAACGCGCGACAGCCGCAGTCAATGCAGTCAAACGCGGCGACACAACCGGATTTCACAAAGAAATAGACAATTCCATTCAGGACGGCGCATTCCTGCGCTTCGCCTACGCACTGGCCGAACTCGGTGAGGTCACCGAGCCGTGCACCTGACGTGGAACATTGGTAAGCGTTTCAACAAACCAGGTCAGACACGCCGCGAATACTCGCTCACCCTAAACGACAAATACGGGTCCAGCCACTTCACCAAGGGCTTTACAGTCACGGCATTACGCCAACTCTGCGACGCCCTGCAGGATGCGGTGGACGGCAACTACGGATCGACCCACGAATGGTTCTCAACCCCGTGTCGAAGATACCGGAAACAGGTAATTGTCGAGAAGGGGCGGACCAAGATTTCCGCCGAACCAAGTGAACTCGCTCGACTTATCGAAGAAATTGACTACCTGCTAGGGGATATCTAAATGGGATCACCGAATGATATGCCAAAGATGATGAGGCCACGCAAATACGGTGGCGCAATCCTACTCAACGGCGTCAACCATTACCGATCAGAAACCAGCGTACATAACGACGCACCCACAAACTCGAAGGACGAAAACAATGACCTCCCCTACTGAAACCGAACTGACGAACGCTGAACTCACCGCCAAGGTGACCGTTCTCGAATCCCGCCTCGAACTGCTGCTCGGTTGCTACCACGAGCTGGCCGAAGACCTCGATTCCAACGTCGATGACGTGGACACCCTCACCGACCGCTTGGCCGCTGCCGCGTACGTCCTGATCGGCGGTGACGAAGTTGCCTGAACCAACCGAGGCCGAAGTCGAGCCGGTGGTGTCTGAGCCTGACGAGCAGGTCAACGAACCCGTTGTCGATGCCGAATTGGAAACGCTACGCCGCGACCTTGAAGCGGCACGGCTCGAACTCGACACCACCCGCAACACCCTGACTGCGATAACCACCGAGCGCGACGGATTGCAACTCGCACAGCTCAAGGCCGATGTAGCCCGAGAGAACGGGTTGCCTGCCGGGGTGTTGGCCGGCAAAGACCGTACCGAGCTAGAGGCGCACGCCGACGCGCTGAAGGAATGGCAGAAGGCGCAGCCCGTACGCACCGGACCCAAGCGCCAGGCCCGAAGCGGCTTCGCCAGCTACGACTCACCACCATCCGGTAGCGCGCAGGACCGAGCGGCAGCCGCAATCAAACACGCGTTCTAGGAGCACCACCGATGACAGACACCGAAGCAACGGACACACCCGCACTCGATACCGTTCGCGGCAAGTTCGCGCCCTATGTCGACGTAAAGGCAGTGCAGGGCCTACAGGCCAGCCACGAACAACAGCTCGCAGCAATCGACAACGACGGCAAGCTCACCGACGACGGAAAGAAGGCCGCTCAGGCAGCCCTCTACGAAGAGACCACGGCGGCGATGAACAAGTACCGGGCGGCATTCGAGACCGAGGTAGACAAAGCCACCATCACAGCCGAAAAGCGACTGTTTGGCCCCGCCTCAACCGATCCGGCCACCCTGATGGCACACCGTGACGCACTCGAACGCGCCGACAACATCGCCAACGAAAAGGCCGCACTGGACGCAATCGCACGGGCGCGGTACTCCGGTGATGACTCGATGGTCAGGGCCATCACCATGCGTGCTGAAACCCAAGGTTGGGAGACGGTACTGGGCCAGGTGGAGAAGGCGGCACCGGGCACAGCTACGCGGCTCGATGCCTACCGGCGCATTCCCGGCGGTGACCCGACCACGACCAATCAGGTGTTCGCGGTGAAGGTTCCGCAACGGTTCCTGTCCAAGACAGGCGGCGGAGTCAACAGCTACGAACTGCGCATGTGGGCGCGGAAGTGAGCGGCGACTGATGGCAACCAAACCAAAGCCGCTAGGACTAGAAGAGGCCGCTGCGTCAGGGGACACAGCGGCCACACTGACGGCGCTACGAGATTTGTTGGCAAGGACCATCGTTCATACCGGGTCCGCACGCGAGCTTGCCTCACTGTCACGTCAGTTCGTGCACGTGCTCGGGGAACTCGAAAGCCACAAGCCACCGACACAAACACGACGGTCACCACTTGACGAACTCGCGGAACGACGCAGGACAACCGGAGGCACTGGTCCTCGGGTGCAACCGCGACGGACGGGGGCCAGCGCGGACAGACCTAACCACCTGCCTTGAGTGTGGTGAATGCATCGCCAAGGGCAAGAACAATGGCGTCCCGCTGATCGTTAATTCTAGCCGGGGTGGGATTCGCATTCCCTGTAACCGCGTTGACCATCAAATCGAGGTATTGCCTGACAGCCGCAGCCTCGGCTGTATAGCCAAGCAGCTCAAGACGGATGGCTGTAAGCCGTAACTTGGGAAGCTCTTGATCGACCCGATGGAACGGTTCGTCTCCGTCCCGGTCATCTTCTAACGCGTGGTAGTAGCCCATCGCAATCTCATCAACCTGCGCAATGACATTGACAAATAGGTCCGACTTTTCGAGCCTCCGAACCTCTGTCAGCTCGCGAGCTGCCTTCCGATCGTCAAGTTTCGACTGATACCGGTTGTTCAGAATCACGCCCAGTAACCCAATGCTTGCGGCGATAACGGCGATGCACGCGGCGATAATCGTGGCTACAGGTTGCGTCACCTGCCGATGATCCCACATCAGCGGGGTCCAAAGGCGGACACAATCTAGGACCACTGCAAGCAGCACACTACGGATGCAACAGTGCCCGAGGAAACAGAAGCCCTCAGGGGCAATCTAAGAGCCTACGGGACTGGTGACTCTACGGGGCTTGACAAACGTCCCTCAGTGTGGACGTGAGACGGGTCTAATCGAAGGGTGGGGGGGGGGGGGGGGGTGACCCCCTCTCGCACTCGTGGAAGCCCCTCAGGCATTGCTACCGATATCCCCGCTTTGTCGATTTCCGCCAAGCTGAGACACTGCCGCTATCCCTGCGTAGATAAGACATTGAGCTTTCATCTCAGCCTGAGAGGGGCAAAGCTTAGACGTTCGATTCGTTGTGTGAATGCACTCTAAATGCCGATTTGTCCTTACTCTACGTCTGACTATGTATCGAAATAAGCAACCTACGCCCAGTTCAGTGACCGCGCGGAACCGTCAGCATGGGCGGGTAGCGGAGCCAGACTGCGGGCTACACTTCGTGCACTCACACTCATAGCGAGCTGCGATATCACAGGGTCCGCTTCGGCGTTCTGTGTTTGAATCGGCGCGAATCAACTAGCAGGCAGGTGCAGCGGGTGACTTGTAAGACTATTGCTCTGCAAAACCTTTACTGGACACCGGGCTGGGGCAACGTGGCTACCGTCGCGGTAGCTTTGGCAGCAATTTGGGTCGCCGGCCTCAGGCATCGGAAGGACAGAGAGGATGATCGTCGAGCAGTGCAGCGGGATGCAGTGGCTGAACTGCTGGCGCTGATAAGGCCGTTCTCGGACGATACAAAGTCCTTCGTCAATCGTGCGCGCACCGCGCGGGGGATCTATGTACGGAACGGCCTAGTGGACCTTGAACTGAGGCTCGCATTCGAGGCCTACGGCAAGCAGGTGGCGGCCGTTGCAGCCGAGATAGTGGAAGCTAGGCGTCCGTTGGCTCATGCCATCGAATCGACTGGACTCACGTTGGTTGACGACAAGGTGTTGACCCATTTCAATGCCGTCAAGCGCCTCCATCGCGAAGCCTATTCTGCCGTGGCGTCTCACGGACAAATGATTCGCAATGTAGTCGACTGCCCTGAGGAGTCAGACCTCCATGACGCAGCGAAGACCGAGCTGTCCAACCTAGATTCGATGTCTTCTTACCAGGCCAAGCTTGGCAATGCCATTGATGGACTAGTGGGTGCTGCGAAGAGTCAGCTTGCGCCGGATACGGATCGGATCACGCGTCGTCGGCCGAAGTAGGAGGTGCGGGCAGGGCTGATCCTGACTGTTCCCAGCAGCAGGAACTAGACCGATCGAATGATCGTGTTCGCGTTCGCGTTCGCAGTGCCGAGTGCTGGGCTAGAGTCCACGCATGATCCCGGACGAGGCAGGTTGCCCTTGACGACCAGCGTGGACCCGATTTCAGTCCTGCCCATGGACTCGCTTCCCGGCACACAGATGAAGGAACAGCTCAGCATTGCGTTCATCAGGATGGTGGTCGCAGCGGCCGGGTGTTCAGTGGCCAGCTATTCGACCGACCATGACGGGGTCGACATCTCGATCAAGTCTTCAGCTGAGTACAGCCGCAAACTAGGGCCACAAATTGACGTGCAGCTAAAGTGCACTGCTCGCGTCGATGTGGTTAGGTCCAGGGAGATTGCCTGGGTGATAGATGCGCGCACGCACAAGTATCTCACCTCAGAGAAGCGTCAGGTTCCTGCACTGTTAGCCCTGCTCGTCGTCCCCGACAGCATTGACGCTTGGCTGGACCACGATGAAACTCGAATGTTGACTGAGAGCACGATGTATTGGATCTTTGGGCTCGATATCCCGAAACTCCCACCCGGTCAGCAAAGTATTACAGTCAAAATTCCGCGCGATCACTTATTTACCAGGGACACTTTGCTCGGAATAATGGAGCAAATCGGAGACGGGAGGATCGGTGGATCTTGAGCAGATCACGGAGTCGAGCCTAATCCCTCCGGACGAATTGAAAAGATTCCTGGGAGCTAATCGCTGGGCAATTGTCGAGGACAAAGACAGCGAATGGGAGATTTGGAAAGCCCCAGAGGACGTCCCCGCTACCGCCGTAACTCTAATTTTCGACGATGAGTATTTCGACTACGAAACTAGACTTTTCGAAGCAAATCAAGCGATCCGAAAGGTATATGAACTAACTTCGGTTGCGTTAGCCGAAAAAGTTGCAGCCCTGTCTGCGGATCTATTCTTCTTTAGAATTTCTCAGTTCTCCAGAGACGGAACTATACCGTTTCGGCAAGCGCAGCGAGCCCTCGACGGTATCGCGACGATGGTCAAAGCTGCGGCTACCACGACGTCGAATCCCAATCATTCACATCAAGGACGAAGGCCTGCCGAGGTCGAGTCGTTCATTGCGGACAAGCTGCGCCTGGGTCACACCAAGAAGGGAAGCTTTGTCGTTACGGCGGTCGCCCGATTCGATGATGAGACACCAAATACGGAGGTAAAGGCGGGCAGCAAGAACGATGAGATACTGCCTTACGGCCGCCGTGTGATGACGACGCTCGCTCGCGGGCTCGATGCAGTCCGGGGGGTTGCTTCGGGAGGCGAGCCAATAGGTTCAGCCGTCGAACGCGGGGTGAGTCTCGAACTGGTAGAAGCGTTGGAAAAAATTACTGATGAAGAGGGGCTTCAAACAATTGAGGTCTCTTTTGATTGGTCTCCTTCAGTGATCCAGAGCGTCGAAAACCCGCTTCCGAACATTGTGACATTCGAGCAAGAGCAAATCCTGGCCTTGCCGCAGGTAGCGGAACAGCTAACGACACGCAAGATGCCAACAGTTGTCGAGATTGTCGGGCCGGTACTTGCCTTGTCGAGAGCCGTCAATGGTGGTGAGCCCGAAGAATCGGGCGCGGTCACAGTTCTAGGCGAGGTCGACGGACAAATGCGGAAGATCGTGGTCGAGCTGGAAGGCCGAGAACATGACTGGGCAATCCGTGCGTACCGGGAACGCTTTCCAATAATCTTGTCTGGTGAACTGGTAAAACGTGGTTCCTGGCGGTTGGAGGGTTACGTAACGCTGGATATTGAGTCTGCTAGGTACTTGGCCTCGCGCTCCAGGTCATCAAAGAGCCCGGAACAAGGAGAACTTGAGCCGCCGGCGGCTGACGACAATCCCGACACCGAATGACTTCGATCGTAACCGCTCAGGATGGACGTCGGCATGTGAATGGAGGGTGCACGAGTCCTGCGATCAGAGGTTGGCCAGTGCTACCTTGATCGAAACGACGATTTTCACACAGGCCTGTGCCCACCTGAGGTGTTGCCTGCCACTGATGACTGCAAAGACAATGGCACTAAACGTTGGTGGGGTGCGCCTGAAGTAGTTGGGCGGCACAATTGATCCAGCTATTCATACGTCCTGCATCGTTGTTAACGGTAACCGAACAAATCCCGGAGAAGGGCCAACCCTTCAACGACTTCAAACGCGGACCACGAGGCTGTCAGGACACCCAACGGGGCGTCTCCGCTACTATTCTTCAGGTCCAGGTTCAGACGGGACGTCGTCACAATTCGGATTTGATTCGGGGCGATTCGTCAAAGTCTCAATAACGGTCCGCCCCCGGTGGCGTTCATTGCAGACCACCCGCGCGTCTATGTTCCCACTTTCGACCATCGAGACGCCCCCGCCAACACGGACTAGCGTGGTCCACCCGTCTTCTGTCCCCATCACGTACGCGGTCACGGCAGCGTCGCCACGCACGGAAACGACCTCAGTCGGAATCCAGGGACCGGCACTCGCGGAGCTCACTACGACCAAGACAGCAGCGGTGAATGGACGAAAAACTCGTACACGCGCTCTGCCGGACCGCGCTTGAAACCATTCAAAGATAGAAAAGACGAGCATAGCCCCCAGGAGAGAGAGCAATACAAACATCGAACTCGGAAGCGTGACTGCGCCAGTCACCACAACCGCTAGTACGACCGGCGCGGTCCACTTAGGCAATGGTTCGCCAAACAGACGACGCTCCATCACGTAGGGAACGAGATACAACAGAACCATCGGCATGATCGGGAGGATCGAACCCAGAATCGCGGTCAGGGGGTCGATACCTCTAATTAGCACCCGAAGCGTGGCAAGGTCCCCACTAGCAACGAAAAGCAGATTCAAGGAAACCAGAGCAACGGGGGTAAGGCCCAGCACCCACAGTTGATTCTCGCCCAACCAACGCGGAATCTTGAAAAGAAAGTTATCGTCCTGCGTCCCAGGGGGTTCGGATGTGACCATAACCAAAGACTAGTCGTCCAAGCTCGGCATCGCCGGATGGTTGGCTTTCTTGAGGATGCGTTGCGCTGCGATCAACAAGCGTGCAGGACGCACATTTAGTTGGACCAAATAATACCCGTCAGCTACTTCAGGCGCACCGAATTAGTCAGGGAGTCTTACTGACCGCTACAGGGCCTGATTCAGTGGTCAAGTGTTAGGCAGCGGCCCAATTGCCAGTTGTCGCATTGCGGACGTAGTTCTCGGCGTCAGTCCCGATGCCGACGCTAGTCAAGTGGACGAGCGTGCACTATACGAGCACGGTCGGTGTTCTGTCCGGGTGGCCGTATTGGGAACGGAATGGCCGTGTTCGCCACCCGCCTCCGAGGGAGCTACTTGACGATTGCGGCAAACAACTGCATCCCTTCCGCGTTCTCAACGAACCATCCGGTCATCGTGGCGTCCGACTCGGGATCGTGACGCAAGCTCAGGTTGTTGGCCTTGGCGAAGTCGTAGAGATAGGAGAACGCGTCGTGCTCATCGCGTCCGTTGCCGGTAAAAGTTAGGTCGAGGTAGTCGCCGGCGTCGGTGGTCGGGAACATGGCGAGCGTGGTGGTGGATGCGAGTAACGTTGCAGTACTTGTCATTTCAACTCCTGTGGTTGCCATTTCAGTTAGACTAGCGCGCTAGACCATCGCCGTGCAACCCACGCCTGAACCTTTTTCAGCCCGCTAGACTGACCTGCATGGGAACACTGGACGACCTGCGAAATCAGAGAGCGGAACGCGCGGAATTCGAAGCGAAAATCGCTGAGGTGGACGCTCGCACACGGGAATCCGTGGCGGCTGCGTTCGACGAGGGGTTGCACTGGGAGGCCATCGCTGAGGCGACTGGGTTCTCCAAGGCACGAGTGTACCAGGTGCGCAAGGGAACTCGGCAGTAGTCGGGCAGGCTCGCCCGAGTCGGGAGACTAGCTTTGCGGCTGGGCGCTACGCTCCCGGCGGAAAGAGGCCGCGAGGGTGAGGAAAACAAGGATCACAAGGCCCGCCAGGATGATCGTGTAGCCGGCCAGGTAAGCCAACGCAATGCCCAACATGAGTGCAAGATGCCACAGCAGCATCGGGACGTTCACGGACCTTCGCATATCGGACACCTTCCTGCTGGGAATGTCCGACTCTACCGTGTGCCCGTCATCCACCGCTCCAGGTCCTCGACCTTGAACCGCCACGAGCCGTGCGGTGCACGCCGTTGATAGCCGACCAGCTCGCCGGCACGTGCTGCGAGCAACACTGTCTGCGTATGGCACCTCGCGTGCCCAGCTGCCTCGCGGGTGGTCAGCCAAGGGCTAGCGTCCACGTTCGAGCCAACCGTCCAGGTCGGAAAGCTTGAACCTCCACGAGCCATGCGGCGCACGGTTCTGATACCCGACCAGCTCACCGCAACGGGCAGCGTCCAGCACGTAGCGGGTACTGCGCTGTAGATGGTCGGCGGCTTGCCGGGTTGTCATCCATTCGGTCACGTCAGCCAGGATGCGGCCACGATGATGCGTGCGCAACTTGTGCAGGAACCTGAGACCTACCCTCTAGCAAAGGTATTCACGGATAGACGGTTACGGTGTACTGTGAAGGTCTATCGCTGCTGGCTGTGGGCCGGGCATCCTTGCAACACGCAGGAGGCCCTCTGTGCCCAGTTACGAACACATTGCCAGCGCTATCGAACTTGCTTGCAACATCGCCACAACTGTCGTGACTGTGGTGCTTTATCTCGACACTCGGACTCGCCGAGACTGACGTTCGTATGGGGGGCCTGACGGAGCTTCCCCAGTTTGGCTGCGACTCGGCACTGTCTGATTCGGCGGCTTTGAGAACAGATCTGGCTTAGTCTGTCGTACCGGGCATGCACAATGACGGTCGAAGGGAGGGCAGATGGCGGCAGACGATGTCCAGATCACGTTGAACGGTCAGCATGGGTTGATAGACCCCATGGCTGTTGCCGATGCACTTTCAGCCCTCGACAAGATTATTCGCAGTTTCGAAGGAGTAGAAGCACCCAATCTGCGCCTATCGGACCTGCATGTCAGTAGCGCGGTCATGGGCGTGCGAGCGGACGAAGGCCGCGTTACAACGCTGCACGAAGGTGTCGAAGAACTCCGTGCAGGGACAGGTGCCATTCCACCTGGTTGGAGATCGGACTCGCTTCGCGCGCTGATCGAATTGGAGAAGGTTGGCGCGAAGGCTGGGGTGGAGAGCGTCCGCATGAAGATCGGTGACGCGGTCGCTGATATTGATCGTGTCTTGGCCGACAATGCACGCGCGTTATTGGAGCACTCAACGAAGTCGCTCGGTGCAGTCAGAGGTGTCCTCTACCGTTACACCAACGACTCATCTCGACGCTCCGCAGGTCTCCGTGAGGTCAATGACCAGCGAGCCATTGCCTTAACTTTCCCAGCTCGCCTCGCGGGTGACATTAAGCGCCTCCTTGACCAGGAGGTTGAGGTCTGGGGCGTAATGCACCGTGATCTAGAGGGGGAGCTGAACAAGGTTGACGTAGAAGGCCTGGAAGCGATACCTGTCGTGAACGCTCAGATTGCGCTCGATGACGTAGCCGGCATTCTCGGTCGTGACTGGACAAATGGGCTGGGGTCCGTGGAATGGGTGAGGCAGCAGCGTGAGTAGTCAACTGAAACGTGTGGTTGTAGATACTTGTGTAGTTGTGGACTTGCTCACGGGCGAGGAACCCGAGTGGGCCGAGCGAGCACGGTGGCTGCTCGCTGGGCATGGTGAGCTGCACGAAATCGTATTGCCCGCCATTGTTGTCGCTGAGATAGCTGGATGCCCGGTGATGCTTACGGACGACAAGGTGCCGGTGGACGTTCGAGAAGAGCGGACTGCCAAGGCTCGCGACTGGATTCACGGCAGTGGTTTCGTTGTCGCGGAGCTTTCGGAGAATTTGGCGCGGCGATCTGCGGAATTGGCCGTGCAGCACCGACTTCGGGGCGCAGACGCAACTGTATTGGCTACCGCTATGCAATGGGGGGAAGCGCTGTTCACGCGCGATCGGCGCTTGTTGGGATGCAAAGTGCCGGGACTTAGCATCGAAGTGCCACGAGAGGTTCCATCCCCACCAGAATCGGAGATGACCCTTTACGACGATGACGCGTTCGACTCCTCTCGGATTTGATTGACCGGCCCTGCGGGGCTCGCCCAGACCGGACGGAGCTTCGCCCTGTGTCTTGATGCCCCAGTGGAGCGCCCCAGTGTTGGCCCGCTGACCGTCTCATCCCACGACTCATAGCCGCCCACGCTTGGAGGCGTGAGCGGCTGCGAGTTGACTCCACTGCCGGGGATCAGTCGACGGCGAAGCTCTCCCGGCCAGGTTCGCGGGAGATTGTCAGCACAAGCAACTGGGAGCGGTCGGTTAACGTCTGACTCGCGCAGATAGCGACGTAGAGTGGCAGGCGGCCCTAATTTCCGTGCAGGCGTTCCAGCTCGCGCACAGCGCAAATGAGGGCGTCCCGCATCGCGCGCGCCTGCTCAAGGTCCAACACTTCCCGGCACTCCACCGCAACACCGTGCACGGCGGGCCGTGCGGGCTCCGTGAGCGTGGCGGGTTGTTCGTAGGTCTCAACCTCCACGATTGCGTTCGAGATTGCGACACTCGAATGCGTCGTGATCGCGGGCTGAGGATCGCGGGCGAGGTCGGTCGGGTGCACGTGCCGCAAGGTGCCGTCTCCGACAAATCGCACGAGTACGCCGCTGACGGTGGGCCATACGACTGTGACGGGTTGGCGGTGCCGTCCGCTGATTCCGACGTGTACGGCGCTCGTGCGGGGTGCGCAGTCTGTGTGCTTGAGTCGCAGGTGCTCTGCGACAACGGCGTTCATGCGAGCCACCCGAGGGCCTGTGCCGCGTGGCAGATGCCCACGAATACCGGGTAGAGGCTGAGGCCGGCCAGGATGGTTACGACGTAGGCGCGGCTGTATGCGCGCTTGTCGGTGGGTGCGGATATGTTTCTGTGCAGGCTCATGACGGCTCGTTTCCGTTATTGGGCTGAGGCTCTGGCTGCGGGAGGGAAGCCCGCGCCAGGGCCGTTCTGACGCTTACGGTGTGTCACTCTCACATGCAGCGGCCTGGAGTCGGCACCGCACGTGGCCGCGGTCATCACCAACCTGTCCGAGGACCTGGCGTTGGTGGATCGAATGCGCGATGCGCTGGCCGGTGAGATGAACCGTCGGCAGGAATCGCTGCGTTCGGCCGGCAACTTCGCGAACGTCTCCGACTACGAGAGGGCACGAGCCGCGGGAGCGGATCTGGCGCCGATGCCCGCCTTGTTCGTGGTTGTCGACGAATTCTCGGAATTGCTCAGCCAGCAACCGGAATTCGCCGAGTTGTTCGTCGCGATCGGTCGGCTCGGACGTTCTCTGCACATGCATCTGCTGCTCGCCAGCCAGCGCCTCGAAGAAGGAAAGTTACGCGGTCTCGACAGTCACCTGTCCTACCGAATAGGCCTGAAGACGTTCTCCGCGAACGAGTCTCGATCGGTGCTCGGAGTTCCCGACGCCTATCATCTACCTGCACAACCGGGTGCGGGCTACCTCAAGTGCGATTCGGCCGAGATCGTCAGGTTCGCCGCGGCGTACGTCTCCGGCCCGTACTCGCCGCCGCGTTCCGGTCCTGGCGTTCGGCCCTCACTCGGAGGCGACATCGGGCCGAAACCCTTCACCGCCTACGCGGTACCGCTCGACTCGGTCGATCTCGGCCGCATCGAGGCTGCCACTGCGCCCGAGGCAGAACCGGATCCGGTCGACTCCCGGAGCACCGGCCCGACGGTGCTGGATGTGGTCGTCGGACGAATTCGGGGTCGCGGAACGCCGGCCCACGAGGTGTGGTTGCCGCCGCTGGACACCGCACCGACCTTGAACCGGTTGCTGCCCGACTCGGTTCTGACCGAGCGCATCGGTCCGCTCGCCGCCCTGCGTGCCCCGATCGGCATCATCGACCGGCCTTTCGATCAGCGCCGTGATCTGCTGACCGTCGATCTGTCCGGTGCTGCGGGCCACGTCGCCATCGTCGGTGCCCCGCAATCGGGTAAGTCGACGGCGCTTCGGTCGTTGATCCTGGCGCTCGCGATGACGCATTCGCCGGCGCAGGTCCAGTTCTACTGCCTGGATTTCGGCGGCGGAACGCTGGCCGGGCTGGCCGATCTGCCGCACGTCGGATCGGTGGCCAACCGGCTCGATGTCGACCGGGTTCGGCGGACCGTGGCCGAGGTCGCCGGCGTCGTTCGGCAGCGAGAGAAGACCTTCCGTGATCGCGGGATCGACTCGATGGCGGAGTTCCGACGGCGTCGTGCAGCGCACCCCGTCGACCCCGAGGATCGGTTCGGTGACGTCTTTCTCGTCATCGACGGCTGGCCGTCCATCAGGTCCGATTTCGAGAGTCTCGAACAGCAGATCGCAACCTTGACGACGCAGGGCCTCGCCTTCGGTCTGCATCTGATCCTCACCGCCTCTCGGTGGGCGGAAGTTCGGCCCGCGACCAAGGACCTGATCGGTACTCGACTGGAACTGCGGCTGGGAGATCCGTCGGATTCGGACATGGGCCGAGCCAAGGCCGCGAGCGTTCCCGAGGGGCGTCCGGGCCGGGGTATGACCAGGGACGGACTGCATCTGCTGATCGCACTTCCACGAGTGGACGACGTCTGTTCCGTCGACGGACTCTCTCGCGCGGTCGGTGAGTCGGTCGCCGCGATCGCGGCTGCATCTGCGGGAACCCCGGCACCGCCGGTGCGCATGCTGCCCGAGCTGCTCGAACGATCCGCGATCGTCGATCGGCTCGGTGATACGTGGCCACGAATCCGCGGCGGTATCCCCGAGCTCGGAGTTCCCATCGGCATCGACGAAGCCGAGTTGGCGCCGGTCGTGGTCGATTTCGCGGAGAATCCACACTTCGTCGTGTTCGGTGACAGCGAGTGCGGCAAGACTTCTCTGTTGCGCGGAATCTGTCGATCGCTCGTCGAGGCGAACTCGTCCGACACCGTCAAACTCGTCGTCGCCGACTACCGCCGAACTCTCCTCGGCGCAGTCGATTCCGAGCATCTGGCCGGGTACGCGGCCTCGCAGGCGACGCTGACGGCCATGCTCGTCGACCTCGCGGGCCGCATGGCCGACCGCATGCCGGGGGCGGATGTGACCCAGCAGCAGCTTCGCGAGCGGTCGTGGTGGAACGGCCCCGAGGTGTTCGTCGTCGTCGACGATTACGATCTGGTCGCCACGTCGTCGGGAAATCCGTTGGCCCCGTTGGTGGAACACCTTCCCCATGCACGAGACATCGGGCTGCATCTCATCGTGGCGCGTCGTTCCGGCGGGGCAGGCCGGGCTCTGTTCGACCCGGTGATCGGACGGCTGCGCGATCTGGTCACGCCAGGACTGGTCATGAGCGGAAGCCGCGACGAAGGGAATCTGCTCGGGACGGTACGTCCCAGTGCCATGCCGCCCGGACGTGGGGTGTTCGTCGACCGCTCGGGCCAGGCACTCGTTCAGCTCGGACATTCGAGTTGACGAGCCCCTCGTGGCGTTATGCCGCAGTGCATCTGGGCTACACGCAGATCTCCGTCGTCGCGACGGCCGGAGCCTTCGAGGGTCCGAGAGAGAGCGTCGGATCGGCGTTCGCCACGGCCGAGGGTGGTCGTCTGGTGTTCGGCCGGGGCACGGAGGGAGACGAGATTTCGCCCCTGCTCTGTATCGACGATGCGTCGGTCCCGGTGGGGAGCTCGGTGTGGGACCGGGAGGCGGTACTGCACGGAATCGTGTGGTCGGCCCTGAACGGTGCCGGGGTGCACGACCGACTCGACGTGCTCGAGATCGCGTATCCATCGACCTGGGGCGAGCAACGGACGAGCATCCTTCGTGCACTGTTTGCGACCTCGGCGAACGAGGTGGTGCTCGTGGAGACGGCCGAGGCGGCCCTGTCGTGGTCGGGTGAACGCGCGCCGTCCGCCGCGGTCGTCGTCGAAGTCGGGCCTCTCGACACGTCCGTCGTCGTTCTCGACGAATCGGGGGCGCACGGCGGAGACACCGGCGCGATCCTGCCCTTCGGTACGGGTGACGACGACGGTTGGCGACGAGCGGTCGGGGAGTACGTCCGGTCGTCGGTCACGAACTGCCCCGACGAGGTGTACGTGGTGGCGGCGCCCCGCGTCGGAGAGGATCCCGTCGCCGATCACCCCACTCGATGGTTGACCGGACTCGATGTCGCCCGGTCGCTGTATCGGCGAGCCGGGGCGGATCTCGTCCCCGTGCCATCGGTCCGTGCTGCGACGACGCGATCGGCGGCATGGCTCGACGACGTGGCCGCCCCGCCGCGGCCGCGGGAGAAGCGGCGTCCCCAGCTGCTCGCGGCCGTGAGTGCGGCAGCAGCGGTCATCGTATTCGTCTGCGCAGCTGTGCATTTCACCGGACGTCCTCCCGTTGCTTCCGATAGCGTTGCAGCGCAACCGTTGTCGCCTACCGAGGCCCCGAGTGCTGTGTCGTCCCTCGTCGAACCGTTACCGACCACGACGACCGACCCGCCGACGCCGGTCGAGACGGTGACGTTCGTGTCCGGGCGGGTGTCGATGCGGTTGCCGGACACCTGGACGAAGGTGGACGAAGCGGACCGCATGGTGCTGATTCCGCCGACCCCACCCGAGCGTCGGATCGTCGTCACCGTGGCAGAGCTGTCACCGGGTTCGACGCAGCAGCAGGTTGCCGACGAGCTTCGGTCGGCCATCGATGCCCGTGGGCCGGATTCCACCATCGGATCGCTCGAATCCACCCGCGATTTCGGCGGCCGCGTCGGGATCGCCTACACCGAGAGACCGATCGACGACTCGACGGTGCTGTGGCGCGTGTTCGTCCAGTCCGACCTTCAGGTCAGCATCGGCTGCCAGTTCGAGGGAGACGACGCGACGGTGATCGACGCCGAATGCGGTCAGGCAACGCAGACTTTGGACATCGTTGCGCCGTCGTGAGAGCGGCCCACAGTTTTTCGTGCACGGCCGGAACCGAATCGAGGGGTCGTTGCGTCCAAGGAGATGTAGGGGAGTGAGCGGGCCGACAGTGGCCTCTCGGTCGATCGGCACGTGCGCCGCGGGTGCATGTGAATCGAGTATCGGAGACAAGGAGTCGAAGTGGGATATCCAGGGGGACCGGAAGTTACGGGTTCGTCGAACGGCGTCACGGTCACACCGCAGGAGCTCGTGGCCGCCGGTGCCACGATCGAAGGCCTGAGTGTGTCGATCAACGCGTCCAATTCGGCCGTTCGGTCGATCGTCGAGCAGACCGCCGAGGCGTGGGTCGGCAAGGCAGGCAAGTCTTTTCAGGACGTCATGGCTCAGTGGGACACCAGTGCGCAGAAGATGCGGAGCGCGCTCGAGCAGATCTCCGCGGACATCAAGACGAACGGCCACGGCTACTCGGACGCCGACGACGACAACGTGTCGGCCGTGAACCAGGTGGCCGGATCGCTGAATTCGGGACTGTCCTCGTTCAGGTGAACGTGCATCCGGTGACCACACGACAATCCACACGACCACGCTCGACCAAGGAGACCGATCCGACATGAAATACGACTTCGCGCAGATCGCGGCGCTGACCGAGGCGATGAACAAGCAGGCGAACGTGACCAAGGACCTTCTCGGGGACGTGGACAGCACCGCGAAGCGGCTCTACCAGTCGTGGGAGGGCGACGCGATGACGTCCTACTACGAGCTGCAGCGTCAGTGGAGCTCTGCATCCGACGAGCTCAACCTCATTCTGTCGAGCCTCGTCGCGGCCGCCCGCACCGGTGGCGAGACGATGCACGGCGTCGAGATGGCCAACAAGGCGCGGATGGCTCGCTGACCCGTCGTCACGACGAGCGGAAGCCCCGACCGAGACCTCGGTCGGGGCTTCCGTCTTCATCGAGCTCGGTTCTCGTGAGCCGGAGAAACTGGTCACGACGGCGGTCCGGGTGTCTACTGGTTCGGTGACGGACGTCGGAGCAGTACTGGGGGCCGAGCGGTCTCGTGCCGACCGTCGACTGGCGTCGCTTCGGGCCGAACTGGCGTCGGTGATCGAAGGATCGCGGCTGACCACCGACGACGACGAGCACGATCCCGAGGGGTCGACGATCGCGTTCGAGCGAGCGAAGATCGCCGCGCTGATCACCGACACCGAGTCGGAGATCCGCGAGATCGACGCGGCGGTCTCGCGGCTCACGGCCGGAACCTACGGTTCCTGCGAGCGGTGCGGAAGCGAGATCCCGGCGATCAGGCTCGAGGCTCTTCCCGCTGCCCGTCGATGCATGCAGTGTGTGCGCTTGCGCTGACGAGGTCGACGAGTCGAGGCGTCGACGAGCGGAGGTGTTTTGACCTGGGCGTCCGCTCCCGGTATCGTTCCCCGTTGGCGTGTATGGGCTCGCCGCGTACTTCTGTGCGTATCGAGCTCTTGTCCTCGGGTCTCAACTGGCCGCCGAGGGCATCCACTCGTCTTGGCCAGCAGCGACATCATGAAGACAGGAATTTTCTGTGTCTACTTACGCCCCGAAGGCCGGGGACACCACCCGGACGTGGCATGTGATCGACGCCACGGACGTCGTGCTCGGACGCCTCGCCGTCCAGGCCGCGACTCTGCTCCGCGGTAAGCACAAGCCCACCTACGCACCCAACGTCGACGGTGGCGACTTCGTCGTCATCATCAACGCCGAGAAGGTTGCCATCAGCGGCAACAAGCTCGACGGCAAGTTCCACCACCACCACTCCGGCCATCCGGGCGGTCTGAAGTCGCGCTCGACCCGTCAGGTCCTCGAGAGCAATCCCGATCGTCTCGTGGAGAAGGCCGTCGTCGGCATGATCCCCAAGAACAAGCTCGGTAATGCCATCGCGAGCAAGCTGAAGGTCTACGCGGGACCGAACCACCCGCATGCCGCTCAGCAGCCCGTTCCGTTCGAGATCAAGCAGGTGTCCCAGTGACGGCGCCGGAGGGAAATGACGTGACGTCGCAGGAGAACATCGAAGAGATCGCCGCCGACGAGTTCGTGGCAGTCGAAGATCCCGAGGTCGTCTCGGACATCGAAGCCGCAGCCGCTCCGGCCCCGATCGTGTTCGATCGCCCGATCCAGACCGTCGGTCGCCGTAAGGAAGCCGTCGCTCGCGTTCGGCTGTCCTCGGGCACCGGCGGATTCAAGCTCAACGGCCGTACCCTCGAGGATTACTTCCCCAACAAGGTGCACCAGCAGCTGATCAAGGCTCCGCTCGTTCTGGTGGACCGCGCAGAGTCCTTCGACATCGTTGCGCTGCTGCACGGCGGCGGACCGTCGGGACAGGCAGGCGCACTGCGTCTGGCCATCTCGCGTGCACTGATCGAGCTCGCACCCGACGATCGCCCGCCGCTCAAGGCCGCGGGCTACCTCACGCGCGACGCGCGTGCAGTCGAGCGCAAGAAGTACGGCCTGAAGAAGGCCCGTAAGGCGTCGCAGTACTCCAAGCGCTGACGCGTCTTACCCGTTTCATCCTCGAGGGCAGGCATCCAGCAGTATCGGACGCCTGCCCTCGAGGCATTTTCCACCACATTCTCTCCGCTCGAAGGGGTCTTGGTTCATGGCGCGATTGTTCGGCACCGACGGAGTTCGGGGACTTGCGGGCGGGGTTCTGACCGCTGAGCTGGCGTTGAGGATCGCGCGAGCCGCAGCCGCCGTGTTGGCACCGAACGTCGACGGCGTCAGGGCCGTCGCAGTGGTCGGTCGTGATCCGCGGGTGAGTGGGGCGATGCTGAGCGCAGCCGTGTCCGCCGGACTCACCGCGTCGGGTGTCGACGTCATCGACGTCGGCGTACTGCCCACACCCGCAGTCGCCTACCTCACCGCCGAATACGACGCGGCGCTCGGCGTGATGATCTCGGCGTCCCACAATGCGATGCCCGACAACGGAATCAAGATCTTCGCTGCCGGTGGACACAAGCTGGACGACGACGTCGAAGACCGGATCGAAGCTGCCCTCGATCCCGAGGGGCGCTCCCGGAACGACGAACAGCCCTACGACGCCACCGGTGCCGCGATCGGCCGTATCGAACTCGCGCACGACGCCGCGGCGCGCTACACCGAACATCTGGCCGGATCGGTATCGCATCGACTCGACGGCGTGACCGTCGTGGTCGATTGCTCGCACGGTGCCGCCTCGGTCGTCGGGCCCGAGATCTACCGGCGGGCCGGTGCGACGGTCGTGGCGATCAATGCAGAACCCGACGGTCTGAACATCAACGACGGGTGCGGGTCGACGCACCTGGAGGGCTTGCAGAAGGCCGTCGTCGAGCACGGAGCCGACCTCGGGATCGCGCACGACGGCGACGCGGACCGATGCCTCGCCGTCGATGCGTCGGGTTCCGTGGTGGACGGCGACGCGATCATGACGGTACTGGCCATCGCGATGCACGACGCGGGCCACTTGACCGACGACACGTTGGTCGCGACGGTGATGAGCAACCTCGGTCTGCACATTGCGATGCGCGAGGCCGGAATCACGTTGCGCACCACCGCGGTCGGAGATCGGTACGTACTCGAGGAGTTGCGCCGCGGCGGCTTCGCGCTCGGTGGCGAGCAGAGTGGACACGTGGTGCTGCCCGCGGTCGGAACGACCGGAGACGGGATCGCCACGGCGCTGCGACTGATGGAGCGGATGGCGCAGACCGGGCGTTCGCTCGCGGATCTGGCGTCGGCCATGCGGACCCTGCCGCAGGTGCTGATCAACGTGCGCGTGTCCGACAAAGCAGCGGTGGCGTCGGCACCGTCGGTGTCGGACGCGGTGGCGTCGGCCGAACGGGAACTCGGTGAATCGGGGCGAGTTCTGTTGCGCCCCAGCGGTACCGAGCAGTTGGTGCGTGTGATGGTCGAAGCGTCCGAACTCGACGTCGCGACCCGGCTCGCCGAAGAGCTGGCGGGCCGGGTCGCGTCGGTCTGACGTCTCAGGCGGTGAGTTCGCGCAGTGCGGTCAGCTGCGCGACGCGTCCTGCGGTGTTCTCGGCGAGCGGCGCGACGTTGAGAGTGGTCACACCGGCCTCGGCGAAAGCTGCCACTCGCTCCTTGACGAAGCTTTCCGGGCCGATGAGGTTGACCGCGCGAGCGAGCTCGTCGGGCACGGCCGCGGCGGCCTCCTCCTTCTTGCCTGCCAGGTACAGGTCCTGGATCTTCTCGGCCTCGGCCTCGTACCCGTATCGCTGGGCCAAGGAGTTGTAGAAGTTCTTGCCCTTGGCTCCCATGCCGCCGATGTACAGCGCCAGGTGTGGCTTGACCCAGGGGAGGTACTTCTCCGCATCCTCGCCGATGGCGAGGGTGGGACTCGCGAAGACCTGCAGTTCGCCGAGTGACGGGTCACGCTTGGCCTTGCCTGCGGCGAGCGACTCGCCCCACACGTCGGCGGCCTTCTCCGGGAAGTAGAAGATGGGCTGCCAACCTTCGGCGATCTCGGCGGTGAGTTCGACATTCTTGGGTCCGAGCGCGGCGATGACGACCGGAATGCGGTCGCGCACAGGGTGATTGATCAGCTTCAGGGGCTTGCCCAGGCCGGTTCCCCGGTCG
The DNA here is from genome assembly GCF_002259365.1 of Rhodococcus sp. 14-2496-1d. Taxonomy (NCBI): domain Bacteria; kingdom Bacillati; phylum Actinomycetota; class Actinomycetes; order Mycobacteriales; family Nocardiaceae; genus Rhodococcus; species Rhodococcus sp. 14-2496-1d. Next base: position 53,692 of record NZ_NPFV01000003.1, on the reverse strand, counting down.
GCGGGCAGTGGAATCTGGTAGTACTTGCCCTGGTGCTGCACCTTCTCACGGCGCCAGACCTGGCGGCAGATCTCGATGACCTCGCGGGTTCGGGCGATGGGTGCGTCGTACTTGACGCCGTGGAAGCCCTCGACGACCTGTGGTCCCGACGCGCCCAGTCCGAGTACGAACCGGCCGTCGGAGACGTAGTCGAGACCGGCGGCGGTCATGGCGGTCAGTGACGGAGTCCTGGTGTAGATCTGGAAGATGCCGGACGCGATCTTGATCGTGCTCGTCTTGGCCGCGAGGAACCCGAGTTGGCTGACGGCGTCGAACGAGTAGGCCTCGGGCACGAAAATGATGTCGAGACCCGCCTTCTCGAGCTCGGCCACCTCGGCGACGGTCTCGTTGAAACCACCGCTGTAGTTCAGCATCGTTCCGATGTGCATGGGACTCCTCGTTCGGTGAGCAGCTGGTGCAGCCACTTCAGGTACCTGTTACTGACATTTCACATCGGGACGTTACCGCTCTCTGCGGAACCGATGTGAGTCGGCGCACGTCATAGTGAGATAGGGGCACTGCGAGGGGGGACGGGAACGTATGAGCGATGGGGTTCGGGTGGACGTGGACCGAGTTCGCGGCGTGGCGGATTCATTGGCGTTGTCGGCGGAGGCGCTCGGCGACGCAGCCGATTCCGTGGCGGACGCAGGCTTCGGTACCGCGGGGGCAGGACGGAACTACGGTGACCTGGGTGCTGCCTATTCCCAGGCGCACCTCGGGCTCGGGCGTGCCGTCAGGGCCTGGCGGTCCTCGGTCGAGGACATTTCCGAAGCCCTCACCACCGCGATGAACGAGTACGAGCAACAGGACGACTCCGCCTCGTACGCGATCGAGTCACACCGGTGACACTTCCGTCGGCCTCGTCCGGTGACGGGGCGTCGATCGACGACATTCTCGATGCCAACGCAGAAGGACTGCTGTACTTCGAGCGCTTCCTGCCGCTGGCGAGCCGCGTTCCGGGCGTCGACGTCCCGCGATATCAGGACGTGTGCGCCAGGTACGACGAGCAGCGCGGACTGAACTTGGGCGCGCTCGGAGCCGATGCCGACGCCGTCGGGACGGTGTCCGCCGTACTCACCGATCAACTCGAGGAGCAGGTGCAACTCCGCCGGGTCCTTCAGTTGCGGTGGCACGGTGATGCGGGGGAGGCGGTTCGGACCTACCTCTCGGCCGAACAGGAGAAGGCTTCTCAGTTCCTGGCGTCGATCGAGGACTCTCATCAAACGATGTGTGCGGCCGTCGACGTTCTCCGTGACGCCGTGACGCCGTGACCGACAAGGCCGAGCTCGTCGGCGGCATCGACATCGAGCTGGTGGACGGCAAAGATGTCGACCAGATCGACGCGATCGTCGTTGCGTCGGGAATCGAGTGCCTCCCGGTAGATCGAGAGGCGGTGTTCCCGCGATTGGCGTCTGCGTTCGAGGATCTGAAGGACAGGGCGCTCGGCGGTGATGTCTCCGACGAGTTCGCCGCCGAGGTGACCGAACGCTGCAGGCGATGGATCGACACCGAGTTCGTACCGCGGGTGCAGGGTACGTGCGAGGCAGTCCTCGCAGCATGTACTGCCACGGACGTCGCCGTCGAAAGATGTCTGGCATTGGTGGTGGACGTTCTGGGAAGTGTTCACGAGCCATCGTTCGGCGAAGTCGACGAGAGCAGTTGGGCGATGGAACCCGGGGCGTCGGCGCTGTGGCCGCGGCCCGACGGCTCGTCCGTCGACCTGGGTCCGGCCGAGATCGGTTCTGCACCGGCCGTTTCCGGAGCCGAACTTGCAGCCGTCGGTTCGGCCGCGGTCGGACCTGCGGCGGTCGGACCTGCTGCCGGACCTGCGGCGGTCGGACCTGCTGCGGTCGGACCGGCGGCGTCAGTGCCGGGCGGCCACGGACCGGCCGGCGCAGACACCGTGCTTTCGGCCGGATATCCGACCGCTGACAACCCCGCCGGTGACGAGGTGGGGGATTCTCTGGACGGGCTCGTGGATCGAGTCGTCGCCGGCATCGTCGACCGGATCGACGATGCTCTGACCGAGACGATCGACGGTCGAGATCTCGACGGTTCCGGCGACACCGCAGTCGAGAGCCGGGCCGGTGAGAACGACACGAAGGACGCTGCTCCGGACGGGACTGGCGACCGGCGACCCGAGCCGGCTCCGCTGCCGCCGCCCGGGCAGGCGTCGCCCACGCCCGGCGACGAGCGTGGTCATCTCGAGGCCGAGCTCGATGGGCATCGGGCCCGCATCGCGCTCGAACACGACGGTGTGGTGTCCCTCGAACTCGAGACTCCCGGACTCGGAACACGCTCGTTCGAGATGAGAATCGGACCGTTCGGCCTACCCGAGATCGTCGAGATTCCCGGAGTCGCCGACGCGGTGGACGTACCGGCTCCGGCTTCGGCGTTGCCGTCCGAACCCGTGCTCTCGTCCGAACCCGTGCACCCGTCCGAACCGGTGCCTGCGACCGAGCCGGTCCCTGCGGCGGAATCGGTGCTCCCATCCGAGCCGGTGCCTGCGACCGAGCCGGTGCCCAACCCCGAGCCGGTCCCTGCGACCGAGCCGGTGCTTCCGTCCGAAGCCGATTCGGATGTGCAGGCGCAGTGCTCACCCGAATCGCCCGACCTCGAGCAGCCTGCCGAACAACACCCGGTGGCTGCCCACAGACCGGTGGAGGATGCACAGCCCGCCGCCCCGAGCACGGGTGCGGGCCTGAGCGAAGCAGGGGCGCTGTGAGCACCGACACTGGGTGGCGACGGAAGTTGCATCGAATACGCGACGAGCACCGGGCCGCGATGTCGCGGGCGGCCGAGGCGTTGAGCCGGGCGCAGGCTCCTTCGGTCGACCGAGACGACCGACGTTCGGCCGAGGTGAGCGGAGCGGACTCCGACGTCGAGCCGAGGTCGGGCTCGGTGCTGCAACCGGCTCACCTGGACCGGCGAGAACCCCCACCGCGTGTCGAGACCGACCCCAACGACGGGCCGCGATCGTGGCTGGTGTGACACCGTTCGGTGACGATGGGGGCTAGCCCCGTCCGAGCAACGCCTTGATCGAAGCCGTGGCCTTGGGCTTGGGCTGCTCGTCCAGTGGTGCATGTGGATCGACCGCTCGGGTGCCGTCGATGTCTCCTGCGGTTCCGGCCAGTTCTTCGTAGTCGGAGTCGCCGGTCAGATGAAACAGCAGGAAGGCGGTCAGGACGGCGCGGGTGCGTTGCTGAGTCTTGCGGTCGGGCTTGTTGATGCCGAGTGCGCCGAGGATCCGGCGGCCTTCGACGAATCCGTCCGCCGTCGAGCCGTCGACTCGCCGCAGAATGGACGGTCCGTTCCAGGCCTGGGCGAGCGCGAGTGAGTTGTCGGTGAGCGAGTCGGCGTTCGAATTGTCTCCGACGACGAGTCCCGGCACGGTGAGGCCCGCGGCGGCGTCCTCGGACGAGGGTGCCGTCGGAGCGGGGAACAGCGCGGCGACGGCCTTGATGTCGGATCGCCGGGAGGCGGCGAGAACTGCGGTGCCTGCCCCCATCGCGTGACCGGCCGTGGCGAGTTTGTCCGGATGCACGCTGATGTTGCCCGGGCCCAATCGGACGCCCGTCATGATGTCGAGCACAGTGCCCAGATCGGTGGCAAGACCGCGATGGGACGGTACGAGCCCGCGCTCGGTATCCGGTGCCGCAACCACGATGCCCCAGGACGCGAGATGCTTCAGGGTGTCGGTGTAGTGCTGGGGGCGCAGCATCCAGCCGTGTGCGAAGGCCACGCCGGGCAGGCCGAAGCCCTCGGCGGGGGTATAGACGACACCGGGTTGCCCGGCGAGGGCCAGGTCGCCTCGGAGCACCTTGTGCGGGCCGCGCTTGGAGAGAGCAGATGCCAGCTTCTTCGGTTTCGCCACGAGAGATGACGCTACCGAACCGCGGCGCGTCAGGTGACGGGGACACGTCCACCCGAGCGAATGGGTCGTGCGCGCCCCGCCGAGTACCCTGATTGTCCATGTGCGGAATCGTGGGTTACGTCGGCCACCGCCCAGCTCTGGGTGTGGTGGTCGAGGCGCTTCGGCGTATGGAATATCGGGGTTACGACTCTGCGGGCATAGCAATTCTCGACGGCGCGGGAGCGACGGCAGTCGAGCGCAAGGCCGGTCGCCTGGCCAATCTCGAAGCGGAACTGGACGACATCGGCACCGACACGTTCGTCGGCACCACCGGAATGGGACACACCCGTTGGGCGACGCACGGCCGTCCCACCGACCGCAACGCGCACCCGCATCGGGACGCGTCCGGCACCGTCGCGGTGGTGCACAACGGCATCATCGAGAACTTCGGTCCGCTGCGTGCGGAACTGGAAGCAGTCGGAATCGAGTTCCTGTCCGACACCGACACCGAGGTGGCCGTCCATCTCGTCTCGCGGGCATACGCCGACGGCCCGACGGCCGGCGATTTCGTGGCCAGCGCGAAAGCAGTTCTGCGTCGCCTCGAGGGTGCGTTCACCCTGGTGTTCACCCATTCCGATCACGCGGACACGATCGTCGCGGCTCGTCGCTCGACGCCCCTGGTACTCGGTGTCGGCGAGGGTGAGATGTTCCTCGGGTCCGACGTCGCTGCGTTCATCGAGCACACCCGCGACGCCGTCGAACTCGGTCAGGATCAGGTCGTCGTCATCACCGCCGACGGCTACGACATCAGCGATTTCGAGGGCAACGAGGCGCAGGGACGTCCGTTCCGAATCGACTGGGACCTGGCAGCCGCCGAGAAGGGCGGCCACGACTACTTCATGCTCAAGGAGATTCAGGAGCAGCCCGCTGCTGTGGCGGATACGTTGCTCGGTCACTTCGACAACGGTCGAATCGTGCTCGACGAGCAGCGATTGTCCGACCAGGAGCTGCGCGACGTCGACAAGGTGTTCGTCGTGGCCTGCGGTAGCGCGTACCACTCCGGCCTGCTGGCCAAGTACGCGATCGAGCACTGGACCCGGCTGCCGGTCGAGGTGGAACTGGCCAGCGAATTCCGGTACCGCGACCCGGTTCTCGACCGTTCGACCCTCGTCGTGGCCATCTCGCAGTCCGGTGAGACTGCGGACACACTCGAAGCCGTTCGGCACGCCAAGGACCAGAAGGCGCGGGTTCTCGCGGTGTGCAACACCAACGGCTCGCAGATTCCACGTGAGGCCGACGCTGTGCTCTACACGCGGGCCGGTCCGGAGATCGGCGTCGCGTCGACCAAGGCCTTCCTCGCCCAGGTGACCGCGAACTATCTCGTCGGACTGGCGTTGGCGCAGGCACGCGGCACCAAGTACCCCGACGAGGTCGCGCGCGAATTCGCCGAACTCGAAGCGATGCCCGAGTTGGTGCAGCGGGTGCTCGAGACGGTCGAACCGGTTCGGGCACTCGCGCGCGAGCTCTCGACGGCCACGACCATTCTGTTCCTCGGCCGACACGTCGGATACCCCGTTGCTCTCGAGGGCGCGCTCAAGCTCAAGGAACTCGCGTACATGCACGCCGAGGGTTTCGCGGCGGGCGAGCTCAAGCACGGTCCCATCGCGCTCATCGAGGACGGTGTCCCGGTGATCGTCGTGATGCCTTCGCCCAAGGGTCGGGCGGTGTTGCACTCGAAGATGCTGAGCAACATTCGCGAGATTCAGGCGCGTGGGGCGAGAACGGTCGTAATCGCCGAAGAAGGCGACGAGGCAGTGCGGCCCTTCGCGGACAACTTGATCGAGATCCCGGCGGCCTCGACGCTGTTGCAGCCGCTGTTGTCGACGATCCCGCTTCAGGTCTTCGCCGCCGAGGTCGCCCAGGCACGCGGCTACGACGTGGACAAGCCGCGCAACCTGGCCAAGTCCGTCACCGTCGAGTAGCGATCGGCATGCGCGGCTACTACACACCCGAGCAGATTCGAAACGCGGAAGCGCCGCTGCTGGATTCCCTGCCGAACGGCGTGCTGATGCGCCGGGCCGCGTACGGATTGGCCGCGGTCGTGGCAGGCGAGCTGACCGTGCGTACGGGCGGCGTCGTGGGGCGGCGGGTGACGATTCTGGTCGGTACCGGCGACAACGGCGGCGACGGTCTGTGGGCAGGGGCGTTCCTGCGTCGGCGCGGCGTCTCGGTGTCGGCACTCCTTCTCGATCCGACGCGGGTGCACCCCGAGGGTCTCGCGGCCCTGAGATCGTCGGGCGGACGCGTGGTGAGCAGGTGCGGACCTGCCGATCTCGTGGTCGACGCCATCGTGGGCATTTCCGGCAAGGGCCCGTTGCGGCCCGATGCTGCTGCGGTGGTCGAGCAGATCACTGCTCCGATCGTGGCCGTGGACGTGCCCAGTGGAGTCGACGCGGAGACCGGTGCGGCACCGGGGCCTGCCGTGACGGCCGCTGTGACGGTGACGTTCGGTGCGCGCAAGCCGGTTCACGCGCTGGCCGTACCTCGTTGCGGCCGAATCGAACTCGTGGACATCGGCCTGGAGCTGCCGGCTCCGGCGATGACGTCCTTCGAGCCGGTCGACGTGGGACGGATATGGCCGATCCCGGCAGCTACCGACGACAAGTACTCGCAGGGGGTTGTGGGTGTTCTGGCCGGCAGCGACACGTTCCCCGGTGCCGCGCTGCTCTGTGTGGGAGCGGCGGTCGCGGCGACCTCCGGAATGGTCCGCTACGTGGGAACCGCAGGCGCAGAGGTTGTCTCGCACTACCCGGAGGTCGTGTCCGCCCCGAATCTCGACGCGGCAGGGAAGGTGCAGGCGTGGGTGGTCGGTCCCGGATTCGGCACCGACGAGGAGTCGGCGGAGATCGTGCGTCGAGTTCTGGACACGGATCTGCCCGTCGTCGTCGACGCGGACGCGCTCACGGTCCTCGCCCGCAACGAGCGCTGGGTCGCCGGACGTGCGGCACCGACTCTGCTGACCCCGCATGCCGGGGAGTTCGCCCGCCTGACCGGATCCGACCCGGCACCCGACCGAGTGGGATCGGTCCGAGATCTCGCCGCGCGCTGGGGCGTCACCGTGCTCCTCAAGGGACGAGCGACGATCGTCGCCGATGCGGACGGCACCACGTTCGTCAGCGACGCCGGAGGGTCGGCGGCGTCGACCGCGGGCTCGGGCGACGTACTGTCGGGCATCCTCGGGGCCCTGCTCGCGTCGGGTATGGCACCGTCCACTGCGGCTGCCTGCGGCGCGAAGGTCCACGCACTGGCCGCGGCCCGTGCGGCTCACGGGTCGGACGGAGAGTTCGCGGCACCCATTTCTGCGAGCCCACTGTGCGAGTCCATCCGCGACGCCATCCGAACCGTGCGCTCGCTCACGATGTGACCCCGGTCGTGCGTGGCCCACGTTCGATGTCGGATGTGTCACGGGTTGTGGCACCCTGATCCGTCGTATCCGCGGCTCGGATGGCACTATCGAATGTTGTGAGTATCGGTTGTGGCGACGAGGAGACCGATCCTCGGACGGGTTCGGGTGCCGTCGCGACCGTCGACCTCGACGCAGTTGCGCACAACGTCCGCGTGTTGCAGCAGTTCGCCGGGGACGCCGCCGTGATGGCGGTCGTCAAGGCCGACGGATACAACCACGGTGCCGTCGAGGTAGCACGCGCCGCGGTCGCCGCGGGGGCGCAGGAGCTCGGCGTCACCACCATCGGTGAGGCCCTCGAGCTCCGTGCTGCTGGTGTGACCGTCCCGGTGTTGGCGTGGTTGCACCGAACGGACTCCGATTTCGCAGCGGCGATAGCCGGGCAGGTCGGGATCGGGGTATCCACGGCTGCCCAGCTCGACGCCGTGGTCGACGCTGCACGCAGGGTCGGTTCCACCGCTGATCTCTCGCTCAAGATCGATACCGGGCTCAATCGCAACGGGGTCGCGGAACCGGATCTCGACGCCGTTCTCGACGCTACTGCGCTCGCGGTCGCGGAGGGCGCTGTGCGATTGACCGGAATGTTCTCGCATCTGGCCTGCTCCGACGAACCGGCTCACCCCGCCAACGACGCCCAGGCCGAGCGGCTTCGCGACGCGGTGCGGCGAGCCACCCGGCGCGGAACCCCTCCCGCCGTCGTGCACCTGTCCAACTCGGCAGCGGCGCTGACCAGACCCGATCTCGGTTTCGACATGGTCCGCCCGGGTATTGCTCTGTACGGCCTGTCCCCGGTGCCCGAACTGGGAACGTTCGAACTGCACCCTGTCATGACTCTCACGGCGCAGGTGGCGAACATCAAGAAGGTGAGCGAAGGTGAATCTGTGTCCTACGGCTACACCTGGACCGCTCCCGCCGACACCGTGGTCGCCCTCGTCGCTCTCGGATACGCCGACGGGGTCGTCCGCCGCCTCAGCGGGCGGTTCGAGGTGACCATCGCAGGTCGTCGCTATCCCTCCGTCGGGCGCGTGTGCATGGATCAGTTCGTCGTCGACCTCGGCGGCAGTGACTCGGGTGTCGCAGTCGGCGACGAAGCGTTACTGTTCGGACCGGGGGACAGGGGAGAGGCGCACGCCCAGGATTGGGCAGACGCGCTCGAGACCATCAGCTACGAAGTCGTGACCGGCGTTCGTGGACGTGTTCGGCGACGGTTCGTCGGCGCTCGCTCAGGGGAGGCGACGATCTAGATCATGCTCGGATTGCTGGAGAGTATTGCAATTGTGGTGCGCGAGACGGCGTTCCGGTCCAACAAGGACCCGCTGGCCACCGAGAACCTCGACCTGATGGACGCAGACCGGGGCAGCATCGTCACGGCGGACGACGGTGTACCCCTCGCGGTGCGCGAGGTGGGTCCGGCGGACGCCGAGACCACCGTGATCTTCGTCCACGGTTACTGCCTGCGCATGTCGTCCTGGCATTTCCAACGGCGGGCGCTCGAACAGCAGTGGGGTTCGACAGTGCGCATGGTCTTCTACGACCAGCGCGGTCACGGGCGTTCCGGGGTACCGAGCCCGGAGAGCTGCACCATCGGCCAGCTCGGCCTCGATCTCGATGCGGTGATCCGCTCGGTGGTACCACGCGGACGCATCGTTCTGGTCGGGCACTCGATGGGCGGCATGTCGATCCTGTCCATGGCGCGGCAACGGTCGGAGGTTCTGCGGCAGCGAGTCATCGGAGCGGTCCTGATCTCGACGACTGCTGCCGGTCTCGCGCAGTCCGGGGTGGGTCGTAGTCTGCAGAACCCGGCGGTCGATGCGTTCCGCGCGGCAGTGCGGACGTCACCGGGCCTGGTGCAGTTCGGCCGCGGCGCGGTACGTGCGCTCATCTCGCCGGTCCTGCGCGCGGCGTCGTACGGCACCCGGGTCTCGCCGCGGTTGGTGGCGTTCTCGCAGTCGATGATCGACGACACCTCCGTCGTCACGATCGTCAACTTCCTCGAGACGCTCGAGTTGCACGACGAGTCCGAAGCGCTGCTGGAATTCGAGAACATTCCGGTGTCGGTGGTGTGCGGGGACGAGGATTGGATCATTCCGTTCGCCAGCTCGGAGGCTCTCGCTCAGGCCCTGCCGCGTTCGGAGATGGTGCGGGTGCGCCAGGGTGGGCACCTGGTTCAACTCGAATTCCCCGAACAGGTCAACGGCGCGATACAGCGGCTCGTGGCACGGGCGACGGAGGCCGCGGGCAAGAAGCGACGGTGGGGCGTTGTCTGACGAGCCGCTGACCTTGCCGGTGGACGTCGAATTGGTCACTGCCGCAGACACCGCCGAGTTCGGTGCGCGACTGGCGGACGTTCTGGTCGCAGGCGATCTGGTGATCCTCGACGGCCCGCTCGGGGCCGGAAAGACCGCCATGACCAAGGGGATCGCGGCCGGACTCGGTGTGCAGGGCCGCGTCACCTCGCCGACGTTCGTCATCGCGCGAGAGCATCGGCCCGGCCCACGGCCCCGTGGGCTACCGCCGGTTGCGCTGGTCCACGTCGATGCTTATCGGCTCGGGATGACGGGGCAGTCGGCCGTCGACGAACTCGATGCACTCGACCTCGATACCGACCTCACCGACGCCGTCGTCGTGGTCGAGTGGGGCGAGGGATTGGTCGAGAAGCTGACGGACGGCCATGTGTCGGTTCGTCTGACGCGTGATCCGGACTCCGATGTTCGCCGCGCGACGGTGAGTCGGGTGCCCGGCCGGGCGGATCCGCGAGATCGATCCTGACCGGGTACCGGGTGTGCGGCCGAATCCCCGGTGACGGGTAATCTGAAATATCGTGCTTGTACTTGCCGTCGACACCTCGACCCCCGCCGTCACCGCAGGTGTGGTGAGCCTGACCGAGTCCACGGCCGGTGCAGCGACCACGACGCTCGCCACCCGGGTTCGAGTGGACGCGCGATCGCACGCTGAAATCCTGACGCCCAACATCGTCGAGTGCCTGGCCGAGGCCGACATCACCGCAGCCGAACTGGGTGCCGTCGTCGTGGGCGTGGGCCCCGGGCCCTACACCGGCCTACGGGTGGGAATGGCGACGGCTGCGGCGTTCGGGGACGCACTCGGTCTTCCGGTATACGGCGTGTGCAGTCTCGACGCCATCGCCGCAGATGTCTCCGAGCCCGGGTCGCTTCTGGTGGTGACCGATGCGCGCCGACGCGAAATCTACTGGGCGCGTTACGAAGCCGGCGTGCGGGTGGCGGGACCCGACGTTGTCGCCCCGGCCGAGCTCGATAGTCTCGGAGTCGACGCGGTCGCTGGATCGGCCCCGCATGCTGCGGCATTCGAACTTCCGATTCGTGATGTGCAGGCGCCGTCCGCAGCCGGATTGGTTGCGGTTGCTGCCGCCGATATCGGCAGCGGTATCGTCCCGGGCCCGCTCGTCCCGTTGTACCTGCGCCGCCCCGACGCCAAGACGCTCGACGAGCGCGCCGCAGCGAAGGCTGCGAAGTGACGGTGTCGATCGAGTCGATGACGGCGGCGGACGCTGCTCGGTGCGCGTACCTCGAGACCGTGCTGTTCCCGGGTGACGACCCGTGGGCCGAGGATGCGTTCATCGCGGAACTGGCGGCACCACACAATCATTACGTCACGGCGCGGGAGAACGGTGAGGTCGTCGGCTACGCAGGCATCTCTCTGTTGGGGCAGCCGAGCCGCGGAGCGTTCGTCGTCGGAGAGTCCGAGGTGCACACCATCGGTGTCGATCCGGCGCATCACCGCAGAGGAATCGGCGGGCGACTGCTCGACGAACTGCTGCGCGTGGCCGACGAGCACGGTGGGCCGGTCTTTCTCGAGGTCCGCACCGACAACGAGCCTGCCATCGAGTTGTACCGACGCGAAGGGTTCGAGATCGTGGGCACCAGGGCGAAGTACTACCAACCGAGCGGGGCCGATGCCTTCACCATGCGTCGGTTCGAGAAGACGGAAGGACCGGCCCGATGATCGTCATGGGTATCGAAAGTTCCTGCGACGAAACAGGAGTCGGGATCGTCCGGTGGGGCGGGGCAGGCACGTGCGAACTGATGGCCGACGAGGTGGCCTCGAGTGTCGACGAACACGCGCGGTACGGCGGAGTGGTGCCCGAGGTGGCGTCGCGCGCGCACCTCGAGGCCATCGTGCCGACCATGCGGCGGGCTCTGGCAGCCGCGGACATCGAGCGTCCCGACGCCGTCGCGGTGACGATCGGACCGGGGTTGGCAGGGGCCTTGCTGGTCGGGGTTGCCGCCGCCAAGGCCTACGCCGCGGCCTGGGGTGTGCCCTTCTACGCGGTGAACCACCTCGGTGGGCACGTCGCGGTCGACACGCTCGAGCACGGGCCGATGCCGTCGTGCGTGGCACTGTTGGTCTCGGGTGGTCACACTCATCTGCTGCACGTGGACGATCTGTCTCGGCCGATCGCCGAGCTCGGGACCACCGTCGACGACGCAGCCGGGGAGGCCTTCGACAAGGTTGCACGACTGCTGGGATTGGGCTATCCGGGTGGTCCGGCCCTCGATGATGCTGCGCGCGAAGGTGATCCGGCCGCGATCGCGTTTCCCCGAGGAATGACCGGCCCACGCGACGCCCGCTACGACTTCTCGTTCTCCGGGGTCAAGACGGCTGTCGCCCGGTTCGTCGAGGCCCGGCAGCGCGCGGGAGATCCGATTCCGGTCGCGGACATCGCCGCGTCCTTCCAGGAATCCGTCGCCGATGTCCTGACGATGAAGGCCGTCCGTGCGGCGACCGACGTCGACGTCGACACGATAGTTCTGGGTGGGGGTGCCACCGCCAACTCTCGCATCCGTTCGCTGATCGAAAGCCGTTGTGCCGAGCAAGGTTTGACGCTCAGAATTCCGAAGCCGCGACTGTGTACCGACAACGGGGTGATGATCGCGGCACTGGGCGCGCACCTGGTCGCGGGCGGAGCACAGCCTTCGGCCTTGACCGCAGTGACCGATCCCGGCCTGTCGGTCGCGATCAGTCAGGTGCCCGGCTGAGGGGCCTGCGTGGACGCGGCGGTGGTCTCGGACGAACGGGTTGTCGACGGCACGGCCGCGGACAGAGGCTCACTCGAGGGGGCCGGTGCAGGCGGTGACCACACCGTCGGTGGTGCCGTCAGTTCCGGCGTGGGCTCCGAACCGCTGACATCGGTGGTCGGCGCGCCGATCGACTCGGTCGGCACCGGCGTGACCTCGGTCGTCGGTACCGGCACGATCTCGGTCGTATCGCTCGGGTCCGAAGACTCGATCGGTTCGGAAGGCCCACCCGGAATCGTGGTGACCGAGGTCGGCGGTTCGATCGGAACTGCGGTGGTGACATCCGGGGACGCAGGATTCGACGTGGGATCGATCGGCCATTCGATCTGCGGGAGATCGGGGGCCGGCCGCAGCGTCGGGGTGCTGGTCGGCGCAGCGGTGGTCGTGAACCGAGCCGACGATCCGTCGCCGTCGACGGAGGTTGCCGTCGGGTCGGACCGATCGCCCGGGGCGAGCCCAGCGGTGGGGAGGTTCTCGTCGGGGGACCAGCCCTCGGTGACCGGCGTACCGGCGTCGCTCGATTCGGTCGCGTCGCGGGCGGTACTTCCGGCCGGTGAGACGTTGGGATCTTCGGCCGGTGCCATCGTCTGCACACCGTAGGCGAGTACCAGTCCGCCCGCGACGACGGCAGCCGCGATCGCACCGGAGTATCGGCTCATCCGGCTCGCGGTGTTGTGCGTGGCCGAGACGAGTTGGTACCCACCACCGACGGCCGATGCGGCGACGGCAGCAGCGCCGACGGCAAGAACGGCGTCGGGTTCCGGCAGTCGAACGACCGGGGCGTGGAACATGTCGGTGAGCGTGGACGCGAGCAGGGGAATGTGCGCCCCTCCGCCGATCAGCACGATGACCTCGGGTTCGTGAGTGCTCTCGTCGAACACCCGCCGGACGAACCGAGCGGCGGTGTCGAAGATCGGGGTCACGGCGGCTTCGAACGCGTCACGGGTGACCGTCAGCGGGATTCCGCTGTAACGCTCGATGCGGACCTCGTCCTCCTGGGAGAGGCGTTCCTTGATCGATCGGTACCTCGCGGAGCCGATTCCTCGGTTGTCGCGGATGTCGTCCCGAAGATTGTCACGGGTCATGTCCTGCACGAGGTTCTTGACGAGCACGTCGAGTGCGTCGCCGGCGACGGCGTCCGACCGGCCGTGCGCCAGTACCGTCTCGGCGGTCCGATCGGTGACGGTGACCGACATGCCCGAGGCTCCGAGATCGACCAGCGCGATCGTGTCGTACCGGTCGATCAGGCCGGTGGTCGCCAGATGCGCGGACGCGGCTGCGGACTCCGGCACCAGTCGAACGTCACGAGTGGTGTGGGCCAGCGCCGCGCGAATGCCCGCAGCGTGCTCCTCCGTGCGGTAGGTGACGGCGATCGCGTCGGGGGACCGGTGGCCGGGGATCAGGGAGGCCATGAGTTCTATGGCCGAGGTGACCAGATCGCCGATGTCGGTGTTGGCTTGACGGTCGGCCGAGACCGTTCGGTACTCGACCGTGCGAGAACCGTCGGTGTCGACGGTGACGAGGGCTGCGCACACGACCTCGGATCCGGTGGATATGCCCACTCCTACCCGCATGCTTCACCTCCCGCCCCTGTGTATCTGTCGGAAATCGACTGCCCTGAGTGCCTTGTCGCGGCACAGCTGCCGATCGTTATCGTTCGTACAGCTCCGTTATCGTAACGTTACTTCGGGCTCCGGCGCGAGTGTAATAGGCCGCTCGGTCCGTTACCCGATGACTGTTCATGGCCTCCTACCTGGCCTTTCGGAGACTTCACGGAGTCCGGGAAAACAGCGAGAAACGACGTGGGTGTTCGGCGTTTCGGGCCCCGATTCAGCAGTCGTCGGATGTGCGTGGTTGCGCGAAGCGGTGGGCGATCGCCCTCGTGCCCACCCGTGCGACCACCGCGCCGCGAACCTGGCGAACCCAGCCCTTGAGTGCTGGCACTCTCGTGTATAGAGTGCTAGTTGGCACCGAGCGAAGTCCCGGCACCCGCGACGACGGGAACGAGTTCAGGCCGTGATTGTCAGAACCGCACGAGAAGTACATACACACAGCTGTCCGGGGATCCGACCCCGGGCGCGTACCCCATAACTTTGGAGGGCTCAACGTGGCGAGCGTGAAAATCAAGCCGCTCGAGGACAAGATCCTCGTCCAGGCCAACGAGGCCGAGACGACGACCGCCTCCGGTCTGGTCATCCCCGACACAGCCAAGGAGAAGCCCCAGGAGGGCACCGTCGTCGCCGTGGGCGAAGGCCGTGTCACCGAGAAGGGCAACCGCATCCCGGTCGACGTCAAAGAAGGTGACACCGTCATCTACAGCAAGTACGGCGGCACCGAGATCAAGTACGCCGGCGAGGAGTACCTGATTCTGTCGGCACGCGACGTGCTGGCTGTCATCGCCAAGTAGGCCATAACGCATCCGCCCCGGTATCCGATTTTCGTGTCGGTCCCGGGGCGGTGTGCGTTCGATCGAGTTTCTTTGCTCGAAGGAGTAACACCGAAACATGGCAAAGCAAATCCAATTCAACGAGGAAGCGCGCCGCGCACTCGAACGCGGCGTCGACAAGTTGGCCGACGCAGTCAAGGTGACGCTCGGGCCACGGGGACGCCACGTCGTCCTGTCCAAGGCATTCGGCGGTCCGACCGTCACGAACGACGGTGTCTCGATCGCTCGTGAGATCGACCTGGAGGATCCGTTCGAGAACCTCGGCGCGCAGCTGGTCAAGAGCGTCGCCACCAAGACCAACGACGTCGCAGGCGACGGAACCACCACCGCGACGGTCCTCGCGCAGGCGCTCGTGCGCGGCGGTCTGAAGAACATCGCCGCGGGCGCGAACCCGATCGCGCTCGGTACCGGCATCTCCAAGGCGGCCGACAAGGTCGCCGAGGCCCTGCTCGCCGCCGCAACCCCGGTCGAGGGCAAGCAGGCGATCGCTCAGGTCGCCACCGTGTCCTCGCGTGACCCCGAGATCGGTGAGCTCGTCGGCGAGGCGCTCACTCGCGTCGGCGCAGACGGCGTCGTCACCGTCGAGGAGTCCTCGACGCTGCTGACCGAGCTGTCGGTCACCGAAGGCGTGCAGTTCGACAAGGGCTACCTGTCGCCGTACTTCGTCACCGACGTCGACGCGCAGGAAGCAGTTCTCGAGGACGCGTACGTCCTGCTGTACCGCGAGAAGATCACATCGCTTCCGGACTTTCTGCCTCTGCTGGAGAAGGTTGCCGAGAGCGGCAAGCCGTTGCTCATCATCGCCGAGGACACCGAGGGTGAAGTTCTCTCGACGCTGGTCGTCAACTCCATCCGCAAGACGATCAAGGCCGTTGCGGTCAAGGCACCGTTCTTCGGTGATCGCCGCAAGGCATTCCTCGACGATCTCGCGGTCGTGACGGCCGGTCAGGTCATCACCGCCGATGTGGGTCTGAGTCTCAAGGAAGCCGGCCTCGAGCTGCTCGGTCGCGCTCGTCGCGTCGTCGTCACCAAGGACGACACGACCATCGTCGACGGTGCGGGCACGCAGGACGACATCGATGCGCGCGTCGGTCAGCTCCGTCGTGAGATCGAGAGCACCGATTCGGAGTGGGATCGCGAGAAGCTCGAAGAGCGTCTGGCGAAGCTCTCGGGCGGCATCGCGGTCATCAAGGTCGGCGCAGCCACCGAGACCGAGCTCAAGGAACGCAAGTTCCGCGTCGACGACGCCGTGGCTGCGGCCAAGGCTGCGGTCGAAGAGGGAATCGTCCCCGGCGGCGGCTCGGCTCTGACTCAGGCAGCGTTGGCTCTGGCCGACGACCTGGGCCTGACCGGTGACGAAGCCACCGGTGTGGCCGTGGTGCGCACCGCGCTCAACGCACCGCTGTTCTGGATCGCCTCCAACGCGGGCATCGACGGTTCCGTCGTCGTCAGCAAGGTGGCAGAACTGCCGAAGGGCCACGGATTCAACGCCGCGACGCTGACGTACGGCGACCTGCTGGCCGACGGCGTCGTCGATCCGGTCAAGGTGACCCGCTCCGCAGTGGTCAACGCCGCGTCGGTTGCACGCATGATCCTGACGACCGAGAGTGCGATCGTGGAGAAGCCGGAAGAGGCTTCCGAGCCTGCTGCCGGACACGGACACGCTCACTGAAATTCGGTGACACGAGAAAGCCCCCCAACCCGAACGGGTTGGGGGGCTTTCTCGTGTTGGGGTGACTACACCGCGATGCGGCGGCGATTGTGACGAGCGTGCAGTTCCCGCTCGGTCTCGGACATCCCGCCCCAGATCCCGTAGGGCTCGCTGACGTTGAGAGCGTGTGTACGGCATTGAGCGAGTACGGGGCAGCTGCGGCACATTTCCTTGGCTCGCATCTCGCGCTGTGCTCGTGCCCGGCCCCGCTCGCCGTCCGGGTGGAAGAACATGGACGAATCGACGCCACGGCACAGGCCGTGCATCTGCCAATCCCAAATGTCGGCGTTCGGCCCAGGGAGGTGATTCGGCTGCGGCATGGAAACTCCTAGGGTGGTGTGGCTTCTCGGATTCGTGATCCGAATGTCGACAACGTTATGTGGATCGACGAAATCGAGTCAATAGTTCTCTGTCGTGGGCAAATGCATAGTTATGGGGCAAAGAATTAACACGGGCGATATTTACTTCGACTCACCCGCATGCGTGTCCTTCCTGTTGAAGAATCCGCCGACACGCGAGACGATGAGAGTGCACAGGCTGTGCGGCTGCCGATGCGGTGCGCTCCGACGCAGACGTCCCGCGGCGGTTCGACGAGACTCCAGCTGGATCCGACCGAACCTTGTTGTCGGTATTTCTGCTGATCACAGCAGTGTCGGTGGTGCCGAGCGTAGTCCGGATCAACACCTCGGGCTCGACGTCGGTTCCCTCGACCGAGCCCGCACGGAGTGTCCGAGACGATCGCGTGGATCGCGGGGCGACGTTCGAGTGGGCGCGGATTCGGCAGGCTGTGCGTCGTGAGCCGAATGTGCGATCGAGTGTGCCGATTAACCTATTCGCCACACAGCGTTCAGATTCTCGTCTTCGAATCGGCCCGTGTTCACATTGTTAATTCCTTGAAAACTGCTTTCTGCGCACAGGAAACGATGCGCCGATGCCCCTTTCGGTCCGATAGCGAATTCGCCCCACGTAATAACGTCGCCACGAATCGGTAGGACTCGGGCGCGGTTCGGCGCAGGCTCAGGCCCTACCCTTGCGTCCGTGCCATCAGAGCAGAGCTCGCTGTTCACCGCGACGCAGTCCGAACTCTTCGACGCTGCCTTCGGCAGCAACCCCGGCCGATTTCCGCTCCCGGCCGCCACCGATTCGCGAGAGAGCTGGTTTCGCAGTGTCGCGTTGGCGGGCCAGGGTCGATACAGCGCCGCCGAAATCGAGCTTCGGAGGCATCGGCCCCGTGGCCCGGAACTTCGGTCGCTGCACGCCTCGACCAGAGCGTCGTGGCTGCGTCAGGTGGGCGAACACGAGCGAGCCCGCCGATTCGACGGCATGGCTGTCATTCTCGTCGGTCTCGTAGGGCCGTCGGAATCCGAGGACTCCGTTCAGGCCCGTAGCGATGCGCTGACCGGCCTGGCCGCAGATGCATTGGGAAGCGGACGGTTTCACCTCGCGGACACCCTCCTGGCCCGCAGTGCGGGCCAGCGGCACGGCCACGTCGGTCGGGGATCGTGGCGCCCGGCACTGCGGGCGGCGTGGGTGGCGGCCGAGTTGGCGATGATGCGCGGCGACGGACCCGAGGCAGTCCGACACGCCGAGGCCGCTCGAGCTCTCGCCAACGATGCCGATTCGTTACGGCACATCGTCAAGACCGACCTGGTGGTTGCGGCCGCACTGAGCTGTGCCGGTGAGACCTCCCGTGCCCGTGAGTCGGCCGTCCAGGTGGCCTGTGCTGCGGAGATGGCAGGTCTGCTACCCCTGCGCTGGGCCGCCACGATGCTCTGCGAGGGAACAGGCGGGGTCGATGCCGGGATGATCGCCTCCGGCGACTTGGCTGCCGCCATCGATCGCCTGGGTGGTTCGACGGTCGGTTGACCAGGACCTGGGTCGGAGTCGGACCGATTGGTTCGGTTGTGACCGGGTGGTGTCGCTATCCTTGGTCTCGTTCCACCACCACGTGGAAGCGCTCCCAGGCGGGTGCGTACCTGTAACGCGGGGAAATTTGTCGACGATGAACAGTGCGGGTGAGGAGCTTGACTCTTTCGTCGTTGCCGCAGCGCAAGGCGATCGACTGGCTCTGTCCCGGGTCTTGGAGTTCATCCGACCACTCGTCGTTCGGTACTGCCGGGCACGGGTCGGTTCGGCCGAACGCGGTCAGCTTTCGGCCGACGACGTGGCGCAGGAGGTCTGTTTGGCAGTCATGACCGCCTTGCCGCGATACCAGGACCAAGGTCGTCCGTTCATGGCATTCGTGTACGGCATCGCGGCTCACAAGGTCGCCGACGCCCATCGCAGCGCCTCGCGTAACAAATCGGACCCGGCCGCCGAAGTACCAGATGTCGTGTCGATGGAGCACGGACCGGAGCAACGCGCTCTCGAATCCGAGTCGAGTCGACAGATGACTGCACTGCTGGACACCTTGCCCGCCAAGCACCGCGAGATTCTGGTGCTCCGACTGATAGTCGGATTGTCGGCCGAGGAAACAGCAGCCGCCGTCGGCAGCACTGCAGGCGCTATCCGCGTGGCTCAGCACCGAGCTATCGCAAAACTGAAGAACGAAGTTGTGAGAGCAGGTGAAATGTATGGCTAGGGACAATGGTCACGGTGGCCCCGGTGAGACCCCGCGTCGCGGAATCTCGCGTATCGGTGAGCACGTGAACTCCACTGGACCGAAGCAGAACGATCCCTATGCCGACATCGGCGCAGACGGTGGTCCAGTGGACCTCGTCGCCGTACGTCGTGACGATGCGTTCATCGACGCGATCAGTGGTGACGGACCGATTGCCACCGATGACGCAGACGAGTACCAACTCGCCCTACTGTTGGCCAATTGGCGAGCAGACGTGGTCACGCCGGCGATGCCGGCCGGACCCTCCCTCGACGTGGTCGTCGCCTCGGTCGAACGCGAGAAGCTCGCCGCCGACATGGCTCGCTCGAGCTCGGCCAACCGCGGTGGACGGATGCGTTTGTTGCGTCCCATCGCCGGAGCCGCAGCCGCGATCGCCGTCGTGATGGGTGGCCTGGTGGTCATCTCGTACAACTCGACACCGGACGATCCGCTGTGGAGCGTCAAGTCGGTCGTCTTCTCCGAGCAGGCCGATTCGACCGTGGCGCAGATCGATACGACGTCCAAACTGCAGGAGGCGGAAAATCTTCTGTCCTCCGGGGACACCACTGCCGCTCGCGCACTGCTCGACGGTGCGTCGAACAGCAGTTCCGCTGTGCTCGACGACGCGCAGCGAGCCGAGCTCGATCAGTGGCTGGCGCGTCTGCTGCAGGAACTGCAGGCTCTGACGCTCCCCGCGCCCGTCCCGCCGCCTGCCGATGTGATCCCGGCTCCGGTGCCCAGCTCGGAGGTCGTGTTGCCACAGGCTCCGGTGGATCAGGTCGCACCCGACACCACGGGTGTGCCGATCACTCCGGCTCCGACGACGACACCCGTGGTTCCGCCCACCACGACGACCCCGAGTCCGACGACGACCACCGATGTCACGCCGACGGTGGTACAGGAGCCCGATCAGCCGACAGCGACCGCTGGAGGCAGTTCGTCGGAGAACCGCGACCGCATGTCGGTTCCGTCCGGCGGCAGCTGACCGGGTTTCGATTCCCCACCGAACGACGAAGAAGCCCGACACGATGATCGTGTCGGGCTTCTTCGTGTGAAGATGCGGAAAGGGTCAGCTGTCGAATCCGTCGCCGTGCAACGCGTCGTTCATCGAAGCGTCGGCGAACCCGCGGCAGTAATCCCAGGTCACGTAGGCGTCGGGGACGGGGTCGTAGGCGGGCTCGTGCGGACGGACGGTTCCGTCGACCAGAAGCTGCAGAAGGTTCGCCCGCAACATGTCCCAGTCGTGGTAGTGGTCCTGCTGGCAGTCCTCGCAGCACACGACCAGTCCGCGGATGCCGCGGTGGCCGAGCAGTGCCTCGTAGACAGCCAGGTCCGCCAGGTCTTCCTCGACGGCGAGCCGCTCCTGAGGATCGAGGGGTTGGCCGGGCTCGATGGCGTCGAGGGCGGCCGACGGGTCGGCTGGGTCTCCGGCGAACGGATCCGGGGGTAGACCGGGAGGCAGTTGATCGCGCACACCTCCACGGTACGCAGGACTTGTGGGTCTGCGCCAGCTGTTCGAATGCGACATGCCGGACGCGACCGCCGCCGACAATGCTGCGGACTGCGATTTCGGTGCTCGAAGCCACTCACAGCGGGAGGCATTCGCACTGGTTGTGCCCTAGCCGATACCATGGTTCACGGCGCTGAACAGATGAGTGCAAGTGCCGAAACTCCATCCGTTCTCCAACACCGCATTGCGGTGCGCCTGCGAGCTCTCACCGGCCGCACGCCGCGCCGAAGTGCAACCAGGCTCTAGGGAGGGCCAGATTCGTATGAGTAGTCCCGGAGCCCACGTCCGCACAGGCGGCGACGATCCCAACAAGGTCGCGATGCTCGGCCTCACGTTCGACGACGTCCTGCTGCTGCCGGCCGCTTCGGATCTGATTCCCAGCTCGGTCGACACCTCCAGCCAGATCACCCGCGAGATCCGCCTGCGGGTACCGCTGGTCAGCTCCGCCATGGACACCGTCACCGAGGCGCGGATGGCCATCGCCATGGCCCGCGCCGGCGGTATGGGCGTACTGCACCGCAACCTGTCGCTGCAGGATCAGGCGTCCCAGGTCGAGACGGTCAAGCGCTCGGAGGCCGGGATGGTCACCGACCCCGTCACCTGCAAGCCCACCGACTCGTTGGCCGAGGTCGACGCCATGTGTGCGCGCTTCCGGATCTCCGGTCTTCCCGTCACCGACGAGACCGGCGCGCTGGTCGGCATCATCACCAACCGCGACATGCGGTTCGAGGTCGATCAGAACCGCCGCGTCGCCGACGTCATGACCAAGGCACCGTTGATCACCGCGCAGGAGGGCGTCACCGCGGAAGCGGCGCTCGGTCTGCTGCGTCGCCACAAGATCGAGAAGCTGCCGATCGTGGACGGCAAGGGCGCGCTCACCGGCCTGATCACCGTGAAGGACTTCGTCAAGACCGAGCAGCACCCCGATGCCACCAAGGACCGTGACGGTCGCCTGCTGGTCGGTGCCGCGGTGGGCGTCGGGCAGGACGCCTGGGCTCGATCGATGGCTCTGACCGACGCCGGGGTGGACGTCATCATCGTCGACACCGCGCACGGCCACAATTCGCAGGTACTCGAGATGGTCAGCAAACTCAAGGCCGAGGTGGGCGACCGCGTACAGGTCGTCGGCGGCAACGTGGCCACCCGAGCGGGCGCACTCGCCCTCGTCGAGGCGGGTGCGGACGCGGTCAAGGTCGGCGTCGGGCCGGGATCGATCTGCACCACCCGCGTTGTCGCAGGCGTCGGCGCTCCGCAGATCACCGCCATCCTCGAAGCCGTCGCGGCGTGCAAGCCGCACGGTGTGCCGGTCATCGCCGACGGCGGTCTGCAGTTCTCCGGCGACATCGCCAAGGCGCTCGCTGCGGGTGCGTCGACCGCCATGCTCGGATCGTTGCTGGCCGGAACCGCAGAGTCGCCGGGCGAGCTGATTCTGGTGGGCGGCAAGCAGTTCAAGAGCTACCGCGGCATGGGTTCGCTCGGCGCGATGCAGGGGCGAGGGGGAGCGAAGTCGTTCTCCAAGGACCGCTACTTCCAGGACGACGTGCTGGCCGAGGACAAATTGGTGCCCGAGGGCATCGAAGGTCGCGTCCCGTACCGCGGACCGTTGACCCAGGTCATCCACCAGCTCACCGGTGGTCTGCGCGCCGCGATGGGGTACACCGGTTCCACCTCGATCGAGGACCTGCAGAAGGCTCAGTTCGTGCAGATCACTGCGGCCGGGCTCAAGGAGAGCCACCCGCACGACATCACGATGACCGCAGAGGCCCCGAACTACACCACCCGATAGTCGCCTCGGCCCTTCCTCGGCCGATTCGATTCGCTCTCGAAGTAGAAAGGTGCGCGCGTGCGCGACCTCGTTGAAATCGGCATGGGCAGAGAAGCCCGCCGCACCTACCAGCTGGACGACATCGATATCGTGCCGTCCCGTCGTACCCGGTCGTCGAAGGAGGTGTCGACGGCATGGCAGCTCGACGCGTACCGCTTCGACATTCCCGTTCTGGCGCATCCGACCGATGCTCTGGTCTCGCCCGAGTTCGCGATCGAGCTGGGTCGCCAGGGTGGGCTGGGTGTCATCAACGGTGAAGGACTGTGGGCGCGCCACGCGGACGTGCAGGCGAAGCTCGATCAGCTGATCCACATCGCCGAGACCGATCTCGATCCGGACGCACCTATCGCCTTCCTGCAGGAACTGCACGCGGCACCGCTTCGGCCGGATCTGCTGGCCGCGGCCGTCGGTCAGGTCCGTGACTCCGGGGTGACCGTCGCCGTTCGGGTGAGCCCGCAGAACGCTCGCTCGCTCACCCCCGCCCTGGTGGCGTCGGGTCTCGATCTGCTGGTCATCCAGGGCACGATCATCTCCGCCGAGCACGTGGCTCACGGTGAGGACGAGCCGCTGAACCTCAAGACCTTCATCGCGGAGCTGGATGTTCCCGTCATCGCAGGCGGCGTGAGCGATCACCGCACCGCGCTGCACCTGATGCGCACCGGCGCTGCAGGCGTCATCGTCGGATACGGCTCGGTCGAAGGTGGCACGACCACCGGTGAGGTGCTCGGCATCGGCGTTCCGATGGCCACCGCCATCGCCGATGCGGCCGCGGCACGTCGGGACTACCTGGACGAAACCGGCGGGCGCTACGTGCACGTCATCGCCGACGGCGACATCACCACCTCCGGTGCCCTCGCCAAGGCCATCGCCTGTGGGGCCGATGCTGCGGTTCTCGGTGCTCCGCTTGCCGTCGCCGCGGAGGCTCCCGGCGGAGGTTGGTACTGGCCGTCGGCCGCGGCGCATCCGTCCATGCCGCGCGGGGCGCTGCTGCCGATGTCGGCGGGGGAGCGGCCGAGCCTGGATCAGGTGCTCAACGGACCGTCGCGTGAGTCGTACGGCTCGATCAACCTCGTCGGCGGGCTGCGTCGGTCGATGGCGAAGTCCGGGTACTCCGATCTCAAGGAATTCCAGAAGGTGGGCCTGAACGTCAGGGCTTGATCGACACTGCTCCGACAGGGCGCGTACTCCTTTCACTCAGGGGTGCGCGCCCTTTCTGCTGCATGTCGTCCACGTAAGCCGACCCTGTGTTGGTGATACCTCTCGTAACAGCTAGAATCGGTTGTGGCGGTAGTCACATGGGGGTGTGCATACTGTTCGACAGCATCGGATGTAGCGGAGGTCACCATGGGTTCAGCTGTTCGCGCAACGGATTACGACGTCTTGATCGTCGGTTCGGGCTTCGGCGGAAGCGTCACCGCGCTTCGGTTGGTGGAGAAGGGATACCGCGTCGGCATCCTGGAAGCCGGACAACGCTTCGAGGACAAGGACTTCGCGAAGAACAGCTGGGATCTCAAGCGCTTCCTGTGGGCACCGAAGCTCGGCCTCTACGGCATCCAGCGGGTGCACCTGCTGCGCGACTGCCTCATCCTCGCCGGTGCCGGAGTCGGCGGCGGTTCGCTGAACTACGCGAACACCCTCTACAAGCCCCAGGCACCGTTCTTCGAGGACAAGCAGTGGGCGCACATCACCGACTGGAGCAGTGAGCTCTCCCCGTTCTACGACCAGGCCACCCGCATGCTCGGTGTCGTCCGCAACCCGCACATGACCCCCGCCGACGAGGTGATGAAGTCGGTCGCCGAGGACATGGGTGTCGCCGATACCTTCATCCAGACACCGGTGGGAGTGTTCTTCGGCGAAGAACCGGGCAAGACGGTCCCGGACCCGTACTTCGGCGGAGCAGGCCCCGAGCGCACCGGATGCATCGAATGCGGCGAGTGCATGACCGGTTGCCGCCACGGAGCCAAGAACACCCTGCTCAAGAACTACCTTGGCCTGGCCGAGCGCGCAGGAGCCGAGATCGTCCCGATGACGACCGTCACCGGTCTCGTTCCCCGATCCGACGGGACCTGGGACGTCGACACCGAACGAACCGGTGCCCGGCTGCGCAAGGGCCGCAAGACCTACAGTGCGGCCAATGTGGTTCTCGCTGCGGGCACCTGGGGTACGCAGAACCTGCTGCACAAGATGAAGGACACGGGTGCGCTGCCCCGTCTGTCGGACACGCTCGGGGAACTGACCCGCACCAACTCCGAGTCGATCGTCGGGGCCGCGAAGCTGGCGGTCGATCCGAACATGGATCTCACGCACGGTGTGGCCATCACGTCCTCGTTCCACCCCAGTCCCAGCACACACATCGAACCGGTCCGGTACGGCAAGGGCTCGAACGCGATGGGCATGCTGCAGACACTGATGACCGACGGCGGCGGAAGGATCCCGCGGTGGCTCAAATTCGTGTTCGCGATGATCGCTCATCCGATTCAGTTCGTCCGCGTCGTCAACGTCCGGCACTGGAGCGAGCGCACCATCATCGCGCTCGTCATGCAGAACCTGGACAACTCGATCACCACGTTCACCAAGCGCGGAGCCTTCGGCCGCAAGATCTCGAGCAAGCAGGGGCACGGTGAGCCCAACCCGACGTGGATCCCGGAGGGCAACGACGCCACCCGACGCATCGCCAAGAAGATCGGTGGTGTGGCAGGCGGTACGTGGGGAGAGTTGTTCAACATTCCGCTCACGGCCCACTTCCTCGGTGGCTGCGCGATCGCCTCGGATCCCGAGCACGGCGTCATCGATCCCTACCATCGCGTCCACGGCTACCCGACGCTCAGTGTGGTCGACGGCGCTGCCGTATCGGCCAATCTCGGAGTCAACCCGTCGCTGACGATCAGCGCGCAGGCCGAGCGTTCGGCCGCGCTGTGGCCGAACAAGGGCGAGCTGGATCTCCGTCCGGCGCAGGGGTTGCCGTACCAGCGCCTCGATCCGATCGCCCCGAACTCCCCGGTCGTGCCGGTGGATGCTCCGGGTGGTCTGCGACTGCCGATCGTCGAGATCCGGTCGGGTTCGTCGGCGATGCCCGTCGAGCATTCGGGTGTTGCATGACCACTGCGGCAGTCCCACTAGACTGACCCGGTGACCGACTCCTCTGCACACGATCCCGCACACGCACGCCCGGTTCTCGTCGTCGATTTCGGCGCCCAGTACGCGCAGTTGATCGCCCGCCGTGTGCGCGAGGCCAATGTGTACTCCGAGGTGATCTCGCATACCGCCACTGCCGAGGAGATCGCGGCGAAGGACCCTGTCGCGCTCGTTCTGTCCGGCGGACCCTCCAGCGTCTACGCAGAGGGTGCGCCCGAGCTCGATTCCGCGCTCCTCGACCTCGGCATCCCCGTGTTCGGCATCTGCTACGGATTCCAGGCCATGGCCCAGGCCCTCGGCGGAACCGTCGAACACACCGGAACGCGGGAATACGGCCGCACCCAACTCAGCGTGGACGGCGGTCGTCTGCACGACGGTCTGCCCGCCACGCAGCCGGTCTGGATGAGTCACGGTGATGCCGTCACCGCGGCCCCGGAGGGCTTCACCGTCACCGCCACCAGCGCAGGCGCGCCGGTCGCTGCCTTCGAGAACGAGGGCAAGCGTATGGCGGGCGTGCAGTATCACCCCGAGGTTCTGCACTCCCCGCACGGGCAGCAGGTGCTCAGCCGATTCCTGCACGAGACGGCGGGTATTGCGCCGGACTGGACTGCAGCCAACATCGCCGACGCTCTGGTCGACGCCGTGCAGGAGCAGGTCGGCCCGACGGGCAAGGCCATCTGTGGCCTCTCGGGCGGCGTCGACTCCGCAGTGGCGGCGGCGCTGGTGCAGCGGGCGATCGGTGACCGTCTGACCTGTGTCTTCGTCGACCACGGACTACTGCGCGCCGGCGAGCGTGAGCAGGTGCAGCAGGATTTCGTCGCCGCGACGGGTGCCAAGTTGGTCACCGTCGATGCAGTCGACACCTTCCTCGGCGCACTCGAGGGTGTCTCGGACCCCGAGGAGAAGCGCAAGATCATCGGCCGCGAGTTCATCCGAAGCTTCGAAGGCGCGGTGGCCGAGGTGCTGGGCGAGAACGCCGAGCACGGCGACGCGGTCGAGTTTCTGGTGCAAGGCACG
Source organism: Rhodococcus sp. 14-2496-1d (assembly GCF_002259365.1). Classification (NCBI taxonomy): domain Bacteria; kingdom Bacillati; phylum Actinomycetota; class Actinomycetes; order Mycobacteriales; family Nocardiaceae; genus Rhodococcus; species Rhodococcus sp. 14-2496-1d. The sequence goes on along the minus strand of NZ_NPFV01000003.1, from coordinate 27,040 downwards.
TTGTACCCGGATGTCGTCGAGTCCGGCGGCGGGTCCGGTACTGCCAACATCAAGAGCCACCACAATGTCGGCGGGCTGCCGGACGATCTGCAGTTCGCCCTGGTCGAGCCGCTTCGCGCACTGTTCAAGGACGAGGTGCGTGCCGTCGGACGAGAACTGGGATTGCCCGAGGACATCGTCGGCAGGCAGCCGTTCCCAGGACCGGGTCTGGCGATTCGCATCGTCGGTGAGATCACCCGCGACCGTCTGAACACGCTCCGTCATGCCGATTCGATTGTCCGAGAAGAACTTACGGTTGCGGGCTTGGATCAGCAGATCTGGCAGTGCCCGGTGGTGCTGTTGGCCGACGTACGCAGTGTCGGGGTGCAGGGCGACGGCCGTACCTACGGCCACCCGATCGTGCTGCGTCCGGTCTCGAGCGAGGACGCCATGACGGCGGACTGGACTCGTTTGCCCTACGACGTGCTCGAAACGATCTCCACTCGGGTGACCAACGAGGTTCCTGAGGTCAACCGAGTCGTTCTCGACGTCACGAGCAAGCCGCCGGGCACCATCGAGTGGGAGTAGCGGACTCAGCTCTTCTTGCTGGGGCCCAGCAGTAGCGCGAAGCCGACCACCACGGCGACGACGACGAACACCCAGCGGAACTGGACGTCGCCCAGTGCCGCTATCGCTCCCTGGCCGATGAGTGCTGCGACCGCGACGACCATGGTGGCCAGCCCGGCGAGCAGCAGCAGTGCCGAGGGGCCGCGTCGGTTCGAGTTGCGATCCTCGCCTGCGGAGTCGTCGTCGCGGACGACACGGTCGGTCTCGTTCTTCTTCACCGGTTCCCCACTTTCAGTTCGCCGAGTGCCAGATCGCCGACGATCGTCAGTACCGGATCATCACTGCTCGTTCCCGGGCCGAACCGTGTGTCGGTGGGGCACGAACCCAACGCCGCCTCGCACTGCACGATCACGTTCATCGAATCGGGCACGGTCACCGACGCACTGCCCAGCGCCACGTCGATCTCGACGGTGCGGTTCTCGGTGAGGGCGAGGCCCGTGAGGTCGAGGTCCAGTTCACCCATACCGACGTCGTAGGTGTCCGCGAGATCGGCAACGGCGGTCGGTGCGATGCGCTGGGTTCCCGACGCACTCTCGCCCATGTCCATCGGATCGACCGCCGACGCCAGGACGACGAAGCCGGCCAGAGGTGCCGCGATCACCAGCAATCCGTAGCCCTTGCGCAGGAATGCGCCGACCACGAGTCCGACGGAGACGACGGCGAGAGCGACGGCTCCGACGCGGCCCGGCGAGGCCCAGTCGCCACCGGTTGCGGCACCGACCGCCGCGGTGATGCCGGCAGCGAGCAGGGCCAGGCCGAGAAAGCTTGCCGTCCACCGTGATCGACGCTTCCGTTCGATCGCCGCGGGCGGGAATGTCCCGGTCGGTTCGGGAAGATCCCAGGCGAACGGCGCAACCCCGAGCGGGTCCCACGACGGCGGAGTCACGGTGTGCATGTCGGTCGGCGTCTCGGTCGGCTTCTCGACGGGTGCGGTTGCCTTGCTCAGGTTCACGGTGTGCGCGTCTGTGTCGGTGTCGGAGCCGGAGTGCTCGACGGTCTTCGGAGTCGGAACGTAGCTCTTCGGCAGAGTCGTGTACGGCGTGTATCGCTCGTACTGGAACTGCGGCGGACGATACTGCGCGGCCGTCCACTGTTCTGCCGACGTGTTGGAGCCGAAAGGCATGGGGGCGTAGCGGTTACGGGAGAACTCCGCCGTCCGCATGTACGGCGGCGGCTCCGGGCACCGTTGGTGCAGCAACCACAGTCCACCGAGCATCGCCACCAGAGAGATCAGCCCCGAACCCCCGAGTCCGACACCCACAGGGCCGATCGTCGACACCGCGATGACCAACGCCACCGCCACGACCACCATCTTGGTCGTCGAATCGGAGCTGTTGCCACGCCCGACGAGCGACTCCGCACCCGACGCCGTGTCACCGGCGCGGCTGAGCACCAGCCACGCCGCCAGATACAGCACGATGCCGGTACCGCCGAACAAGGTGGAGACGACGAACGCGATCCGAATCAGAACGGGGTCGACGTCGTAGCGATAGCCGATACCGGCCGCAACACCCGCCACATGCCCGCGTTGCGGCAAGCGGTGCGGACGGGTGCGCCACATCTGCTGAAGTTGATCCGAGACGGTCACGTTGCTCATGCCAACCATCGTCTCCGCCACGACCACCGAACACATCAGGGATACCCCTGATCTTCGTCCCCGACATCGGGCCCACCTCGACGAGGCCACGAAAAACATCAGGGCGAACCCTGATGCGACCACCACCGCATCCGTGCCAGGATCGAAGGCGTGCACCCTGTCGACAATCCACCCGTCGACGCCGCCAGGAACACACCGTCCCCGGCAGGCGACGCGACGGCCACCCACACCACGTCAGCCGTGCCCATCGCCCCCGTTCCCCCCATTGCTCCTGCAGGCTCCGCTCCTGCTTTTCCTGTCGCTTCTGCAGGCTCCGCTCCTGCCCCCTACCAACGCCGCGGCGGCGGACGCATCGTCGGCGGCGTGGCAGGCGGGCTCGCCGACCATCTCGGCGTCGACGTGTTCAAGGTTCGGGTGGCGTTCGCGCTGCTCGCCGCATCCGCCGGTGCCGGAATCGCCGCATACGGATTGATCTGGATGTTCACGCCCGCGGGCGAGGACACTGCGCATCCGAGTGCTGCCGAACGCCAGCGTGCGCTCGGGTTGGCTGCCATCGGTCTCGGCCTCGCCGTCGGGCTCGCCTGGCTGCTCAGCGGTACCGCTGCATCGGTCATCGTGCCGGTCATTGTCGTGGTGATCGGTGCAGCCCTGGTCTGGCGTGAGTTCGATTCCGAGGGACCACGAACTGCTCTCGGCCTGCCCAAGCATCCGAGCGTGTTGAGTTGGGCGAGGGTCGTCGGCGGAGCGACGTTGATCGTGCTCGGCCTCGCCGTGGTGGTGCTCGCCCGCGTCGATCTGGCCGCGCTGCGCTCGTCACTGCTGGCGGTGGTGGTCACTCTCGTCGGCGTCGGCCTGTTGACGGTTCCCATCTGGTTGCGCACCTGGCGCGCGCTCGGTGCCGAGCGGTCTGCACGCATCCGCAACGACGAGCGCGAGGAAATCGCCTCGCACCTGCACGATTCGGTACTCCAGACACTGGCCCTGATCCAGAAACAGTCCGATCAGCCGCACGAGGTGATGCGGTTGGCGCGCGGGCAGGAGCGCGAACTGCGCAAATGGCTGTTCGACGGCGGAGACACCGACAACTCCAGCTTGGCCGACGCACTCAAGACCATCTCCGGTGAGGTCGAGGATCAGCACGGAGCGACGGTTCGACCCATCACTGTCGGCGACGTGCACCTACTGCCCGACGACATCGAGTCGGGCCTGTCCCGTGAGAGCTTCACCGCGCTGCTGGGTGCCACGCGAGAGGCGCTCGTCAACGCGGCCAAGCATTCCGGTGAGACCAATATCGATCTGTTCGCCGAAACCGAACCGGAACAGGTCAGCGTTTTCGTCCGCGATCGCGGTACCGGCTTCGACGAATCCGAGGTACCCGAGGATCGACAGGGACTGGCGAAGTCCATTCGGGGACGCATCGAGCGCCGCGGTGGCACGGTGCAGGTACGGTCGACCGTCGGCAAGGGAACCGAAGTGCGAATCTTCATGCCTCGCAACGGAGCCTCCGTCACCACCGAATCTTCCGAATCCACCCAGCAGGAGCAGTCGACGTGACCGAACCTTTCCGCGTTTTCCTCGTCGACGACCACGCGGTGTTCCGTTCCGGTGTGCGAGCCGAACTCGCTCGCGAGGCGGACATCGACGTCGTCGGGGAAGCCGGAGGCGTCTCCGAGGCGGTCTCGGGCATCGAATCGACGAAGCCGGACGTGGTGTTGCTCGACGTGCACATGCCCGACGGCGGCGGCGTCGCGGTGTTGAACCGCATCTCCGAGGGGCCGGTCTGTCTCGCCCTGAGTGTGTCCGACGCCGCCGAGGACGTCATCGCCGTCATCCGTGCCGGGGCGAGGGGGTACGTCACCAAGACGATCTCCGGCTCGGAGCTCGCCGACGGTGTTCGACGCGTCGCCGGGGGAGATGCCGTCTTCAGCCCCCGTCTGGCCGGGTTCGTCCTCGACTCGTTCACCGGTCGCAGCGCTGCCCCGGAGCCCCCGCTGGATCCGGAACTGGATTCGCTGACGCCCCGTGAACTGGAGGTGTTGCGGTTGTTGGCACGCGGGTACACCTATCGTGAGATCGCCGAGGATCTGTTCATCTCCGTCAAGACCGTCGAGACCCATGCCTCGAACGTTCTCCGAAAGACTCAGCAGTCCAACAGGAATGCGCTCACGCGATGGGCGCACAAGCGTCGAATCGACTAGGCACCCGACATCCGGGCACGGGATCACGCTTGACCTTCGACCAACCCGAAGCCTCAGGATTTCACCATGACTGATTCGGCGGAAGAATTCCTGACCATCGGTGCGTTCGCTCGCGCGAGCGGACTCACCCCCAGTGCTCTACGGTTCTACGACGACTGTGCGTTGCTCGTCCCGGCTTTCATCGACGCCAAGTCCGGCTATCGCTACTACTCCCGTGCACAGTTCGAGAGAGCGAACATCATTCGACAGTTGCGCGACATCGGCATGCCACTGGACAAGGTGGCCTCCGCACTCGCCGGCGACGGAGCTGCAGCGGTCGACATCGTGGATCGGCACGTCGACGACCTCGTCGCACGCGCGCGGGCAGCCGCCGAGGCCGCGATCTCGATCCGCCGATTGTTCGACGAAAGATATTGCACAGCAACACTTTCTGCCGTCGAGTTCGCGTCTGCGGTCGAGCAGGTCGCGTCTGCAGCCGGAACGGGCGAGGAGTTTCCGGTGCTGCGGGGTGTGCTGGTCGAGGTGGACGGTGGCACTGTCACCCTCACCGCGACGGATCGGTATCGACTCACCACCCGAAGCCTCGTGGCACAGAGCTCACCCGGCGCAGCCTGGTCCCGTATCGCATCGGTCGGCTCTCTCGGGACGCTACCCGCGTCGGGAAACTGTGTGCTGACGGCAACCGACGACGCGATGGTGTTCGAGTCCGAAGGCGTCCAGCACACTGTGGATCTGGTCGACGGCGACTTTCCCGACTGGCGCACGATCATCGACGGTCTGGCTCCGACCGCGACGAGGGTTGTGGTGCAACGAGATTTCGTTCCTCTCGACAGCGGTACGCTGCGGATCGACGCCGGCCAGGACGGCCTGACGGTCGAGGGTGTCGCGGTCCCCGCTCGGGTGACCGGTTCCGACATGACGGTGTTCTTCGACGCGGCCGTCCTGCAGGCTGCGGTCGCATCGGCCGTCGGACCGGACCTGATGCTCGATATCGCCGCTCCTGACCGTCCGATGCTGGTGCGGTCGGCGGTCGACGGCGCTCTGACGACACTGGTGATGCCCGTTCTCGGCTGATCGACGGTCGGCGGTCGTTCGGAAGTCGGTGCAGAAGTATCGACTTTCGATGACTGGGTACTTGCTCCCACTCTCGATACCGTGAGGGTATGGACGACAAGATGCTCGGGGAGACGCCACCGGCGGTGCTGTGGTTCTCCCGCGGCGATCGGCTCTTCCTGATCGCCGGTGCCGTGATCATCGGGGGACTACTGGGGTTCGGGCTGCCCTATGTGTCTTCCTGGGGAGCATCGCTCACCTGGATACCGTTTCAGGGTCCGCTGGAGTTGATCGCTTCGTGGTCGCAGTGGTGGGTGCGGTACGTCTGTATCGGGCTGGGAGTACTGCTCGGGCTGGCTCTGGTGGCGGCCGCGTTCTACGACACTGCACGGGTGGCGGTGTCGGAGGTGCAGGTACGTATCACCGAGAGAGGCGAGACCGCCACGATCTCGAAGTCCGAGGTCGGCACAGTCTTCGTGGACGGCAAGGAACTGGTTCTGCTCGACGGTGCCTCGCGTCAGCTGGTGCGGGTGCCGAGCGAGGAGAAGCGTGATGCCATCGAGGCGGCGTTCGAGAAGCGAGGTTGGTCGGTCGCGACCGGCGATCCCTATGCCGATCTCTATCGCCTGTGGGTACCCGAAACTCCCGGTCTGGCACCGGAAGTGAACGCGGTGCTCAAAGCCCGCGCGATGGCCCTGAAGAAGAAGGCCGCGTCCGATGCGCGTGAATTACGTACGGAACTGGACCGACTCGGCGTCGTGGTGCGAGACAAGAAGACGAGCCAGTACTGGCGTCCCCTGGTTCGATCGTGACGGTTCGATGACAACTCTGCTTCGACGGCATCGGGAACGCGCATGGGATGTCGCCGCCATCGCGTTCGCGCTGCTGTTGGTGCTGTCGGTGGCCGCAGGCACCGAGGGGATGACCACCACGCGAACGGTCGTCTCGATCCTCGTCGGCGTTGTCGGTGCCGTGTCGTTGTGGTGGCGTCGCCGGTGGCCGATCGAGATCGCGGTAGCGCTGGCGGTGTGCACGATCCTGACCGACGCTGTCGGTGGTGCCGAGTTGGTGGCCGTCTTCACCGTTGCTACTCGAAAGTCGTGGCGGGTCACCACCGCGGTGGTGGTACTGCATCTCGCGGCGTCGATGATCTGGACGATTCTGTGGGTCGAACAGTCGATTGCGTACACCGCGATGGCCAGTCTCGCCTTTCTGAGTATCCCGGCCGCGTGGGGCATCGTCGTCAAGTCGCGCCGCGAGGTGATCGATTCTCTACGAGAGCGGGCAGAGCGAGCGGAACACGAATCGAATCTGCGCGCCGAGACCGTTCGGGGACTCGAACGCGAGCGGATCGCGCGCGAGATGCACGACGCTCTCGCACATCGGATCTCGTTGGTCAGTCTTCATGCCGGAGCGCTGGAGGTGCGGCCGGACGTCGGTGCGAAAGAGGTCGAGGCGATCGCATCGACCATCAGACTCGGTGCACACGGTGCCCTGGAGGATCTGCGGGAGATATTGGGAGTGCTCCGATCGGGTGTCGCGGCCTCGGCGCGTCCACAGCCGGGGGTGGCGGACATCGGCGAACTGATCGAGGATTCGGAGAAGGCCGGTACTCGGGTGTCGTTCGTCGACGAGTTGCCTTCCGGCGCAACGCTGACGCCCTCTGTTTCCCGCACCGTTCATCGGGTGATCCAGGAAGGTCTGACCAACGCCAGAAAGCATGCGCCCGGCCTGCCGGTGCGCTGCGGGCTTACGACGGCCGGTGATGAGCTTCGGGTGTGGCTCGAAAACGGTCTCGGTACAGAGGGTTTCGCGGCAGTACCCGGTTCGCGGTCGGGAATGATCGGTCTGAGCGAACGTGTCGAATTGGCAGGCGGACGAATCGAGTACGGAATCGCGCGTCGCGGCGACGGAGTGGTCTACCGTCTGGAAGCGTGGTTGCCGTGCCCGAAGTAGCCGACGGTCCCGATGTACTCACGGTGTTGCTGGTCGACGACGACGCGTTGGTCCGCGCGGGCTTGTCGCTGATCCTGAGCTCGGATCCTAGAATCAGGGTGGTCGGTGAGGCGGCCGACGGTCGCAGTGGCATCGAGGCAGTGCACGCGTTGTCTCCCGACGTGGTTCTGATGGACGTGCGGATGCCGGTCCTCGATGGGCTCGCGGCCACCGAAATGCTTCGCGCGGAGGGGTTCACGGCTGCCATCGTGGTGTTGACCACGTTCGATACCGACGAGTACCTGCTGCGGGCACTGCGGGTCGGCGCGAACGGATTCCTGCTCAAGGACACGCCGCCGCGGGACATCGTCGACGCGGTGCATCGCGTCGGAACCGGGGAATCGATGCTGTCGCCGACCGCCGTCGGACGCTTGGTTGCCCACTGGCGCGAGCAGGACGCTCGATCGCACGACTCCGCCACCGCGCGGGCGCGGGCCCTGCTCGAGTCCCTGACCGATCGCGAACGCGAGGTGGCGGGTGCTGTCGGGTCGGGGAAGTCCAATGCGGAGATCGGTGCCGAGTTGTACATGAGTGTCGCGACCGTGAAGACCTACGTCTCGCGGATTCTGACGAAATTGGCGTGCAGCAACAGGGTTCAGATCGCGATCGTCGTGCACGAGTCGCGTTGAGGGTTCGTCTACAGCAGGAGTGCGATCACCAGAACGAAAACGACCACGATGGCGAGCACGAGTGCTGCGAGGATCGCGGTAGATGGAATCGACGTTCGGTCGCCGACGACGTCCTCGATGCGCATCAGGACGTGCTCGATCGGGTTCTTCTTCTTTCGCGGTAGATCGAACGGCGGTGGCGAATACGTCGACGGGACCGGATTGGCTTGGCTCTCACCGGGTTGCACGGCCGGCAGGCCCGCGATGGTTCTTCCGAACTCCCTCGACGGACGACGAGATTCGGAGACCGGTGTCGAGCGCCTCGCCCATGCCGGGACCACGCCGTCCGCGGACGTCAGAGGCACCCCGCGCAGCTGAGCTATGCTGCCGCGCTTGCTGATCGCGGCGACGATCATCTCGTCGCGAGCCTGCGCCATGGTGGGGCGTCGGGCAGGATCGGGTTCGAGCATGTGCAGCAACGGGCCCGTGAGATCGCCGCTGCGGGTGGGAGCGATGATCTGCCCCTTGGCAACTCGGTGCAGCAGTGCGATCGAATCGTGATCGATGTCGAACGGCGGTTTGCCTTCGATGGCCGTGTACAGCGTTGCGCCGAGGGAGAACACGTCGCTGGCCGCGGTGGGATCCTGTCCGCGTGCGACCTCGGGTGCGAAATATGCCGGGGTGCCGGTGATCACGCTGTCGTCGGCTGCTTCGACGTCTCCCTTGGCGCGGGAGATGCCGAAGTCGCTGATCTTGACGATGCCCAGATCCTTACCGCGATCGGCGATCAGAATGTTGCCCGGCTTGATGTCTCGGTGCACGATCCCGGCCTCGTGCGCTTCGGTCAGGGCGTCGGCGATCTGCGCGCCGATCTGAGCTACCTCGAACGGTGGTAGCGAATCGGTGGTGCCGAGTGCCTGCGCGAGACTGCGCGATGACAGGTATTCCATGACCAACCACGGCTCACCGTCGACGAGAGCGACGTCGTGCATCGCGATGGCGTGGGGACTGGAGAGTCGGGCTGCGATGCGACCCTCGCGCATGGCCCGGTTACGTACTTCCACGGCCTGCTCCGGGGTCAACCGAGTGGTGGACGTGACCTGCTTGACGGCCACCTGGCGGTGCAGAAGTGTGTCGGTGGCGAGCCATACCGCGCCCATGCCTCCACCGCCGAGTTTGCCGGCCAGGCGGTATCTGCCTGCCAGGAGGTAGTCGGGCCCGACGCCCCGTCGAACACGCTGCTGATCCGTCACGCCCACAGGTTAGTTGACGATGGCTGGACGTGCCCGCAGCCGAGCGACGGAGGCATCTACCAGGGGCTTCGGCATCACCTTGACGAGTTGCCGTCCGAGCGGCTTTACTGAGTGCAGATCGAAATTGTGTTCGAATACGCCACTTCCCGCGTTCGTCGGACACCGAAGTTTCGGCTCGATTTTCTACGCCGCGAAGGGGAGTGACATGACTGTATCGGGAGCTTCCGTCACGCCGGATGTGCTCGACGGGTTGTCGCTGCCGGAGCGTGTGGCGTTGCTGCGTAGCCGGATGGCCGCCGTGCCTTCTCGGGGCGAAACGGCATCGGTGCGTATCGAGAATTCGGACCCCGTCGAGCCGGTGCACCCGGAACCGTCGACACCGCGTCCGACCCGTCAGCGGCCCGTTCTTCCGGTGCCGTCCGCGCTGATCGAGGTGCTGCCGCACGGTGGACTGGTACGTGGAACGGTGGCCTCGGTTTCCGGTGCCGGCTCGCTCCTGATCGGGTTGGTGGCCGCGGTGACCGGTGCCGGCGGGCATGTCGCCGTCATCGGGCAGCCTCGTTTCGGAATTCTGGCCGCGGTGGAAATGGGTGCACAACTGAGCAAGCTGGCTCTGATTCCCGATCCCGGTCCCGACCCGGTGGAAGTGGCGGCCATTCTGCTCGACGGTGTCGATCTCGTGGTACTCGGTCTCGGCGGTCTGTCGGTCTCGCCCACTCGGGCCAGGGCCGTGGTGGCCAGAGCGCGGAGCAAGGGGGCGACGCTGCTGGTGACCGATGGGCACTGGGACGGGGCAGAGCTACGACTGGACGCATCGGTGCACGGATACGACGGCCTCGGCACGGGCCTGGAGCTGGGCCGCGGCCGACTACGCGGCGTCCGATTGTCGGTGTGCGCTCGCGGCAAGGCGATGCGGCCCCGCACCGTTCGACTCGACCTGCGTTCGGAGAACGGCCGCATCGAGTGGCATGCCGAGGAGCGCGAACAGAATCCGTTGTCGATCGCGGTCTCGACATGAGCATCGATCGTTCCAGCCGTGTTCTTGCACTGTGGTGTCCCGATTGGCCCGCTGTTGCAGCAGCTGCTCAGGCCGATCTCCCTGCGACGCATCCGGTGGTCGTCACCTCGGCCAATCGGGTCGTCGCGTGCTCGGCGACGGCACGGGCGTCGGGTATCAAGCGCGGCCTGCGCCGTCGGGAAGCGCAGGCGCGGTGCCCGGATGTGCACGTCGCTCTCGCCGATACCGATCGTGATGCGCGATTGTTCGAGCCCGTGGTCTCGGCCGTCGCCGCCATCGCGCCGGGAGTCGAAGTGCTGCGACCGGGCTTGCTGGTTCTCTCTGCTCGCGGCGTCGGACGGTATTTCGGTACCGAACATCGGGCCGCGGAACGGTTGATCGACGAAGCGTCGGCTGCCGGTGTGGAATGTCAGATCGGTATCGCCGACGAGCTGTCCACCGCGGTCGTCGCCGCGCGGTATGCGCAGGTGGTGCCGCGCGGCGGGGGTGCAGGCTTTCTCGCACCGTTGCCGGTGGCAGAACTCTCGGCCGAACCGAGCATGTCCGCGGCCGATCGCGGTGAGCTGGTGGATCTGTTGCGACGCTTGGGTCTACGAACGATCGGCGACTTCGCGGCCCTGTCTCCCGGGGATGTCGCGTCGCGCTTCGGTACCGATGCCGTGTTGGCGCATCGCAGTGCTCGAGGTGAGCCCGAACGTCCGCCGTCGGCCAGGGCTCTGCCGCCGGACCTGGATGTGGAGTACCTGTGCGATCCGCCGATCGATCGGGTCGACGCAGCTGCGTTCGCCGGGCGCGGGTTGGCCGAGCAGTTGCACACCAAGCTCGCTGCCGCTGCCGTTGCGTGCACTCGTCTGCTGGTGCACGCCAGTACCGGTAACGGCGAGAATCTGTCGCGGATATGGCGCTGCGCCGAGCCGTTGACGCCGGAGGGAACAGCCGACCGCGTGCGCTGGCAGCTCGACGGCTGGATCACCGGGCGCAGCGAGAACAAGCCGACGTCCGCGATCACCGTGCTACGGCTCGAACCCATCGAAGTGGTGGCCGCCGGTGAGCTGCAGCTGGGTTTGTGGGGCAGTGTCGGGGACGAGGACGAGAGGGCGCGTCGGGCCTTGGTGCGTGTGCAGGGTCTGCTCGGCGGCGAATCGGTGCTCGGTGGTGTGCTCAGCGGCGGCCGCGGGCCGGCCGAACGGATCACCCTGCGTCCACTCGGCGACGAACTGGTGCCGATGTCCGATCCGTCGGATCCCTGGCCGGGACGGCTCCCGGAGCCTGCTCCGGCGGCAGTGATCGAGACACGTCCGACGGTGACGCTGATGAATCGGTCGGGAACCGGAATCGGCGTCACCGATCGTGGTGTGTTCGATGCACCGCCGTCGCGATTGCGCTGGGGCACCAAGGAATGGGAACTGACGGGTCTGGCCGGGCCGTGGCCGGTGGACGAGCGATGGTGGGACAGTGGCCACGCGGCGACGGGTCCGACGGCGCGAGCCCAGGTGGTGCTCGACGACGAAAGGGCCTTGCTGCTGGTGTTCGACGAGGGTCGGTGGCGGGTGGAAGGAATCTACGAATAGCGGCACCGCTACCGTCGAGAGAATGCAGATGATGTCGGAGACGGTCGACCTCGATGGTGTCGACATCGCGTATCGCTCGTTCACCCCGCTGGGGCACGCCAACTCGGATTCGGTACCGGTGATGCTGGTGCACGGAATGGGCGGCGACAGCACAACCTGGGATCGGTTCACCCGTGCACTCACCGCACAGGGCAGCCGAGTGATCACCGTCGATCTGCGCGGACACGGCAAGAGTGCGCACACGTCCACGTACGAATTCAATTCCTTCGGGGCAGACCTGATGGCGTTGATCGACCACCTCGAGCTCGACGAAGTCGATCTCGTCGGGCATTCCCTGGGCGGATACGCGGTCTCGCTCGTCGCGCAGCGTCGCCCGCAGCTCGTCCGCCGTCTGGTCCTCGAGGAGCTTCCGATACCGATTCGGCCGGGGGACGCTCCGCCGACGCTGACCGGCAGGATGCCGTCGGTGACCGAACTCTGGCACGCAGCGACCAGCGTCGTTCTGCACCCCCGCGCGGTACTCGCCTTCGATCGCTCGATGACCACCACTGCTCTCGAGCAGTTCCGTCGACCGAATCCGCAGTGGTGGGCGTCGTTGGCCGACATCACGGCTCCGACGCTGGTGCTTCGAGGAGGTCCGGGCGGCATGGTCGATCCGGACCGGCTGGCCGCGATGGTCGCCGAGATTCCGACCTGCCGCGTCGAGGCGTTCCGCACCGGGCACAGCATCCATCGCGACGGATACTCGGCGTTCGAGGCAGCAGTTCTGCCGTTTCTGACGAACTAGGATCCGTGCATGTCTCTGAGCGTGCTCGATCGCAGAATGCTGGGCTGGTCGGCGCTGTTCGTCGTATCCCAGGCCAATATCGCCCGACTGCTCGGCCCCGCAGCTCCGAAAGTGCTTGCCGTACAGACGGCGTGGTCCGCCCAGCGTTACTGGCAGATCCTGGCGAGCATGGACGAGACCGAGATCGCTCGGTTCCGCAGCCACTATCTGCCCGACTTCGTACATCCCGCGATCTATGCCGTCGCGCTGCGTGCAGGCGCGAGGAGCCTGGCGGAGAAGACTCAGCTGAGCCCCGCAGTGACGACGGCATTGGCCGTCGCTCCCGTTGCCTCCGCCGCCGGGGACTACATCGAGAACGTCGTCGGACTGGTGTTGGTCGACAACCGAGAACGGATCGCCGACACCGTCGTCCGCGCCACCACCGTGGTCAGCACCGTCAAATGGACACTCGCCATCGGCACTCTGACGTACCTGAGTCAGGGATTTCTGCGGGTGTGGGCAAAGGCTCTGTTGCGCTGAGTTCTGCCGGTCACCAACTGGTGCCGGGGACCAGTCTTCCGACGCGTCGGATCACCTTGCCGATGCGTGCGCTCGGAGCCTTCGGATCGTAGGGACGCACCCGATAGGGCACCTTCCCGTCCTCGATCGTGACCGGCGTTTCACCCTTGGCTGCCGCGGATTCGGGAAATTTTCGGTAGTGCTGATGCATCGTGCGGTCTTTGCCCTTGGGGGCGAACATGGCACCGAATTGCCCGAGTGTTCCCAGTGGAGTGTCGATTCGCTTCGGCTTGTCGCTCAGTGCGCGAATGACGATCGCGGCAGCCTTCTCCGGTGAGAACACCGGACCGACGTTCTTGTCTCCCGTCGGGGTGATCATCGGTGTGTCCACCAGGGGCATGTGAATGGTGGTGTAGGTGATTCCATCCGAGAGTGTCTCTGCGGCAGCCACATCGGTGAAGCCGTCGAGCGCGGCCTTGCTGGCCACGTAGGCCGAGAACCGAGGCGGGTGTCCGAGGACCGCAGCGCTGGAGATGTTGACCACGTGCCCGAACTGACGTTCACGCATGTGTGGCAACAGTGTCAGCACCAAACGGATCGCCCCGAAGTAGTTGACGGCCATGGTGCGCTCGTAGTCGTGCAATCGATCGGTGGATCGATAGAGTGCGCGGCGGATGGATCGTCCGGCGCTGTTCACCAGCATGTCGACGTGATCGTGTTCGCTCAGAACGGTTTTCACGGTCTGATCCACCGATTCGCTGTCGGTGACGTCGCACGAGTAACCGTAGGCGGTGCCGCCCGATTCGCGGATGTGCTCGACCACCTCGTCGAGTTGATCCTGACCGCGCGCGAGCAGAATGACCACCGCACCCTTGCGGGCAGCTGCTTCGGCGCTGGCACGACCGATTCCGGACGAGCCACCGGTGATGACGATGTGACGGCCGAACAGCGGCCCGCGTGGGTCGTTTCGGCGGTTGCGCTTGGGATCGAAGTTCTCCCGCCAGTGAGTCCACACTCGATCGGCGTACGTCCGCAGCGGTGGAGGCGTGATCGAGCTGCCCTGCAACGCTTTCTGTGTCGATGCCGACTCGAACACGGTGGGCAGAGTCAGGTGTTCGAGCATCACCGGAGGTACTCCGAGATCACGAAGGGCGGCGTCGCGTTGCTTGCGCACGGCCCTGGACTTGGGGGAGACCACGGGAGCGACCAGCGCTCCTGGCACGTCGACAATTCGCGCGCGAGATCCCGCTGCCGACGAGAACGCGGCGTAGACCTCTGCCATCGACTGAGGCGTCGGATTGACCAGATGGAACACGCTGCCGGGAGCGGTGTTTCGATGCACGAGCTCGACGATGGCGTTGGCGACGTAGTCGACCGGAACCAGGTTGGTAGCGCCCATCTTCGGCACCGTGATCGGTACGACGGAGGGCAGCTTGGCCAGCTCCGCGAAGAACGGGAAGAAGAAGTACGGTCCGTCCACCTTGTCGATGGCACCGGTCTCCGAGTGCCCGATGATCGCGGCAGGCCGATACACCCGCCAGTCCGCAGCGCTGTCGCGGACCAACTTCTCGGACTCGAACTTGGTGCGGTGATAGGCAGTCGGAAAATTCTGGCCGAGGTCGAAGTCGTTCTCGGAGAACGTTCCTCGATAGTCGCCCGCAACGGCGATCGACGAGATGTGGTGCAGGCGGGCCCCGGTCTTCTCGGCGAGGCCGATCACCGAGGCAGTTCCGGCGACGTTGGTCGGGGCTTGCTCGTCGCCTGCGGTCAGGTCGTATACGGCTCCGAGATGGAGGATGTGGTCGATGTCGGCAGGCACGTCTCGGAGTCCGAGCTCCGGCTCGGTGAGATCGCCGACCAGCGGGTGAATTCGGTCGCCGCCGTCGAGGTGCTGTGCCAATCGCTCGAGACGGGCCACCGATCCCGGACGCACCAGCACGTGGATCGCGGCGAGCGCATCACGTTCGAGCAATCGGGGCAGGACGTTCTTCCCGAGAAACCCGGTACCGCCGGTTACGATGTAGTTCGCCATGCGAGCCGACCTTACTCCAAGGTAAGTTCCGGTGCTAGTGCCCGATACCTGCTTTTTCGTGCACTTTCTTCATCCAGGCCGGTGCCCACCAGTTCGCCTCGCCCATGAGTTTGACCAGGGACGGAACCAGCAACATCCGGATGATGGTGGCGTCGATGATCAGCGCCAGGATGACTCCGACGCCGAGGAACCTCATGATCGACAGACCCGAGACGGTGAAGGCCCCGGTGACGACGATCAGTATCAGCGCCGCCGCGGTCACGATGCGTCCGGTGCGTTGAGCGCCGAAGATCACCGCTTCCTCGGTGCTCGCTCCAGCCGCGCGAGCCTCCACCATGCGCGACATCAGGAACACCTCGTAGTCGGTCGACAAGCCGAAGATGACCGCGAGAATGAGAACAACGAACGTCGATTCGAGCGGACCGGGGGTGACGCCGAGCAGGCCGGCTCCGTGGCCTTCCTGGAACACCCACGTGAGTGCGCCGAAGGTGGCGGCCAGGCTCAGTCCGGCCATCAGGACCGCCTTGATCGGCAACACGATCGATCCGAATGCGAGGAACAACAACACCAGCGTCGAGACGACCATGATCGTGATCATCACCGGTAGCCACTTCGCGATCGCCGCATTGCCGTCGTCGACGTTGGCTCGTCCGCCGCCGACGAGGATCTCGGTACCGTCCGGAGGAGTGATCGCGCGCAGCGCCGCCACTGCGTCGGATTGGGATTCGGCCTCGCTCAGCCCGCCGGTCGGTTCGCTGTAGGACGCCTGCAGCGTCACGAAATCGTCCTTCGAGCCCAGGAATTCGGCTCGGGCGATACCGGGCGTGGATTCCACGGCGGAGGTGAGCGCCGCAATCGGTGCGCCCTGAGGCTTGACGCCGTCCAGGCCGCGCAGAACCACGGTTGCGCCCTCGCCGGTGGATTCGAAGTCGGAGCCGAGAGTCTCGAACGCCATGCGCGCAGGGTTGTCCTTCGGCAGCGCCGTGTAGTCGACCTCTCCGAGCGATACCTTCAGGATCGGGGTGGCGATGATCAGCAAGCCGGCGACGATGACGGCAGCGACGATGCCCGGATGCTTCATGACGCGGGTGACGACGCCGCCCCAGAACTTGTGTGCGCGTGCATCGCCTCGGTCGGACGCTGTGCGCGACCACGTCCAGGAGTTGATGCGGGTACCGAGAATGGCGAGCAGGGCGGGAACCGCGGTCAGTGACAGGACGGCTGCACTCGCCACTGCGGCCATGGCCCCGAACCCGAGAGATCGGATCACTGCCTGCGGGAAGACGAGCATCCCGGCGAATGCGCAGATCAGCAGCAGTCCGGAGAAGACGACGGTCTTGCCTGCGGTGGCGACGGTGCGGATTGTCGCGTCGATCGGCGTCGATCCACCGCGCAGTTCCTCGCGGAACCTGCTGACGATGAACAGTCCGTAGTCGATGGCCAGGCCCAATCCCAGCAACGACGCGACGTTGATCGAGAACGAGCTGACTTCGGTGAACTCGGTGAGCACCCGCAGGATGGCCAGGGAACTGAGCACGCTCAGAATGCCGACGAAGACCGGAACCGCTGCGGCGATCACGCCGCCGAAGATGAAGATCAGCAGCAGCAGTGTGATGGGAACAGCGATGATCTCGGAGCGGATCAGGTCGCGTTCGAGGGTTTCGCTGAGCGAGACTCCCACCACCGTCGCGCCGGCGAACTGAGATTCGATGCCGGGCACTTCGAGCTGTGGTGGAAGCTCGCCGAAGGTGTTGAACGTGACGCCCGAGTTCGCGCCGAGGTACACCGTGGCCAACGCCTTGGTTCGGTCCTTGGAGACCAGGAATTCCTTGCTGATCGGGTCTGCGCTCCAGTACGAGGCGACGTTGCCGAGGGTGTATCGACTGCTGAACTCGTCGAGCGTCGCTTGCACCTGTGGTCCGATGTCGTCGATCGACCGGCCCTCGGGGGCGGTGTAGATCGCGACGATGTCGGGGGTCGGTTGGCCTATGCCCTGCACCAGCCGTGCGACCTCGGACGATTCGCTGCCTGCGTCGGCGTAGCCGCCCTCGCTCAGTTTCGAGAAGACGCCGAGTCCGAAGATTCCGCCGACGGCGACGACGGCGACGACAACTGCGAGTGCCCATCGTTTGTGCGATACGACGAACGAGGCCCAACGCGTCACGTCTGTGCTCCGGCTCTGTGAAAGGGATTCGGCGAAAAAGGGTCAGTGGCGATTCGACTCTAGTTGATCCGTGTCGGACCCCCGTGTTCTCATTAGAACAAGTGTTCGATGAGGTGGCGACGTGAGGGAAGGTGGTCTCGATGGGATGGAACGACGGACCACCCACGTGGTCGGAGATGGAACGAGTCCTGTCCGGACGCCCGAAGCCCGTGGCCGAGGGTGACGGAGGTGACAGCCCGGCGTGGTCACGAAAGAGGGACGTCTACGACCGCACCATCGACAAGCCCACTCTGTCGGTGACTCCCTACGCGGAATTGCACGCGCACTCGGCGTTCAGTTTTCTCGACGGTGCCTCGCAGCCCGAGGAGATGGTCGAGGAAGCGGTACGCCTCGGCCTCGAGTCCATCGCCATCACCGACCACGACGGTTTCTACGGGGTCGTGCGGTTCGCCGAGGCAGCCAGAGCTCTCGGTATCGGAACCGTGTTCGGTGCCGAACTCTCGTTGGACACCCATCGATCCCGAGCCGGAGAGACCGATCCCGACGGCACCCACCTACTGGTGCTCGCTCGCGGACAGGAGGGGTATCGCCGGCTCTCGCGTCGGATCGCCGCTGCGCACCTGGCGGGCGGGGTCAAAGGTAAGCCGCAGTACGACATCGACGAACTCACCGAATCGGCGGGCGGTCACTGGCAGATTCTCACCGGTTGTCGGAAGGGGCATGTTCGCCAGGCGCTCTCGCGTGGTGGTCCGGAGGCAGCAGAGGCCGCGCTGCGCACACTCGTCGACCGGTTCGGATCCGATCGTGTCACCGTCGAACTCACCCGGCACGGCGTCGCAGACGACGACGAGCGCAACGACGCACTCGCGACTCTGGCGCAGCGGTACGGCCTTCCGACGATCGCCACCACGGCCGCGCACTACGCCGGGCCGCGTAGCAGGAGATTGGCCATGGCGATGGCGGCTGTGCGCGCACGGAGCAGCTTGGACGAGGCTGCCGGTTGGTTGGCACCGACCGGCGGTGGACATCTACGGTCCGGGGCGGAAATGGCCGAACTGTTCCGTCACTATCCGGGCGCGGTGCGCGGTGCCGTCGAGCTCGGTCGTGAGTGTTCGTTCGATCTGAAGCTGATCGCGCCGCGCCTGCCACCGTTCGATGTGCCCGACGGATACACCGAGATCAGCTATCTGCGTCGACTCACGTTGGAGGGAGCCACCCGTCGGTACGGCTCGCAGTCGGCGAACCCGGCCGCCTATTCGCAGCTCGAGTACGAGCTCGACATCATCGAGAGGCTCGAATTCCCCGGCTACTTCCTGGTGGTCCACGACATCGTCCACTTCTGCAAGACTCACGACATCCTCTGTCAGGGAAGGGGTTCGGCGGCCAACTCGGCTGTCTGCTTCGCGATCGGCATCACCAACGTCGATCCGGTGGCGAACAAGCTGCTGTTCGAGCGGTTCCTCGCACCCGAGCGCGACGGGCCGCCCGACATCGACATCGACATCGAATCCGATCGTCGAGAAGAGGCGATCCAGCACGTCTACGCCAAGTACGGCCGCACCCATGCCGCCCAGGTGGCCAACGTCATCACCTACCGCGGCAAGTCGTCGGTACGAGACATGGCGCGTGCGCTCGGCTTTTCGCAGGGACAACAGGACGCGTGGAGCAAGCAGATCACCCGCTGGTCCGGAATCGGTGATCAGGACGGCGACGGAATTCCCGACTCCGTTCTCGACCTGGCCCGTCAGATCGAGGGCTTCCCACGTCACCTCGGCATTCACTCCGGCGGCATGGTGATCTGTGATCGTCCGATCGCCGATGTCTGCCCGGTGGAATGGGCGACGATGGAGAACCGCAGTGTGCTCCAGTGGGACAAGGATGACTGTGCCGCAGTGGGTTTGGTGAAGTTCGACATGCTCGGACTCGGTATGCTCTCGGCGCTGCACTACATGATGGACCTGATCGCCGAGCACAAGGGCATCGACATCGAACTCGCCTCGATCGATCTGTCCGAGCCCGAGGTGTACGAGATGCTCCAGCGAGCCGATTCGGTGGGGGTGTTCCAGGTCGAGTCCCGCGCGCAGATGGCCACTCTGCCGCGTCTGAAGCCGCGCAACTTCTACGATCTGGTGGTCGAGGTCGCGCTGATCCGTCCCGGTCCGATCCAGGGTGGTTCGGTGCACCCGTACATCAAGCGCCGCAACGGACTCGAGCCGGTGATCTTCGAGCATCCGTCGCTGAAGAAGGCGCTCGATCGAACACTCGGTGTGCCGCTGTTCCAGGAACAGCTGATGCAGATGGCCATCGATGTTGCGGGTTTCAGTGCCGCCGACGCCGATCAACTACGCCGTGCCATGGGATCGAAACGGTCACCGGAGAAGATGGAACTGCTGAGGGGACGGTTCTACGACGGGATGCGCGACCTGCACGGCATCACCGGTACAGCTGCCGACCGAATCTACGAGAAGCTGTCGGCCTTCGCCAATTTCGGCTTCCCCGAGAGCCATTCGCAGAGCTTCGCCTCACTGGTGTTCTACTCCTCCTGGTTCAAGCTGCATCACCCGGCGGCGTTCTGTGCCGGACTGCTGCGCGCCCAGCCGATGGGTTTCTATTCACCGCAATCTCTGGTCGCCGACGCCAGGCGACACGGCGTGCTGGTCCACGGTGCCGACGTCAATGCCAGTCTCGGTCATGCGAACCTGGAGGGAAACGGGCTCGAGATTCGGATGGGGTTGGCGGACGTGAAGTTCATCGGTACTGCTCTGGCTCAGAAGATCGTCGACGCGCGAGACGCACATGGGCCGTACACCTCGTTCCTTGACCTGACGGGACGCGTCGAACTGTCGGTGGCGCAGGCGGAAGCGCTGGCCACGGCAGGCGCACTCGGGTGTTTCGGCATCACCCGTCGAGAGGCACTGTGGGCTGCGGGTGCGGTGGCGGGGGAGCGGCCCGGTCTGCTCCCCGGCATCGGAGCGTCGACGAAAGCGCCTGCGTTACCCGGCATGACGGACCTCGATCTGGCGTCGGCCGACGTCTGGGCAACCGGTGTGTCACCGGATTCCTATCCCACCCAGTTCTTTCGAGATCGGCTCGATTCGCTCGGCGTGGTTCCCGCGAATCGACTGCTGCAGATCCCCGACGGAGACAGAGTGCTCGTCGGCGGTGCGGTGACGCATCGCCAGCGGCCGGCCACGGCCGGAGGCGTCACGTTCATCAACCTCGAGGACGAGACCGGCATGGTCAACGTGGTGTGCTCGGTCGGGTTGTGGGCCAAGTACCGCAAGCTGGCAATCACGGCTCCGGCGTTGCTGATTCGCGGCAAGGTACAGAACGCCGAGGGTGCGGTGACCGTGGTTGCCGATCATCTGCAACTGATGGATCTCCGAGTTGCGTCCAGATCGAGGGACTTCCGATGAAGGGCGACGTGCACAATCGACGGGTGAAGTTGCTGCTGATCGCCGACACTCATCTCCCGAAGCGTGCACGCGACCTGCCCGACGAGGTGTGGGCGGCCGTCGACGACGCGGATGTCGTGATCCATGCCGGTGATTGGGTGGACCTCGCATCGTTCGAGGAGCTGTCACGGCGGTCGCGTCGTCTGGTCGCGTGCTGGGGGAACAACGACGGTGACGAGTTGCGCGCGCTGATGCCCGAACGCGCCGACGTCGTGCTCGGCGGGGTTCGGTTCACCGTGATCCACGAGACCGGAGCTGCGACGGGACGTGAACGACGCATGGCCGCGGCGTACCCGGAGACGGACGTGCTCGTGTTCGGGCACAGTCACATCCCGTGGGACACGTTCGCGGACAACGGTCTTCGGCTGCTCAACCCCGGTTCACCGACGGATCGGCGCCGCCAACCGTTCTGTACGTACATGACCGCCACAGCCGAGGGCGGTGCGCTGACGAACGTGGAGCTGCATCGCATCGCCCCTCGGTAGTCACGACCGAAGTACTCACATTCCGCCGGCCACCCTGACGACGGTTCCGGTCGCGTATCGCGCATCATCGGAGAGCAACCAGGACACGGCTCCGGCGATCTCGTCCGGCGCACCGGGGCGGCCGAGGGGAATGCTCGACGCCATCTTCTGTGGTCGCTGTCGATCGCGATGGAAGTCGGTCTCGATGATGCCCGGTGCCACCGCGTTGACGCGAATGTTCTGCGCAGCAACTTCTTTCGCCAGACCGACTGTCAGCGTGTCGACGGCGGCCTTGGCCGCCGCGTAGTGGACGTACATGCCGGGGCTGCCCAGAGTCGCGGCAGCTGAGGAGATGTTGACGATCGAGCCACCCGATTCGACCATCGCCGCGATCGCGTACTTGCAGCAGGTGAGCACACCGACCAGGTTGACGTCGAGGTCTGCTCTGATGGTCTCGATGTCGTTGTCGACCAGCAGCCCGACTGCGCGTGCCGAACCGGCGTTGTTGACCAGACCGGTGACAGCTCCGATCTCGCCGGCGGCGCCGAACAGATCGATCACCGCCTGCTCGTCGGTGGTGTCGGCGCGTACGGCGATCACGGTTCGGCCGGATGCCGACAGCTCGGCGGCCAACCCTTCAGCGGCGGCGGCGTCGGAGCGATAGCCGATCACCACATCGTGCCCGTCGGCCACCAGCCGTCGGGATACGGCGGCACCGATTCCGCGACTTCCACCGGTGACGATGGTCAGGGGAGCGCTCATCGTTGAACAATAGCCATCGCGGAGAGGGCACAATTGCGGCAGAGGCAACCGCGTTCGACCGGAAGGGGCTCCGCGGTGATCGATCGATCGGAATTGGCAGTGTTTCTCCGGCAGAGGCGCGAATCTCTGCAACCCGAGGACGTCGGGCTGCCGCGAGGGCAGCGCAGACGGACCCAGGGCCTACGCCGCGAAGAGGTGGCCGAGCTGTGCCACATGTCGACCGACTACTACGCACGACTCGAACGGGCTACCGGACCCGCTCCGTCGGCGCAGATGATCGCCTCGATCGCGCAGGGACTGCATCTGTCGCTCGGTGAGCGTGATCACGTGTTTCGATTGGCCGGGCACAATCCTCCCGCCCGCGGTTCGTCGAGCGAGCACGTCAGCCCGGGAATGCTCCGAATTCTGGACCGCCTGAACGACACGCCCGCCGAGATCGTGTCCGAAATCGGAGAGACGCTGCGTCAGACGCCGCTGGGTGCGGCACTGACAGGTGATGCGTCGCTGCGCACCGGGCCGAACCGGAGCCTGGGATACCGATGGTTCACCGACCCCGAGGCCCGGCAGTCGTACCCGCCCGAAGAGCGTGCGGTGCTGTCTCGGGTGTACGCGTCGGGGCTGCGCGAGATCGTCACTCTTCGCGGACCCGACTCGAGAGCTGCGCACCTGTCCGCAGAATTGCTCGAGGTCAGCGAGGAGTTTCGAACCCTGTGGGCGAAGCGCGAAGTGGGAGTTCACCCACCCGAGTCGAAGCGGTTTCTGCACCCGACGGTCGGCCTGCTGCAACTGAACTGCCAGACACTGCTGGACCCCGAGCAGGCGCATCGACTGCTGGTGTACACGGCAGTGCCCGGCAGCGAGAGCTACGCCAAATTGGAACTGCTCGCGGTGGTGGGAACTCAGGTTCTGTCCTGACGCGATTCGACGGTGGCGGTCGTATCAGTGGATCGGCAAGTCCTGGATGAGCCCGCGGCAATCGTCGAACATGGGTTCTGCAGGTCGAATCCACACGATCAACACCGACACAGGAGCTTGTCATGAGCCGAACAGCACACACATCCCTTCGCGATCTGACGGGCAAGGTGGCCGTCGTCACGGGAGCGAGCGACGGGATCGGAACGGTCATCGCCACGCAGCTCGCCCGCTCCGGTGCCGAGGTCGTGATGCCGGTGCGCTCGGCCACCAAGGGGGAGCGGGCCGCCGAATCGATCCGAGCCGCCGTGCCGGGAGCGAAGGTCGCCACTCGGGCGCTGGATCTGTCGTCGTTGGAATCCGTTTCCGCTCTGGTGAACGATTTCTCATCCGATGGACGGGCGATCGACATACTCGTCAACAACGCCGGTGTCATGCAGCCACCTGCACGCCAGGTCACCCAGGATGGTTTCGAGCTGCAGTTCGGCACCAATCACCTCGGCCACTTCGCGCTCACCCTCGGTCTGTTGCCGCTGCTGCGCAAAGGTGATGCGAGAGTCACCTATCAGACGAGCATTGCGGCACGGTCGGCGACCATCAATTGGGACGATCTCAACTGGGAGCGTTCCTACGACGTCATGAAGGCCTACGGTCAATCGAAGCTCGCGGTGGCTCTGTTCGCACGCGAACTCGAGGCGCGCAGCAGGGCCGGCGGCTGGGGAATCACCAGCAACATCGCTCACCCCGGAGTTTCGCCGACCAATCTGCTTGCGGCACAACCGGAATTGGGGCGCCCGAAAGATTCGGCAGGAAGACGATTGATCGGCGTTCTTGCCCGCGTCGGCATCGCGGGCACGGTGGACAGTGCAGCACGGCCGGGATTGGTTGCAGCCGCGGGTGGAGCCGCGGGTGGGGATCAGTTCTTCGGCCCGAAACGAGTCATCGGCGGGCCACCGACCGAGGTCGGCATGTGGAAGCCGATGCGCAGCATGGACGATGCACGCCGACTCTGGGAGGTGTCCGAACAGCTCACCGGGGTGCGGCTCTCGTCCTGATCCACTCGAAGGTCCTCACTGGGGTGTCGGCGCGGGCTCCCTGGCGTGATCGACGAGATCGTGTACCAATCCGATGATGACGTCCATCTGAGCGATGACCTCGACGCGCAGTCGGTCCTGCTGGTGTTCGGACATCGACGGTGCGTCGGGCCCGTCGAGCGACATCAGTAGGTCGATGTTCGTACGCAGTGCCGTCAGGGGCTCCATCAGTTCCGCTCCTGCGTCGACGATCAGTTGCCCCTGTCGTGCTCGCGAACGAGACAGGGACGCCAACATCTCGTTGAAGCTGTTGGCCAGTGAAGCCAGTTCGTCGTCACCGTTGACATCGATGGGCTCGAAGTCCCCGGTCCGGGCCACACGTTCGGTGCCCGCGCGAAGTCGGCGTACCGGCCTGAGGCCGGTACGGGCCACGGCTGCACCGGCGACGCCGGCAAGCGCGACGAGAAATGCTCCGACGATGACGAGTGCGAGTGTGAGCTTGGCCAGCAAGGGTGACGCTTCATTGAGCGATTCGGCCACCATGATCGTTCCGCCGGAGCCGGTGCGTGCTGCCGACAGGTAATAGCCTCGTACCTCGCGCAGCGATTGCTCGACGGTGCCGTCCACGACAGATTTCTCCGCGTCGTCCAGAACTCCGTCGGAATTGGTGAAGGGCTCGGTGCCAGTCGTCGACGTCACCAACGTGCCGTCGGGCGTCACCAGCGCTGCTTTCACCGCGGTGCCTTCGGTGTCTTCTATACCGAAGCCGAAGAGACCCGCCGGAACGCCGGATGCGGCGCTGGCAATGAGAGCGTCGCTGTTGCGTTCGACGCGGTCCACGATCTGTGAGCGGAGGGCCTGTTCTGCGACGAGATAGATCGCGAGAGCACTCACTGCGACTGCCAGTGCTGCCACGCTCATCGTCAACACTCTGATGCGGCCGTGCAACGACAGTGCCCGGGGGCGAGCTCTTGCACGTGAATTGCTCATTTCTCGAGTATGCCGGTCGACGAGCGCCGACCATTCTGCAGGCCGCACGGACCGATGTCGTCGTTCGGCCAGGGGCCGACGGTTCATCGTGTTCGTGCACGTGGGTTCGGGTTCCTGACCTCGAGGCGAGCGCCGGCACGGGTCCCCAAGGCCTTCACGAAAGTTCGATCTTCAGAAGGGCGGGGTTTCGGTGTCCTGACTGTCCGACGGTGATTCCGACTTCCGGTGGTCGGGTGGGTGGGGGTAGGCGATGATGCCGGAGTTTCTCGGTTGGGTGGGGATGTGTGGTCTGAGGTCGTTACCGAGGATCGGGACGGCGGTGCCGTTGGCGGGCAGGGTGATTCGGGTGGTCTTCGATGTCGACGTCCACAGGATCGCTCCGCCGGGGAGCATGACGGCTTTCCAGTAGCCGGCGGTCTTGACGGCGTGGTGGTAGTCGCAGAGGCACTGCAGATTGTTGACGGTGGTCCAGCCGCCGCCGACGGGGTTGCTGTGGTCGAACGGGTTGATGTGGTCGAGTTGGCAGCGGGCGGCGGGGCGGTGGCAGCCGGGGAAGCGGCAGTGTTTGTCGCGAAGGCGGACGGCTGCGGTGGTGAGGGCGTCGGGTCGGTAGATCAGGGCGCGGTCGGTGAGTGGGTCGCGGGGTACCGAGTTTCCGAGGGTGGGGTCTGCGGCGATGGCGGCTTCGAGTGCGGCGGCAAGGGAGGCGTTGCCGAGATAGAGGCCCCCGGGTGTGTGGCCTGCTCTGTGGACGGTTCGGTTCGGCCGGAGTGTCGAGCCCGGGTCGCTGGCGGGCAGACCGAGGGCAGAGCTGTGCCGTGTGCCCCGGCCGACGGGAGTGTGGGTACAGAACAGCGCTGCGGCGGAGGTCAGTGATTGCGTCCGTCGCTGGTTGTCGCCGCCGTCGGGTACAGGTGAGGATGTGTCTGCGCCTGGAGTGGTCGCTGCGTTGTTCGTCGCCGGCGGTAGTCCAGGTGTCGGCGGGACCGTCCTGAGTTGCTCGGGTCGATCCGAAGCAGAAGGAGTTCGGGTTCGATCGGGTGCAGTGCTGGGCGGCATCGGTGTTGGTGCAGGTGCCGGATCCGGTGTTCGAGGTGGTTCTCCGGTCGGGACGGGTGTCGAACTCGATGTGCCGACCGCACCTCGTGCCGATGCTGCATGCACGACTGCTGGATCTGAGTCACGGTCGGGATCTGTTTCCGGGTCGGACGCAGATCCCGCCGCTGTCGGTGGTGCTGATGCGGGCGAGGGCGAGGGCGAGGGCGAAGGTGAGAGTGAGGGCGAGGTGGTCGTGTTCGTTACCGGCGTGCTGGTCGGAGATGGCGAGGGTGTCGGCGATGCAGCGGTGACGGATCCGTTCGCCGGTTCCACCTCCGGGGCAGTGGTCGCATCGGTGTCGACGTCGACGGGAGCACATGTGGTCGTGCAAGTTTCGGTCTCGGTCTCGGTCTCGGTCTCGGTCTCGGTCTCGGACTCGGACTCGGGTTCCGGGTTGCTGTCGGTGCGGCTGTGGGTCTCGGTAGCGCGTGTTCCCGACGCGGTGTTTGTCCCTGAGTCGGCGTCCGTGCCCGTGTCCGCTGTCGCTGCCGACCCTGGGTCCTGTTCCTGCGTCTGCTTTTTCGGTGTTCGTTCCCATTCCCCGGTTTCCGGGTTCTGCACGGCCAGTCCGAGTTTCTCGGCGAGGGTGACCGCTTCGGTGAGCAGGATCTGCCACTGACTGCTGCGCGCCAACTCCCGAGCGAGATCAGGATCGATCGAACCGTGCCCGGCCAGATACGCCGGGTTCGCGAGCAACCCGATCAGGGTGGCGATGTCGACGGTGACCATCGTCAACGGCACCCGCCGATCGGGCAATGCTGCTCCCGCTTTGGGGCAGTCCTCCCGTCGGCACAGGCATGCCAAGCGGGGTTCACCGTGCATCCGGGCCATGAATGCATCACACAGGCGTTCCTTCTTCCCGCGCGGATCTTTCGGGCACAAGGTGTCGGCCATCTCCTCGAGCAACTGCCACGCAGCGGCAGCTTCCGGGGCGGTCAACTCCGC